>JAPOTY010000040.1 GCA_026708965.1 Gammaproteobacteria bacterium | reverse complement strand
ACCTCTGGTGTTCCGGTTGTCACGCCAGTGGCATTGCCGGGTAGCTATGTACGGAAGGGATAACCGCTGAAAGCATCTAAGCGGGAAGCCCACCCCAAGATTAGGTTTCCCGGATCTTCGGATCCCTGAAGGGCCCTTGAAGACTACAAGGTTGATAGGCTGGGTGTGGAAGCGCGGCAACGCGTGAAGCTAACCAGTACTAATTGCCCGTGCGGCTTAAACCGCGTCACACCGAAGCATTTCCTAAGGTTCAACGAGCAATGCATGGAACAATTCTGGGCGCGTCCCTTATAAAACAGGGACGCGCCATCTTTTTCGCCTGGTGGCAATAGCGGACGGGTCCCACCCGATTCCATTCCGAACTCGGAAGTGAAAACGTCCAGCGCCGATGGTAGTTCGGGGCCTCCCCGCGCGAGAGTAGGTCACCGCCAGGCATCTCATCCCGCCGCCCCGGCGCATATGCGCCGGGGCGGTTTTTTTGATTGGCCGTTCGCACGCCGCTTGTCATTTTGATTCGACAGGCGCTTTGGGGTAAGGTTCCTGTTCGTTGGGATCAAATGGGACTTGCTGTTATGACAAGAAAAGCCGCGCTGCTCGCGTCTATAGCGGGCGCAGCATTGATTGCCTTTTCCTACTATTCCGCACCTGCATTCGCGCAGGAACTCGCTCTGGAGGAGATCATCGTTACCGCCCGGAAACGGGAAGAGAACCTGCAGGATTTGCCGCTCACGGTAACGGCGCTGACCAACGAGGATATCTACGACCGCGGCGTCGATAATATCCTCGATCTGTCCGACTACACGCCCGGCTTCTACACCGAAAACGTGGGCGGGCGCGACTCCAATCCGTATTTCCGCGGCTTGGTCGTGAACACGCCGGTGGTTGACCGCCAGAATTCCTCCGTGTTCGTGGACGGATTCTTTGTTCTTGGCACCGCGGCCACTTTCGGCTTCAACAATATCGAACGGGTGGAGGTGCTCAAAGGCCCCCAATCCGCCCTGTTCGGCCGCGCCACTTTTGGCGGCGCGGTGAACTACATCACTAAAACGCCTGGCGACGAACTGGAAATCGATGCCAATTTGGATCTCGGCGATCATAGCCGCTCCGATGTCGCCTTGACCGTTTCCGGCCCGCTGTTTAACCAGGACACGCTGAAAGCCATGGTGAGCTTGCGCTCCTACAACTTCGGCGGCGAATGGAAGAACGTGGCCGCCATGGAGGACAACGCCACCATCGGCAATGAGAAATCCAGGGCTGTTTCCGGCAAGCTCCTGTGGGAACCCACAGAGAGCCTCGCGCTTGCTTTATTCGCATCCTGGGCCGAAGACGATGACGGCCCGCCGCCCACCACCAGCCTGCCCTCATCGCTGGACAACTGCCTTTTCTATAACTCCACCATCCCCTTGGGCTATATTTGCGGCAAGCTCCCGGACGATGTGGATACGGTCGCGCAGAACAACAAGCGCGTCGAAGAGCGTTTCGGCCTCCCGGCTGGGCAGATCCAGATCACGCGCCGCTATACGGCCCAATTGGATTTCACCGCCCCCAACGACTGGGAATTCGAGCTTCGCGCCGGCACCAACCAGCAAACGGTCGGCGCCATTCTTGATGCCAGTTACAGCGACAGCATCGGCCTTCCCAACGGCCTCGGCCGCAGGGGCGGGCTGGTGTTCGGCAGCGTGGGCTTGGTGGAAGCGAACAGGAACTGGACCGGCTTTCAGGACATGAGCCTGCAATTCAAGGTGAGGGCCCCGGGATCCGAAAAGCTTTCGGCCTTTGCCGGCGTCTCGTACTACGAGCACGATATCCTGGCGCGCAACCTGCGGCTCACGGCCAGCCGCCCCCACGGTCGCGCTGAGACCTCCCGCCATATCGAGAACCTATCGGTTTTCGGCAGCATCACCTACAGCCTCACCGAGCGGCTCGCCCTAGGCTTGGATGTGCGCTGGCAGGAGGACGATGTGCTCGAGTCCACCGCCGAGTTCAACCCGCAGCTGCCCGCCGATATCCCGCGCCTGGGCTCCAGCAAGAATATCGACGCGTTCGCCTTCGATACCGAGAGCTTCGAGCGCACCCTGCCGCGCTTCATCGTCGATTACAAGCCCAACGAGGACATGACCCTCTACGGCGTGGTTTCGCAGGGCAACAAGCCCGGGTTCTTCAATAACCGCGCGACCGCGGAAAGGCTCGGCATCTCCCCCACCGTGAAAGAGGAAACCATCTGGAATTATGAAGCCGGGGTCAAGAGCCTGTTGATGGACGGGCGGCTGCTGCTGAATGCGGCCGTGTACTACCTCGACTGGTCGGACCAGCAGATCCGCCAGACCTTCCTCGACAACCAAGGGCAGGATTCGCAAATCACCACCAACGCCGGCGAGACGGAGGTGTACGGATTCGAGCTGGAGTCCAGCTTCGCGGTGTCGGAGCAATGGCTGTTGTCCGGTTCCGTCGCCTTCGCGGATCCCGAGTACAAATTCTTCGTGGAAGAAACCTTCGCGCCGCAACTGGGCGTGGACCCGGATCTGGCCGGCAACGAGCCGTACCGCTATCCGGACTGGCAGGTTCAGCTTTCGGTGGACTACAACAGGCCGGAGGCGTTCAACGACTGGGATTTCTTCGCCCGCAGCGATCTGAACATGATCGGCGAGCGCTGGTCGGAAATCTACAACCTGTCCTACTTGGGCTGGGAATACAAGTGGAACCTGCGCGCGGGCATGGAAAGCGGGAACTGGCGGCTGACTGCCTACGTGAACAATATCCTCGATGATCTGACGCTGGCCGGCTCGTTCCGCTTCCGCGACCTGCGCCGCTTCGCCCGTTTCGATCAGACCACGGGCAACAACACCTTCCCGTATGCCCAGTTGGCCAACCTCAACCGCGGCCGCCACTTTGGCGTGAGCATAAACTACAGCTTCTAGCCAATCCGCGGCTCGTGGGCTGAAAGCCCCGGACCCGGTCCGATGATTCGGTACCTGAAGAAGGGCATTGCCGCCGGGCAGCAGGATGAGCGCGACGCGCGCATCCAGTCGGCGGTCGAGGACCTATTGGGCGATATCACGGCCAACGGCGACGAGGCCGTTCGCCGCTATTCGCAGCAGTTCGACGGCTGGTCGCCGGATTCGTTTCGCCTGAGCCGCAAAGAGATCGACGGTTGCCACCGCCGCTTGGATCCGCGGGATATCGCCGATATCCGCTTCGCCCAGGAGCAAATTCGCAACTTTGCGCGGATTCAGCTTGAAGCGCTGAGCGAAGTGGAAGTTGAAACGCGTCCCGGCGTGGTGCTCGGGCACCGCAATATCCCCGTCGGCAGCGTGGGCTGCTACGTGCCGGGAGGCCAGTATCCGCTGGTGGCTTCCGCGCACATGAGCGTGGTGACGGCGAGAGTGGCCGGAGTGGAGCGGGTGATCGCCGCCTCTCCGCCGTTTGAGGGCGCCCCCAATGCAGCGGTCGTGGTGGCCTTGGACTTGGCCGGCGCCGACGAGATCTACTGCCTAGGCGGGGTCCAGGCGATTGGCGCGATGGCTCTGGGCACCGGCACGATCGAATCCGTGGACATGATCGTGGGGCCGGGCAACGCCTTTGTGGCCGAGGCCAAGCGGCAGCTTTTCGGGCGGGTGGGCATCGATCTGCTGGCGGGCCCAACCGAAACGCTGATTATCGCCGACGATTCGGTGGACGGCGAGCTGTGCGCGGCGGATCTGCTCGGCCAGGCCGAGCACGGCCCCGATTCGCCCGCCATTCTGCTGACCAATTCCGAGGCTCTGGCGCAGGCCGCCATGACCGAGGTGGAGCGCCAGCTTGGCGTTCTGCCCACGGCGGCGATTGCCGGACAGGCGTGGCGCGACTACGGCCAAGTGATCGTTTGCGACAGCGAAAAGGAGATGCTGGCCAAGGCCAACGAGATCGGCTCCGAGCATGTCCAGGTGATGACCCGCAACCCGCAGTATTTTCTCGACAATATGCGCAACTACGGCGCCTTGTTCCTTGGACCGGAAACCAACGTGTCGTACGGCGACAAGGTGATCGGCACCAACCACACGCTGCCGACCCGCAAGGCCTCGCGCTACACCGGCGGCCTTTGGGTGGGCAAGTTCATCAAAACCTGCACCTACCAGCGCATCACCGAGCAAGCCTCGGTGGAGATCGGCGAGTATTGCTCGCGCCTCTGCGCGCTGGAAGGCTTTGCCGGCCACAAGGAGCAGGCCGATATCCGGCTTCGCCGCTACGCCGGCTGAATCACCAGCCTAGGACTCCCTCTTTCCGGTCAAGCGCCATCCTCAAGGCCACCCAGCGCATGCCAAGGCACAATAGGCCCGGCGCCCGTATGGTGGGCTTGGTCCCCGCCGTAGGCGACGGCGATGCCGCAGGCAATGCCGGTCGCGTCGAAGTGCCGCCGCGCGCGCCGGGGCTGGGCGAGCATGCTGGGATCGGGCGTGGCGCCGGACTTCGCCTCCACGAGCAGCACGCCTTGCGGGCGCTCCAGCAAAAGATCCACCTCGCCCACGTTTTTTTCGCGATAAAAGTACATGCCCCGGGCTAGCGCCGGGTCGCGCCGCGTTCGCAGCTTCGCTAATTCCGACACTACCCAAGTCTCGAAGAGCGCGCCGCGAAGCGGGTGAAGCCGCAGCTGCCCCGGCGTTTGAATGCCAAGCAGCCAGCAGGCCAGCCCCGTATCGTAGAAGTAGAGCTTGGGCGTTTTTGCGAGCCGCTTTGAAATATTGCGGAAATAGGGCGGCAGCCTGAAGGTGATGTAACTCGCCTCAAGCACACTGAGCCAGTTGCCAACGGTTGCCGGGGCCACCCCGCAATCACCCGCCAATTCCGAGATATTCAGCGCCTGACCGGTGCGTCCGGCGGCGAGCTGGATGAAGCGCTGAAACGTGGCCATATTGCCGATATTCAGAATCTGGCGCACATCGCGTTCCAGATAGCTCGCAGCGTACATGCCCAGCCATGCGGAGGGCTGCAACTGACGATCGAAAATGCGCGGGTAGCCGCCCATGAACAGCGCTTCCTCCAAAGTTGCCGGCGCTTTGGGAAATCGCAGGGCCTCGCGGCGCGATAAGGGCAAAAGATGGAAAATGCCTGTCCTGCCGGCGAGCGATTGGCTGACCTGGGAAAGCAACGAGAGATTCTGGGAGCCTGTCAGAATCCAACGCCCGGGAGTGGCATCGGCATCCACCAGCCCCTGGAGGTAGGACAGAAGCTCAGGCGCCCGCTGCACCTCATCGAGAATCGCGCCGTTGGGATAGCCACCGAGGAACCGCTTCGGATCATTGAAGGCAAATTGCCGAATCGCCGGGTCTTCAAGCGAAACGTACGGATGCCCGGCGAAAAGCTGCCGGCAAAGCGTCGTCTTGCCGCTCTGCCGGGGCCCTGTAACCGTCGCCACAGGCAACTGCGCCGCACATTCAAGAACTTGCTCCGCAATATCGCGCCGGATCGTCATGCGACAAACTATAACCCTAAATTCAGTCAAAAGATAAATCAAACTTTATAATTTGCCTGAATTTAGGGTTATGTGTCGGCGCTGGAGTGGCCCCGGTTTCGCGGTTTGCCGGGATACCGGATATTGGCTTTCCGTTAGCGCCATCGACTCATTTCCTAGTCGATATTGTGCATTATGAATGCATAATATCGACTTTATTTTGGCGGGAGCGAGGACTGCTTTCCCGCGACGCTGGAGTTTGCTATGCAAGGTTACATTGAGCGCTCTCTTGAACCTGTGGTTGCAAAGGCAGCGGCGGAGTTTCCTGTGGTGGTGCTTACCGGGCCGCGGCAGTCCGGCAAAACGACGCTGCTCAAGCATCTTTTCCAGCGGCGCTATCGTTATGCGTCGCTTGATACGCCCGATATGCAGGCGGCCGCCGTTGAGGATCCTCGCGGTTTTCTGGAGGCGCATGCGCCGCCGGTAATTTTTGACGAGATGCAGCACTGTCCCCAGCTGCTTCCCTATATCAAGCAGAAGATCGATGCCAACCGCGGACGCAAAGGCCAGTACCTGCTGACTGGATCGCAGAATCTTGCGCTTGCCCGCGGCGTCACCGAGTCGTTGGCGGGACGCGCCGCCATGCTGCAATTGCTGCCGCTTTCGCGGCGGGAGGCGGAAAGCCGCCCGCTTCTTCCGCTTCCTTGGGAGGCTGGACGGAGTTCCGTCGCCGCCGGCTCATGCATGTTCGGGAAGTTGTGGGAAAGTTTCCTGCGCGGCGGGTATCCGGAACTTTCCGCACAGCCGGAAAGGGATGCCAATCTCTGGCATGCCGCCTACATGCAGACCTATCTGGAGCGCGATGTGCGCATGCTGAGGCAGGTTGGCGACCTCGCTCAATACCGCCTCTTTCTACAGTTGCTGGCGGCGCGAAGCGGGCAGCTGCTCAACCTGACCGACGCGGCCCGCGACTTGGGCATTGCGGTGAACACCGTAAAGGCTTGGATCGGCATTCTTGAGGCGACCTATCAAATCATCGTGCTTCGGCCTTATTTCGCCAGCGCGGGCAAGCGCTTGGTCAAGCGTCCCAAAGTGTACTTCATGGATGTTGGTGCCTTGTGCCATCTGGCAGGCCTGAAGGATGCCGGGCACGCCGCCGCCGGGCCCATGGGCGGCGCAATTATGGAAACGGCCATGATTGCCGAGGTCTTCAAGGCGCTGGCTCACCGGGGCCTAATGCCGCAACTCTACTTCTGGAGGACGATGGCAGGATCCGAGGTGGATCTGCTGGTGGATGTTGGCGGGCAACTCGTGCCCTTGGAGGCGAGGCTTTCCGCTACGCCCCGGCCCGAGATGGCCAAGGCCATCCGGGCGTTTCGAGCGAGCCTGCCCGCGCAGGCGCATCCCGGCTATGTTGTGCATCCGGGCGACAGCCGCCTGCCGCTGGGCGGCGGCGTGTCCGCGCTGCCGTACGCTGATTTGTAAGCCTGCGCGGTTCGCGATTAGAAGCGCACGGTGAGTTCCAGGCCCACGCGGCGCAGGTCCGCCGGGTGGATGAAGGTGCCGCCGAACTCCGGCGCCGGGATCACTTCCTCCAGGTACACCTCCTCGGTGGCGTTCTTGGCGAACACGACCGCCGAAAGCCAATCGTTCTCCACGCCGGCGCGCAGGTTCAGCACCGTGTAGCTGTCGCGCCGGGTGGGCGTGAAATCGCTGGCGGCGCCTTCAAACAGCGTGGCGCGCTGCTGGTCCTGGACCACGTGGAACCAGGTTTCGCCCACCGCCGACACATCCGCCGAGGCGGCGAACTGCCAAGCGCCCGCCAGCGGCACCACCACGCGGGCGCCGGCGCTGGCGGTCCAGTCCGGCGTGTAGGGGGATTTATTGCCCACCGTGTCCGGGCGCACGCTGTTGGCCTCGATCTCGCTATCGACATAGCCCCAGCCGGCATACACGTCGAGGATATCCGTGACCGCCCAGCTTGCGCCCACTTCGGCGCCTTGCAGGCTCACTTCATCCACGTTGCCGTTCAATCGCAGCAGGCCGAAAGGCCCCACCATGAACTCGAAAAACTGCATGTCGTCCACCTGCACGTTGAAGGCGGTGGCTTCCAGCCGCAGCCGGTCGCCCAGCAGGCTGCCCTTCACGCCCACTTCCAGCGATAGCGAAGTTTCCTTGTCCACATCGTCGCTGATGCCCACGGGCAATTGGGGCGGCGCGCCCGCGTTCGCTAGGAACACGTTGTTAATAAGGCCGTTGATGAAAATATCCACGGTGGCCTTGGCGCCCTGGTTGTTGAAGCCGCCGCTTTTGAAGCCCACGCCGGCGCTGCCGAACAGCGTCCAGTTTTCGGCCACGTCCCAAGTGAGCGAGAGCTTGGGCTGAAGCTGGCTGAAGGTGCGCTCCTTGGGGGCGATACGCCCTTCGGGATTGAGTCCCGGGCAAAGTCCCGGATTGATCGGCGTGCCGCCGGTGTAGGGCGGGCCATCGCAATCGATGTACTGCGACATCGCGTTCACAGGCACTAGGTTTTCCACCTTGCGCCGCTCGCTGTCGAAGCGCAATGCCAGCGACATCTCGGTGGTTTCGGTGATTTCGTAGGAAAGCTCGCCGAAAGCCGCCAGCACCCGGTTGCTGAAGCGGTCATGCACGAGCTGCTCGGTGGGGTTGTTGCCGCCTTGGGGCACGTAAAGCTCCATGGTGATGCCGTTGCCTAGGTCCAGCCCGGTGTTCACGCCCACCTCGCGGTCGATGTCCAGCACGTAGGCGCCGGCCAGCCAGCTGAGCGGACCGTCGTTGGTCGAATTAAGGCGAAGCTCGAAACTGTAGTCGGTCTGCTTGCGTTCCTGGTACTGGGTGCCGTCGCAGGCGATCGGCGTGTAGGGGCCCAGCAGCGACACCGGGAAGGCGGGCGAGGCGCCCAGATAGGTGGGCGCTGGCAGCCGCACTCCGGCGTTGAATGCCTCCGTGGTGGTATCCAGGCAGTGCTGGTTGGTGTTGAAGAAGCCGAAGGCGCCGCTGGTTCCGTCGGCGCTCAGGTTGTTGTCGATCTTGCTGAACAGGAACCAAGCGCGCAGGTCCGCCCAGCCCAGCCCATGATCGACGCGGGCGGAAAATTCGGTGGCCTCCTGCTCGTTGGTGGGATCGATATTGCTCTGGAAGGCGAACTCGTGGTCGTTCACGTCCTCGAAGAACTGGGGCACGCTGAACGCTTGCGCGAATCCCGGCAGATGGAAAGCGGCGTTGAAAGTGATCGACGCCCCGCTCACCTCTCCGTAACGGAACTTGAAGTCCCAGTTCGTTTCGTCGGATTGATCCCAGGTGACCCGCGCATTGAGGTTGTAGCCGCGATAGTCGTCCACGATATCGTCGCGGTCGAGGTAGGTGTTTTCGTAGAAGCCGTCGGTGGCGCGGTAATCGCCCTGCAGCCGGAAATTCACGCCCTCGGCCAGCGCGCTCTCCACGGCGCCGGAGTACAGCCAGGTGTTGTCGGCGGCGGCGCTGGCCTTGAAGTAGCCGCCGGTTTCGCTGGAGGGCTTGTCGGTGGTGATGATAATGGCGCCGGCTGCGGCGTTGCGGCCGTACAGCGCGCCCTGCGGCCCCTTGAGGATTTCGATCTGGCTCAGGTTCGCATATTCGCGGTTCAGCGCCGCCGGATTGGTCATCAGCACGCCATCGACAATCAGCGCATAGGAGTTCTCGGCATCGCGGGCGCCGTTGATGCCGCGGATATTCACCTGCGTATCGCCCACTTCAGCCGTATCGACGATCGACACGCCGGGCGTCATGTACACGAAGTCCTCGGCGCGCTGAATGCCCGAGCGCTCGATATCCTCGGCGGTGAGCACCCGCACGGTTCCCGGCACGTCGCGCAGCGTTTCCTCGCGCTGGCGGGCGGTGACGATAATTTCCTCGATGGCATCCTGGGCCGGGGCTATCGGCGCCAGCAGCGCCGTGGCGATAACCGCCAAAACAAGGCGTATGGAAAGATTCAGGTTCATTTTCAACTCCTAGTGGGGAACGCTGGCCGGCTTCTTTTCCTGCCAGCGCGTTGCGCTTGGGGAATATAGGCGGGTTGGCCGTACCCGTCAATCCGTAGCGGCGTGATAGATTAGCGCTCGTTTCGGGCAACGGCGGGATTTTCAATGGCGGATGCGAAAACAGTGGTGGTGACGGGCGGCACGCGCGGCATTGGCAAAGGCATGGCGCGCGAATTCCTCAAGCGCGGCCACCAGGTGGCCGTGTGCGGGCGCAGCGCCGACAGCGCCGCCGCCGCCGCCGCGGAACTCGCGGAGCACGGCGAAGTGCTGGGCCGGGGCTGCGACGTGAGCGATTACGCCAGCGTGCAGGCCTTGTGGGACGCGGCGGTCGAGCGCTTCGGCGGCGTTGATATCTGGATCAATAACGCCGGCATCACCAACCGGCGGTCCAATGTCGCGGAACTCCGCCCCCAGGAGTTGGCGGACGTTGTGAACACAAACCTCACCGGTTCGTTCAACGGCTGCCGGGTCGCGATCGAAGGCATGCGAAAGCAGGAAAACGGCGGCGCGGTGTACTTATTCGAAGGCTTCGGCAGCAACGGCATGACCGCGCCGGGCCTCACGCCCTATGGATCCACCAAGCGCGCCATTACCTACATGGCGAAATCCCTGGCCAAGGAAGTGCGCGGAAGCAAGGTGATTGTGGGCGCGCTGAGCCCCGGCATCGTGATCACCGACATGGCGATGCTGGCGGCCGGGCGCGACCCCAAGCGCGAGGCGCAGGCCCGCAAGGTCTATAACATTATCGGCGACAAGGTGGAGCGGGTAACGCCCTGGCTGGCCGGGAAGGTGCTGGCAAACCGCAAGAACGGCGCCAGCATCCGGTGGCTTACCAACCTCCGCGCCGCTGGCCGCTTTCTCTGCCCCGTTTACCATCGCCGCGATATCGTCAGCGATTACACCCCCGCAGCCTGATGAAGCGCTGCGCCCGCCGCATGGATGCCGGCTTGGAGTGCTGAACTCAAAGATGCCGCCGCAGGACTTCATCCGCAGAATCATCGCCGAGGATTTGGCCTCGGGCCGCCATGCGCGCGTGGTGACGCGCTTTCCGCCGGAGCCCAACGGCTTCCTGCATATCGGCCATGCCAAATCCATCTGCCTTAATTTCGGCGTTGCGGCGGAAAACCGCGGCGTGTGCTACCTGCGCTACGACGACACCAATCCCGTGGCCGAGGATCAAGCCTACGTGGACGCCATCCGCCGCGACGTGAACTGGCTGGGCTTCAATACGCCGCTGATCACCCACGCCTCCGATTATTTTCCGCGCCTTTACGGGATCGCCGAGCATATGATCCGCAGCGGTCGCGCGTTCGTGGACAGCAGTTCCGCCGAGCGCATTTCAGCCGACCGCGGCACGCTCACCCGTCCTGGCCGGCCCAGCCCCTTTCGCGACCGCAGCCCGGCGGAAAACCTCGATCTGTTCCAGCGCATGCGCGGCGGAGAGTTCGCCGACGGCGAGCAGGTGCTGCGCGCCAAGATCGACATGGCCTCGCCCAATATCAACCTGCGCGACCCCGTGCTCTACCGGGTGCGCCACGTGCAGCATCCGCGCACCGGCCGGGACTGGTGCATCTTCCCGATGTACGACTTTGCCCATACCCTAAGCGACGCGCTCGAAGGCATCACCCACTCGATTTGCACGCTGGAATTCGAGGATCACCGCCCGCTCTACGAATGGCTGCTCGATCACTGCGGCTTGGAACTCAAGACCCGTCCGCGGCAATACGAGTTCGGGCGCCTCAACCTAGGCCATTCCGTCACCAGCAAGCGCCGCGTGGCCGACCTGATTCGCCTCAAGGCGGTGGACGGCTGGGACGATCCGCGCCTAGTGACGCTCTCAGCGCTGCGCCGCCGGGGCTATCCGCCGGCAATTCTGCGCGAGTTCTGCGTCCGGGCCGGCGTCACGCGCTCCGAACAGATGATCGGCGCCGAACAGCTCGAAAGCGTGCTGCGCGAGGCGCTCAACCGCGACGCTCCGCGGGCCATGGCGGTGGCCCGTCCGCTGAAGATTGTCCTCGCCAACCTGCCTTCGGATCATTTCGAGGAACTGCCTGCGGCCAATCATCCGCAGCGCCCCGAGATGGGCAGCCGCCTGGTGCCTTTTTCGCGCGAAATCCATATCGAGAGCACCGATTTCATGGAGGATCCGCCGCGCCGCTTCCGCCGTCTGCGCCCCGGCGGCGAGGTTCGGCTGCGCAACGCCTACATTATTCGCTGCGATGAAGTCGTGCGCGATGCGGCGGGCGAGCTGGCGGAGCTGCGTTGCAGCGTGGATCCGCAATCCCGAAGCGGCGGCGAGGGCGCGCGGCGCAAGGTGGGGGGCACCATCCATTGGGTCAGCGCGAAGCATTCGGTTCCGGCCGAGTTGCGCCTCTATCGCCCGCTGTTCAATGTGGAGCGGCCCGACCTCGATTCGGGTTCGCCGCCGCTTGAGGAGCAAGTCAATGCGGAGTCGCTGGAGGTGGTGCCGTCGGCCCGCGTTGAACCTTCGCTGGCCAGCGCGGGCGTTGGCGGCACTTGGCAGTTCGAACGGCTCGGCTACTTTACGCCCGATTCCGAAGATTCGTCCGCCAGCGGCCTCGTATTCAACCGCATCGCCCCCTTGCGCAGCAGCTACTCCGCTTAAGCGCAACGCAACGGCTGGCGTTGCCGCTGCTGTTACCCCCGCTCTCAAAAAGCCGGCGTTGCCGCGCTATTGGCCCTGCCTCGTGGGAGACGCATAAACCCATCCATGGGGCTCGGCTGGGGCATCCTGCCCCAGACGCTCCCACGAGGCAGGGCCAATAGCGCGGCGCACGGTGATCACCGCGCAAGAGATGCCTGTGCGCCGCTGCTGTTACCCCCGCTTCCCGGGAGCGTCGGCGGCAGGAGCCGCCGCCGAGCCCCAGGGATGGGTTTATGCGTCTCCCGGGAAGCGGGGGTAACAGCAGCGGCAACGCCGGCTTTTTGAGAGGGGGTGGGGGTGGTTAGTCGTCCTGGGTGAAGCTTCGCAGGCGCTCGGCGTGGTTGGGATGGCGCAGCTTGCGCAGCGCCTTGGCCTCGATTTGCCGGATGCGCTCGCGCGTCACGTCGAACTGCTTGCCCACTTCTTCCAGCGTGTGATCGGTATTCATGTCGATCCCGAAACGCATCCGCAGCACCTTGGCCTCGCGCGCCCCCAGAGAAGCCAGCACATCGCGCATCGTCTCCTCCAGCCCGCGCGTGGTGGCCACATCCATGGGCGAGGTGGCGTTCTGGTCCTCGATAAAGTCGCCTAAGTGCGAATCCTCATCCTCGCTCAGCGGCGTTTCCAGCGAAATCGGCTGCTTGGCGATTTTCTGCACCTTGCGGACCTTCTCCTCCGGCATCTCCATGCGTTGCGCCAATTCCTCAGGCGTGGGATCCCGGCCCATCTCCTGCTGCATTTGCCGCGAGATCCGGTTGAGCTTATTGATGGTTTCGATCATATGCACCGGCACGCGGATAGTGCGCGCCTGATCGGCGATCGAGCGGGTAATCGCTTGGCGGATCCACCAAGTGGCGTAGGTGGAGAATTTGTAGCCGCGGCGGTACTCGAACTTATCCACCGCCTTCATCAGGCCGATATTGCCTTCCTGGATCAGGTCGTTGAATTGCAGGCCGCGGTTGGTGTACTTCTTGGCAATCGAAATCACCAGGCGCAAGTTGGCCTCCACCATTTCCTTCTTGGCATCCTTGGCCTTGAGCTCGTTGTGCGAAATTTCGCGGTACAGCTCCTTGATCCCGCGCGCCATGGGCTTACCGCTGGCATCGGCCGGAATGGCTTTGAAGCGATTGATCGGCAGCGAGCAGTTATCTTCGAGCCTGCGCAATCGTCGGGTGAGCTGCCTCACCTCTTCCGCATAGGGCGCCAGCTTGGGGCCGTGCTCCTCGCTTTTGAGCATCTTCTCCAGCCAGCCGTCGCTGCTGGGGTCGGTGGCGAAATAGTCCTTGAAGCGCTTTACCGGAACCTTCGCGCCACGCACATAGATATGGCGCAGCCGGTTCTCGCATCCGGCCACCGACGACGGGAAGAGGGCATCATGGTCGTCGGAAGGAGCCCGCATGGTGCTGTGCAGAGCATCGAGCATGCCGTCGAAGGCCCGGGGCGTGAACTTCAGTTCCAGCAGCATCCGGCCGAGCACCTGCTGGGCATGGTTCAGATTGCGGCAGGAGAGCTTGAAATGGTCGGGCGCCTCGTCGGACCGGGCCTTCAGTTCCTGGGCGCGCACTCGGCGCAATGCCCGATGCACACGGGCGCACTGGGCATTGAGCGCCAGCATTCGCCGCTCGAGCTCCTGCGGATCGGGCGGCGCCTTGCGGTTGGCGTTTTCCGCCGGATCGCGTTCGGCCGCCGGACGCAGATCCTCGGGTTCGTCCGGGTCGATGATGCCGGCCACCAAGTCGCTTAATTTCATCTGCCCGGCCCGGCAATCCGCAAAGCGGTCCGCCAAGTATTTCACGCAGGGGAGGTAATAGGCCATCAGGCGCTTGATTTCCGCGCGGCTTTGTTCGATTCGCCGCGCGATGCTGATTTCGCCCTCGCGGGTCAGCAGTTCCACCGAACCCATTTCGCGCATGTACAAACGCACCGGATCGGTGGTCCGGCCCAGCTCCACCTCGAAGGCGCTGATCGCGTCCTCCGCTTCCTCCATGTCGGAATCGTCGCTGGCTTCGCCTTCGGACAGTGCCAAGGTGTCGGGGTCGGGAACCTCGTCCTCCTCGTACACCTTGATATCCATATCGCGAAGCACGTTGATGATTTCCTCGATCTGCTCCATTTCGACGATTTCGTCGGGAAGCTGGTCGGTCAGGTCCGTATGGGTAATGTACGAGCGCTGGCGCCCGAGCGAAATCAGGTTCTTGAGCCAGTTGCGCTGCGGAGCGCGCTGGGTGGTGGAATTTGCGGTCATGGCCGGCCGGAGTCTCCGCTAAGATTAACCGATCAATTATCCCTACATATGTCAATACTTCAATAGCGGCTGTCGGCGAGTTTGCGGTTCTCGCGCAGCGCGCGGCGGGCAAAGAACACGGCCAGCGCCACCGCCACGCCCTCGAACACGATCACGATGCCCTGATTCGCGTCGATGCCGGGGCCGCCCGAGAAAACCTCCGCCGCCAGCCGCGTCAGCACCAGGCAACCCATGCCCAGAACCGTGCTCAGCAAACCGGCCAGCGCAAAGTTCCGCGACCACACGCCCGCTGCCAGCACCAGCCCGCTGCCCAGCACCAGCCCGCCGTAGGTGGCGCGGATCTCGGTATGGCCCGAGTCGGCCAGCGACGCGATCCCGAGCCATTGCCCCAAGGCCGCAGGGTCCAGGTAGGCATAGAGGGCCGAGGCGAAGTAGAGCGCCGCCATCACGCCCAAGTAGATACGTTGCGCCATTACGAAGCTCCGAAAGAATGCGAGTGCTCGATCATACAGGCCGGCGGCGGTTTCAGTCCGGGGTGCGGGCCGCCATTTGACGCAGCGCGTTCTCCTTGGCGAGCCTTTCGATGCCGCCGCTCAGTTCGCGCTCCGCTTGCTGCGGATTGAGTCCGGAATTCCTGGCCAGCAGCCGGGCGATCAGCCCATGTTCCTTAAGGTCGCGATAGCGTTCGAGCAGCTTGGCCGCATTGGCCGTTGGCATGGCGCGCGCGTGTTCGAACAGGTCTTTGAACAGGGCCACGCGCGATTCCGGGAAATAATCGAGTTCCGGCAGCGGTTCGCTGGCGGAAGCCAGTTCGGGGAAGTTCAGGATCAGCCCGGCCAAGGATTCGCCCAAAGTGTCGAAGGGTCCGCTTGCGGCGGATTGCGCCGGCACGGGCCGCGCCGTTCTGCGCCGTTCCGGCGCCGCTTGCAGAAGCTGGCGCAGCCTTTCCTCCTCAAGGCCCACCTCCTGGGCCAGACGCGCAAAAAGCAGGTCGCGGTACACGCCAACGGGTGTTTTCGCGATCAACGGCCTCGCCCGCTCCGCCATTCGGTCGCGCCCCTCAATGGTGGCCATGTCGCACTTTTGCGAGAGGGTCGCCATCATGAATTCGGACATCGGCGCGGCCTGCTCGATGATTTCACGGAAGGCGGCGGCGCCTTTGGATTGAACGAAACTGTCCGGATCCTCCCCCTCCGGAAGAAATGCGAACCCCAGTTCCCGGCCCGCGCGCATTTCCGGGAGCGTTCGCTCCATTGCGCGTTCAGCGGCGCGGCGGCCTGCGGCATCGCCGTCGAAACAGAACACCACGCTGGGGGCAATGCCGAACAGCCGCGTGAGCTGCCGCGGCGTCACCGCAGTGCCCAGCGGAGCCACGGCGCCCGCCACCCCGTGCTGGGCCAGCCCGATCACGTCCATATATCCTTCCACCAGAAGGCACTGCGGAACCTTGCCCCGGGGCATTTCGTAGAGGCCGTAGAGTTCTCGTCCCTTGTGGAATACCGGGGTTTCAGGGCCGTTCATGTACTTGGGCTGCGCCTCGCCCATGGCGCGCCCGCCGAAGCTGGCGACGCGGCCGCGGCGGTCCCGGATCGGAAACATAATGCGGTCGCGGAACCGGTCGTAGAGATCGCCGGAATCGTTCCTGATCGCCAGTCCGGCATCAACCAGGCGGCGGCGGTCCTCCTCCGTTTGCCCGAAACGGGCCAGCAGGCTGTTGCCCTTAGGCGAGTAGCCGAGCGCGAAATCGCGCGCGATGGCTCCGGTCAGCCCGCGGCCCTGTAGGTATTCCTTGGCGGCTGAATGGCTTTTGAGCTGTTCGATATAGTGTCGCGAGGCATCCTGAAGCAACTCGTAAAGCCCCTTGCCTGAGGGTCTGGAAGGCCCTGTTCGCGGCACTTCCAAGCCGTAGCGATCGGCCAGCGCCTCGACTGCGGCGGGGAAGTCCAGCCGGTCGTGCTGCATCAGGAAACTCAGGGCGCTGCCGTGGGCGCCGCAGCCGAAGCAGTGGAAAAAGCCCTTGGCCGGGCTGACCGTGAATGACGGCGTCTTTTCCTGGTGAAAGGGGCAAAGGCCCTTGTATTCGCGTCCGGCGCGGGTGAGCTTGACGCGCTCGCCGATGATTTCAGCGATATCCGCGCGATCAAGGAGATCGTCGATAAACTCTCTCGGAATCGGCCCCGCCATAATCCCGAATATTGCACCATCCGCCCTGCTTCCCCAAGCCGCTCGAGGTTTTCCGTCAGGCTTGCTCCCCCGCCCTTTGCTTGCCCTTGCCTCGCTCTGTGCTGATCCCCCGCCTCGCGGGAGTTGGGGGTTAGTAGAGGCGGCGGCGGCGGTTGGTTTCGCGGCTGGTGCGTTTGGCCTGGCGCTTGACTGCGGCCGCTTTCTGGCGCTTGCGGATCTGAGTTGGCTTCTCGTGGAACTCGCGCCGACGAACCTCGGCCAGGATGCCGGCCTTTTCGCAGGCGCGTTTGAAGCGGCGCAGGGCCGCGTCAAAAATCTCGTTCTCTTTTACCCGTACGGTCGGCAAGTCAGGTTCCTCATCGCAAGGACGGCGGATTGTAGCGATTGCCCACCCCCATTGCAATTGCTTGATGTTGCCGCGCCTGTTTTGATGCGACAATAGGGGCGGAACACGACACTCGGGAGAATTATCCGACCATGACATTCAAACGCATTATTCTTGCCTTGCTGGCGGTGATCGCCGTGCTTGTCCTAGTGTCGCTGCGAATCACCCAGTACCCCGTTTACGAAATGACGGCGGCCGCTCCGCCGGAGGGCGGCCAACATGTGCTGCTGTTCGGCGGCACCCGAAATACCGGCCTGGAGGTGGCCAAGCTGCTCGCCGCGCGCGGCGACCGGGTCACCGCGTTCGTCAGGCCCAGCTCCGACCGCTCCGGGCTGGAGCCGCTGGGCGTGGAGTTCGCGGTGGGCGACGCGCTTGATTCCGACAGCGTGCGCGCCGCATTCGAGGCCGGCGACTACACGGCCGCGATCACCACCATCGGCTGCTTCAGTTGCGATCCGCGGCCCGACTATCTGGGCAACGCGAATATCTTCGACGCGGCCGCCGAGGCCGGCATCGCCCGGATGCTGCTAGTCACAACGATAGGCGCGGGCGACAGCTATAGCGCCGCGCCGTGGATGGCCCGGATTTTCCTCCGCGAGATCCTGCCCTTGAAGACCCAGGCCGAAGAGCACCTCGCGGCCAGCGGCCTGGATTACACCATCATCCGCCCGGGCGCGCTGCGCACCGATGCGCCCACCGGCAACGGCTATTTGAGCGAAGACCGCGAAGCCTTCGGCATCATCAACCGCAGCGACCTGGCCGGCCTGATCGTCGATGCGCTCGACGACCCCTCCACCGGCGGCAAAATCTTCGCTGCGGCGGACTCCAACCTCAACTACCCTTGGGACATGTTCTAACCCTTGATCTTAGCGGCGGGCGGCATAAAGCTGCACGTAGCCGTCTCTGGTAACCGCTATCCGCCTCATGGCGCATTGGCATCACGCTGATTTCGCGCTCGGATTTCTATCGGCGCTTCAAGCAAACACGAAAGTTTGCGTGCTCGGTTAGTGGGTTTCGAGGGTGTCGTTGAGGGTGGCGCGGCCTTGCATGCGGGCTTGGATGAGGTCGAGGCCGGCCTTGATGCGGTCGTAGAAGCCCGCGGCCAGGAGTTCGCGGCGCATCTGCTCGTTGATTCCGGCGCGGGTTGCGTGCTCGGCAACGAGTTCGGCGAACCCTTCTCCCGCGGGCTGGGAGGATTTCACCGCGATTGCGCTGAATAGCGAGCCTGTGTAGGCATCGGCCTGGGCGGCCTCCACGCCTTGGGCGCGCAGCCAGGACGAAACCGACTCCAGCAGTTCGAAGTACGGGGCCATCATCGCCGAAACCGAGAAGAAGGCATCGAGTTGCGCTTCATCGCTGACTTGGATCAGCGTGCTGATCGGGCCGAACAATTCCGCCAACTGTTCGTTCGGCGGACACATCGCGATAGGCCCTTTGCGCTGCGCCACCGGCGGGACGGGCGCGACCCGCGCGACCAGCGCGGCGGGCCGGATGCGCCGCGCGATTTCCGCCGAGTCCAGCGTCGCGATAAAGCTCACGACCCGTTGCCCTTGGCTGAATTTCAGCGCCGCCAGCACTTCCGCCGCGACCTGCGGCCTCACTGCAAGGAAGACCAGCTCCGAGCGGCTCGCCACCTCCTGGTTGCTGGCGGCCGCCTCCACGATGGCGTGGCGTTCGGCCAAGGCGCGCGAGCGTTCGCGGCTGCGGGGCGATAGCAGAATCGAAAGCCCTGGTGCGCCCGCTTCGCAAAGCCCGGTCACCACCGCTTCGGTGATCGCGCCGACGCCAATGAATCCCAGCTTCATCATGCCGCCCCGGCGCCGCGCCATCACCAGGGGAGGCGCGCTGATGCGGCGATGCAGGTCTGGCCCGGCACCCGCCGCTAATCCCGATTTTCCGGCAGCAAGCGCTCCATGACGCGCGAATAGACGCGCCTCAAGCCCGTCACGTCGCTGGCGCGGACCCGCTCGTTGATTTGGTGGATGGTGCGGTTGATGACGCCGAACTCCACCACGTCGGCGCCATGCAGGGCGATGAAGCGCCCATCGGAAGTGCCGCCTCCGGTGGATAGCTCCGGATCGATGCCGCATTCCTCGCGCACGATCTCGCGGGCGTTTTCCACCAGCGGGCCGCGCGCGGTGAGGAAGGGCTCGCCGGCCGGCCGCCATTCGATTTCGTAGTCGATATCGTGGCGGGCAAGCAGTTCCGCCACCCAAGCCTTGATTTGATCGCTTTTCCACTGGTTGGTGAAGCGGAAGTTGAAGCGCGTGACCAGCTCGCCGGGAAATACATTGGTGGCGCCGGCATCGGCATGCAGCTTCACCACTTGGAAGCCGGTGGGCGGAAAGTGTTCGTTGCCTTGGTCTAGCGGCGTGGCGTACATTTCGGCCAGAACCGGCGCGAAACTCTGGATCGGGTTGCGCGCCAGCGCCGGGTAGGCCACATGGCCCTGCTCGCCGCGCACCGTCATGGTGGCGCTTAGCGAACCGCGCCGCCCCACCCGCAAGGTGTCTCCGAGCTGCTTCGAGCAGGAGGGCTCGCCCACCACGCACCAGTCGATGGTTTCGTCGCGGGCGCTTAAGGTGTCCATCACGCGGCGGGTGCCGTCCCTGGCCGGCCCTTCCTCGTCGCTGGTAATCAGAAACGCCAGGGAACCCTTGTGGTTGGGGCGTTCGCGGGCGAACTCGATCCCGGCGCGAACCATTGCCGCAATGCCGGACTTCATGTCGGCGGCGCCGCGCCCCTTCAGCCAGCCGTCGCGCAGCTCGGGCTCGAAGGGATCGTGCTCCCAAGCGTCCAGCGGCCCGGGCGGCACCACATCGGTATGGCCGGCGAAGCACAGCACGGGCGAGTCGCCGCCGTGGCGCGCCCAGAGGTTCGACACCTTGCCGAAGGGCATGTGCTCCACGCTGAAGCCGACCTCCTCCAGCAGCTCGGCGAGCAGTTCCTGGCAGCCGTCGTCGGCCGGCGTGACCGAGCGCCGGCCCATCAGTTCCAGCGCCAGCGCCAGCGTTTGCTTATCGGATTTGTCAGCCATCGCGCAGCAACTCGTTTAAGGAAGTGCGCCGCCGGGTGCGTTCGTCCACCTGCTTCACGATCACGGCGCAGTAAAGCTGCGCGCGGCTCTTGCCGTCCGGCAGGCTTCCGGGCACCACCACCGAGCCCGCGGGCACCCGGCCGTGCAGAACCTCGTCGCGTTCGCGGTGGTAGATGCGGGTGCTCTGGCCGATGTACACGCCCATGGCGATGACCGCGCCGCGCTCCACGACCACGCCTTCCACGATTTCGGAGCGCGCGCCGATAAAGCAGTCGTCCTCGATGATGGTGGGCGTGGCCTGCAGCGGCTCCAGCACGCCGCCGATGCCGGCGCCGCCGGAAAGATGCACGTTCCGGCCGATTTGCGCGCAGCTTCCCACCGTGGCCCAAGTATCGATCAGCGTTCCGCTATCGACGTAGGCGCCGATATTCACGTAGCTGGGCATGAGCACCACGCCCGGCGCGATATAGGCCCCGCGCCGCGCCAGCGCGTCCGGCACCACCCGCACGCCGAATGCTCCGATATCGCTGCGGTCGAATTTGAGCGGCACCTTGTCGAAGAAGCGCGCGTGCCCGCCGGCCATTGCGCGGCTGGGCGTCACGGCGAAATACAGGAGCACGGCCTTCTTGAGCCATTCATTGACCCGCCAGCCGCTGTCGGCCGACTCGGCCACCCGCGCCTGGCCGTTATCGAGCAGGGCGATGGCCTGCTCGAGGGCATCGCGCAGCTCGGCGGAAGCACTGTCGGGCGACAGTTCGGCGCGGCGCTCGTACGCGGCTTCGATGATTTTGCGCAGGTCTTGCACGTTCAGCTCTCGAGGTGAATCCCGCCGCTCATCCAGCGGCAAACCTAGTAATTATCGCATCCCCGCCGAGCCTATTCGCATAGTTTAATGCTTTTTCCTCGCCTCTTTCGGCCCCTTCCCTGCCGGGAGCGTTCGAGCCACTGTGCGCCAATGGCTTGGCGCACAGAGCGGAACCGAGCCAGTGCGGGCCAATGGCTTGGCCCGCACAGCGTCTCCCGGCAGGGAAGGGGCCGAAAGAGGCTTCCGCAGTGCCTTCCTGGCCAGTTGCGCATGCAGGTTAAGGAGAGAGGTTGCGGACGAAGCGGCGGGCGCAGCGCTCCCAGCCGAACTGCTCGGCGTAGCGACGGCAGTCGCCGCGATCCAAGGTGAGCGCGCGCGCCGCCGCCTTGGAGAGATCGCTGTCCATCGAGGCGGCGCGCGGGTCGCGCAGCACATCCTGCGGCCCCGGCACCGGGAAGGCCGCCACCGGCGTTCCGCAGGCCAGCGCCTCCAGCATGACCAGGCCGAAGGTGTCGGTGCGGCTGGGGAAAACGAAAATATCCGCGGCAGCGTAGCAAGCGGCCAGGTCGTCGCCGAATTTCGCGCCCGTGAACAGCGCCTGCGGGTAGCGGGCGCGGTACTTTTCCAAGCGCGGACCGTCGCCCACCACCACCTTGCTTCCGGGGCATTCAAGCTCAAGAAAGGCCGGCAGGTTTTTCTCCACCGAAACGCGGCCCACGCACAGCAGGATCGGGCGCGGAAGATCGCCGAGCGCCGCTGGAACTGGAAGGCCGGGCCGGAACAGCTTGGTGTCCACGCCCCGCATCCACGACCGGGTGTTGGTGATGCCGCGCTCGCGCAGCTCGCGCTTCAGCGAAGGCGTGGCCACCATCACGCCGCGCGCGGGCCCGTGAAACCAGCGCATGGCTTTCCAGCCCCAGCTGAGCGGCAGCCTGCAACGGGCGTGCAGGTATTCGGGAAAACGGGTATGCAGGGAGGTGGTGAACGCCTGCTTGTTGCGCAGGCACCAACGCCGCGCTGCCAGGCCCAGCGGCCCCTCGGTGGCGATATGGATGCGGTTCGCGCCGAGCGCCTCCAGTCGCCGGCCCAGCTCGCGCCGGCAGCCCGCGGCCAAGCGGATTTCAGGGTAGCCGGGGCAGGGCAGGGTCCTGAACTGGCCGGGATGGATAATGTGGATCCTGTGCCCCAGCGCTTCGGCCTCCCTAGCGACGGTCTCCAGCGTTCGCACCACGCCGTTCACCTGCGGTTTCCAAGCATCGGTGACGCAGGCGATATTCATCCCGCCGTCGCTCAGGCCGCCTTTTTGAATGCTCTCGGCCCCGGCCATTGCTTGCTGGAATCATCGTTGCAGAGCAGCTTGAGTTCGCCCGCGCGGGTTTCGCACAAGGCCGTGCAGCTCTCCACCCAATCGCCGTCGTTGCAATACAAAACGCCGTCAATCATGCGGATTTCGGCCCGGTGCGTATGGCCGCACACCACGCCGTCCAGACCGCGCCCGC
Source organism: Gammaproteobacteria bacterium (assembly GCA_026708965.1). Classification (GTDB taxonomy): domain Bacteria; phylum Pseudomonadota; class Gammaproteobacteria; order Steroidobacterales; family Foliamicaceae; genus Foliamicus. The sequence continues at coordinate 37,714 of JAPOTY010000040.1, read as the reverse complement.
GGGCCTCCGCGGCGAGCCGTTCCGGATAGCTGCGGGCGCCGGATACGAAGCGCTTGACCACGCGCTTCAGCCACGCCGACAAGGAGCGCTCGCGCAGCCCCGCCAGCCGCATCAGGCGCATCAGCGCCGTGCTCAGCCGCAGCAGCCATTCATAGAGCACCCCGCCCAGCGCCGAGAGCCAGGGGGTGTGCTTTTGCACCGGATCGTATTCGTCGCCATGGCATACCAGCATGCGGCGCCCGTCCCGGCAGCGGTAGAGGTGCTCGCGGCGGATTTCAATGCCCTTGAAGCGCACGCCGGACAGGCATCGGAACACCTCGTCGTGGTTGCCGGGGATAAAGATAACCCGCATGCCCTCGCGAGCCAGCCACAGGATGCGCCGCACCACCTTTCCGTGCTCGCTAGGCCAGAACCACTTCCGGCGCAGCGCCCATAGATCGAGGATATCGCCCACGAGGTAGAGGGTGTCGCATTCGATTCGTCCGAGGAATGCCAGCAGCTTGTCGGCCTTGCATCCGCGCGAGCCGATATGCGTGTCGGAAAGGAACACCGTGCGGCAATGAATGGCCGCTTTCCCGCTGATGGCCCCGCTCCGCCGCGCTTGCCGCTTGCGCGGAAATAGCTGCGTGGGCGGGGTTCCGGCCCCGGTGTCGATCAAATCACAGCTCCGGCAGTGCTCACGAGCGCCTATCTTGGCCCCGAAGTTTTTCTTTCGTATTACAGATACTTGACGTTTCTGCTACGGGTAAAGCGCCGGGCGGGGCTGATAGTGCCGCATCAGATTTCGGCGGTCGCCAAAACCTGCGCCAGCGAGGCAAGGCGGCGGCCGAGCGCCTCCGCAAGTATTTTTTCCTCCGCAGTGAGGCCGTTTCCGCTGGCTCGTTCGACATGCGAGGCGCCGTAAGGGGAGCCGCCGGAAGTGGTTTTGCGGAGCTCCGGCTGGGTGTAGGGGATTCCCGCCAGCACCATGCCGTGGTGCAGCAGCGGAACGGCCAGCGACAGCAGCGTGGCTTCCTGCCCGCCGTGCATGCTGTTAGAGGATGCGAACACCGCGGCGGGCTTGTTGACCAGAATGCCGGAGAGCCACTCGGCGGCCAGCCCGTCCAGGAAATGCTGGATCGGCGCGCTCGGGGCGCCGAAGCGGGTGGGGCTGCCGAGCGCCAAGCCGCCGCAATCGCGGATATCGTTTTTCGCCACATAGGGCGCGCCGCTTTCGGGCACGCTGGGCATGGCCTCCCCGGACTGCGCGGCCACCGGCGGAGCGGTGCGCAGCACGGCCTCGCAGCCGGGCCTCATCTCGATGCCGCGCGCTATTGCGCGCGCCAAGGCCTCGGTGGCGCCTTCCACCGAGTAATACACCACCAGAATTTTCATTCCATCACCCATTTTGGAGCCATTCTAATGCGCCCGGACCCGGTAAAATATGCGCTGTGGTCGAGAAAATCTGCCGGCGATACACCGTGTCCGGGCGCGTTCAGGGCGTGTTTTTCCGCGCCAGCACGGCCAGCATGGCCCACCGCCTCGGGGTTAAGGGCAGGGCATCGAATACCAGCGACGGCAAGGTTGTGGTGCTGGCGCTGGGCGGGGCCCAAGCGGTGGAGCAGCTGGGCGAGTGGCTGCGCCAAGGGCCGCCGTCGGCGCGCGTGGACGAAGTGCAAGTGAGCGAAGAGCAGGCGCAGGACTGGGCCCACTTGGCCGATTTTCGAACCGCCTGACGCCACCCGCCCCAATAGGCGGTTTGCCAAGCGCTTTTAGGACTTTTCGCCTGCCTAGGCTTTTTTGCGCGTATTCCTCTCGCAGGAGTGTTGGAGCCATGGATGGCGGAACCAAGCCAAGGATGGCGCCTCCTGCGAGAGGAATACGCGCAAAAAAGCGGGATCGAAGCGCCTTGAGCTAAGGGGCGAGGCGGGCTTGGAGGAATTCGACCGCCTCGTCGGCGCCCAGGTCTTCGGCCGTGTCCGAGCGGCGGTGCTTGTATTCCAGCGTTCCCTGCTTGAGGCCGCGGGCGCTGACCACCACCCGGTGCGGAATGCCGATGAGGTCGGCGTCCGCCAGCTTCACGCCGGGACTGGCGTCGCGATCATCGAACAGCACCTCAACGCCCTGCGAGCGCAGCGACTCGTGCAGCTGCTCCGCAGCGGCGCGCACATTCTCGTCGCGGGCCATATTGAGCGCCACCAGAACCACGCTGAAAGGCGCCATCGCTTCCGGCCAGATAATGCCGCGCTCGTCGTGGTTCTGCTCGATGGCCGCCGCCACCGTTCGCGTCACGCCCAGGCCGTAGCAGCCCATCTGCATGTGCCGCTCGGCGCCGTTCTCGTCTAGGACCACAGCGTTCATGGCGCGGCTGTACTTATCGCCCAGCTGGAAGATATGGCCCACTTCGATGCCCCGGGCGATCTTGAGCGTTCCGCCGCCGCCCGGACTCCGGTCGCCTTCCACCGCGTTGCGCAAATCGGCCGTTTCCGGTTCCGCCAGGTCGCGCCCCCAGTTCACGTCCACCAGATGCTTGTCGCGCCGGTTGGCGCCGCACACGAAATTGGCGCGGTGGGCGGCGGCATGATCCACGTAGGTTTTCACGCGCAGGCCCACGGGGCCCAGGAAACCCGGCGGGCAGGCCGCCGCTTGGGCCACCTCCTGGGCGTTGGCCAGTTGCAGGGGCTTGGCCACTTCGGGCAGGCCGGTGGCCTTCAGCTCATTGACTTCATGCTGGCCGCAAAGCACCAGCGCCACCACGCCGCCGCCCTCGGCCTTCACCAGCAGCATCTTGAGGCAGTCTTCCGGCGGCCGGTCGAGGTGGGCCGCAACTTGGCGGATGGTCCGCATGCCCGGCGTGTGCGCCTCGCTCATGGCCGCGCCCGGCGCTGCGCGCTGCCCCTCGGGCGGCAGCGCCGGCGCCAGCTCCAGGTTGGCGGCGAAATCGTCTCCGTCGCACCACGCGATAAGGTCTTCGCCGGAATCCGCAAGCACATGGAACTCCTGCGATTTCGACCCGCCGATTTCGCCCGAATCCGCCTGCACCACCCGGAACTTCAGGCCTAGGCGCTCGAATACCCGGCTGTAGGCTTCGCGGTAGCGGCCGTAAGTCTCGCGCAGCGATTCCTCGTTCAGATGGAAGGAGTAGGAATCCTTCATAATGAATTCGCGCGACCGCATCACGCCGAAGCGCGGGCGGATCTCGTCGCGGAACTTGGTTTGCACTTGGAAGAAGCTGACCGGCAGCTGCCGGTAGCTCTTCAGTTCGCGGCGGGCGATATCGGTGACGACCTCTTCGTGGGTAGGGCCGAAGCAGTATTCGCGCTCGCCGCGGTCGCGCATCTTCAGCAGCAGGTCGCCGTAGTCCTGCCAGCGGCCGCTCTCGCGCCACAGCTCGGCCGGATGGACCGCCGGCATCAGCACTTCATGCGCCCCGATCCGCTCCATTTCCTCGCGGGTGACGCGCTCCACGATGCGCGCCACGCGCCAGCCCATGGGCATCCAAGTGAACAGGCCCGATGCCAGCCGCCGCACCATGCCGGAGCGCAGCATCAGCCGGTGGCTGGCGATTTCGGCTTCCGCCGGGGTCTCCCGCAGGGTGGCTATGGGCAGCTTGGAAAGGCGCATGGTGAGGTCCGGGATCGCAAGCGGCAATTGTAGAGGAACGCGCCCGGGCGCGCTTGCTTGCGCCGCCGCGCCAAACCGGCTTGTGGCACACTTGCTTGCGTGGAGGCCAATCGCCGCAAAATCGAGAGGGGCAGGGATCAGATCCGCAAGCGCGGGATTTATCTTTTTCCCAATCTGCTCACCAGCGCCGCGCTTTTCGCCGGGTTCTACGCCATCGTCGCGGGGGCCGACGGCGAGTTCGCCCGGGCCGCGGTCTCGCTGTACGTGGCCATGATCCTGGACGCGCTGGACGGTCGGGTGGCCCGCCTCACGGGAACGGAAACCGAGTTCGGGCGGCAGTACGATTCGCTTTCCGACGTGATCGCCTTCGGTTTGGCGCCCGCCGTGGTCACGTACCAGTGGGGCCTCAAGCACATGGGGGATTTCGGCTGGGTCTGGGACAAGATCGGCTGGGTGATCGCCTTTCTCTTCGCTGTGGGGACGGCCCTGCGCCTGGCGCGCTACACGGCGCGCGGCTCCACCAGCGGCAAGAACTATTTCGAGGGCCTGCCGTGTCCGGCGGCGGCGGGATTCGTGGCCGGGTTCGTGTGGCTGGCGGCGGAATCGCAGTGGAGCGGGCTGCCGGTGCTGATGCTCGCCGGGCTGGTGACGCTGGCGGCGGCGGTGCTGATGTGCGTGCGCATCGCCTATCCTAGCTTCAAGCATTTTGCGGCCAACCGCCGATTGCGCTTTACCCAGATGGCGGCGATCCCGGTATGTTTCGCGCTGATCGCGCTGGACCCGCCGCGCATGCTCTTCACGCTGTTCGGCGTTTATGTGGGGCTGGGCCCGGGCCTTTTGCTGTGGCGCTGGATGGGGAAGAACCGGCGCGGCAGGATGCCCAAGCCCGCCGACTGAGCCTCAAGCTGCGGCCTGCATGGGGCATTTCGGCAAATGAGCAGGCCGCCGGACGGCTTCAGCCCGGCTCAGCGCAATCTGCTTGAGCTGATGGGGACGCGCCTTTGGAAGCCGCGCTCGCCGGACCGGACCGGCGGCGAACCCGCGGCGGCGGCCCCGCCGACTTCGCCTCCGCCTGTTGGCGAGTCGGCTGCTGCCGTGCCGCCTCCGTCTCCCTCTGCCGGCGACTCCGCGGCGCAGGATAGTCCGGCGCCTGCGGCGCCCCCGCCCGAGCTGGAGGCGCTGAGAAGCGCCGTGGCGGCTTGCACCGCCTGCCCGCTGCACTCCGGCCGCCGTCAGACGGTGTTCGGCGTGGGCAACCCGAATGCCGATTGGATGTTCGTGGGCGAAGGCCCGGGCGAGGAGGAGGACCGCCGCGGCGAGCCTTTCGTGGGCCGCGCCGGCAAGCTGCTGGACAATATGATGCGGGCCATGGGACTCGACCGCGACACGGCGTACATCGCCAATATCGTCAAGTGCCGCCCGCCTGGCAACCGCAATCCCAGCCTTGAGGAGGCATCGGCCTGCATCCCCTATCTGCACCGCCAGATCGAACTGATCGCGCCGCGCCTGATCGTTGCCTTAGGCGCGGTGGCGGCCCAGCGCCTGCTCGACACCGACCAGCCGGTGGGCGCGCTGCGCGGGGCGCTCAAGCATGCGGAGCGATTGAGCTGTCCGGTGCTGGTGACCTACCACCCCGCCTACCTATTGCGTTCCCCCGGCCAGAAGCGCAAAGCTTGGGACGACCTGCAACTGGCGATGCGGGAAATGGAGGCGCTGCGGGCGGGCGGCGGGTGAACCCGCATATTGCGCCAAGGGGGGCGAAGGCCGCGCGGGATTTAGCCCGCCTGCGCGTGCTCGCGAGCGGAGGCGTATGCGGGTGAAGGCCTTAAGGAAAATCCGTTTCGCATGGCTCAGGGCCGTGTCCGGGCAGGCTTGGCGCTGGGCGATGTACGACTGGGCCAACTCGGCCTTCGCCCTGATCGTGATGACCTCGTTCGTGCCGCTGCTGCTGCGCGAGCACTGGACCGGCGGCGAATCCTCCGCCGAAATCACTTTTCTCTGGGGTTCGGCCAATAGCATCGCGGCTCTATTGCTGGCGGTGGCCGCGCCGATTCTGGGCGCGCTTGCCGATGCTGGCGGGCGCCGCCGCCGACTGCTGGCCATCTGCGTCCTGTCCGGCGCGGCCTGCACCCTGCTGCTGGCGCTGCCCGGCAGCGGCGGCTGGCTGTGGGGGCTGGCGCTGTTCGTGCTGGCCTGGCTGGGCTATTCCGCCGCCAACGTGTTCTACGACGCGCTGCTGGTGGAGGTGGCGGAACCGAAGCAATACGACCTGGTGTCCTCGCTGGGTTTCTCGCTCGGCTATATCGGCAGCGCCCTGCTGTTTACCCTGTGCGCGCTGGTGGCAGTGGATCCGCAACGCTTCGGCTTGGCTTCGGGCGTTCAGGCCATGCAGATCAGCATGCTGCTGGTGGGCCTCTGGTGGATTCTTTTTTCCATTCCGCTGCTGCGCGGCGGCGCCCGCGCGGCCCCGCCGGCCCGCCGCGCCGCCCCGGGGGCAGTCTGGCGGCGGCTGGGCAACACCCTGCGCGAGGCGCGTCGCCATCGGCAGTTATGGCTCTTTCTGCTGGCCTATTTCCTGTATATCGACGGGGTCCACACCATCATCAAGATGGCGGTCGATTTCGGGGCCGCGATCGATCTGCCGCCCTCCCACTTGGTGCTGGCTATCCTGGTGACCAACTATTTGGGGTTTCCGGCCACCCTTGCGTTCGGATTCGCGGGACGGCGCTTCGGCCCGCGTCGCTGCATCTACGTGGCGCTGGCCATCTACTGCGTCGTAACCTTTTTCGCCAGCATGGCCAGCCAAACTTGGCATTTCTATCTGCTGGCGGCCATGATCGGCCTGGCCCAGGGCGGCGTGCAGAGCTTAAGCCGCTCGCTGTTCGCGCGTCTGGCGCCGCCGGAGAAAACCGCCGAGATGTTCGGTTTTTACAACATGTTCGGCCGCTTCGCCGCCATTCTCGGACCGGTCCTGGTGGGCTACACCTCTCTGGCGCTGGACAGCCAGCGCCTCGGCGTGCTCGCCATCCTGGCGCTCCTCATCGCTGGCTTCGCCGTGCTGACCCGCCTCAAACAAATCCGGTAACGAGGGAACAGCCACTCAAACCCCCAAGAGCCAAGCCCGTTCGGCGGAACTTGACCGGCAGCGGTCCAGAGTCTAAATTGGCGCAAAACAATAAAATTCGGGCCGATAAACCGCATTGGTTTTGCATACGGTTTATCGAATGATGCGCGGGGGTTGCATTTAGGGAGGCTCTTATGAAAAAGAGCGTTATTGCAGTTTCGCTCATTGCGCTGGTTGCGGCTGGCCTCGTTGCGTCGGCGGGTTACTTCGGCGAGGCGACTGAGAGGATACTCAGGGAGCGGGTTGCCAACATGCCCTACGGCGTCCAAGTGGAGATTGCCGAATACGAGCGTGGCTGGTTCTCTTCCGCGGCGCGGCTCGAATGGGACCTGCTGGCGGACGCGGTTCCGCTCGAAGCGCTTGAGGAGGCATCGGCCTCCGGCCTTCCGCCTGTGCTGAAGATGCTGATGCGCGGGCCGATCGCGGCGGACGTTGAAATTGCGCACGGCCCCGTGTTCTTCGCGGCGGGCTTTGGCGCAGGGCTGTTTAGCGCTCGCGGACGCATTGCGCTGGATGCCGGGGCATCGGACGGCCCGGGCAACGATATCGAGGTGCTCCTAAGCTCTTTTTCCGGTCAAACCGTCTATAACCGCATTGAGGCGCCGCGTCTTTTTTGGGATCTGGGCGAAGTGTCCGGGCAATCCCGGGAAGGCGGCATGGCGGCGGCGCTGGATGGCATTTCTCTGGAGTTCGAGGACTTGCTGATCGAAGGCGAGTGGGCTGGGCCTGACTCCTTTCAGCTGCAGAACACGTCTCTCGGAAGCTTGGAGGTCGTTGCCGTGAGCGAAGGCGAGTCCATGCGCCTTGGCCTGACGGACCTTGAGCAGAGCATCGAGTTTCCTGAGGGCCTCGAAGACGGCGCGCTGGTCATGGACTCAAACTCGGTGTATTCGGTGGGAGCGTTGCGGCTGGAATCCACCGGCGGCGATGTCGTGCTGCATATGGCCGGCATCGAGTCGCAAAGCGCCACATCGCTGACCGATGAAGGCGTTTTTTCCGCTGAAAGCAGCGCGAGCTTCAACGTGCTGGACATCCTCGGACGGGAGTTTGCGCCGGCCCGCCTGAAGGCGAGCATCGGCGGCCTCAGCGAGGAGGCGATCCTCGTGCTGGTCGATGAGCTTGGCCGTGTTTCGGAAGCGGCGGCGGAGGCCGGCGCGGCGGAAGGGCCAGCGCCGGGGATTGATGAGAACGGTCGGCCGACGCTGGTTGCCGGCCTTCCGCAGCTGCCCCCCGATCCGCAGCCGACCCCTGAGCGGCTCGAAGCCTTGCGCCTGCTGCTGGCGGGCAGTCCGTACTTCAACTTGGACGCCATCCTGACCTATAGCGGCGAGCACACCTTGGCATTGACTCTTCAGCAGGCGTTTGACGGCGAGCAGTTGCCCGCCGCTGCGGCGGACCTCGATACGGCGTCGTTTTTTGCCGGCGCCGATCTGTTCCTGCATATCGAAATGCCGATTTTGGCGGCGCGCGACCTGTTGGGCGAGGGGCTGCTTGACCTTGGCTTGGCGCAGGGGCTGCTGCAGGAGCAGGACGAGGACTACTTGTTCATCCTGTCGCTGCGCAACGGCGAGCTCGAACTGAACGGGAATACGGTGCCTATGCCGCTTGGCCCGGCACCCCCTCCGTCCGGCGAGGCGGGCGCATCTTCCCCGTTCGGTGATCCCGGGGAATCGCCGTTTGAATTTGCGGGGCCTTCGCCCTTCGACGATCCGGGCCCCCCTCCGGCCGAGGAGGCCGCGGCGGATTCCTCGGATTGAGCGGCCAGGCTGCTTTGAGAGCCTTTGAGAGCCACTCTAATGTGGCTCTCAAAGGCTCTCAATGATCTTCAAGGATGCGGCCGTGGCCGTGGATTCGGTCTTCGATGCCCGAGCGGCGCAGCGCGTCCCAGTAGGTGACCGCGTTGATGGCCAGCACCGGCTTGCCCAGCCAGCGCTCGGCCTCGGCGCAGATATCCATGGCCGGCAGGTTGGTGCCCACCTGCACGATGGCTTCGGCGTCGTGGCCGTCCAGTTGCCGGATGGCCGAGCGCATTTCCGCCCCGGTGGTGTGCGCTATCTCGATCGGTGAAGGGCGCTTGAGGCCAATCAGCCGGAGCACATCGAAGCCCGCTTCGGCGAAGTAATCGCGCACCTGCTCGTCGCCGCGCGGCAGGTGCGGAGTGAGCACCGCGATCCTCTTGATGCCGAACGCCTTGAGGGCGGCCGCAGTGGCTGTCGAGCCCATCGATACGCCCACGCCCGCCCGCTTTGCCAGGCTGTCCTGCAGCTCCGCCGCCTGCGCGACGCCGCCCCAGAACGCCTCCAAGGCCACGCCCATGATGATGTGATCCACTTGGGCGGACGCAACCCGGTCGATGGCGCCGCCCATCCCGTCGCGCATGGCCTGCACGTGTTCAAGGAAATCCTTCTCGGTGGTGATCCGGCGCTGGCGGATGCTGACCCGGCCGGTATGGTTGGTCACGCCCGGGGGACGCAGCCGCTCGCATTCCGGCTGCACCGTAGTGTTGGTGGACGGCACGGCGATGCCGATGCGGAGCCGGTGGCCGTGGAAGTCGGTCATGGCGGTTCTCCGGGGCCGCTGGGAATGCGGGGATTGTAATTGGCGGCGAAATCGTTGAGTATCCGTTCCCATGCCCCAATCAGCCGATTCTTCCGGCAGCGTTTACCGGCTGCTCGGATTCATTCCCCTGCGGCTCGAGGAGGGTGTGCGCAGCCGCCATGTGAACGCGCTGTACTTCGGCGCCTTCTTCTCCATCGGCCTGCTCACCTTCATCAACGTTCAGCAGGGCTACCTGTTCACCAATCTGGGCATTCCCGAGAGCGAGTGGGGCGGGGTGGCCGGCCGGCTTGTTCTGATCAACGAAATCGTGGTTCTGTCCACGGTCTATCTGCTGGGAACGCTGTCCGACCGGGTGGGGCGGCGGGTGGTGTACGCGCTGGGCTTCAGCATGGTGGGCATCTGCTACGTGCTCTATCCTTTGGCCAACAGCGCCGAGCAACTGTACTTGGCGCGGCCCGTATTCGCGTTCGGCGCCGCGTGCATTTCCGCCATGCTGGCTTCGGTGATCAACGACTATCCGGACGAGGCCTCGCGCAGCCGCTTCCAAGCGGCGGCTTTCATCCTGAACGGAATCGGCATCAGCGTGGTGAACGGATTGGCCGGCAGCCTGATCGAGTTCTACAAGGGCATGGGCCTCGAATCGCTGATGGTGGGCCGGGCCACGTTCTGGACCGCCGCCGGCACCTGCCTGGTGGTGGCCCTTGCGCTGATCATCTTCCTCAAGCCGGGGGCGCCGGCCCAGGTATCGAAGCGGGAAGGGCTGTTCAAGACCTGGGGCGTGGCTTGGCGGGCGGCGCGCAACCCCCGGGTGGCGCTGGCCTACGTGGGCGCGCTGGTCTCGCGGGGCGATCTGGCGGTGGTGAGCGTGTTCTACTCGCTGTGGCTGCGCCAGGTAGGCATAGAGCAAGGGCTGTCCAGCGAGGAGGCCCAGGCGCGCGCGGTTTTGTTCTATATCGTCGCCCAGGCGTTCGCGGTGCCCTGGGCGGCCATCATGGCGCCGATACTCGACCGGATCGACCGCGTGGCGGGCATCGCCATCGCCATGTTCCTCGCCGCCTGCGGCTATCTCGCCATGCCGTTCTTCCCTGATCCCATCAGCAACTGGATGTTCCTGGGCGCGGCGCTGATCGGCATGGGCGAAATGTGCGCGCAGCTTTCGGCCATCGCGCTGATCGGCAAGGAGGCGCCCGCCCGCGGCCGCGGCGCCGTGATCGGCCTGTTCAGCTTTTTCGGCGCTGTGGGGATCATGAGTTCCGGCGTCTTCGGCGGCTGGCTGTTCGATCACTGGGCGGCATACGGGCCGTTCGTGATGGTGGGCATCGGCAACGTGATCGTGTTTTTACTGGCCTTGATCCTGCTGCGGCAGGAGTCGCAGCGCCGCAAGGCGGCTGCCGAGGCGGCCTGACAGCCTTTCAGGCCCGCTGCTTGCAAGCCGTATGGCGCGCAACGGCGATGTGCTGTTATTCTTGCCCGCTACGCGCCCGCAGGCGGCAGGGTCCAACAGCTGAGGGAACCGGCCGCGGCAGGGCAAGGAACCAGAGTATCTGAATAAGGGGAACAGCCATGCGATCGCAACGGCGTGATTTCATCAAGGGTTTTGGGGCCGTGGGCGCATTCGGCGCCGCCGCCCTCAGTTTGGGGGCCTGCGCCAACCGCGCGCCGTCCGGTAGCGAGGCGCCGCCGGAAGAGGCCCCCGGTCCGCAGGATTACCTGTCCGGGCCGTATGTGGACCTGAGCACGGGCGAAGGCAACAAAATCGCCTACGCGCGCACCCAAGGCAACCTCGACGAAAGCCAGCAGAAAGTCGGCTGGTTCAAGGGCTACGTGATGGGTGTGCGCCCCGGCGAGGCCATCCGCGACCTGTTCGGCTTCGCCGGATTCGGCGTGTCGCGCCTGCAGCGGAACGAGGACGGCTCCATCGCCAAGATCCTGCGCGAAGTGGGCTATTACACCGATCTTCGCAGCGGCGAGGTGCTCGAGGAGTGGGAGAACCCTTACACCAACGAGACCGTGCCGGTGGTGCCCATCGCCAACGATCCGTTCAACTACGTGATCAGCGAACACTTTCCCGAGCCGCCGGAATTCGGCGGACTCAACGAGGAGAAGCCGCCCAAGGTGCCCTTCATCCTGCCCTGGACCCAGCGCGGCCCCCGCATCGACATGGAAATCCATATCCACCTCTACTATCCGAACGCGCTGGATCCCGCCAAATGGGTGCGCGAATCCAGCGGCCCCATGGTGCAGGTGTCCGAATTCTTCGCTTTCCACATGGACGGCGCGCAATTGCAGAATGCCGAAATGACCACCCTGCCGTATCACGGCACGTGGAACCGCACCACGCCGTGGCTGCCGTGGATGCTGATGGGGCAAACCGACGGCTTTTGCCAGTACGTCTGCTTCATGGGCTCAGGGGAAGATCTCGAACAGGTTCACGACCGGGCGCTGCTCGACTACGCGGAGAAGCACCATCCCAAGTACTTCGACGCGCCGGAAACCTACGATCCGGCAACGCCAAGCCTGTCCAGCTTGGAGTGGTACGCGATCGAGCGCACGCCCGCCCCGCCGAGGGAAGAAACCTAGGCGGAAGCGCCAAGTTCACATAGCCTGCGGCCAGAGCCGGCCGGCTGCGGGCTGCGCCAATACGTCGGCAGGGGAGCGATGCACAGATGGCCCGCGGAATTAGCGAAGCGCCGGCGACTGATCTTGAGCCGGACCAGTCCGGCATCCGTCTTTTCGGCCTGTGGTTCATGCCCGGCCTTACCCGCGGCCATGGCTGGTCGTTCATCGCCCTTTCGTTCACCACGGTGGGCCTGCTCACGGCCATCACCGGGGTTCAGACCAATGTTTTAAGCGAGAATTTCGGCATTCCCGCAAGGGATCAGGGCCAATGGATCAGCGCCTTGGTGCTGTGGACGGAATTCGTGCTGATCGCCGTGTTCGGCTTGGTGGGCGTGGCCGCCGACCGCATCGGCCGCCGCCAGCTTTACGCGGTGGGCTTGGCCTTCATGGGCCTGAGTTACGTGTTCCATGCCTATGTCGGCGAAATATGGCAGCTATTCGGCGCGCGGGTGGTGTACGCCATCGGCATTGGCGCGGCCACGGGAATGCTCGGCACCATCCTGGCGGACTATCCGCAGGAAGTTTCGCGCGGGCGGGTGGTGGCCGTTAGCGGCGCGCTGACCGGCTTGGGCGTGGTGCTGATCAAGCTGATGTTCGGCGACGGCGCGCGGGTGGTGGTGGGCAGCCTCGGGTTGCCCGAGGGTTCGGCGCTCACTGTGGGGCTGCTCCTGATCGCGGCGGTGGCCTTCGTGGCGACCGTGGTGGCGGCTTGGGGCTTGCAGCCCGGCACGCCCACCGAACGCGAAGAGCGCCCGCCGGTGCGCGAGCTGCTTACCGCCGGTGTGCGCGAGGCCATCAAGAATCCGCGCATCGCCGTGGCCTACGCGGGCGCCTTCGTGGCCCGCAGCGATTTAGTGATCCTGGGCAGCTTCCTCACGCTTTGGGGCCGGTTTGCGGTGGAGAGCGCCGGAATGGCCGGGTCCGAGGCCCAGGCGATGAGCGTGCGCCCCTTCGCCATAGCGCAGGCCGCCGGCCTGGTCTGGATCGTGCTGCTGGGCTTCATGCTGGAGAAGCGCGACCGGCTGCTGGCGCTGGCGGTGGCCTTCACGGTGTCCACGATCGGCTATTTGGGCATGTGGTTCGTGGACGACCTGCTGGCGCCGGGATCGATTCCGTTGCTGTGCATGCTGGGGGCAGGGCAGATCAGCGCCTTCTGGGGCGCCACCACGCTGATAGGGCGCGAGGCGCCCAAGGCATCGCGCGGCACGGTGGTTGGCGCTTTCAACCTGAGCGGCGTGCTGGGCATTCTCATGTTCGTGGCGCTGGGCGGCGTGCTCTACGACCGGCACGGCCCGGCGGCGCCCTTCATCATGGTGGGCTTCGCCAATCTGCTGGTGATGGCCGCAGCCGGAGGGCTGGCGCTGAAGGAATCGCGCGCTGCCGCTGCCGCGCAACGCGCCGAAAATGCCGCCTGATCCCGGCCCGCTCCGGAAGGCAAGCAACTGATGGGGCAGCACGCCAGCGAGCGCGCCAACTGGCGCGCGCTGCTCAATCCCTACTTTTTGCAGGTGTTCGGCATCTGCCTGCTCGGCTGGACGCTGGCCAATATGGACCAGGCGTTCTTCGGCTACGCGATTCCGCCGATCAAGGAAACCTTCGCCATCGGCGACCAGCAAATCGGCTACATCCTCTCGGGGTCGTTCCTGGCCGCCGCGTTCTTCATCGTGGTGGCCGGGCTGCTGACCGACCGCTACGGCCGTCGGGCGATGTTCTGCGTGTTCCTGGCCCTCTCGGCGCTCATGGTGGGGCTGTTCTCGCTGGCGGAAACGCTGGCCATGCTGATATTCCTGCGCTTGGCGGGCTGGTGCTTGTGCGCCGGCATGGTGCCGATCGTTAATTCATACGTGGTGGAAACCTCCCCGGCCCGATTCCGCGGCTTCAACGCCGGAATCCTTCAGATCGGCTATCCGCTGGGCTGGTTTATCGGCGGCCTGCTGGCGGTCGAGCTGATGGGGAATCCGGCGATCGGCCGGGCCGTTGGCGGCTTTCTCGAATCGCTGGGCCTGATTTTCGCCGAGGCGGTGCAAGGGGCCGGGAGCTGGCGGCTGCTGTTTATGGTGGCTTTCCTGGTGATTCCCATCGCCGCCGTCCTCTACTGGTGCATTCCCGAAAGCCGCCGCTTCCTGGCCGAGAAGGAGGCGCAAGAAGCCGCGCCCGAAGCGGGCATGACGGCCCGCGGCCGAATCGCTTTGCTGCTCAGCAGGCAATATATCAGGCGCGTGTCGCTGGGCTGGATCGCCTCGCTCACCTTTGGCGGCGCCTATGCCGGAACCGCATTTTTCTTCCCCACCTTCTTCCACGAAGTGCGCGGCCATACGCTGGAGGAAGCCAACCTCATCGTGGGCGTTTCCTACGGCATCGGCGCCATCGGCTATATCGCCTCCTCGGCGGTGGGCGAGTTTGTGACGACGCGCCGCAACACCGTGGCGATCTGGGTGTTTATCGCCATTCCCATCGCCGCCGCCGTTTTCTGGCTCGATCTGGGCCTTGGCGCCGATATTGGGCTGATGGCGGCGATGACCTTTTTCTTTTACGGCACGATCGCCGTGCTGCAAACCTACCTCGCCGAGGTATTCCCCACCCGGGTGCGCGCCACCGCCGTGGCTTTCGTGGCCGGAATCGGCATTAACGTGGGCTTCGCCGTCTATCCGCTGCTGGTGGGCGCGCTGGTGGGACGCATCGGCTGGCAATGGGCGTTCACCGTAACGGTCCTGCCCAGCCTGCTGCTCACCGGCCTTTCCACGCTCATGCAAATCAACGTTCGCTCCGGCGAGCGCCTGGAAGACATCTCGGCCTAGCCCGTTTTCGGCAAAGCAGCGGGGCTGATTTTCCGCAATGCTATAGTCCGTCGAGTAGCGTGAGCATTCCAAGGATTGTTGCCGGACCGGTTCTCGGGCTGGCTGTGGTGGTTTTCGTATCGCTAATGGTCTGGCGCTTAAGCACGCCGCGAGATCAATCGGCGAACGAAGCGGATGGCAAAGTTGAAGCCATTGAGCAAGTGGAGCGGTCGCCCTCGTTTTCGGAAACGGAGTCCGCGTCGGCCCTCTCCGCGCAACAGCCCGTCACGGGAACGGAGCTGGCTCCCGCCGAAGTGATCGACAGGCCGGGTTTCGATTGCAGCATGGCGAGGGGCCAAGGCCATGCTGCGGATCTGGCCATAGTGGCCATTTCGGAATTTGGCGGCAACGCCCGCCACCCGGCCCAGTTATCGGCCATGCACTCGACACGATTCTCGGTGCTGGATCAAACGGGAGCGCTGCATACCGGGGAACTGCCGTTCCATCCTCTTCAGATCAAGATCGGGAAGCGCCCGCATGGCCCGGTTCTCGCAGGCTTTGGAGGCCTCGATCCGGCGCCATCCCGCATGCGGCTGACTGCGGAGGGCGAGCCGGCGCGAGTCTTCATGGATGGCGCGGCGGTTTATGAAAACGACCGCGCCTGGCTGCTGGGCGTGGCAAGCGACGGCTCCTCGTACTTCGTCGTGGAACCGTTGGGTAGCGATTTATCTTCGCGGCTCGTCATCCGGAATCTGGACCAGGGAACGGAGGCGCATCACGAACTGGGAACGATGCTTGCGGCCCCCGAAGGCGGGCTTGCATACCATGCGTCATACACGCCCGGCAACGAAGAAGTGCATCTGGAGCCTGCTTCGGGGCCCTACTCCAGAGGGATTGGAGCGCATTATTTTTTCAAGGCGGAGGGGAAAGAACCCCCGCGCAGGATTAGCGTTCCGGACCGGGGGTTGGATGACCGCGCCCTTTTCTTGTCCTCGGAAGAGGGATATTTCTTCTATGAGGGCGCCAATAACGCTGATAGCCTTGAGATAGTGAAGGCAAGGTTCGATTGGCCCGCCGGCTTTTCCCAGGCTATATGGCGCCAAGATAACGCAGTGGGCACCAGAGCGGTGCGCGAGGACGCATCGCCGGACGGCGCCTGGCTGTTGTTGAGGACGGGAACCGCCAGCACGGCCGGTCGGCCAGCCAAGCGCAGCGACTCGATGTTGCATGTGCTTGATGCGTCCACCGGCAAGAAAGTGTTCGCCTTGCCCACGAGCGATGCTGAAGCCCAGCTCCGGCAGCTTTCCAGCGTGCTGCCCGATCAACCGACTGAAAATGACTTGGGTTGGTACAACGGCGCCTTTTTCACCGGCAATGGCAAGCTGGTGGTGCAACGAGTGCAGGATACCGACGGCTTGGTCGATGAGACGGTGAAGTTCTATGATGTCTATGACATGGAGTCGATCGCTATTGATGCCCAGCCCGAATTCCGGGCGCGAAGCAATCAGCACCAACGGAATCCCTGCGCATCCAAAGGATTCCCTGGAACATTGCAAGTGGCGGAAAGCGGCAGGTTGGCGTACTCCGGAGCGCCATGACCTCCCCGGCAAACGGCATGGCGGCACCGGGGCATGCTCGCAGTGTCCTTGGATGGGGGGATGCCCCCTTGAATCCCACTGCGAAAAATTCCGCGCTTGAGGCTGTCGGGTTAGGCAGCCCGCAACGCTTGCCGCAGGCGCGCCAAAAGGCTTTGGTGTTATGATTTAGGTTTCGCTTTCCCTGTACTTCGGGCAGAGTTCCGTGGAGGAACAATAGATGAAGACAAGTAGATTTTTTGCTGGTTTCCTCGCTCTTTCGTTGATCGCTCCAATAGCCGCGGCCCAAGAGGACGGCATGGTGCTGGAGGAAATCATCGTCACCGCCCAGCGCCGCGAGCAAAGCTTGCAGGAAGTGCCGGTTGCGGTCACCGCCTTTACCGGCCAGGCGCTGGAACTCGCCAATGTGACCGAAGCCTCCCGGTATCTGGACCTCACGCCCAATGTCAGCTATACCGAGGACGGCCAAGTGGGCGCGCGCGGCATCAGCATCGCCATGCGCGGCGTGAGCAATATCAATACCGACGAAAGCTCCTTCATTCAGTCCATCGGCGTGTATCTGGACGAATTCAGCGTGGCATCGGTGGGGCAGGGCACGGTCAATCCGCAGCTGCAGGACTTGGAGCGCATCGAAGTGCTGCGCGGCCCGCAGGGCACCTACTTCGGGCGCAACGCCGTGGGCGGCGCGCTCAACCTCACCACCCGCAAGCCGCAGCCGGAGTACGAGGCCAGCGTCAGCCTGGGCGCCAGGACCTTCGAAGGCGCGGCCGAGCAGCACGATGTAAGCGCCATGGTCAACCTTCCGCTATCGGATGCCTTCATGCTGCGCGGCGTGCTCTACTACGAGGATTCCGGCGGCCTGGTGGAGAATATCGTTCCCGGCGGCGGCGATTCCGGCCACGAATACACCATGGGCCGCCTGTCGGCGCGCTGGCTGCTCGACGATGTCACCACTGTGGACCTGATGCTCATGCATAGCGACGAGCAGCAGGGCCACGACGAAAACGTGCCCTCCGGCGTATGGGACACGGACTCGGTGGCCACTTTCCTTTTCCGCGGAGCCGCCGGAGGCCTGCTGGCCCCGGTGGATCCGGGAACCGGCTTCTGGCCCGATAACCGTAGCGAGACCGCCCGTTCCGCGATCGGCGAGAAGAACGACAACACCACCACGATCGCGGTTCTCAAGGTGGCCCGCGATATGTCCGAAACGAGCCGGCTGAGCTGGATCACCGGCTGGATCGATACCGATACCGACCGCGTCTTCGACAACGATTTGGTGCCCGAGAACGTGGTGTTCCGCGAGCAGACCCGAGAGGGCACTTCCTTTAGCACTGAGCTTCGCCTGGATATTACATCCGATGCCTTTGATTGGACCGTGGGCGCGCTCTACGCCCGCGACGAGAAGGAAATCGACAGCAGGGTGCAGCTGGGAACGACCACGGTGGTGGACGGCGTGGACCATGCGGAGATCGGTTCGCTGCCCCCAACCTTCCTGGGCCCTGTGGTTTGGGGTTGGGGCGAAGGGTTTTTCTGTCTGGCTTGCGAAATCAGCGGGTTTGAGTTGACCAGCCTGGCGGTGTTCACGGATGTGACTTGGCATATCAGCGAGCGCTTTGATCTCACGCTGGGCGGCCGCTACACATCGGATGATGTCACCAACACCTACCTTCCGTTTGGATCATCGCCGGCAGGGCCAAGATTGCCGCGCTGGCCCAACGACTTGGTGCCGACTGCCGAAATCAGCGGCGAGGACACGTTCACCGACTTGTCGCCCCGGCTTGCGCTGTCCTACGATCTGACGGAAGAGGCCTCGGTGTACGCTACGGTTTCCCGCGGCTATAAGGCCGGCGGGTTCTCGCTGGGCCGCAACGGCGAGGACAATTCGGCGGTTAACGAGACCTTCGAGCCCGAAATCCTGACCAACTACGAAGTGGGCATCAAGTCCGACTTATTCGAAGGACGGGCGCGCTTCAACGCCGCGGCCTTCCTGCTGAATTGGGAGGACCTCCAGCTCGAGACCTTCTTCTTCCTGGTGCCGGGCGATGCCACCTCGAACGTAGAGCTCACGATTAATGTCGGCAAGGCGCGCGCCACAGGCTTGGAAGCGGAACTGGCGGTGCTGGTGACGGAGAATATTACGGTGACGAGCGGCATTGGCCTGATAGATACCGAAATCCTGAGCGACGATGTGGCGCGCCTTAGCGGCAACCTGTTCGTGAACCTCAAGGGCGAGCCTTTGCCGAGGGCCCCGGAACTGACCTTCAGCATGGCGACCGATTACCGCTTCACGCTGGATCAATGGGACGGCTGGGCGCGGCTGGAGTACATCTACAAGGACCCGCAGTTCTCCACTATCGAGGACGTGACCTATTTGCAGACCAGCGGCGTAACCATATATAGCGATCCGCTCACTCAGATGAATCCGATAGCGGAGGTTCCAAGCCGCGTCGGCGGCCATCCGTTCCGCACCCCGGAAGCCAATATCTTCAATTTGCGCGCCGGTGTGCATCTGACCGAGTGCTGGGAGGTCGTGGGCTATATCGAAAATCTGACCGACGAGGTGTACTTCACCGGAACGGGCGAGAATTTCGGCTTTAGCGGGTTCCGCCTGCGTCCGAATCCGCGAATCTGGGGCGCCAAGGTCAACTATCGGTTTGGCGGTTAGTCCGGCGGTGTCCTTGGCCGGAGGGCTTTCAGCCCCCCAGCCTATGGGGCAAGGGCTTCCGGCCCCGCCCGGGGGGAAAGCTGGCCTTGGCTTAAGGAGCGGGCCGGTCGTCGGCTGCCGATGGATTGCGGCCTTGGCGGCTATTTTCGCCACCGCGGCAGCTTGGGCGCCAATCCAGGCTATCGCGCAAACGCGCGACGTGAATTTCGCCGTGGTCGGAAAACATGCCGGGTATGAGCAGATTGGCGAGCATAGGCCTGAACGCCAGTTCTACTCGTTCTTTTCGGAGATTTTCCTAGCGGAAGGCACGCCGCTCGGCGAGGCCGCGCTGATCCGCCCGGACGGGCGCGAGGTGGCCTTCACCGATCAACGCGGGGCCATGGGGCCCACGCAGGATCAGATTCTGCTGGTGCGGGGCGGACGCCGCTACGACAGCGCGGCGGCGCTGGACGCGGAATGGCCGAACGGGGAGTACGTCTTCCGTTACTCGCCGCCGGATGCGGATGAGCCTGTTTCCATCAGCGTCCGGCTTGGCGAAGGCGAGTATCCGGCTGGCCCCGCCGTATGGCTGGAGCAGAACGGCGCGAAGGTCGCTTTCGACAGCGTGGACCCCGTTCAGGACCTGGTGGTGAATTACACGCCCTTCGAATCCGGCCGCGCCGATCCGCGCCAGATCTGCGATGACATGATTTTCGTGATCCTGCGCGATGAGGACGACTACAAGGTGGATCACAGCGGCCGGCCTTTCCAGGGCCAGCGCTTCATGCTCTGGTCCGATGCCCGGCGGGTGATCCCGGCCTTCGCGCTGGCGCCCGCCAGCCGCTACACCTTGAGCGTCGAGCACGCCGCGCTCGAGGAGACCGCCCGCGGCGCCGGCGTGCCGGTGATGTCAACCCGGGCGGTCACGACGGTGCTTGAGATTCACACGCTGCCGCCGCTTCCGCAGATCATGAACTAGGGCCTAATCCTTGTAGTGTTCGATATCGGCCGGATTCGGCCTGTTGATCGCCGCATATAGTATGCGCGCATGTCGGCAAGCAATAGCTCTCGGCGGCGCTGGTGGATCGTGGCGGTGGCGGCCTTCGGGCTGTCCACCAGCCCCGGCCAGTTCGCCTACGGCGCCTTCAGCCTTTTCATCGAGCCGCTTGAGCGGGAATTCGGCTGGGCTAGGGCCGACATGAGTCTGGCGCTGACGCTGTTCACGCTCTGTCTTGCCGCGACCCTGCCGTTCATCGGACGACTGGTGGACCGCTACGGCTCCCGGCGCGTGCTGGCGCCCTCGATGCTGGTGCTCGGAGCCGGCCTGTGCGTGCTGGGCTGGCAGCTCGACGCGCTCTGGATACTGCTGGCCGTGTATATCCTGATCGGCGTGCTCGGCGCCGGCGCCAACAGCCCGCCCTATATGCGCACCGTCTCGTCCTGGTTCGATCGCCGCCGCGGCTTGGCCATCGGCGCGGCCATGGCGGGCGCCGGGCTCGGCTACGCTTACGTGCCGCCCATGGTTCGCCATATCAATGACGCTTACGGCTGGCGCTTCAGCTTCCTGGCGCTGGGCGCGATCATTATTTTCGTGGCGACGCCGCTGGTGGCCCTGTTTCTCAAGGATCCGCCGCGCCCGCAAAGCGCGGCGGCGACGGGTTCCGATAAGCCCGGCGGCGGGACGGCCGGGGACACTTGGCCCGAGGCAATAGTTCGCGGCGTGTTCTGGATGCTGGTGGCGGTATTCGCGCTTCTGTCGTTCAGCCTTTACGGGATGCTGGCGCACTTCAAGCCGATGCTCAGCGATATGGGCATTCCGGGCGAGGAATCGGGATGGATCGTGGGCCTGGTGGGCATCGCCGTGATGGTCTCGCGGGTTGTGATCGGCTATCTCATCGACCGGATCTTCGCGCCCCGCGTCGCGTTGGCGGTGTTCCTTCTTTCCGCGGCGGGAATGGCCGTGCTGTCCACCGGCAACGCCGCCGGATTTGCGGTGCCTGCGGCCTTGCTGCTGGGCCTGAGCATGGGCGCGGAAATCGATCTGCTGGCCTATCTCGCCGGACGCTATTTCGGGCTGAAATCCTTCGCCGTTATCTACGGCCTGCTGTTCAGCGCCTTTCTGGCCGGCACGGCGCTCGGCCCCTGGGCCTACGGAGCGGCCTACGATGCCAACGGCTCCTATGCGGCTATGCTCCTTTTAGGCGCCGGCTGCTGTGCCCTCGCCGCGCTGATCACCGCTTTTTTGCCGCGTTGGTCCGATCCATTGAGAGCGCCTTGATGAGGGAATGGGTCAACCGGCTGGCCGAGGCCGGAGAACTGCTGGTTGCCGAGCGGGAGGTCGATCCCCGCTTTGAGCTGGCGGCGGTGACTAAGCGGGCCCAGCAAGCGGGCAACCGCCCGATCCTATTCCGAAACGTTAGGGGAACGCGGCTTGAGGTTGTGACCAACCTGTTTGCCGACGCGGAGCGCCTGCGAAGCCTCGTGCCGGTAAAAGACGGGCCTTTCGCCGCCGCCTACGCGGGCATGCTCGACGCTGCGGAGTCCCGGGTCGGGCCGCCCGCTCGGGAGGCTCTGATGCCGGGGGATCTCCAGGAGGGGCAGCTGGCCGATCTGCCGTTGATCACCTACCATGAGCGCGATGCCGGGCCGTACTTCACCGCCGCGATCGTTCTGGCCCGCGATCCCGATACGGGCGTGCCGAACCTGTCGTTTCATCGGGCGATGCACGCCGGTCCGCGGGAACTGCGCCTGCGCTTAGGCGACAGTCACGATCTCACGAACTACCAGCGCCGTGCCGAGGAGTCCGGTCAGGCGCTGCCCGTGGCGCTGCTGATCGGCGTGCCGCCGCCGGTGTTTATGGCGGCCGGCACTCATCTTCCGGCTGGAGTTGACGAGTACGCGCTGGCGGCGGAACTGATGGGCCAACAGGTGGACGTGTATTCCGGAGCGGTCACCGGCCTTCCGGTTCCCGCCGCCACCGAAGTCGTCATTGAGGGCCGGATCCTGCCGGTGGAAAGGCGCCTCGAGGGGCCGTTCGGCGAAGTTCTCGGATACTACGTTCCTGAGGCGCCAAACCACGTTATGGAAGTGGAACGCGTGGCTTGGCGGCGCGATGCGATATTCCACAGCCTGCTGTGCGGTTCCCGCGAGGACCTTGCCCCGCTTGAGGCGATCAACGCTGCGCGCGTGTACCGCGATTTGACCCGGCGTTTGCCGGGAATCGTCAACGTCTCCTGCGCGCCGGCGTTCATGAACACCACCGTGCAGATACGCCCGCAGTACGCCGGCCACGCCCGCGACGTGATGGATGCGGTGTTCGACAGCCACGCCGACTACAACCAGCTTTGCTGCGTGGTGGAGGAAGATGTGGATTTGCACGACATGAACGCGGTGATCCACGCCTTCATCACCCGCGGCCGGGTAGATAAGCGCGCCCGCATTGTGGTCGGCCGGGCCGGGTTCTACCGCGATGCCCAGGATGACTTCGCCGGACGGTTAGGGCTGGACGCCACCCGGCCCTTCGGCCGGGAAGACGAGTTCGTTTCCAAGCAAGTGCCGGGCCTGGACGCCATCCGGCTTGAGGACTACCTCACCCGCGGCAGCAGGAGATAGGGCCAAGGGCTGGGCATTTCGCTGACCGGCATTTCGATCAGCCCCGGCGCGTTGGCCGCCAGCGCTTCACGCAAGGCAACGCGCAGCGCTTCGGGCGTGCGGGCCCGCCAGGCGCCCAGGCCGAACGACTCGGCCATGGCCTTGAAGTCGGGATTGGTCAACCCGGAGGCCAGCGTTCGCCCTGAGTATCGCTGGGCCTGGTCGCGGCGCACATTGCCGTAGGCATCGTTGCTGAACACGATCACCACCACGTTCAGCCCATGCCGCGCGGCGGTGGCCATTTCCGCGCCGGCGTAGAGGAAGCCGCCGTCGCCGGCGAACGCCACCACCTTGCGGTCGCGGTGCGCCGCCTGCACGCCCAGCGCCGTGGGGTAGCCGTAGCCCAGGTTGCCCTGGAAGTTGCTGCTGATGAAATGCCGCGCCCGGTAGGAAGGGAACGCGAACCAGGACGTATAGGCCATTTGCGTGACCTCGTCCACTAGGAAGCCGTCTTCGGGCAGCTCCTCGCGGACCACTTCGAGGGTCGCAACCTGAGGCGCATTATTGCGGGCGAATTCCCGGTGGAAGCGGCGTTTAAGCCCCAGCAGCTCCTTCTTGCGCGAATCGCGCTTGCGGTTGACGCTCTCAAGCGCCCCCGCCAAGCCCGCCAGCCCCGCGCCGGCATCGGCGCGCAGGGCAACGCTCGGCGCCCGCCCGCGCTTGAAGGCGCTGTCGTCCGCTTCCAAGCGCACCACCGCCAAGCCGTCGTCCAAACCCCATTCCAGCTCCGGTTCCGCGAACCGGGTGCCCACCGCCAGCACCGCGTCCGCTTCGCTCCAAAGCGCGTGGGCCACCGGAAGATTGATTCCCAAGTAATGCCGCTCGTCGATTACTCCCTTGGCATTGAAGCTGGCGGCCGCGGGCGCTTGCAGCATTTCCGCCACGCGCATGAGTTCCGCTCCGGCATCCAGCGCGCCGGGGCCGGCGATGATGACGGGGTTGCGGGCGGCGCCCAGAATGCGCGCCGCTTCCTTGAGCGCATCCGGATCCGGCTTATTCGCTTCGTACGAGGATGCCGGCTCCAGCAGCGTGGCCTCGCAATCGCCCTCCATCACGTCCGGAGGCATTTCCAGCGCCACCGGAAGCGCCCGTCCGGTATGCAATTGGCGGAATGCCTCGGCCACCATTTCCGGCGCGTCGGAGCCGTTCGGAATCCGCTCGGCCCACTTGGTGAGGCGCTTGAGGATGCCGAGCTGGTCGTGGATTTCGTGCAGCATGCCCCAGCCTTGGTTGATATGCCGCGACGGCACCTGGCCGGCCAGGCACAGCACCCGCGAGTTGGTGGCGTAGGCCGTCACCAGGGCGGACCCCGCATTGAGAACGCCCGGCCCCGGCACCACGCTGAACACGCCTGGGCGCCCGGTGGAGGCCGCGTAGCCCAGCGCCATGTAGGCCGCGCCCTGCTCGTGGCGCGAATTGATCACCTCGACCGGACGCTGGTGCCGCGCCAGAGCATCGAAAAGTCCGTAGGTTTGCCCGCCCGGCAGTCCGAACACCGTATCGATGCCGTGCGCCAGCACCGAGCGCATCAGCGCCTCGCCGCCCGTCATCTTTAATGCGTCAATCCTCATGCGCGATCAGCACCTCGATCTGCGAGCCGGTGGCGCGGCAGAACTCGACCGCATCGCGGCCGGCCTCGATATTCTCCTCCGAGCGCATCGCCGCCTCGTAGTTCTCCTTCGGGCCGAACTGAAGCCCCGCAATCAGGTAGAGCGACGGCGGGCTCCCCAGCGCGTTGCCCGTAATGCGATTGATCACCAGCTTTTTCAGCCCCGGAATGCTGCGCACCATCGGCGCATGCACTTCGCGGAAGTGCTTCTCGAATCCGTCGATATCGTTCGGCCGCGTGTAGGTGACAAGAAGTTTATGCATGCTTTCTCGATTCGTTCCGCCGGACGGCTGCGGGGAGCGGCGCTCCCGACCGGACGCCTATCTTAAGGGGTGTTCGTCTGCCGCCGGAATTGGTGCTGCGGAAAGCTGCCCAGCAGGCGCGCCAGCTCGGTGAAATACTCCAGCTCCTCAAGCGCCGAGCGCACCGGCTCGTCCGTTTCGTGGCCCTCGATTTCAACGTAGAAGCGCGCCCTGTCGAAGCGCTGCGTGCCGATATAGCTTTCCAGCTTGGTGAGGTTGACGTTATTGGTGGCGAACGCGCCCAGCGCCTTGTAGAGGGCCGCCGGAACACTGCGCAACTGGAACCATAGCGCGGAAATATAGCGCGCGGCGGCATCGGGCGGCGCTTCGTTCCTTTCCCTGGCCAAAACGATGAAGCGCGTGGTGTTGCGGTATTCGTCCTGAATATCGCTGCGCAGGCTGGCGAGCTGGTAGAGCTCCCCGGCCAGGCGCGACGCAATGGCGCCCACCGTCGGGTCGCCCCGCTGGGCGACTCTCTCGGCCGCCGCCGCCGTATCGCTGGCCGCCCGCGGCTCCAAGCCTCGCTCGCGCAAAAAACGCCGGCATTGCGCCAGCGCCTGGGGGTGGCTGTACACGGCCCGCAGCTGCTCCTCGCTCGCGCCGCGCACGGCCAGCAATTCGTGGCGGACCGGCTGGAAATGCTCGGCCACGATATGCAGCGACTGGTGCGGCAGCAGCTGGTGGATATCCGCCACCCGCCCGCCGAGATTATTCTCGATGGGGATCATGGCCAAGTCAGCGCCGCCCGACTCGACGGTCTCGAACACATCCTCGAAGCTCGGGCAGGGCATGGCCTCCCGTTGCGGGTGGACGGCGCGGCAGGCCAGATGCGACCAGGCGCCCGCAATGCCCTGATAAGCGATGCTCACGCTAATATCCTTTCCATGAGTTCCTTGTTTTTCAGCGCGTCCTCTGCGGCGGGCGGCGCGGCTCCGCGCCGGAGGCGCTCCGCTCAAAGTGCTCGGCAGTATACTCCGCCGGCACCCTTCAACTCGCGTGCCGCCCGCCCCTGCGCTTGATTGCGGCTGGCTTGCGGGGCGGCGCGCCAGGAGCACCGCCATGATCGACAAGGAAACCCGCCGCCACCTCGATGCCGCTGTGCTGCGCCGCCTTCTCAAGCATCTTGATGACAACAAGGATGTGCAGAATATCGACCTGATGATTGTCGGCGGCTTCTGCCGCAACTGCCTGTCCCGCTGGTATGCGGAAGCCGCGGCCGGGCAGGGGCTGGACATCACCGATGCCCAGGCGCGCGAACGGATCTACGGCATGCCCTACCCGGACTGGAAAAAGAAATACCAGAAACCCGCCACCGAGGAGCAGCTCCGCCAGTTCAAATCCCGCAGCTGAAGCCTTTCCCCGCCCCTTGGCGCGATATGGCGGGCTGGGTTACTTGAAAGGCGGCAGGCGGCAGGGGACTTCGGGCAGGTCGAGGTTGGCGTAAACGGGCAGGCCGTTGCGGTAGGCGAGGGGGGCTTCGCCGGTGATCAGCGGTTGCAGGTAGGTTCGCGCCGCTTCGGTGATGCCGTAGCCGTCGTCCGTGATGAACTCCGGGGGCAGCTCCTTCTCGCGGTTGGCCACTTCTTCAAGGGGCGCGGACGAGGGGGTCCAAGCATAAGGCTGGTTCGCGGTGCGTTCGATCGTGATCATCACCGCGTTGGCGCCCGCCAGCGCCCGCTTCACGCCCGCTTCGCCGACCGCGTAGGCGTGGCTCAGGTCGGTGGCCGAGGCCAGATGGCGGGCTGAGCGCTGCAGATAGTCGCTGATGGCGTAGTGGTGCTTGTAGCCGAGGCTTTCGCGCACCATGTTGGCGAGCACCGGAGCCAAACCGCCTAACTGCTTGTGGCCGAAGGCGTCGGTGCCGCCCGCTTCCGAAAGGAATCGCCCGTCGGCGTAGCGCGCGCCCTCGCTGGCCACGATCACGCAATATTCGTGCTGCTCGACGGATTCGCGCACCCGCGCCAGGAACTTTTCCTGCTCGAACGGCACTTCGGGAAACAGGATGATGTGCGGCGGCTCGCCGAAGCCGTTGCCGGCCAGCCCGCCTGCCGCCGCGATCCAGCCGGCGTGGCGGCCCATCACTTCGAGAATGAATACCTTGGTGGAAGTGCGCGCCATGCCGGCCACGTCCAGCGCCGCCTCGCGCGTCGAGACGGCCACGTATTTGGCCGCCGAGCCGAACCCCGGGCAGCAATCGGTGGCCGGCAGATCGTTATCGACCGTTTTCGGCAGGCCGATGCAGGCGAGCGGGTAATCCAGGCGGCGGCCGAGCTGCGACAGCTTTAGCGCCGTGTCCATCGAATCGTTGCCGCCGTTGAAGAACACCATGCCGATATCGTGCGCCCGGAATACCTCGATCAGCCGCCGGTATTCGCGCTCGTCCTCCTCGAAGGGCGCCAGCTTATAGCGCGCCGTGCCGAAGGCGCTTCCGGGCCGCGCGCCCAGTCCCGCCACTTCGTCGGCCGATGCCGCATCCGTGTCCAGCAGTTGCTCGTGAAGCGCCCCGAGGATGCCGTTGCGGGCGGCGAACAGTTTGCCTAGGCGGGGACGGGCCGCGCGCGCCGCTTCGATCACGCCCTGGGCGGTGGCGTTGATCACGGCCGTCGGGCCTCCGGATTGCGCGTAGAGAGCGTTGGTGACGGACATGGGCGCGGGGTCTTTCTGAACGGGGGAACGTGTACGATAGCACTCTTGGGTGTTGCGCATCGCCCCGGAGGACTGGATGCGGATAGTGTTTCTCGGCGCCCCGGGCGCGGGCAAGGGCACGCAGGCGCGGCGGCTCGAAGCGCGCGGCGGCTGGCCCCAGGTTTCCACCGGCGACTTGCTGCGCGCCGCAGTGGCCGCGGGAACGCCGCTGGGCAAGCGCGCCAAGGCGGCCATGGATGCCGGGGAATTGGTTTCCGACCCATTGGTGATGGCGCTTTTAGGCGAGCGCCTGGGCGCGGAGGATTGTTCCGGCGGCTTTATTCTCGACGGTTTTCCGCGCAGCGCTTCGCAGGCGCTGCTGCTTAAGGAACTGTTGCGCGCCTCGCGGCAGCGTCTGGACGCAGTGGTGATGCTGGAGCTTCCGCGCGAGGTTCTGATGAAGCGGCTGACTGGCCGGCGCACCTGTTCGGCCACCGGCAAGCTGCTCAATATCTACTTTTCCTCTGCCGAAGAGCTGAACGCCAGCCGGGCCGCCGGCGGGGAACTGATTCAGCGCGACGACGACACCGAGGAAACCATCGCCAACCGGCTCTCCGTTTATGAGCAGCAGACCCGCCCGCTGCTTGCGCACTACGCCGGCTTGCTGCGCCGCGTGGATGCGGCGGGCACGCCGGATGAGGTTTTCGAGCGCATCCTGCGGGCGCTGCCGCCCGCGGATTCGACGGCGCCTGCGGCAAACTCCGCCGGCCCCTCGCCCGGCAAACTCCATGGCTGAGCTGGTTCGCCGCGTTTTTTACGTTTCGCTGAGCCTGCGCGGGCCCGATTCGCTGCCGGGATCGCCAGGGATGCTGGCGCTTTGCCTGATCCCGTGGGCGGCGATTTCCATCGCCAGCAACCTGCTGGTGTTTCCGCAATACCCCGCCGGGGCGCTGCTGGGCGTTGCCTTGGAACTGCTTCTGCTTTTCGGCTATTCGAGGCTTGTTCTGCAATTGGCGGGCAAGCTGGAACGCTGGCCGCAAACCTTGGTGTCCCTGGTGGGCGTGCAGGCGCTGATCGTGGCGGCGGCGCTGCCGCTGGCCTGGTTGTCGGCGCGGATCGATGAGCCCCCGCTGATTCTTCAGGCGGGCGAGTTCGGCTTCCTGGCCTGGTGGCTGGTGGCCATGGCCAATATCCTGTCGCAGGCGGCGGGCCGAAGCATGGTTGGCGGCGTGTTGCTGGCGCTGGGCCACTTCGTTCTCTCCCTGATGGTTTACGCCTTCATGTTCGAGTTCATCGGCGTGGAGCTTCCGCAAGCCTGATGCATATCCATATCCTCGGCGTGTGCGGAACCTTTATGGGCGGGCTTGCGGCCTTGGCGCGCGAGCTGGGCCATCAGGTAACGGGCGCCGACCGCGCCGCCTGGCCGCCCATGAGCACCCGCCTTGCGGAACTGGGGATCGATCCGGTCGTCGGGTTCGATCCCGCGCAACTCGAAGCGCGGCCGGATCTGGTTCTGGTGGGCAATGTCATGTCGCGCGGCATGCCCATCATCGAGGCGTTGCTGGACAGCGATCTGAAATTCATGTCGGGCCCCGAATGGCTGGGCCGCGAGGTGCTGCCCGGCCGCGAGGTGATCGCGGTCACCGGCACCCACGGCAAAACCACCACCGCCAGCATGGCGGCCTGGCTGCTGCACGAGGCGGGCCTTGATCCCGGCTTTCTGATCGGCGGGGCGCCGGGCAATTTCGGGCGCACCGCCCGGCTGGGCGGCGGACGGCATTTCGTGATCGAGGGCGACGAGTACGACACCGCCTTCTTCGACAAGAACGCCAAGTTCCTGCATTACCGGGCGCGCACCGTGGTCATCAATAATATCGAGCACGATCATGTTGATATCTATCCCGATCCCGAAGCGGTGCTGTGGCAGTTCCATTTGCTGTTGCGCCGCGTGCCTGGCGGCGGCCGCGTGATCGTGAACGGCGCCGATGCGAATATCGGCTCGTTGCTCAGGATGGGCTGCTGGACCCCGGTGGAGCGTTTTTCCGTGGCGCCCGAAGCGCAGGCCGAGTGGCGCGCCGAGCGTCTCGAAGGCGCCCGGGCGCGGTTCGCAGGGCTTTCCGGCGAAGCGCGCGGCGAGCTGGCCTTGCCCGGCGCCCACAACCTGTCGAACGCGCTGGCGGCGCTGGCGGCCGCGCATGCCGCCGGAGTTTCGCTCAAGCGGGCCTGCAAGGCGCTGGGCGCTTTTCTGCCGCCGGCCCGGCGCCTGCAATTGCTTGGCCGCTACGCGGAAGACGGGGCGCATGGCGAGGGCGCGCCGGGCATCGCCTTATTCGATGATTTCGCCCACCACCCAAGCGCGATACGGGCCACGCTTGAGGCGCTGAAGCAGGATTACGGGCGCGTTTTGGCGGTTCTCGAACCGGCATCCAACAGCATGCGCTCCGGCGCCCATCTGGCGGCGCTGCCAAGCGCGCTGGAAAGCGCGGCCCATGTGTGGCTGGCGCCCTCCGGCAGCCTCGAATGGAACCCGGCGGAGGAATTCTCCGCTTTGGAGCGCCTCACGCCATGCGCCGATGCGGTCGAGGCCGCGCAGGCCGCGGCCGCTTTCGCTCAACCAGGAGACGCGGTTGTTTTTATGAGCAACAGCGGCGCTTCCGGCGGCGCGCGGCTTCTCGCCGCCGCGCTGTCCGAGGTCAGCTTTGGCGCCTCGGGCGACTCCGGGCTACGGCGATAATTCGCTCACCGTAACGCTCACGCCCAAGCGCAGGATGCGTTAGCGCACGATGGTCATTTCGTCGATCAGGGCGGCAGCGCCGTCGATCTTTTCCATAACCCAGAGCATATAGCGGGTATCGACATGGATGGTGCGGGTCATGCGCGGATCGAAATCCCAGTCCGAGTTCACGCTCTCCAGCGTGCCGTCGAACAGCAGGCCCACCAGCTTGCCGTTGCCGTTAAGCGTGGCCGAGCCGGAATTGCCGCCGGTGGAGTCGAGGTCGGACAGGAAATTGACCGGAACCGAGCCGATCGACTCCAGGAAATAATCGCCGTAATCGCCAGCGCGGATCCGGTCGAGCTGCGCGCTCGGCGAATTGAAAGGCGCCTCGCCCGTATCTTTTTGCAAAATCCCTTCCAAGCGCGTGAACGGCTCGTACAAAAGGCCGTCCGCCGGCGAGCCGCCCATCACCGAGCCATAGGTCAAGCGCAGCGTGGAGTTGGCGTCCGGATAGGCCGCGTGGTCCTGCGACTGCTGCCAGCTGATGATGGCCCGCATGTACTGCGGATAAAGCAGATTGCGTTGGCCGGCGCGGGTCTTGGCGGCTTCCTCGTGCTGCATTTGCGTGTCGCGCAGGGCCGCGGCAAGGCGCACGAAGGGATCGCTGCTGGCCTTGAGCGCCTCAGGGTCCGCATCCATCAGCGCCAGCCGGGCCTCGGCGCTGCCCAGCGCCGTTTCCGCGTAGAACGCGTCGAGCTTCGCGGACAACTCGTCTTCGCTGATGGGCGGCGTGATGCCCAGCGCCTCGTCCAGCGCCGCCACGCGCATATTCCGCGGCTGCCTCAGGTAGCCCTTGAGGAAGAACAGCCACTCGCTTTTATCAACCTGCGGGTCGTAGCGGCGGTCGATGAGGCTCATGCGCTGGCGGAACATGGCCATATCGCGCTCCTGGTAGCCGCGCTCGCGCTCGGCGTCGGGCTTTTGCTTTTCGTGCGCGAGGCGGTTCAGGCGCAGGGCCGCGCCCAGCAATTGCGGGCGCAGGGCGTTGTTGTACCAGAACAAGCGCTTGCCCTCGGCGGCGGTTTCCTCGGCCAGCTCGTCCAGCGCCGCTATGGCCTGGCCGAGCATGGCCCGGTGCGGATCGGCGGCGATCCAGGCATCCAGTTCGGCCTCGCGTTGGGCGCGGCGGCCCGCCAGACCGTTGCGCCGGGCGCCGTCGATCTGGCCTTTCAGATTCTTGAGCACATTATTGAGGCTGGCCAGCCGCGAGGCGTAGAGGATGCGCGCCTCGCCGCCTTCGGGCGCCGCCGCTTCAATCACCCGGATCCATTCGCCGTACACCCCCGCCAGCAGGGGATACCGCCAATCGAAGGTATGGGCCACGCGGGCCCCCCGCGCATAGCGCGAAGTGCGTCCCGGATAGCCCATGGCCATAACGAAATCGCCGTCTTCCAAGCCGGAGGCGGACACCTCCAGGAAATGCCCCGGCGCGTAGGGCACGTTTTCCTCCGAGAAATCGGCGGGCAGGCCGTCCGGCCCCACATAGGCGCGGTAAAAGGCGAAATCGCCCGTATGCCGCGGCCAGCGCCAGTTATCGATATCGCCGCCGTACTTGCCGATGGCGTCGGCTGGCGCATAGACAAGGCGCACATCGCGGATTTCCAGCCGCTTGATGAGCTTGTATTGCAGGCCGCCGAAAAACGAGGCCGCCTGGCAGCGGTAGCCAGGTTCCGATTCGCATTCCCCGATCAAAGCCTTGCGGCGCTGCTCGATTTGCGTGAAGCGCTCGCGCGGCGCCAGGCCCGGATCCAGCCCGCCGGTCACTTCGGCGGTGATATCGTCCGCCTGCACGGTCACATAGACGCGCGAACCCGGCGCGCCCGGCAGTTCCTCCGCCAGCGAGGCCGCCAGAAAGCCTTCTTCAAGATAGTTATTCTCCGGCGTGGAATTGAACTGCACCGAGCCGCGCGCGCAATGGTGGTTGGTCACCACCAGGCCCTGCGGCGAAACAAACGAAGCGGTGCAGCCGCCCAGCGAAATCACCGCGCCCATCGGGAAGCCCGCGAGATCGGCGAGCGCATTCGGGGCGAGGTTCAGGCCCGCCGACCGCAGATCCTCGGCAATGCCGGGGATCTGCTCGGGCGTGAACATGCCTTCCTTGGCCAATACCTCCTGCCCGGCGAACAAGCTCGCCAATGCCGCGCAGGTCCATGCGCCGACCCTAGTCCGGTTTTGCGTATTCATGCGGCTATGCCTCCCGCTTACAGCGTATGCAATCAGTCGAGGCTGCTATTGTCCACCAAGTCCGCCGCAAGCGCTCAGCGCGAGATCAGGCGCCGTGGTTTCTGGCGCGATTCCGAGCCGGTGAGTTCCGCCAGACTGCCTGGCCGCCGCAGCATCACCGGCACTCTCACGCCCAGTCTTTCGCGAATCAGCGCGCCGATCCGGTCCGCCAGGCCTGCTGGCGCAGGGTGGTTCGCTTCAATCTCGATATGCAGCTTTTCCCCTTCGCGGACGCACACATAGTCGCCGGCATATTCCTTCAGCTCCATGAGCGCGGCGGCGGCCGCCTCCGGGTAGAAATTGATGCCCTTGAATTTCACCATATTGTCGCTGCGCCCCATAAAACCGGCGATGCGCTGGAATGGCAGGCCCAACGGGTTGCCGCCCGGCAGCCGGGCGCTCAGGTCGCGGGTGTTGAAGCGGATAACGGGGTAGGCATCGTTCTTGTAGAGGCAGGTGCAAACGAGGTCGCCCGGCTGGCTTTCCTCCACCGGCGCATGCGAGGCGGGATCGACGATTTCCACGAAATGGGCGTCCTCCATCAGATGCATGCCGTCGAGATCGGGCCCTTCGGCGGCGATCAGCCCGGTATCGCCCACGCCGTACCAGTCGTACACCGCCTCGGCGGCCCAGGCTTGGGCCAGCTCCTCGCGCGGCATGAGGCCCAGGTGGGAGGAGATCATGCGGATGCGGATATCGCGTCCGGGCTCAAGGCCGCCGGCCCGCGCGGTGTCGGCCAGCTTGCGAAGGTAGTCGGCGAAACCCACCAGCACGGTAGCGCCGAAGCGCGCCATGTTCGCCACTTGGGTCGCGGAAGGCGTTTCGTTGCCGGCGCCGGCCGGAAGCAGCACCGAGCGCGTGTAGTGCAGCGCCGCCTCGCGCACGAAATGGCCGGCGTTCACCATGCCGTGCGCGTAGCTGGAATGGATGATATCGGCGCTCTTCAGCCCTTGCAGCAGCCAGGCGCGCGCCACCATCAGCGCCTGCAGCTCGCGGCTTTTCGGGCCGAAGAAGAGCGGCTGGGGCGCGCCGGTGGTGCCGCTGGTGGTTTGCATCACCAGACCTGCGGGCGGCACGCCGGGCGGATCGTCGCGGTTGCCGTGGTAGTCGCCGAACGGCGGATGGCGCTCCACGCTGTCCATGAGGTCGGATTTGGAGAAGATCGGCAGCCGGGGCAGCTCATCAAGGCTTTGCACGTCGCCGGGCTCCAGCCCCGCGTCGCCCCACAGCCGGGCGTAGAACGGCGTGGCCCAGGCGCGCTCCAGGCAGCGCCGGAACCGCGCCTCTTGGATGGCGCGCAGCTCGTCGCGGCTCATTCCGCCGAAACGCTCCATGAAATCGCCGCCCAGCGGGTACTCGCGCCGCAGCGCCGCCGGATTGGCGGTCGAGAAATAGTCCGGCAGATGCTCCTTATTCAAAGGGTTCTTTACGCCTCCCCGTTCGCTGCGCTTCCAGGGCGGGGAACAACCGGGTTCTTCGCCCTGCTTCAAGGATATTGCCAGAAGGGTCAAGAAACCGGTTTCCTCTCCGCCGGGCCGGCCCCTTCCGGCGGTTAGAATCGCTTGGCCATGGCCTTCCACCAGCGAGCTCGCCCGCCAGCTGATCCGCAGGGGCGGCTGGCGCTGCGCTTCCTTATCCGCCGGGTGCGATGAGCGCCGCGAACGGCGTGATTGACGCTTCAGCAGGCTTGGCCGTCTGGCTGGAATCGCTGGGCGGGCAGGTTTTGCGGGTGGAGGAGCCGCTGGCGGTGGAATACGAGGTCACCGCCTTGCAGCATGCGCTGGACCGGGCGGGGCGCTATCCGCCGGTTTGGGTGCGAAAGCCGCAGCTGGCGGATGGCGGGATCGCGGCGTTTTCGCTGGCCACCAATCTCACCGCCAGCCGGCGGCTGGTATGCGCGGCGCTGGGGCTGGGCGACTCCCGCCGCGCCGCCGCCTGGTGGGCCGAGCGCCAGCAGCAGCGGGCGGCGCCGGTGACCGTGCCGGCGGAGCAAGCGCCGGTGCGCTCGATGGTGCTGGAAGGCGGCGAGGCCGATTTGCGCCGGCTGCCGGCCACGGTGCAGCACCAAGGCAACCCCGGGCCGTATCTCACCGCCGCCCACGCCACCACCGTGGATCCCGAATCGGGCATCGATAACTCGGCCATTCAGCGCTGCTGGATCAAGGAGGCGCGGCGCATGACCTGGTTCCCTTATCCGAATTCCCACAACGCCCGCAACATGCGCGCTTGGCATGGGCGCGGCGAACCCTGCCCGGTGGCGCTTTGGGTGGGCCATCACCCGGCGGTGAGCGTGGCCGCGCAGGTCAAGCTGGGCCATCCCGAAAGCCACTGGCCGGCGGCCGGCGGGCTTTTGGGCGGGCCGCTGCGGCTCACGCCCTCGCTGCATTTCGGCGACCGCCTCAAGGTTCCGGCGGATGCCGAATTCGTGATCGAGGGGCTGGCGCATCCGGGCGCCACCGGTGCGGACGGGCCGTTTGCCGAATACACCGGATTTTTAGGGCCGGCCGTGGATGCGCCGATATGCGAAGTGCTATCGATTTCGCATCGGCCGCACGCCGTGCTGCACGATTGCGGCTCCGGTTTGGCCGACAACCTGGTTCCGGACAATATCGCTATGGAAGGGCGGCTCTATTCATTGGCGAAAGCGGTATCGCCGCGCCTGCTTAATGTGCATGTTCCGGCTGATGGCCGCCGCTTTCTGGCGCTGCTGCAATTCGACGGCGCGCCGCCCGGGGAGGTGCGCGACGCGCTGGCGGCGGCGCTCGCCTGGAGGCGCGTGAAAACCGCAGTGGCCGTGGATGCGGATATCGACTTGTTCGATGCGCGGCAGGTGAACTGGGCGCTGGCCACGCGCTTTCAATGGGACCGCGATTTGATTCGCGTGGACGGCCTTTCGACTTCGCTGCTCGATCCTTCGCTGGAGCCGGGCCGCAAGACCGCGTCCAAGGCGGGCTTGGATGCCACGCTTCGCGTAGGTCGGGGGGTGCCGCCGGTGGCGCATCCGGATGCGGCGGCGCTGGCGCGGGCCGAGGCGCTTCTCTCACGGCTAGCGGACTCGGCGGCGATGGATGCTTGGCCTGCTTGCTGAGGCGGCGCCATCTGTGTGCTTTCCCTCGCCCTGTTCTTGTCCCTGCCTCGCGGGAGACGCATGAACCCATCCATGGGGCTCGGCTGGGGCATCCTGCCCCAGACGCTCCCGCGAGGCAGGGACAAGAACAGGGCTTTAGCTGGCGGGGCTTTAGCTGGCGTGGTCGTGCCACTGAAGGTTGCTCCGCCGTCCTGTTTCCCGGAGCTTCGGCGGCAGGATGCCGCCGCAGAGCCCACAGGGATGTGCTTGTCGGCGTCTCCGGGAAACAGGACGGCGGAGCAACCGGGGGACTGCGGCTCGCTTGGAAGCTAGGAGCGCGCAATGCGGGAGCAGGACTTGGGTTAGGATAGCGGCCCCGGTCGGGAGTTGCGGCTCTCGCCCGGTCTTCCTAGGGAGAAACTGAAATGCGAACATTATTTCGTCCGGCGCAGGGTGCCGCAGCGGTGGCCTTGCTGGCGCTGGCCAGCGCTGCTTTGCCGGCGGCCGAACGCTTGGATCCGGCGAAACCGGAACACGCCATTTTGCTGGCGCAGAAGTTGAACTGCTCGCTGAACGAGGGCGAGACCGTTCTTTACTGGTGGCAGGGCGGGGCCATGAGCCGCATGCCCGGCGAGAAGGACCGCCACCTGTTCAACGTGCAGGGCATGAATATCCGCCAGTGCAGGAATTTCGAGGATCCCGAACGCGGCCACGGCTACCGCTCGGTGTCGCGCGAGATTTTGATCTACATGGATCCCTCAAGCAACGAAATTCTTCGCGCCTGGACCAATCCCTGGACCGGCGAGGAGGTTGAGGTGGTGCATGTGGCCAACGATCCGGTGAATATGCGCGGCCCGTCCTACGCCTACCGTGCCGATGGCAGCGGCTACCGGTTCAACGGCACTTTCATCAACGGCCGGGTCTGGGCCACCGGCTTCTCCACGCTGTTTTACGAAAACCCGCTGGCGGGCGACTACCAGGACTACGTGGGCGGAACCTATCAAGCGATGGAAATGCTCAACGGCTACGCCTATGAGGACGAGCTGCTGGATCCGGACCTGAAGACGCTCAAGCGCTACAGCCTTTCCTGGGCCCGCACCTCCAAGTGGCTGCCGTGGATGAGGATGGGCGACCGCCCCGGAATGATGATCTTCACCACCGTCGGCAAGCGGGTGGCGGGCATCGACGATTTGACCGAGCCTTTGCTCAGCGAACTGCGCAACCGCTATCCCGAATACGCCGAGCCGCCGCCCTTGGACGATCCAAGGCCCAATGTGACGAGCTGGTCGTACTTCAAATCGATCACCGAGCCTGAGGAGGAATGGCGGCAATGAAAACACGCGAAAATCGATCCCGGCTGGCCGCATGGGTCGCCGCGTTGTCGCTGGCAGCGGGCGCCGCTTACGGCGGGCAACTGGACCTCGACGATCCCGACGACGTGATTCGCCTGCTGATGAAAACCCGCTGCTCGATGAACGACGGCGAGACGGCGCTTTACTGGTGGGAAGGGCGGATGTACTCGCGCAAGCCCGCCGAGAAAAACCGCCACCTGTTCAACGTGCAGGGCATGAATATCCGCCACTGCGAAACGCTCAACGATCCCGTGCGCGGCCTGGGTTTTGTGGCGCGCTCGCGGGAACTGATGCTCTACTTGGACCCGGACACCAACGAAGTGGTGAGAACCTGGGCCAATCCTTGGACCGGCGAGGAGGTTGAAGTGGTTCAAGTGGCCAACGATCCGCCCGGCAACTACCGCGAGGTCTGGGCCCGCGACGAGGACGGCAATCCCAGCGCAACCCTGTCGTATTTCTTCAAGGACGGCCTGATGATGAATGGCGGCGGCGCGGCGCGGTTGTTCTACAGCAACCCGCTGGGCGGCGATTACCAGCAGTACGTGGGCGGCATCTACCACGCGATGGAATTCGGCACCGGCGCATCGCCGGCCGATGAAATCCTCGATGCGGACCTTCCCGCCGCGCAGGACCGCATCATTTCCTGGGGGCGGGTGTCGAAATGGCTGCCGTGGATGAAGATGGGCGACCGCCCCGGCGTGGTGGTGTTTCATACCGCCGGAATCCGCCTCAGCGGTTTCGACGAAATGCCGGCCGTGATGCTGGATGAGATCGATGCCAACTACCCCGAGTACCGCGAGCCGCCGCCTATCCGCACCGAGAACCCCAAGGAGACATCATGGACCGTATTCAAGGACCATATCGATGCCAAGCGCGCTGCGGAAAACCCCGCCACCGACTGACTTGGAATGAACGAACCCGGGGTGGGCGCTTTGATTCGCCCACTGCTTCCTTCCTTCTTCCGGGAGACGCATGAATACATCCATGTAGCTTGCTCCGCCATCCTTGGCTCCGATACTCCCGGAAGAAGGAAGCAAGCAGTGGGCTTGCGGGGTGCCGATCCTTGGGGGTCTGCGCCAGCCGGAGCCTCTTTGCGCGTTCCCCTCTCGCGGGAGTGTCGGCGGCAGGGATGCCGCCGCCAAGCCCCATGGATGGGTTCATGCGTCTCCCGCGAGAGGGGAACGCGCA
>JAPOTY010000021.1 GCA_026708965.1 Gammaproteobacteria bacterium | reverse complement strand
AATCAGCCGCATGAATCCCCAATACTTAACCGTCCACGAAAACGGGGCAACTCCACATCTGAAAAATCCGACCAGCTTTGGGACTTGCGGGACGGAGGTTGTGCAGTCATATATTCGACACGCCTCCGATATGTTGATTTAGGTGACTTGCCACCATTCCTTTGGTAACGCTCCGCCGCCTGCTTCGGTGTCACATACCGCACATCCGCATGGTGGCCAGCATGGGCAGGCCCCTCGGTACCTCCAAGCCATTCTGCCAAGAGTTGATGAGACGGGTAGAGCTTTAGCTTTGCTGTACAAGTCCTAGAATGCGGGTTCGGCAACATTCCTTGATATGACAGCAACTCTTCAAAGACTTCGCCACGAGAGCGATAACCGTCCTGGTTCTCCTCTATGGGGACGGGCTTAACCAAGCGATAGGAAAGCTTGCGGATGTATGCGCCCCTTGACGCAGTTTCGATAGTGCAAAACTCGAACCAAAAAAACGGCAGCCCGAACTGCCGTTCCAAGCGTCGCTTGCACTCTGCAGCGAAACTGTATGTGCCCGGATGTTCCGCAGAAGTATTGGCGAAGAGAATTAAATCTCCTCGACTAGCCTTGAGCAAGCCAGCCTCCGCTAGCTTGAAAGCAAGCATTGCCGATGAGCGACCACCGGAGAACTTAACGACGTGTGGAAGCGTCGAATGTTCGGGTCTCCAATATCGAATAGATACCGAAGGATTCGCAGAGTTCATACCCTTAACAACAAGCTGCGGAAAACAGTTGCTTATTCTAGAGATTGTACTGGCGGTAGGCTACCATCTCAAGCGGATTATACGGGTTAGTACCCCAGCCTGGGTTGTGCTCAAAGCCGAGTGGTCGTTGAGTATCTAGCCTTCAGCTTAGCCTAATCTCGAAAGGGTCGATAGCTGAAATTGGAAGACAAGAAACTACTTTAATCCAACTCGAACTAGCATTATCGCAAAAGAAATGGCCCGCTTTCATACTCCTCCCAATGGGGAGGCATCCCATGACCTCACCTGTGGCTCTCAGGAAAGTTTCACGGCAAGGACGGATGACGAAAAACGTTTTCTTGATGCCAGCATACGTATTCAATCGTAGGCGCATGTTTATGGTTTCTAGGGGGTCGAAGCGGCTTCCGATGATAATCAAGGAACCATCGAACCGGAGCTGTCATCCCGGTAAGCTCGCTGGAGACCACAATCTCGAATCCATCCGTTACCGCATCCAAGCCTAGCGCTCCCTTGTCCAAAGCCTTGTGATGGAGGCCGCATAAGGCCAAGCCGTTGCTGACGCTATCTGGTCCCCGGTGCGAATGCCAACGGATGTGAGCAGCTTCAAGCCCAATCAAATCGTCCCCCAAGCGAACATCATATTCACACACAACGCATCGGCGTTCATATTCGCGCAGAACGTTACGTCGGAAAGAGGGGTCTCGCTTCGCTGCAAATTTATCTCGAACCACCCATCGTTGAGGCAAGCCCACCATTTCGCATATTTCGTCATGAAGCGACATTGGAAAATGCCGTTGCAGCAATTCCTCGGCGACCTCCAGTGCTGCTTCGGAACGGGACAGCAGCAGATCAAATATCGCTTCAGGAAATCCGCCGTGAACATCATGATCCCTCAACTGTCCTACGAGGTAGTCGCCGCTAGCCGTGCGCGACAGTGCTTCGTGGCCCGGAATCTCCCAGAGTTCATCATTGCATAGGCGTCCAAAGGGTTGCTCTGGATGCAGGGTTACGCTCGGCATGCCGAAATTGCGAAGCAGCTCCTTGAGCGGCCCCTCAATTTTGCTATAGCCGACGAGCCGCGGCTCACCACGGTGGATGCGCCCCAGCGCCAACAGGAGGAGAAGGGGTTTGTGGGGTGCGCGCTTTCCGTGGCTTTGCCCGATATTGATTCTCCCAATTCTTTTGGACAGCTGGTCTCGTGTCATCGGTACCGTTAATCACATTACGAACCTCCGATTGTAAGAGCAGCATTCCCAACTGCATGCAGACCCGGAACAAGGCACCGCAGATGTTTGGCTGTCGTGCTTCCATCGCCAAGAGGACACGGAGGGATGCCGAGCGGGGTTGCGGTTCATCCGCGACACCAGCCGCCGCGATTATCTCGCCGAGCGCACCCGCGTGCTGCCCTTCGCCGCCTGCTGCGGCGGGGGTTGCTCGAAAACGACTATATCGAGCTGCCCGTTACCGGAGCGCACGCGGTTGCCGTGGATCTTCTGCCCCCATCCATAA
The DNA here is from genome assembly GCA_026708965.1 of Gammaproteobacteria bacterium. Taxonomy (GTDB): domain Bacteria; phylum Pseudomonadota; class Gammaproteobacteria; order Steroidobacterales; family Foliamicaceae; genus Foliamicus. Next base: position 157,199 of record JAPOTY010000021.1, on the reverse strand, counting down.
GGACCCTTTCGATCGGATGCTGGTCGCGCAAGCACAACTCGAAGGGCTGACGCTTGTGACCTCGGACAAGACTATCGGACGATACCCCGGAGCCATTCAAGTGCTATGAAGCGATGCGCGGCATGGCTGGCTTCCGCCGCTCTCGGCCTGTTTGCTTAGTCCAGCAGCGAAAGCTGGTCGCGGTGCCCGGCGGCGGCGCGCTGGCGGCTGCGACGGGGCGGCGGCGTCTGCGGGAGCGGCGGCGGGCGGAACAGGGTGGTGTCGAGCGGCGGGCGGGTGCCAAAGGCGCCGCGATTGAGCCCGTGGCGGCGGCAGGCGCGGTTGAAGCGCTGGCGCAACAGATCGGCGTAGAGCCCTTGGCCGCGCTTGCGGCGACCGAAGGCCGAGTCGTTTTCCCTGCCGCCGCGGATTTGGCGCACGCGGCTCATTACATGGCCGGCGCGCAGGGGATACTGCTCGGCCAGCCAGTCCTTGAACAGCGGGCGGACCTCGTTGGGCAGGCGCAGCACCGTGTAGCCGGCCCACAGCGCGCCGGCTTCGGCGGCGGCTTCGAGCACGGCTTCGAGTTCGTGGTCGTTGAGCGCGGGAATGACGGGCGCGAACATCACGCCGGCGGGAACGCCGGCCTCGGCCAAGCGCTCGATGGTGGCCAGCCGGCGGCGGGGCGAGGCGGTGCGCGGCTCCATGCGGCGCTTGAGCTCGTCGTCCAGCGTGGTGATGCTTAGCGCCACCTGGGTCAAGCCCAGCCGCGCCAAGTCGCCCAGCAGATCCAAATCGCGCTCCACCAGCGCGGACTTGGTGACGATCGTGACCGGATGGCGGGTTTCGAGCAGAATTTCGAGCAGCGAGCGCGTGATGCGCAGCTGCTTCTCGAACGGCTGGTAGCCGTCGGTATTGATTCCTAGGGCGATCGGCGAGCAAACATAGCCGGGCTTGGCCAGTTCCTTTCTGAGCAGTTCGGCGGCATTGGGCTTGTGGACGATCCTAGTCTCGAAGTCGAGGCCGGGCGAGAGGTCCAGGTAGGCGTGCGTGGGGCGCGCGAAGCAGTAGATGCAGCCGTGCTCGCAGCCCTTGTAGGGATTGATGGATTGGCTAAAGCCAATATCCGGCGACTTATTGCGGCTGATGATGGTTTTGCTGCGTTCGGCGATCAGCTCGGTGGCCGGGCGCGGCGCCGTTTCGGCGATGCCTTCATCGAGTTCGATGGTCTGCCGCTCGAATCGTCCAGGCAGATTGCCGCGCGCGCCCCGGCCGCGGATGGAGTGGCCGGGCTGAGGCAGGGAGTCGCGGGGCGGCGAGGTCACCGTGGGGAATATACCTCGGCTGGAAAAACAGGATGAGCGGCCGCCGCAGCGGGGCCGCTATACTCACGCAGCCATGCGCCCGGCATTGAAATACGGCCTTCTGAGCGCGGCGGGCCTCGCAGCGCTGCTGGCCGCCGCCAACTGGCTGTTCGACCGGAACGACGCGCTTGAAGTGCGGGTGGCGGAAATTTCGCGCGGTGAAATCCGCAAGACGGTTCTGAACACGCGCGCCGGAACCGTGGACGCCTGCCGCCGCGCAAGAATGTCGCCGGCTTCCGCCGGCCAGATCGCCCGTCTTCCAGTGGAGGAAGGCGAGGCCGTGAGCGAGGGCCAGGTGCTGCTGGAAATCTGGAACGAGGATATGAAATCCGAAATCGAGCTGTCCGAGCGCAACCGGGTGGCGGAGCAATCGCGCGCGGCGGAAAGCTGCACCCGCGCCGACTTGGCGGCCCGCGAGGCGCGGCGGCTGGCCAAGCTGCACGAGGACAACCTGGTGTCGGAGGAGGAGCGCGAGCGGGCCGAGGCCGAGGCCGAGGCGCGCGCCGCTTCCTGCAAGGCGGCGAACGATGCCGCGCGCGCCGCCGCGGCCCGCGTGGAAGTGAACCGAGCGCGGCTGGAGCGCACCTTTTTGCGGGCGCCGTTCGATGGCGTCATCGCCGAAATCAACGGCGAGCTGGGCGAATTCGTCACGCCGTCCCCGGTGGGCGTGGCCACCCTGCCCACGGTGGACGTGATCGACAACGCCTGCCTTTACATCACCGCGCCGATCGACGAGGTCGATGCGCCGCTGGTGAAGGCCGGACAGAACGCGCGGATCGTGCTCGATGCCTTTCCCGACCGGTTCTTCCCGGGCGTGGTGCGCCGGGTGGCGCCCTACGTGCTGGATCTCGAAAAGCAGGCGCGCACCGTGGAAATCGAAGCGGAAATCAGCGAGCCGCAGCGCTACGGGCTGATGCCGGGCTACAGCGCCGATGTGGAGGTGATCGTGGATACGCGCCCCAACGCGCTGCGCGTGCCCACCGAGGCGGTGGTGGAGGACGCGCGCATCCTGGTGCTCGATACGGGCGAGGGCCTGATCGAGGAGCGCGAAGTATCGGTGGGCTTAAGCAACTGGGAGTTCACCGAAATCACGTCCGGCGCCGGAGCGGGCGAGAAGGTGGTCTTAAGTCTCGACCGCGCGGGCGTGGAAGCAGGCGCCCGGGCGGTGGCCGCGGCAGACTAGGAACGAGGGCCTCGGCAAATGCTGGCGCTAACCAGCGTTTTCCGCGACTACCCGGTGGGCGACCAGGTGGTCCACGCGCTTCGCAACGTCACGCTTCAAATCGAGGCGGGCGAGTACCTGTCCATCATGGGGCCTTCCGGCTCGGGGAAATCGACGCTGCTGAACATGATTGGGCTTTTGGATTCGCCGGATGCCGGAACCTACCGGCTGCTGGGCGAGGACACCTCGGCGATGTCGGACGACCAGCTGGCGCGCACCCGCCGCGAAGTGATCGGCTTCGTTTTCCAGTTCTTCCACCTGGTGCCGCGGCTCACCGCGTTCGAGAACGTGGAGCTGCCGCTCACGCTGGCCGGCTGGCGCCGCCGCAAGCGCCGCGAGGCGGCGGCGCGGGCCCTGAAGCGGGTGGAGCTGGCCGACCGCATGGAGCACCGCCCGAACCAGCTTTCGGGCGGCCAGCTGCAGCGCGCGGCCATCGCCCGCTCGATCGTGATGCAGCCCAAGCTGCTGCTGGCCGACGAGCCCACCGGCAACCTTGATTCGCGCTCCAGCGCCGAGATCATCCGGCTTTTGGAATCGCTCAACGAAGAAGGGCTGACGCTGGTGATCGTGACCCACGACCCGGAACTCGGCCGCCGCGCGCAGCGGCGGCTCACCATGCTGGACGGACGCATAGGCGGCGACGAGCGTTTTTGAACAAAGCCTCGGGCCGGACCTTCCGGCATGATGCGCGGATTCCCGGCGAAAAACGGCTGATGCGTGATAAGGTTGGCAGCGCGAGGCTCGTCAAGCCTTGCGCTGTCCAAACAACGGGAGAAACCAAATTATGGCAATAAGAGCTGTCTATGGCCTAGCAATTCTGGCCGCAGTGATCGTGGGCTTGTCGGAGCAGACGCTGGGCGGCTTCCTGCCCCTCGCCATGGTGGTGCTGGGCGCGGCCTATGCGGTCATGAATATTGAGGCTGCCAACCCCCAGGCCTTCCTCACAACCGCACTGGTTGTGTGGGCTGCTGGCAAGTCCGATGTGCTCAAGAATCTGGATGTGCTTGTAAACGTTGGCACTTACCTTGACGGTATCGTCGATCAGGTCGCTGTTGTTTACTTGGCGGGCGGCATAGCTATTCTTGGCGGGCGCGCTTGGAAACTGGTCACCAAGGGCAGCTTGTAGGCTGCGCGCTCCTGTGTGTAAGGACAAGGCTCAAGCTCCCAAGAATCAGGAGGGGCCGTCAGAATGAACAAGTTTCTTGCAGGAGCGATGGGAGCGATTAATTCCTTTGTCGCCTGGGCATTGATTATTGGAGTTCCCTTGATGGCAGGCATCGCCTTCGGATTTTCAGGTTTCCTTGTCGGGCTGCTTCTCGGAGCGTTGCTGGCCATTGTGTTATGCGGTGCGCTCGCTCTTCTCATCGATATCCGTAACGCTTTGAGAAAGATTGCCGAAACAGCGCCCGATACGCGATAAGCGGATCGGGCCAACGGGCGGGCGCCTCCGCGCCTCGCCCGCGCACGGCCCTCATGCGGCTTGCTTGGCCGGACTCGGTCTTCCCCAGCGCTTCGCCCAGTAGATGAAGGGCGTATCGATCACGGCGATGCAGAACTTGAACACGTACTTCGCCGCGGCCAGTTGCAGCGCGGTGGCGAAATCGACGATCCCCCACCACACCACCAGCCCGTAAATCAGCGTGTCGATCACTTGCGACAGCAACGTGGAGGCGGTGTTGCGCAGCCACAAATGCTTTCCTCCGGTGGCGTTGCGGATGCGGTGGAACACCCACACGTCGAAACTCTGGCTTAAAAGATAGGCCAGCAGCGATCCGAAAACGAAGCGCGGCGTATAGTCGAACAGAACCGACATGGCCTCGTGGACGCGCAGCGCGTAGGCGGCGGTTTCCGGATCCGGCGTGGGCTTGTAGAGCAGGCCCACCTGGGTGAGCGCCACCAGCATCACGCTTACGGCGAAACCCAGCAGCACGGCGCGCTGGGCCTCGCGGCGCCCGTATTTCTCGCTTAAGAGATCGGTGGCGAAGAAGATGCTGGAGTACAGAATCACGCCCATGCTGGTTTGCAGGCCCAGGATCGTGGTGAGCTTGGGGCCCTGGATATTGGCCAGCAGCAGGCTGAAGATGATGACTCCGTACAGGCCGTAGCGCCCGAACAGCCGGAACATCAGCACGGCGAAGCCGAGGTCCAGCATGACCGTGAGGCACCACAGCCAAGTCTGGTGCTCCTGGAAGAAGTGTTCGAGTCCGGCAAACATGGGCGCCGATGGGGCCGCTCAAAGAACGGTTACTGTAACCGCCCCGCATCCTGAAAGAACATAAGGCACAATTCAAGCGCCGGAAAAATCAACGCCGATGAAATTCAACGACACACTGATGATGGCCACGCGCGCCATGTTCCGCCACCGGCTGCGCGCGGGCATGATGCTGCTGGCCACTTCCATCGGCATCGTGTCGGTGCTGCTGCTCACGGCGATGGGCGAAGCGGGTCGCCTGTTCGTGACCGGCGAGTTCCGGGTGCTGGGCACGGAGCTGATTATCGTGCAGCCCGGCAATCCCGGCACCTCCGGCTCCAACCCTTTCGGATTCATGGGCGAGACGCCCCGCGACCTGACCTTCAGGGATGTGGAGATTGCGCGGCGCGTGCCCGGCGTGGCGAGGGCGGCGCCCATCATGGTCGGCCGGCTGCCGGTGTCCCACGGCGGGCGCGAGCGCGAAACGCTGGTGGTGGGCGCCAACCACGATTATGCCCGGATCCGCAAGCTGAAAATGAAAGCGGGCGCCTTCTTTCCTCGCATGGACATGGAGCGCGTCTCGCCGGTGTGCGTGGCGGGCGAGCAAATCGTGGCCGAGCTGCACCGCTCCGCCCCGGCCATGGGCACCTGGCTGCGGCTCGGCGAATCGCGCTGCCGGGTGGTGGGGATCATCGCCGACAGCGGGCAGAGCATCGGCATCAACACCGGCGAGATCGTGGTGGCGCCGGTGGGATTCATGGCCACGGTCTATAACACCGAGGCGCTCACCAATATCATGGTGGAGGCGCGCTCGCGCGAAGCGGTGCCCGGAGTGATCGACGAGCTCACCCGCCGGCTCATCGATTCGCACTACGGCATGCACGACTTCGTGACCATTACCCAGGATGCCGTGCTGTCGGTGTTCGACGGCATCTTCAACGCCATCACGGCGGCGCTCGGCGGGATTGCCGGAATCAGCCTGATCGTGGCCGGCATCCTGATTATGAACGTGATGCTGGTGGCCGTGAGCCAGCGGACCTCGGAAATCGGCCTCTACATGGCGCTCGGCGCGGCCCGGCGGCAAATCATGCGCTTGTTCGTGAGCGAGGCGGCCATCCTGGCGGTTATGGGTTCGGCGTGCGGCCTGGCGATCGGCTATCTGCTGGTCTGGGCGGCGCAACAAGCCTTCCCCAGCCTCATCATCCGCCCGCCCTGGTGGGCGGTGGCGGCGGCGCTGGCGACCGCGGTGGGGAGCGGCCTCGTCTTCGGCGCGCTTCCGGCCCGAAAAGCGGCGCGGATGGATCCGGTGCAAGCGCTCAGGGAACGGATGTAGCGGCAGTGAGCGGGTTTGATCTTATCCGTCTGGCCTTGCGGGCCCTCACCATGCATCGGCTGCGCACCCTGCTGACCGCCCTGGGCACCGGCGTGGGCGTGGCGGCCGTTGTGCTGCTCACCTCCATCGGCGAAGGCATGTACGACTTCATCGAGCACGAGGCCACCCGCTTCGGCACGCATTTCCTAGTTATCAATCCCGGCAAAAACGAAACCTTCGGCGGCCCGCCGGGCATGAACAGCAACACCGTGCGGCCGCTCACCCTCGACGATGCGCTGGCAATCCGGCGGCTCGACTCGGTGGTGGCGGTGGCGCCGGCGGTGATGGGCATGGCCGAAGTTGAGCAGCAGGGCGTGAAGCGCAACGTAACGGTGCTAGGCACCGGCCCGGAGCTTCCCGAAATTTTTTCGTTCGATATCGCGTCGGGCCGCTTCCTGCCGCACGAGGATATGCTTTCCGCCCGCCCGCTGGCGGTGCTGGGCAGCAAGCTGAAAAACGAACTGTTCGGCGCTAGCAACGCGCTGGGGGCGCATATACGGGTTTCCGGCCAGCGCTTCCGAGTGATCGGCGTGCTGGCGGACGCCGGCACCACGGTGGGTTTCGACCTTAACGACATCGTTTATGTGCCGGTCAAGCACGCCATGGAGCTCTACAACGTGCTGGGCCTTCAGGAAATCGATGTGCGCTACCGGGAGGACCGGCCGGCCGCCGAAGTGGAGGGCGACATCACCCGGCTGCTTACGGCGAGGCACGGCTCGGAGGATTTCGAGATCACCACCCAGGACCAAATGCTCAGCATCATGGGGACCATACTCGGCACCCTCACCGCCGCCGTTGCGGCTCTCGGCGGCATTTCGCTGCTGGTGGGCGGCGTGGGCATCTTCACGATCATGACTATTTCCATCCAGGAGCGCATCTTCGAAATCGGGCTGCTGCGCTCGCTGGGCGCGCGCCGCCGCGAGGTGCGGCGGCTGTTTCTTGCCGAAGCGCTGGCGCTGGGCGCGGCAGGCGGATTGCTGGGCCTGGTTCTGGGACAATTGGCGGCATGGCTGCTGGCGGCGCTGGCGCCGGCCATTCCGGTCAGCGTGTCATTGCCCTATACCGCCGCCGCCCTGCTGATCGCGGTGCTGATCGGCATACTGGCGGGCGTGGCGCCCGCGGTGCGGGCGGCGCGCATGAACCCCGTGCTGGCGCTGCGCGCGGAATAATCCCGGTGCCGCGCCATGCCTGTATTGTCGCGTAGCGCTGCGCCCGCTTCGCATCTCACTGGAGACATCGCTTGATTGACCTTTACTACTGGCCCACCCCCAACGGATTCAAGATATCGATCATGCTGGAGGAGTGCGGCCTGCCGTACAAGCTGGTGCCGGTGAATATCGGCGCCGGCGACCAGTTCACCCCGGAATTCCTGGCGCTGAACCCGAACCACCGCATGCCGGTTATCGTCGATCAGGACGCGCCGGGCGGGCCGCTTTCGGTGTTCGAGTCCGGGGCCATCCTGGTTTATCTGGCCGAGAAGGCCGGCCGCTTCCTGCCCGCCGAGGCGCGCCAGCGATTCGACGCGCTGCAATGGCTGTTCTGGCAGATGGCCGGCCTGGGGCCGATGGCCGGCCAGGCGGGCCATTTCCGGATCTACCAGGAAGGCAAGCACGCCTACGCCACCGAGCGCTACACCACCGAATACGGCCGGCTGCTGGCGGTTATGGAGCGGCGGTTGCGCGACCGCGACTATCTGGCCGGCCAATACTCGATCGCGGACATGGCCTGCTACCCTTGGGTTTCGGCCCACGAAAAGCTGGGCCAAAGCCTTGACGAATTGCCCGGCGTGGCCGCTTGGATCGAAAGGCTCAAGGCGCGTCCCGCCGTGCAGCGCGGCATGGAGGCGGGCGCGGAACTGCGCTCCGACAAGCCGCTCACCGAGGAGCAGCGCAAAATGCTGTACGGCCAAACCGCCCAAACCACCTTGAAGAAGGATTGAATGAAGAGGCAAAGCGCCCGACGACGGTTGGCGCGCAATGAGGAAAACCGCATGAAACTTTACGACTACGCCCACGCCCCCAACCCCAAGCGCGTGCATATATTCCTGGCCGAGAAGGGGCTGGACATGGAACGCGTGCCGATCGACCTGACCAAGGGCGAGCAGCTGAGCGAGGAATACATGGGCATCAACCCGCTATGCCAAGTGCCGGTGCTGGAGCTCGACGACGGCACGCGCATCAGCGAATGCCTGGCCATTTGCCACTACCTGGAGGAAATCAAGCCGCAGCCGAACTTGTTCGGATCGAACCCCGCCGAGCGGGCCCAAGTGCTGATGTGGAACCATATCGTGGAGCAGGAGGGCATTCCCGGGCTGGCCGAAGCGCTACGCAACCGCATCAATATGTTCAAGGACCACGCCTTGCCCGGGCCGGTGGGCTACGCCCAGATTCCCGAGCTGGTGGAGCGCGGACGGAAGCGCTCGAAGCACTTCCTGGACTTCATGGACCGGCGGCTGGGCGGGCAGGACTACCTGGCGCTGGACCGTTTCACCGTTGCCGACATCACGCTGCGAGCGGCGGTCGATATGGCCGCGCGCATGGCCAGCCGGTTCGATTTCGAGGTGCTCGACGGCCGGGACGCGCTCGCCGCCTGGCACAACCGCCTGTCCGAGCGGCCGGGAATAGCCAACGCGGCATGATCCGCGCGCGCCGCAACAAGGGCTTGACGCTTTACGCCAAGCCCGCGAGCCGGGAACGAGGGCAGCCTGCCGTCGTGGAGAGCGGCGCGCTTCGCCATGCTTGAGCTCGGCCTGTCGCTGGTTTTCGCCTATTTGATCGGCTCGATCAATTTCAGCTTGGCGCTGGGCCAGTTCCGCAATCTCGACGTGCGCGAAGTGGGCAGCGGTAACGCCGGGGCCACCAACGCCCTGCGCGCCGCAGGCTTGCCGTTCGCTGCCGCCGTGCTGGCGGGCGATATAGGGAAGGCTTTGCTGGCCGTTGGGCCGCTGGCGTTGCTGGCCCACGCGCTGGCGCCGGAACCGGCTTTTTCCCTCGCGTGGATTCAGGCGGGGGCGGCAGCGGCCGTTACCGCGGCGCACTGCTATCCGCTCTGGCACGAATTCCGCGGCGGCAAAGGCTTCGCGACGCTGCTGGGCGCCTGCCTGGTGCTACATTGGCCGCTTGCGGCGGCCATGCTCGGAGTTTGGGCGCTCATCCTTGTGCTTACAGGCTATGTGGCGGCGGCCACCATGCTGTCGGCCATTTCGGCGCCCTTGGTTCTGGCTTTCGCCATGGCCGCCGCCGGACCGGAGCTTCTGTGGCTGGCCTGCGCCGCGGCGGCGTTCATCCTGTGGACGCACCGCAGCAATATCCGCGAACTGCTGAACGGAACCGAGCGCCGTTTCGACCGGGTTCGCGTGATCCACTGGCTGAAGAAGGAAGGCTAGGCCCTGTACGATCGCGGCACACTGCTGGCAGCTGTGAACCCGAAGTGGCGCCGCCGGATCGCGAGCCTGGACGTTCACGAATCCCTGCCCTCCACCAACGAAGCGCTGCTCAACGCCGCCTCGCCGCCCCCCGCCGGCCGGATTGCCGCCTGCCTCGCGCACCACCAGAGCGCCGGCAGAGGGCGCGGCGGTAAGCAATGGCATTCGCCTCCCGGCGCCGGCTTGCTGCTCAGCGTCAGCCGCGCGGCACCGCATCCGCCGGACAGTTCGCTGGCGCTGGCGTTGGGCGTGGCGGCAGCCGAAGCCTTGGAGGCTTTCGCGGCGGTGGATATGCGTTTGAAGTGGCCCAACGATCTCATCGCGGATAACGGCAAGCTAGGCGGCATCCTGGTGGAGAGCGCCTCGCGGACCGGTGCTGAAACCCTGATCGTGGCCGGACTGGGCGTGAACCTGCGAGTGAGCGACGAGCAGCGCAGGCAGGTGGCCGAGGAAGGCGGCATGGCGCCCAGCGCGCTCGAAGACTGGCCGGCGAGAGGGCCGCTCGACCGCCACAAGCTGGCGGCGGACATGATCGCAGCCCTTGCCGGGGTGCTCGAAACGCATCCCGTCCAAGGCTTTCGGCCCTGGGAGGAAAGCTGGCGTTTACGTGATTGGCTGCGAGGGCGCAGCATTGAGGCGCGTTGCGGCAACAAGGCGCATCGCGGCGAGGCGGCGGGCGTGGATTCCTCCGGCGCTCTGCTGCTCAAAGAACCCGGCGGCGAGCGGCGGCGCATCCTGTCCGCGGAGATCCGCCTGTGAGCGCCGCCGCTCCGCGCACCCTTCTTCTCGATCTGGGAAATACGCGGATCAAATGGGCCTGGCTGTCCGGCTTTAGCAAGAAGCGCAAAAGCGCCGGTCGCACGCAGGCGACTGAGCGGGCAAGTCCTGTACAGCCGCCTCAAAGCAGCGCTGTCGCGCCGGAGCACCGGGGCAGCGCCGCCGCACCGGAGCTTAAGAACGCTGGCGAAGCGCGAACCGAGGAGGGCCTGGGCAATCTGCCATTCCTAGCGGGACAGGAATCCGTCGAAGGCGCATTGGCCTGCAACGTGGCGGGCAGCGAACTCGGTCGCAAGCTGGCCGCGCTGGTCCGGGAAAGGCTGGCCGTGGAACTGGCGTTCGTGCAAGCGCAAGCCTCCGCCTGCGGCGTGACCAATGCCTACGCGAATCCGGCGAATCTCGGCGCGGACCGCTGGGCGGCGCTAGTGGGCGCCCACGCGCTGGGTGCCAACAACTATTGCATCGTGGACGCGGGAAGCACCATCACAGTGGATCTGCTGCTCGCCAACGGCCGGCATCTCGGCGGCTACATCGCGCCCGGCCGCGAGATGAGCCTAGCCGCCATGGCGAAAGGAACCGCCGATCTCGCCTCAAGGCTCAAGGATCATTCGGTCGCGGCGCAAAATCTCGCGCCTGCCGCCGACAGCGCCGAAGCGATGGAGAAAGGCGCGATGGCGGCCCAGCTGGGCCTGATCCGCATCGGCATGCAAAAGCTGGCGGGCCAGCGCGAAAGCCCGTCGGCGCTCCTGCTGACAGGCGGAGGAGCCGAGGCGCTGATCGCCACCGGCGAACTGCCCGAAGCGCAGCGAGTGCCGGACCTGGTGCTGCGCGGGCTGGCGGCGCTCGCGTTAGAATTGCCCCTCAGGCCGGAATAGCTCAACGGGTAGAGCACCCGCCTTGTAAGCGGAAGGTTGCGGGTTCAAGTCCCTCTTCCGGCACCAGTGGTGATGTAGCTCAGATGGTTAGAGCGGCGGACTCATAACCCGCAGGTCGGTGGTTCAATCCCACCCATCACCACCACCCACAGCGGAATTTTGCTTCATTGTCTGATGTCACTGCGCTTTGTGACAACGCGGACGCCTCGCTATAGCCGTTGAAGCAGGACGATTCGGTTGGTGTTGGTTCCTTTTGATCCGTTGATGACGCCCCAGCAGTTGGCTGTTTTCGTGAATTGCTGGCTGTTGACCATCACGCCCAAGCGCTCGAACGGGAGGGCTTCCGCAGCCTGCCAAACGAGCTTTTCGAGCAAAACGCTGCCATTTCGGACCTCGCCCACTTCAAATGCGACATATCCGCCGGAGCGCACAATCCTCGCCTGCTCGCGCAGCACCGCGCGAACCATTTTCGTCCAAGCTTCCGTGGTGCGGTGCGAATCGATGGCAACGCTGGAAGGATCAATCCCGGCAAACCAGCAGCGCAACCAGTTGTCGGCGGCATATTGAACGATATCGAGGAAAGGAGGCGACGTGACAACCAAATCCACGCTCTCGTCCGCGATTGCCGGCACCGCCCAAGCAACGCCGGTGTGCAAGCTGAACCGCGAGCGCTGAGTCACGCATCCATCGCGCAGCAGCGATTTGGACTTCCTCAGAATCAGTTCCTCAACGTCGCGTTCCGGCGGCTCAACCCCGAGCTTCTCATTGATCCTCAGCTGCGCTTTAACGGAAACCGCTTGATTAGGCGGCAGGGAACGCCCGGAGAAAAAACCCGGCGAATGCCCGGAGAGGCGGCTCAAGGCCACCATCCGGATCCAATCAACCACCGGATCAACTTCCGCCAAGCTCGGCGGGCTCCGTTCTCGAATCCAGATTCTCAGCGCCTCTAGCTTGATGAGCGTTTTCGGATGGTAGAACGCAAGAAGATCGCTTCTCTTGATCTCTCCCTTGCTCCAACTAACAGCACGCAAGGCTTCTCTCACCTGGCCCAAACTAATCGGAGCCAGCCGGGGGCGGGTGAGCAGCACGGAGAGCGGGTTAATGTCGTTCCCGAACGCGCATCGATTCATCAGCGCGGCCTGCACCAGCGTCGTGCCCCGGCCCATGAACGGATCGAAAACTGTTGCTCCGGGCCGCGTCAGCCGTGAAATAAAGAACTCCGGCAATTGGGCCTTGAAGCAAGCGCGGTATGAAATCTCATGGATGGAATGGGACCTGCGTTGCCCGGCAGTCCAGAACTCATTGACGTAGTAAGGAATCTCTCCGTCAACCAGCTGTTCTGTTGCACGCCCAAAATCCCGGAACTCACCCAGATCGCGCAGAAAATCCCCCGGAGACTCGGCGAAAGACCGCTGTCCAGCAAGCGAAAGTTGCATGCCGCTATTCTAGTTGTGCGGACTCTGGTCCGGCATGATCCAACCAGAGAGCTTATGTGCTCTAAAATCGGACAAGTCATGCGCTCTCTACACAAACCACCTCACTCTATTGATCATTCGTAGCCTAAAGGCTACATTGGCTGAGTGGTCGAGGCCCGAAAAACAGAGGCTTATGCCAAGTGGCTGAACAAGTTGCGGGATCCGCAGGCGCGCACGCGCATTTTGGTGCGGACCGAGCGTCTCTTGGCTGGCAACTTTGGGGACGCTAAACCAGTAGGCGAAGGTGTTTCGGAGCTACGAATTGACTACGGGCCTGGCTATCGGGTGTATTTCAAGCGGCAAGGCAATGCGCTTGTGGTTCTGCTGGCCGGCGGGAACAAGCAAACGCAGGAGCAGGACATCAAATATGCCTTGCGCTTGGCCAGAAACTTATAGGCGGACAACATGACCAAGACAATGACTTCGACCTACGATGTCGCCGAACATCTTCGCACGCCGGAGGAAATCGCGACCTATTTGGAAGTGGCTATCGAAGAGGCGGACGGCGATGCCGCGTTTATCGCCAAGGCCTTAGGCGACGTGGCACGAGCCAAGGGCATGTCGCAAGTGGCAGGGGAAGCCGGACTGTCCCGCGAAAGCCTTTACAAGGCGCTTTCGGGGGAGCGCAACCCCACGCTGGACACGGTGCTCCGCGTTTTCGGAGCCTTGGGCCTCAGGCTGCGCGCCGAAGCAGCGGCTGTTGCGACAACGAGCAATCAAGGCGCGCAAACGCAATAATCCATCATCACCACGCAACGCAGCGCCACATGGTCTGGATGGCGCTCCTGCCTATCTTCCCGCCGCCTGGGCGGAACGGCATCAGATAGCTGTTGGCCTATGCTGGAACCACGATCGACCTCAAACCTATACCGCAAGGTCAAGCGGCAGATCGGAAATATCGCGAAGCCTCTTTCCTTGAATCATGGTGTCCAGCGAATCCTTGGCATCCTCCAGCCCAAGGTCAACTATAGATGCAATAAGCTCATCCAAAGCAAAGTGGTAAACGCAGTCAATATCGCCCGTTCCAAGCGCAATCGAGGCGATTCTGCTGGGCATGGGTTCGCCAGTCACAACCACCACGTGAGGCAATCGCCCCTTGCGGTTCCGAACCAAGTTCAAAGCCTCGGACCGGGCATTCTGGGCTCGGTCGCTCCGCAGCGTCCATTTGCACGGGACACTGGCGTGGAGAATAGGGCTTTGGCTGTTGTTCCGCCTCATGGGCGTGAAAAGCGCTTGGGTTTGGTCCACCAGTGCGCCACGCAAGTTGATGTTCGCGTCCGCCTCAGGATGACGAAGAATAACCACGTCGGGCTTGATAAGGTAATCGCTGCCCAAGGCGGCGGCCAATGCGGGATTCTCCCTCGATGCCGCGTCAAGGGCAGCCAAATGCTCATATTGGTCGAATTGAGCGATCGCAGCGCGGCCCCCCACGCCTTTGCTAACTTCCCATTGGCCGGGGCGCAAGTGTGAAAGTTTTGGGAAAACCTCTTCCAAGTATTCCTTGCAGATTTCCTCAAACTTGCTGCCTGCTTCCTGTCCGGCCAAGCGCTCTCCGCCATCAGCGGCGCCGAGACGCTCAAGAATGCCCGAGGCAATATTCCTGCTCGCCCTGCTATGCCGGTCGGCGTTGCTTGGGATGCCCCTTTCAGAGCGCAGCACGGACACGCGAAGCGCTGTATGGAAGCGCCGCCGGGCCTCGGCGAAGAAAACTTCGCCCGTCATACGGCGCACTTGGAAATGCCGATTGAATGGCTCACGGACAGGCAGGCGTGGAGACGCTCGCCGACGGCGCGCGCGACCGGCGGAGGAAAAGCATTGCCCACTTGCCGGTAAGCGGGGGTTTTGCGTCCGGAGAACTGCCAATCGTCGGGAAAGCCTTGAAGGCGCGCCACCATGGGAACGGTGAGCCTGGGCATTCCCTCAAAATCACACTCGGGGGGAGCGTTGGCGATGCCCAGGCCATCGACCCCCAGCGTCGCCCAAGCCTTGCGGGCTCGCGTGGGGCCCAAATCGGGGCCGCCATGCTTCAAGGAGCCGCCAACAATAGTGGGAGCGATAGCATTGGCGCCATTCTTCCAAGCGCCTGCTCGCTTCCAGCCGTTCGCAGCGATGAGGTCATAAAGCGCCTCGCCAACAGTTTGGGGTTTGGCGCCATTCTTGACCGGCCAGGAGAAGCTCGGGGCTATGTCCTTTCGCAGCGCCACAATCACCACCCTAGGACGCAGTTGCGGCACGCCGAAATCCGATGCGTTCAGCAGGCGCCAATCTGCCCGGTAGCCCATTTTCTCGAAGCGGGCCTTAATTTCATGGCGGAAATCTTCGAAGACGGTTGCCAAAAAACCCCGCACATTCTCGATCATGACTGCGCGGGGCCGGATAATATCCACCAAATCGAGCGCAACGGGGAACAGATTGCGCTCGTCCTGATCCCCAAGTTGCTTGCCCGCCAACGAGAATGGAGGACAAGGAAGCCCCCCGGCCAATAACTCAACGCCCTTGAACGCGCCCGCTGCGCGGGCGGCGAAGTCGTGGATATCACTTTCGAATACGCGCCATCCGGGCCTATTGAAGCGAAGCGTATTGCAGCAGTGCCTGTCGATCTCAACGAGCGCAACGTGATCGAAGCCTGCCTGCTCCAAGCCTAGCGCCTGCCCGCCGGCACCGGCGCAAATCTCCAATGAACTGATTGAATTCCCTTTCATTTCCTATCCTCTCCTTGCATTATCGCTCCAAGGCGGGTTGAAAGCGGCGGGTAGCCGCCGCGCGAGGGCAACGTTATAACTACCAAGCGCCCTTGTTTGCCTAATAACCAAGCGCGGAGACGATGGCGGGCTATTTCATCGGGTTGTTCTCGTCCATGAAGGCGCCGTCCACTAAAGTGACGCCCTTTTCCTTGGCCTTGGCGATCATGGCCTTGAGCGCCACGCCGCGAACAAAGCCGGGAATTTGAGAGATAAAAGGCACGGCATCGGGTGCGAATTGCACCTCGTCGTCGATCTCGTTGGCTTTCGCCAGGATGGCGTCTTCATCGGACATACAGGTCTCCTGCGTCAATTCGTTGTTGATATGTGAATCCGGCGCTGCGCCTCAGGGCGTTGCGTCTTCGGCCCAACTATAGGCCAGCAGCCCGTCGGCGAGCTTGGGCTCGAACCAGGTCGATTTGGGCGGCATGATCTCACCCGCGCCGGCCACGTCCATCAGCGCTTCCATCGGCGTGGGGTAAAGCGCGATCGCAACCGACGCGGCGCCGCTATCGACGCGGCGCTCCAGCGCCTCAAGGCCGCGCGCGCCGCCCACGAAGTCGATGCGCGGATCGGTTCGCGAATCCTCGATGCCCAGGATGGGCGCCAGCAGATGCTCCCCCAGCAGGCTGACATCAAGGCTGCCCACCGGATCGCCGCTCGGCGCCAGACCGGAACGCAGGCGGGCGCGGTGCCAGCCGCCGCTCAAGTACAAGCCGTACTCCCCGGCGCGCCCGGGCCGGGCCGGGCCGGATGAGGGCGCAACCTCGAAGCTCTTGTTCAGCGCTGCCAGAAAGGTTTGGGGGCTGTGGCCGTTGAGGCCGGAAACCACGCGGTTGTAGTCGAGTATCCGCAACTCCTCGGCGGGGAACGTGGCGCCCAGCAGCCACTGCGCCTGCGGGCGGTCCGAAAAAGCCTCCGCGGCCCGGTTGCCTGCGGCCACGCGGTGATGCCCGTCGGCGATGAAAAGCTCCCCCAGCTCCGCAACAGCCTGGGTGATTCGCGCCATGGCTGCCGCATCCCGCACCGGCCAGATGCTGTGCTCGGTCACGGCGCCGTCCTGGCTGAGGCTCGCCCGGCAATCCGGCGAGCCCTGAGCGGCCTCTTCGATCACGGCCGCCAGATCGGAATGCCGGCGATGCGCCAGCATCACCAGGCCGGTCTGCGCTTGAAGCGCCTGGATCAGCAGGGCGCGGCCGGTTTCCTTATCCGGGCGGGTGAGCTCATGGCGGCGCAGCGTTCCGGCGCGGTAGCAATCCACCGACACCAGCAGCACGATGCCGGTTTGCGCGTGCGATCCGCTGGCCACCCGGTACACGTAATAGGCCGACCGCGCGTCGCGGGCGAGCACGCCCCGAGCGCGCATGCCGTCCAGCGAACGGCGGGCGGCGGAGTGGCGCTCCTGTGCGGACGGCTCGGCCTCCGGCGGCATGGCGGCTTCCGGCAGCGACACGCGCAGAAAATCGTGCGGACGGCCAGCAACGCGCGCCCGCGCCTCGTCGGCGCTCACCACATCGTACGGCGGGGCGATCGTTTCCGCTGCCATCCCATCGGCAGGGCGCAGCGCGGCAAACGGAGCGACCCGGAAGCCGGAGGGATGTTCAGGCGGAATCTCCATCTGGCGCGGGCGGTCAGATCAGGTCGAGCACTTCAAAAGCCACGCGGTCGCCCGACTCCAGCGCGCCTTCCATGCCGCGGTTGGCTTTGGCCGTATGCTCGCCGCAGAAATGCACCCGCCCGTGTTGCCGGCCCACATGCGCGGCATATTTCGTGACCTGGCCGGGCTGCCATACCGCCCAGTCGCCCGCCGCATGCGGGTCGTTATACCAAGAGTGGTAGGCGCCCACTTCAAGCTGGCCCTTGGCCGCAGGCCGCAGGCGCTCGATATCCGCCACGATGCGGGCCGCAGCCTCGTCGTTGGGCAGCTTATCCATTTCCACGGCGGGCGCCCCCCGCGTCCAGGACGTGAGGCTGGTCACTTCCTCGGGCCGGCCGCCCTTATGCTCGGCGAGAACCATGCCGGCCAGCGAATCCGTCCACATGCTCGGCGCCATCCCGTCGTCCTCCCAAAACGGCCGCTTCGCAATCAGATGCAACTGATTAAGAATTTGCGAATCGACGCTGTTCACCGCTTCGGCCTGCATGCTATCAAGGGCGGGCTCGATGGCCAGATTCCGCACCAGGGAGCATGGCAGCGAGCATACAACGCGGGTCGCGCGATGCAGGCTGCCATCCTCGCATGCCACTTCAACGCCCGAGCCCGTGTCGCTGATCCCGGTTACCCGCCTGTCGAGCTGGACCTCGGAGTTCAGGGACTCGGCCATGGCCTCCGGGATCGACTGGTTGCCGTTCTCCGCGGTGTACGCCGTGCCGCCGTCCGGGCCGGTGAACCCCCGCTGCGCCGCGGCAAACCGCATGGCGAACAGCACCATGGCGGCGGACACTTCGTCGGCGTTGTTGCCCCAGCCGGGGTTGATGTCGTAGCAAAGATCAATCACCGCATCGGTCACGCCCTCGCCGGTCAGATATTCGCGCATGGACACGTCCAAGTGCGCGTAGTCCGGCGACAGCCAATCCGACGGCGTGGGATAGGGGTTATTCATGTACATCTTCGTGGACAAATAACCCCAAGGCATCGTCTGGCGCTCATTCTCCGGCATCACATTGAGCGCATGCTCCGGCCATTCGGCCGCCGAAATAATCTGCCCGCCCAGCGCCAGCGTGCGCTGGGCAAAGAATTCCCGGATCGGATCCAGGTTCACCAGCCCTACCCCAAGCTCCTGCGACACCTGCATCATGCGCGCGTAACCGGCCGAAAAACTCGTGCCCCCCGCCTCGGGCGATCCGGGAATATGCCGGTAGGAAAGCACCCGTCCGCCCACCCGGTTGCGCGATTCCAGAACCGTAACCCGCAGGCCCTCGGACTCCATCAGCCGCGCCGCCTGCAAGCCGGACAGGCCCGCGCCGATCACAACCACGTCGCTATCGGTGGTGGCCCGCCGTCCGCATCCTGCGAGCACAGCCGCCGCCGCGCCGATCCCCATTAGCGCCTCGCGCCGATTCAGTTGCGTCACTTCGCCCCCCATGTCTTGCTGCTTTAAGTGGAAGCAAGAGTATAAGGCCCCGGAACCAGCCTCGTTGGAGGCCGCGAAGCGGATAAACTGGACGGATGCGAATATTGATTGCGGGCGGCGGGCCTACCGGGCTGTACTTGGCCATTTCGATGCTGCGGCGCTCATCGAGCCACCGCGTTACCGTTCTTGAACGCAACCGGCCCTGCGATACCTTCGGCTGGGGCGTGGTCTTTTCCGATGCCACGCTGGAGAACCTGGCCGAAAACGATCCGAAAACCGCCGACGAGATCCGCGGACGCTTCACCCACTGGGACGATATCGAGGTGCATTTCCGCGGCCGCAAGGTGACTTCCAGCGGCCATGGCTTTTGCGGAATCGGCCGTACGCGGCTGCTGCGCATCCTGCAGCGGCGGGCGGCGGAACTGGGCGCGAGACTCCGATTCGAGACCGAAGCCGAGCCGGATCTGGACCTTTATCGGGAGTTCGATCTGGTGATCGCCGCCGACGGCGTCAACAGCCGCTTCCGCAACGCCTATGCGCCGCGCTTCGAGGTGGAAATCCAGCCGCGTCCCAATTTCTTCCAGTGGCTCGGCACGCGCCGTCAATTCGAGGCGTTCAACTTTATTTTCAGAAAACTGGATGAAGGGTGGATATGGGCCCATGCCTACCGCTTTGAGGACGGCTTTTCGAGCTTCATCCCCGAGTGCGGGCCGGACACCTGGGCGCGGCTGGGTTTCGGCGAGATGAGCCAAGAGGAAAGCTGCCGGGCGCTGGAGCGAATCTTCGCCCGCCATCTCCACGGCCACAGCCTGATGAGCAACGCCACGCATATCGCCGGCCATGCCTGGCTGAACTTCCGCCGGATCCACTGCGGAAAGTGGCGCCACCGCAATCTGATCCTGGCCGGCGACGCGGCGCATACGGCGCACTTCTCGATCGGTTCCGGCACCAAGCTGGGCCTGGAGGACGCCATCGAACTGGCCGAGGCGCTCAACGGCGGCGGCGCCACCGACGAGGCGCTGCAGGAGTATGAGGACAGCCGGAGGCTGGAGGTGATCAAGCTGCAATCGGCGGCGCGCAATTCCACCGAGTGGTTCGAGAACATGCCCCGCTACGCGCGCTTTGCGCCGCAACAGTTCAACTACTCGCTGCTCACGCGCAGCCAGCGCGTCAGCCATGAGAACCTGAGGCTGCGCGACAGCCGCTGGCTTGGGCGGATGGAGCGCTGGTACAGCCGCCGGGAAACCGGCAGCGCCCGCGCCGTGGCGCCCATGTTCGTGCCCTATCAAATCAAGGGCGTGGAGCTATCCAACCGCGTGGTGGTGGCGCCCATGGACATGTACAGCGCCGAGGACGGAACCGTGGGCGATTTCCATCTGGTGCATCTCGGATCACGCGCCCAAGGCGGCGCCGGACTGGTGTTCACCGAAATGAGCTGCGTGTCGCCGCGCGGCCGCATCACGCCGGGCTGCGCCGGCATGTACCGCCCGGAGCACGCCAAGGCTTACCGGCGGATCGTCGATTTCATGCACCGGCACAGCCAGGCCCGGGTGGCTTTGCAGCTTGGCCATTCCGGCCCCAAGGGTTCGACGCGCCTAGCCTGGGACGGGATGGACCAGCCGCTCGAATCCGGCAACTGGCCGGTGACGGGGCCCTCGGCCAAGCCCTACCGGCAAGGCGGCCAGGTTCCGCGGCCCATGACGCGCGCCGACATGGACGAGGTGGTGGCGCAGTTCCGGCAGGCCGCCCGGCTCGGCCTTGAGGCGGGCTTCGACTGGCTGGAGCTGCATTGCGCCCACGGCTACCTGCTGTCGTCCTTCATATCGCCGATTTCCAACCGGCGGCGCGACGGCTACGGAGGATCCCTGAGCGCGCGGCTCCGCTTCCCTCTGGAAGTGCTCGAGGCGGTGCGTGAAATCTGGCCGGACGAGCGGCCGCTGTCGGTGCGGATTTCCGCCACCGACTGGCTGAAGAGCGGCGTTAGCGGCGAGGAATCGGTGGAGATCGCCCGCGCCATGACGGCCGCGGGCGCCGATATCATCCACGTGTCCGCAGGGCAGACCTCCACCCGCGCCCGGCCGGTTTACGGCCGCATGTTCCAGACGCCGTTCTCCGACCGGATCCGCAACGAGGCCGGGGTGCCGACCATTGCCGTGGGAAATATCTACGAGACCGACCACGTCAACAGCATCCTGGCCGCCGGGCGCGCCGATCTGTGCGCCTTGGCGCGCCCTCATCTGAGCGATCCCTACTGGACCCTGCGCGCAGCCACCACGCTCGGCCACCAGCGCCAACCCTGGCCCGTGCAATACCTTTCCGGCAAAGAACAGGCCGAGCGGCTGGCGGCGCGGGCGGCGGCCATGCAGGGCCAGGACGCGAATATATGATCCAATCCCCGGAGCATTTCCTGATGGAACTTCGCGGGAAGGTGGCCGTGATCACGCTTAACCGGCCGGAACGCAAAAACCCGCTCACCTTCGAGTCCTACGCCGAGCTGCGCGATACCTTCAACGGGCTTGGCCCCGACAGCGGCGCGCGGGCGGTGGTGATTCATGGCGCCGGCGGCAACTTCTGCTCGGGCGGCGACGTGCATGAAATTATCGGCCCTCTTCTGGAAATGGACGGCGTTGCGCTGCTGCGGTTCACGCGCATGACCGGCGATCTGGTGAAGGCCATGCGTCATTGTCCGCTGCCTGTGGTGGCCGCCGTTGACGGGGTATGCGCGGGGGCGGGCGCCGCCATCGCCATGGCCGCCGACCTTCGGACGGGCACGGCGCGCAGCCGAATCGCGTTTCTGTTCGCGCGCGTGGGGCTGGCCGGCTGCGATATGGGGGCCTGCGCCTTGCTGCCGCGCATCATCGGCCAGGGCCGGGCCGCGGAACTGCTGCTTACCGGGCGCGCCATGCCCGGAGAGGAGGCGCATCAGGCGGGCTTCCTCAACCGGCTGGAGGAGCCGGAACGCTTGCTGGACGCAAGCATCGCATGGGCCGAACAACTCGCCTCGGGGCCTAATTTCGCCCATGCCATGACCAAGAGCCAGCTCAACAGCGAGTGGGATATGCCGCTGGAAACCGCCCTGGAGGCGGAGGCCCAGGCGCAGGCCATTTGCATGCACACGGAGGATTTCCGCCGGGCCTACGAAGCCTTTGTCAGGCGCGAACAGCCTCGCTTCGAGGGGGACTGACCGGCAGTGAGCGTTTTGCGCCCAAGCCAAGAGAATCTGCTTCGGCTGGCCCTGGAGACGGGCGCGCTGCTGTTCGGCAGCTTCGTAACCAAGGCCGGCCGCGAAACCCCCTACTTCTTCAACTCCGCAAAGCTGTCGAGCGGACGCGGAGCATGGGCGGCGGGGCAAGCCCTATCGGATGAGGCAGTCGCCTCGGGACTTGGATTCGACATGCTGTTCGGCGCGGCCTACAAAGGCATCCCCTTGGCGGCGCTCACCGCTGCTGCGCTGCAGCAGGGCCACAACCTCGATCTGAAGTTCGCCTACAACCGCAAGGAGGCCAAGGCGCACGGCGAAGGCGGCGCGGTGGCGGGCGCCAAGCTAGAGGGCCGAGTGCTGATCGTGGACGACGTGCTAAGCGCCGGAACCTCGGCGCGCGAAGCCATCGATCTGATTCAGGGCGAGGGCGCCGAAGTGGCGGGGCTGCTGGTGCTTCTGGACCGGCAGGAACGCGGCCTGCGCGAATGCAGCGCGGCGCAGGCCCTCAACGACGACCACGGCATAGCCGTGCGCCGCGTTTTTGGACTGGACATCCTGCTGAAGGCGGCGCACACCGCCGGCCAGGACAGAGAAACGATCAAGCGGGTGGAAGACTACCGCAAGAAATACGGCGCCTTGTGATTCCACCCTTGGAACGAGGGCTTCCAGCTCCCGCAGCCAACCAACGACGGCGCTTCGAGGCTGCGGCTGCGAAAAAATCCCAATAGGTCAGGCGCTGCCGGTGTGGCCGAAGCCGCCGGCGCCGCGGCGCGAAGCGGCGAACGTCTCAACCACCTCAAAACGGGCATGTTTGATCGGCAGCAGCACCAGCTGGGCCACGCGCATGCCGTCTTCGATCACGAAAGGGGTATCGCCCCGGTTCCAGCAGGACATCATGATTTCGCCCTGATAGTCGGAATCGATCAGCCCCACCAGATTTCCCAGCACCACGCCGTGCTTGTGGCCGAGGCCGGAGCGCGGCAGGATCACCGCAGCCACCTCGGGGTCGGCGATATGCAGCGCGATGCCGGTGTGGATCAGCCGGGTTTCGCCGGGCTCCAGCGTGAGCGGAGCATCCAGGCAAGCGCGCAGGTCCATGCCTGCGGATCCCTGCGTCTCGTAGCGGGGCGGGCGGGCCTTCTCGTTGAGAATGCGTATTTGTATCGGATAACCGGACTGCTTCGCCGACTCATTCACCGCGCCGAACTCCCTGCGCGCAGCACAGCCACCCGGCATCGCCCGCGCAATGCCTGCATGCCCCCCGGGTCACCGCGCCTGGCTTCCGGTTCTCAGCAGCGCCACTTTGCCCAAGCCCATGCGCTGTGCGATCAGATCCACCAGTTGCCGGGCCAGTTCCGGCTTGGCGCATTGACCGATGCGTTTGCCGCCGCCTTTCCAAACGACCCAGGCCGATGTTTCCACATCGCCGAAACCGCGCCCGCCGCCAACCTGGTTGCCCACCACCATGTCCACTCCCTTGGAATCGAGCTTGCTGCGGGCGCGGCCTTGAACATCCTCGGTCTCGGCGGCGAAACCCACGAGAAAAGGCGGGTTTGGCCGCTTCGCGACGCTGGCGAGGATATCGGGGGAGGGCCTGAGATCCAGACGTACGGCGGAATCCGACCGCTTTTGCTTGCTTTGGCTGTAGCGGGCCGGCGCATAGTCGGCAACGGCCGCGCAGGCAATAAAGATGCTGCAATCCGGCACGCGGCGCATCACTTCCGCCAGCATATCCTCGGCGGTCACCACATCGAAGCGATCCACCTTGGGCGGCGTCACCGCTGCTGTGGGGCCGGCCACCAGATCGACTGCGGCGCCAGCCCGCGCGGCGGCGGCGGCCAGCGCAAAGCCCATGGCGCCGCTGCTGTGGTTGGAAAGGTAGCGCACCGGGTCGATGGGCTCGCGCGTGGGGCCCGCCGTAATCAGCACCCGCTGCCCCGCCAGCCGCAAGGAGCGGTCGGCGGCCTCCGCCGCCGCAGCGGCGATTTCGGACACGTCGCTCATGCGCCCTTCGCCTACATCGCCGCAGGCCTGCCCGCCGTGGTCGGGGCCAACCAAGCTCACGCCGCGGCGGCGCAGGATCGCGCAGTTCTCCTGCGTGGCCGGATGGCTCCACATGTTGCGGTTCATCGCCGGCGCCACCAGCAGCGGAGCATCGGCCGCCAGGCATACCGTGCTCACCAGGTCGCAAGCCTCGCCGCGCGCAAGCCGGGCAATCGTGTTGGCCGTGGCCGGCGCGATCACGATGCAGTCGGCCCAGCGCGCCAGTTCGATATGGCCCATCGCGGCCTCGGCCGCTTCGTCCCATAGCGCGGTGCGGGCCGACGCGCCGGTGACGGCCTGCATCAGCAGCGGCGAAATCAGCTTCGTGGCGCCTTCGGTCAGAATGGCCCGAACCTCCGCCCCCTGCTCGCCCAAACGCCGCGCCAGCTCCGGGGCGCGATAGGCCGCCACGCTGCCGCTCACGCAAAGCAGTATCCGTTTTTTCGCTAGGCTGTTCATGGTTGCGGCCCATTATCCCCGCGAAAACGGCCGGATAAAAAGCCAAATCTATGCAAACACGCCGTCATTCGATCTTTGCGGCGCGCTCCAGCGGATGCAAACTGGCCGCATGGGCGGTTCAAGGATTAGCCAATGGCCCAGCAGCCAGCGCCCTAGGGAGCGACTGTTGACGAACGGCGCGGACAACCTTTCGGATGCCGACCTGCTCTGCATTCTGATCGGGTCGGGCAGCGGCGGCATGTCGGCGCTGGAGCTGGCGCAGGAGCTGTTGCTGCGTTTCGGCAGCCTCAGCCGCGTGCTGGCCGCCACCCCGCGCGAACTGGCCAAGGTGCGGGGAATCGGCGCAGCGAAGACGGCCCTGCTGGCGGCCGCCCGCGAGTGCTGCACAAGGGCGCTTAAGGAGAAAATCACGACCGGGCGGCGGCTGCATAATTCGGCGGACAGCGAGCGTTTCCTTCTGGCGCGGTTGCGCGACCGGCGCTACGAAACCTTCTGCTGCCTGTTTCTGGATTGCCGCAACCGGGTGCTGGCCTTCGAGGAAGTATTTCACGGCACCCTCGACAGCGCCATGGTGTATCCGCGCGAGATCGTCCGGCGGTCGATGGAAAGGAACGCGGCCGCCGTGATCCTGGCCCATAACCATCCCTCGGGGGTGGCCGAGCCCAGCCAGGCCGACCACCTGATTACCCAGCGCATCCGCAAGGCCCTGGATCTGATCGATGTGCGGGTGCTGGATCATTTCATCGTGGGACACGATGGCTGCACCTCATTGGCCCGGCTAGGGGCGCTGTAGGGCCGCGGCGCCTGGCGTGGCCCGACCCGGCGCTATCCAGCCTACTTGATCTTGCCTTCCTTGTAGGTCACGTGCTTGCGGGCGCGGGGATCGTACTTCCTGACTTCCATCTTCTCGGGATGGGTTTTGGCATTCTTGGTGGTGGTGTAGAAATGGCCGGTGCCGGCGCTGGATATCAGTCTGATTTTTTGTCTCATTGCCCTGTTCTCCGTCCCTAAACGCGCTCTCCCGCCGCGCGAAGGTCGGCCAGCACGCGGTCGATGCCGTCCCGATCAATAATTTTCAGGCCCTTGCGCGAAACCCTCAGCTTCACGTGGCGCTTCTCGCTTTCGACCCAAAAGCGACGGATGTGCAAATTGGGCAGAAAGCGCCGCCGCCGCTTGTTATGCGCTTTCGAAACGGTGTTGCCCGACATGGGCCGCTTCCCGGTAATCTGGCATACGCGTGACATGTGCTGCTCCCCGGCGGATCGCCGAACGGCCCACCATTCTACCGCAACACAGCGTGCTCGCGTCAGCGGGAGCTGCCGGCCTGGCTAGGGCTGGTGCCCCGCCAACGCGCCACCGACGGGAAAGTGGACCATATATGCGAAAAATTTGGGAGTTATATCGGATAGTAACCAGTAGATCGGGGCTTGAAGCTACTTGGCGAACTCGCTGGCCTTGATTTCCACGGGTTGCAGGACAGCGCGGGCGAGGTTGCGGGCGCGCTCGTGAACATCCTTGCCGGGGATCAGCAGGCTGATCTCCTCCTCAAGCTCCGCCTTGCTCGGCTGATAGGTCTTAGGCTTGAGGACTAGGGGCTTGGGTTTCTTGGTCACAGGCTCATTCCTCCTTGCGTTCGTTGCGAAGCTACCAAACCGCCAACATCTTCAACTGAAAGACAAGGGCGCTTTGAGTGAACCACGCGATGGCAGTTAGCGCACAAGACCGCCATTTCGGCTAGGGTTGTAACTGTGTCCGGCTGCAACTCCTCTATCGGTATCTTGTGATGCACCTCTATCGCGGAGTGCCCCAAAGGACCGTATATATTCACAGGGAACTCTCTGCAAGCATTGCATTCGATTTTCCCATTGCCTTTCGACAAATAGTAATCGCGCACTCTTTTTGAGAAGGCCTTGTCCCGCTCGCGGTAAACATGAAGGCGGGCCAACAACCTTCCCTCCCGTCCGGCTATCGCCTCAATATCCACTTCCGGCCTTGATCCAGTCTCAATGAGCGAGCTTGCCGACCCGGCATTAGTGTGGCCAAAAAGGTTCGTTTTTTCTCCAATCAAATTGTCAGCGGCCCGCCTGATCGAGCGGGAATTTACTCCCTGCTCGACTTGCTTCTTATGTGCAAGGATGCAGGCGGCGAGCTTGCCGCCATGCTCCCGAATCTGATCCACTTGCTTCCAGTCTTCAGAAATTCCGCGAAGCCGGTCTTGCAAGTTGATTTCTGTGTCGCTCCGAAGGATTGACACACACAAAGGTGCTAGAACCACGGACATGCCATCATCCTCGATGACTTCGAAATCCATGCTGTCCATGACGAATTGGCCGTTTTCCAAGGGGAATTGAATGTCATCTCCCTTGTCTTCCCTAGCTGGCTCAGGGAGACCCGATACGGCCATTACGAGCTGTGGAAGGTGAAGTTTGGACCGGTTGTTTCTTTCGTGCTTTCTGAGCCTGGGTTTTCCTTGCAGATGCCTTCCGAGCACCTCCGCCTTCATAAGGATGTTCAATGCCCCGAAATCAACGCTTATATCCCGGTCTTCTAGGGAATGTGCAGGCACAAACTCGAATTCGCCCCTGCCGCCGGACGGTCGCCACCGAACTGAGACAGTCATGCGGCGACGCGCTCAATGTCCTGCGATCTAAGAAAGCCCATCATTCGGCGAGCAAGCCATTCCGCGACAGCAGGAGTGACGGAGTTTCCGACCGCGTGGTAGCGCAAACTATCCACCCTAGCGGAAACAACGCCAGCGCGACCCTGAAGGTCGGTCCAGCCATCAGGGAATCCTTGTGCCCGCTCAACTTCCAATGGCGTGAAACGGCGCACACGGCCATCGGGGTACCAAACATAATTGCGCGACCAGTCAGTTCCTGTATGCCGCGCAGACTCCGCATAGATGCAGTGGGCAATGCTTTTTACGAGCGGCCCCCTGACAGGATTTCCAATGATTTTCTGAAAGAGGGAGGGAGGTTTCTTTTCATTTGGTCGACCCTTCTTATAATGCCAATTGCCGCATTCCGGCTCAAAAAGTATTTCTCCGGGATTTCCTCGGTCTCTATGCATGGCAACAATGAAGACGCGGCGGCGTTGCTGGGGGATTCCAAAGTCTTTGCTGTTAAACACACGCCATGCGACACCATACCCGAGTTCATCCAGCGCCTTGAGTACGATGGCGAAGTCTCGTCCTCCGTGGCTAGAGAGAAGGCCATGCACGTTTTCGAGCACAATTGTTGCTGGACGACGCGCTCGAACGAGCCGCACAAACTCAAAAAAGAGCCCAGATTGGTTCCCTCGAAGCCCAGAGCGCGGCCCCATTCGGGCCAGAGAGAGGTCCTGGCATGGAAATCCTGCCGACCATACATCTGATTCAGGGATGCTTGTTTCATGGAGCGTCCTTATGTCGCCATGCATTGCGATGTCAGGCCAATGCCTGCGTAAAATGTGCTGGCAATGTGCGCTGATTTCGCACTGAAAAACAACCTCGGCGCCAGCGCGCTCAAAACCAAGATCGAAGCCTCCGATCCCGGCAAAGAACGAGGCCAACCTCACGCGATCAGGTTTTTGCACTTCAGCCTTTTGACGGTCATGCTACAGACGACGAAGGCATCTGCATAAGCGTGTCTAGCTCGCGGATGTTGTAGCGGGCGGCGAACTCGCACACGTACCGCTTCAAGTGCTTGTGGCTGAAATGGTGGAAGGTGCCGTGGTAGCCACGCTTGAGCAAGGCCCAGAACGATTCGATGCCGTTCACGAGGGCCTGCCCGGGCACGTATTCGCTCACGGAGTGCTTGACGGCCTCGTGCCGGTAGGGGAGCTTGCGGCAGGAGGGGTGGTCGTCCGTGTAGATCGTCGCGTCATGCTTGGCGCGCCCGGCAACGAAGCCGTTAAGCGTCCCGGCCTCGATGTTCGGCAAAATGGCGGCGCTAATTTGCTGCGTGGCGCGGTCCTTCGCGGCGGCGACTATCACCTCGCCTGAACCGCCTTGCGTCCGCTCCTGGCGCTTATGGGCGTGCCTGTTCCTGCCGCCTATGTAGGTCTCATCGACTTCCACCGGGCCGGAATAGAGGCTTGGCTCATGGGCGAACGCCTTGCGGAGCCGGTGCGCCAAGTGCCAAGCGGACTTCTGCGTTATGTCGAGATCGCGGTACAGCTTCATGCCGGACACGCTCTTGAGGAAAGTGCAGAACAGGTAGATGACGATGACCCAAAACTGATAATCCAGGTTGGAAGCCTGCATGACGGTGCCCGTGCACACGGAAAAGAATTTCCGGCAGGACCTGCACCGGTGCGGCATGGTGGGATGCTTCGCTTTCTCCTGCACATTTTCGGACCCGCAATGCGGGCAGGAAATCCCTTCCGGCCAGCGAATGCCGATCAGCCATTGCTCGACTACCTCATTATGCGGAAACAGGCGCGTGATTTCAACGAGAATCTCGGAAAACATGAAGCTTAGCGCTTCTGACACCTCCAGCGATCAGACACCATCTTAAGCGCTTCCTCCGACATCCCCTGAGTTTGCCAGCCCTTATCGAAGTCAATGTCGCTTGATCTGGGAAGCTGGTCATCATCAAGAGCTCGAATCATGATTCGGGACGGGAGCATTGCCGCTTGTCCAACGAAGATCGCCTCCTGTCGCCGAAGGCCGGACAGCATTTTGGTCAATCCCTCCATCGAATCGGGAAGAACCCCACGAACATGCGCCCGATCCGCCTCGTTAGTAATTCGCAGGACAATCCAAGAATTGCACTGCGAAAGCACGGTCGCCTCCACTTCGCTTGGGCGCTGTGAAACAAGAAAAAGTCCGATTCCGTACTTCCGCCCCTCTTTGGCAATTCGCTTAATTGCACTTTGCGCTGCCTCGTATTGGGCTTCACCACTATTGGGCACATACCGGTGCGCCTCTTCGCACACGAGCAACATGGGACTCGCCTCACGCTCCTTCACACTTTGCCAAATCTTCATAGAGAACAATGTCCGGGCGATGACCGCGCTAGCGGTTCCGGCCACTTCGTTCGGCACACCGGACAAATCAACAATTCTCACTAAGTGGTCATCGCCCAGAATCTGAGCTAATACCGATGGCATTGGATCGTCACCACCTTCCCACCCCTCCATCATAAAAGACAGTCGGTCATCCTTGAGCAATGAATCGAGTTTTCTGAGGACCTTGTTACAGTCTTCATGATCCTTCTTATTTTTATTATTCGGGCGCTGTGCGTTGATGGCACCGACAAGGCCAACATCGTAATTTTCCCCATTTACTTTTTTTCCAAACTCGTCCAGCCCGGTCGGGTTACCAAGGACATAGGGGACTGGCGAATCCACTGTTAATTTATTGGGGTCAAGTCCGAGTTCGTTTCCCGCAGCGTCGGAACGGGCCTTCAGTAAAGCATTCTTGACTATATTGGCTTGCGATGTCGCCGCATATTCAGTCTTTCCGATCAGCAGTCCAATCGTTTCATCAAGATCCAGAAGCCAGTAAGGCAGCGATAGAGTCCCTTCATCTGTCGAAAGTCTCTTGTGTCCCTCGAAGGCGGTGCCATACTCATTGTGCGGATCCAAGATGACGACCTGTGGTTTCCATTCCTCATAGGTCTCGTCCTTACCGCGATCTACCAAACTATGCACAATTGCTGCGACCGCAGCTGATTTTCCAGCACCAGTGGAACCCAGTATGGCCGTATGCTTTCCAAGCAGCTCATTTAGATCCGCCAAGCAAGGTGCACCCCCCATCCCCACATGTTCC
Organism: Gammaproteobacteria bacterium; assembly: GCA_026708965.1. GTDB lineage: Bacteria > Pseudomonadota > Gammaproteobacteria > Steroidobacterales > Foliamicaceae > Foliamicus. The sequence continues at coordinate 127,249 of JAPOTY010000021.1, read as the reverse complement.
CCAATCTGGATCACCGATCCCTTGAAATGGCCGTATATGGACCGCAGTTCCTCTTTCGGCGTGAGATATACCGTCTGCTGAGGCAAGGGATACGTCGCGATTCCACGCTCGAAATGCAGATTCCTTTTGCCCGAATCGTCGTGTGTCCACTCGCCCTCCCCAAACAAGTCGGCTTCAACAATTCTCTCGTCTGATGTAGCTCGGGGCATTGCCCCACGCTCCGCCTCGTACTCCGCCTTCATTCGGAGACGTCCCACTAGCGCGTAGATCAGCCTGCGACCGAAATGAATTCGCACGATGGATCCAAATTGCCCGATCGGATACATCTCTCCTGCATAGACACGAGACAGTTCTGTCAGCCCCGGATCCAGTTCGGCGACAATCCGGGAACCGTCCACCTCAATTATCTTGCCTATGGCCAAGTTTTGGATTGGATCGCCAGCATTACGGTGTTGTGAATTCATCGCTCGCCCCCAAGCAAACGCACGAAGTTTTCAAATTTCCACCAAGGCAGGTCTTGAGCCGAGCAATTTGACTCATCCCCATGAAAGAATCCGCGTTTTGCGAATATAAGCACTTGGTCCCGAATTTCGACAGCCTCATTCCAACCTTTCAACTGGCCAACAGGTTCGTCCTCGCTACTGAACACGATCACAGTCAAGTTTCCTACAGAATCGCGGAGTGCTTTGTCAATTTCGATGTTTATGTGCGCGTCGCGGAAGGAGTACCCGCATATCACAAGAACGCGCTGTGATCCAGGAGAAGGACGTATTACGCGACGTGCTCGTTCTGCCAATTGAGCAAAAGGATCCAATTGCGCTTCTCGATACTTTGTGGAGGCTGGCCAGATCAAAATTCTCTTATCCTGCATTTCTTCAAGTTTGAGGTTTGGCGCAATTCGTCTAGGGCATGAATCTTTGGCTGCTTCATACCAATCCACTGAGCCGTGAAGCTTAAAAACACGTGCCTCCAAATTGTCGCGATCAAACGTGTCTGGGCTCCACCAACCGGTTACGCCACCATCAATGCCGTCCGAATAAGGAATGCGCTCCAGCCCTAAAGCATCTTCAATGAGCTTGTCGTAGTTAAGCACGAGGTAATCCACAATGGGCCTCGGAACAGCTTTACCTACGCGGACAGGTCGATGCACCGCACGAACGAACGCTCGATGGGTTTTGACACCGACGTCTCCCTCGAAGGCCTTAGAAATGCTTTGTTTGATTTGATGAGCGGCAGTGCGCAATTGCTTTGCCGAGTACAGCTTCCCGCCTATTAGCACCTTTTTTTGCGAGGCTTCTCGTTCAACTCTACGTTCTGCAATTGCAAGCATATCCACTAACTCGCTCAGAAAGTCCTCAATTTGGGCATCCTTCCCGTTACCGAAAAGTCCCTTGATATCTGAAAGGATTTCCTTGCTAGACTTGTCTAATTTGTCGCTCTCAGTAGAGATTTCCGTAAGTCTGTGGGTTAGGGGCAATCCCGCGCACTTGCTACAGCCAGCACCTATCAAGAATGCACGGTCGGTTTGAATCAGAAGTTTCTCGAATTTCTCTACTGCTGTCGAAAAGGGCTTCTCGTTAAGAACAGATAGATCATCATTTGTCGTCATAAACCAGCCTCCGATGCCAATAGCCTTCCCTCTCCGCTCCAATTGTGCGAGTGCCGTCCACTGTCTCTTTTGCGGCCAACGTTGCGCCCGAACAATAAACTCGAAGTTCGCCTGAGTGGATTCAGAAGCCGACTCACGAATTCGATAAGCGCATTATCTCACCTTCCCTATTGAAGTGTGCGGGACAGCAGATATGGTTTGGGACTCACAGCTATCGAGTCACCCAAAAAGCCTTTCACGAACCTCGCGCTTTGGCCGATCTAGGAAATTCGCGACATCGGACACGATTCCGTCCAAGGTGCCAATATGCAAATCCCGGTGCCTTGGCACTGTCACGCTGTGCCGCTTCGCGTCCGCGTTCATGCGCGTGACAGTCATATGGCTTCCCTTTGTTCGAGAAACACGATACCCATAGTGCCGAGCGAGCAACCTTGCGACCTTCTCGCCGGAGAGGTCGCGCGGAATCTTCATACGGCGATGGCATCCTCTCTCACAAGGTGCAACCGGATGACCCTCGGCGCGTCCGCTTCATCGAAGTGGCAACGGACGGCATCGAGCGCCATGGCCTTCAACTCGGGCCAGTCCTCGCCTTGGGTGAAGATGCTGTGCCCCAAGGCACGCGCTTCGTACCCGCCTTCCATCGACTCGGTGACCTCGAAAATAATCTCGCTTGTCGCCATATGCGTTACCTCTTTGCCTCATAGCTGGATTGGCTATAGCGCGGCGGGTTTGGCTCCCCGGGCCAGACTCGAACCAGCGACCAATTGGTTAACAACCAACTGCTTTGCCCTCTTGAGCTGCCAAGGAAGCGCATCAAGATTTTAGCCGTAGCCGACTGGCCATGCCGAGTTGCGCAAGCAGCGGGCGACCCGAAGCGCCTCCAAAGGTGTGCTAATGGGGCGCATCAGCGGGGGCGGCGCGAGCCGTAGGCGGCGATGAGCATGGTGAGCATCAGCGGCAGCAGGCGCTCGGCCCAGTCCCCCGGGGTGTTCTCCTGCCAGTTCAGCAGCACCGTGAGGACAAAGCCGCAAAGCAGCACCGCCAGAGCGGCGGCGGGCCGCACCGGCCGCCGCAGAACGGCCATCACCACCAGCGGCGCAAACGATGCGCCCAGCGCGTGCCAGGCGAACAGCACGCGCGAAAAGATCGCATCAGGCGCGTACAGCGCAATCAGCGTGGCGGCAGCGGTGATGCCTGCCACCACCAAGTAGGTATGCTTCAGCCCCTTACTGCGCCGCTCAAGCTCCAGCCGCCAGTCGCGCGATGCGGCCGCGGCGCCGGCCAGAAGCTGGCTGTCGGCGGTGGACATGATGGCGCTGAGCACGGCGGCAATCACCAGGCCCGCCAGCACCGGCGGCAGCAGCCCCTCGGCTGTCGCGAACAATACGTTTTCGGCATTGCCCAGATCGGCAAACAGAACCCGCCCGGCCAAACCCAGCGCGGTCATGCCGGACAGCACCAGCACGATCCAGACCATCGCGATGATGCGGCCGTGGCGGATGGCGCGTTCGTCGCGGGCAGCCATGTAGCGGTTCACCACATGCGGCTGGCCGGGCTGGGCCAGGCCCACGGACAGGCAGCCCGCCACAAAGCCCAGCGCCGCGAGGCCGCCGCTGGCAGGCGTGAGGCGGAAAGCCCCGTCGGACGCAGCCAGCGCGGCGGCCGGTTCCTCCAACTGCCCCAACGCGAGCACCGCGGCCAGCGGAAGCACTGCCGCCACCAGCGCCATGAGCAGGCCCTGAAGCGTGTCGGTCACGCTCACCGCGAGAAAGCCGCCCAAAAGGGTGTAGCCGAGAATGACCGCGGCACCTAGAGCAATGCTGATATCCGAATCCAGCCCCAGCGCCTGGCTGAAAGCGTTGCCGGCGGCCTGGAACTGGGCGGCCACATAGAACACGAAGGACACGAGAATAATCAGCGAGGCCACCTTGCGCGAAACGCGCCGCAGGAAGTCGTCGCCCTGGCCCAGAAGCAATTCGGTGAGGGTGAGCGCGCCGCTGTTTTCGGCCATTTCCCGCAGCCGCGGCGCCATCCAGAACCAATTGATGATGTAGCCTAGGATCACGCCGCCGCACAACCACACGGCGGGCGGCCCCTCAAGAAACGCGAAACCGCTCACGCCCAGCAGCGTCCAGGCCGATGCCGCGCTGGCCGAGGAACTGATTGATGTGACCCAGGCGCCGATGCGCCGGCCGCCCAGAAAATAGTCGCTTTGGTCCTGGGCGCGCCGGTATGCCCAAATCCCTATCGCCAGCAGAACCGCCTTGTAGGCGATCAGCGTGGCGATAACGGTTGCTTCGCTACTCACGGGCGTTGGCCATGCGGCGCGAACCGGCAATGGCAATGGCCAGAGTCACCATGATCGGCACAAGGCGCTCGGCCCAGTCGCCGGGAGTGTCAGGCTGCCAGTGCAGAATCACGGTGAGCATGAACCCCAGCACCAGAACGGCCAGCGCATAGGCGGATTTCACCTGCCGGCCCAGCACCGCCATATAAACCAGCGGGGCAAAGGACGCGCCCAGCGCGTGCCAGGCGAACAGCACCCTCAGGAACACGGACTGCGGCGCGAACAGTGCGATCAGAGCAGCGCCGGCCGTTATCGCGATCACCGCGGCGTAAGTGGTCTTAAGGCCCGCCGCCTTGCGCGCCCGCTCAAGGCTCCAGTCGCGCGAAACCGCCGCCGCCCCGGTAAGAAGCTGGCTGTCGGCGGTGGACATGATGGCGCTGAGCACCGCCGCGATCACGATCCCGGACAGCACCGGCGGCAGCAGGCGTTCGGTGGCGACGAAGAACAGGTTCTCGGGATTGGCAATATCGGAGTACAGCACCCGGCCGGCCATGCCCAGCACGGCCATCCCCGCGAAAACCAGCACCACCCAAGCCAGCGCAATGATCCGGCCCCGGCGCACGGCGCGTTGATCGCGCGCCGCCATGAAGCGATTGGCCACATGCGGCTGGCCCGGCTGCCCGAGGCCCACGCACAAGGAGCCGATAAGAAACCCCGCCGCCGCGAGCCCGGTCTGCGGCGGCGCCAGGCTGAAGGGTTCGCCGATCACGCTGAACATATTGTTGGTGCCGGAAATCACAATGACCGCGAACATCATCGTGCCGGCCAGCAGCAGCGACGCCAGCAGCATCAGCAAACCCTGAAGGCTGTCGGTGAGGCTCACCGCCAAAAAGCCGCCCAGCAAGGTATAGGTCAGTATGACCCCGGCCCCCAGCAGGATGCCGGACTGCGCCGAAATGCCCAGCGATTCCCCGAAGGCGTTGGCGGCGGCCTGGAATTGCGAGGCCACGTAGAAGGTGAAACAGATCAGAATAATGATCGAGGCCGCGCGGCGAGCCAGCCGCGCCCAGGTATCGTCGCCGCCCAGCAGCAACTCCGTGAGCGTGAGCGCGCCCGTTCGCTCGGCCGCCCTGTTGAGGCGCGGCGCCACCCAGCACCAGCTGAGCACATAGCCGAACACGGCGCCAAGGGCCAGCCACAATCCCGGCGGGCCCAGCGCATAGGCAAAGCCGCTTATGCCCAGCAGCGTCCAGGCCGAGGTGGTGCTGGCCGAAGCGCTCAACGATGTCAGCCAAGCGCCGATGCGCCGCCCGCCGAGCAGGAAATCGCCCTGATCGCGTGTGCGGCGGCGCGCCCACAAGCCCATCCCCAGCAGGATCAGGTTGTAGGCAATCAAGGTAACGATAACGGTTGTGCTGCTGTTCATTCGCTATCCGGCCAACCAAAACACTTTGGAAGCGCCCAACTATAGCCCGCCTATTACAAAAGGTGCGCGAAGGCCAGCCCCGCCGCCAACGCCGGCGCGAGCCTTTTCCCCGCCCCTTGCCCGCAGGAGTGTCGGCGGCAGGATAGCCGCCGCCAAGCCCCATGGATGGGTTCATGCGCCTCCTGCGCCAACGCCGGCGTGAGCCTTTTCCCCGCCCCTTGCCCGGAGGAGTGTCGGCGGCAGGATAGCCGCCGCCAAGCCCCATGGATGGGTTCATGCGTCTCCTGCGGGCAAGGGGCGGGGAAAAGGCGGAGGAAGCACGGAGCCCGCATCATCCAGAGAGCGGCGCGGGACGTACAATCCGAAATATGCCCGGATGGCGGTTCTGGATCGATCGCGGCGGCACGTTCACCGACGTGGTGGCCCGCAATCCCCAAGGAGGGCTGGAGGTTCGCAAGCTGCTGTCCGAAAACCCGGCGCGCTATTCGGACGCAGCGGTGCATGCCATCGGATCGCTGCTGGCCGGCAACGAAGATTCCGCCGCCGTGCAAGACCTGAAAATGGGCACGACAGTGGCCACCAACGCCTTGCTCGAACGCCGCGGAGACCGGGTTCTGCTGGTCGTTACCCGGGGCTACGCCGACGCGCTGCTGATCGGCTACCAGAACCGACCAGACCTCTTCAGTCTCCGGATCAGCCGGCCGGCCCCCCTGTATGCGGAAGTGCTGGAAGCGGAGGGGCGAATCGATGCCGCCGGCGAAGAGTTGACGCCGCTGGATATCGGCGCGCTGGCACAGGAGCTTGGAGCGGCGCGGGCAAAGGGCCTTACGGCGGTGGCCGTGTGCTTCATGCACGCCTGGCGCAACCCGGAGCACGAGAAGCTGGCGGGCAGGCTGGCGGCGGAGGCGGGCTTCGATCAAGTATCGCTCTCACACGAGGTGTCGCCCCTTATCAAGCTGATCGGCCGCGGTGATACCACGCTGGCGGATGCCTATCTCTCGGGCGTATTGCGCCGCCATATCGAAAACCTGCGCCAAGGTTTGCGCGAGCGGGAAATCGCGCCGCGCCGCCTCGCCTTCATGCAGAGCAATGGCGGGCTGGTGAACGCCGCCCGGTTCCGCGGCAAGGACGCCGTGCTCTCGGGCCCTGCGGCCGGCGTGGTGGGCGCCGCGCGCACTGCCCGCCAGGCGGGCTTCGAGAAACTGATTTGCTTCGACATGGGCGGCACGTCCACCGACGTGGCCCTCTATGCCGGCAACTACGAATATGCGACTCACAACGAGATTGCCGGCGTGAGGATCCGCTCGCCGATGCTCAAGATGCACACGGTGGCCGCCGGCGGCGGCTCCATCCTCGAGCTTCGCTCCGGCCGATTCGTTGCCGGGCCGGCATCGGCCGGCGCTAACCCGGGACCGGCCTGCTACCGCAATGGCGGTCCGCTGACCGTAACCGACGCCAACCTGCTGCTGGGCCGCATCCACCAGGATCTGTTTCCGCAGGTGTTCGGACCGGGCGGGCAGCAGGGGCTGGACATGGAGGCGGCGCGCGCGGGTTTCACGCGGCTGGCGCGGGAGGTCCAGGCGGACGGCGGCGCGGCCATGAGCGCCGAGCAGGTCGCCGAAGGGTTTCTGCGCGTCATTGTCAACCAGATGGCCGCCGCCATCGAGAGGATTTCGGTGCAAAGAGGCGAAAACCCGGCCGAGTTCGCGCTCTGCTGCTTCGGCGGCGCCGGCGGCCAGCACGCCTGCGCGCTCGCCGAGGAACTCGGAATGGAAACGGTGCTGCTCCACCCGCTGGCCGGCGTGCTGTCGGCGCTGGGGCTGGGGCTGGCGCCTCTGCGCGCCTACCGCCAGGAGGCGGTGGAGAAGGTGCTGGACGCGGAACTGATCAGCCATCTGAAGGCGCGGTTCGCGAGTCTGGACGAAACCTGCCGCGCCGAACTGCTCAGCGCGGATATTCCGGCCGTCCGGCTATCTTTCGAACGGGTTGCCGAAATTCGCGTCATGGGATCGGACAACACGCTGTCCATTCCCTTCTGCATGCGGCAATCGAACCGGCAAGCCATATGCAGGCGGTTCGCCGAGGCCCATCGGGCGCGATTCGGCATTGAGGCCCCCGGCGAACCACTGGTGGTTGAGGCGATCCGCGTTCAGGCAGCGGGCGAGACCGGCGAGGAATACCGCTTCGAGAGCCATGCCGGGCCGGCCGAAACCCAAAACCCTTCGCCCTTGTTTGAAACGCGGGCCGTGTTCGACGGCAAGCGCCGCGCCACGCCCGTTTACCGTCGCGAGGATATTGCGCCTGGCGCGTCGATCGAGGGCCCCGCCATCATCGCCGAAGACCACGCAACGACGGTGGTGCCCCCGCAATGGCAGGCCGCGGCGCGGGAAACGGGGCATCTGGCGCTTACCCGGCGCGGGCGGCGGCGGCCAGCCATCGCCAATCACAGGCGTCCAGACCCCGTGCTGCTGGAAGTGTTCAATAACCGCTTCATGCATATCGCCGAACAAATGGGCGCGGTGCTGCGGAACACCGCGCACTCGGTCAATATCAAGGAGCGGCTGGATTTTTCCTGCGCGCTGTTCGATTCGCGCGGCGAACTGGTGGCCAACGCGCCGCACATGCCCGTGCATCTTGGGTCCATGGACGCCAGCGTGAAAGCGGTCCTTAAAGCGCGAAAGCGCGGCCCGCGGCGCGGCGAAGCCTACCTCGTCAACGCGCCCTACAACGGCGGCACGCATCTTCCCGACCTCACCGTGGTGTCGCCCGTATTTCTCGGCGATGCCGGCCCGGCGCAGTTTTTCGTGGCTTCGCGCGCGCACCATGCCGATATCGGCGGGACCACGCCAGGCTCAATGCCGCCGGACAGCCGCCGCATCGAGGAAGAGGGCGTGCTGTTCGACGGTTTTCTGCTGGTTTCCCGCGGGCGCCTCAGGGAGCGGCAGCTTCTCGCCGCGCTCGGAGCGGGGCCGTGGCCGGCCCGCAATCCGCCCCGCAACCTGGCGGACCTCAAGGCGCAGCTGGCCGCCAACGCCAGGGGGGCTGCGGAAATCGAGGCGCTGGTGAAGCACTACGGTCTCAGCGCAGTGCGCGCCTATATGTTGCATGTGCGGAATCATGCGGAAGAAGCGGTCCGGCGAGTTATCGACCGGCTGCAGGACAGCGCGTTCACTTGCGAGATGGATGGGGCCGAGCGGATATCGGTCTCGATACGCATCCATTCCAAGGAGCGCGAGGCCGTTATCGACTTCAGCGCCTCCAGCGGCCAGTCCCCGGGCAATTTCAATGCGCCCTCGCCGGTGACGCGCGCCTGCGTGCTCTACGTGTTCCGGGCGCTGGCGGGCGACGGCATACCGATGAACTCGGGCTGCATGAAGCCGCTGCGCCTGATACTTCCCGAAGGCTGTCTGCTGAACCCGCGCCATCCTGCGGCGGTGGTTGCCGGCAATGTCGAGACCTCGCAGTGCGTGGTGGATACGCTGTGCGGCGCGCTGGGCGTCATGGCGGCGTCCCAGGGAACCATGAACAACGTGACCTTCGGCAACGATCGGCATCAATACTATGAGACGGTGGGCGGAGGCAGCGGCGCCGGTCCTGATTTCGACGGCGCGGCGGCGGTGCATACCCACATGACCAACTCGCGGCTGACCGATCCCGAGGTGCTGGAATTGCGCTACCCGGTGCTGCTGCGCGAATTCCGCCGCCGCGCCGGCAGCGGGGGCAAGGGCCGGCACCGGGGCGGCGACGGGGCGGTGCGCCGCATCGAGTTTCTCGAGCCGATGGAGCTGGCGCTGCTGGCCAATCGCAGACGCACCGTTCCCTTCGGACTGAAAGGCGGCGCGGACGGCGCTGCGGGCAAGGCCAGCGTGGTGCGCGGCAACGGCCGCGTCACTTCGCTGGGCGCCTGCGACCGCGCGCGGGTCGAGGCCGGCGATCTGCTGGTGCTCGAAACGCCCGGGGGCGGGGGTTACGGCGTGAGCGCGGATGCGTCGTAAGGTACGCGCTGATGTTTGATATCGCCCTGGTCATCCCGCTCCTTGTGATCGCCTTGGTCCTTTTCGTGACCGAGGCGCTGCGCATGGATATCGTCGCCTTGCTGGTGGTGGGCGCGCTCGCCGTCACCGGGCTGGTCACGCCCTCCGAGGCGGTGGCCGGCTTCAGCAACGAGGCCGTGATCACGCTCTGGGCCATGTTCATCATCAGTGAAGGATTGCTCAGAACCGGCGTGGGCGACCTGATCGGGCGCAACGTGCTGCGCCTGTCCGGCCGCAACGAGGCCGCGCTGGTGGCCGTGATCATGCTCGCCTCGGGCGGGCTGTCCGCCTTCATGAACAATATCGGCGTGGCCGTGCTGATGCTGCCCGTGGTGATGGGGCTGGCGCGGCAGGCCCGCGTGCCGCCTTCGCGGCTGCTCATGCCCTTGTCCTTCGGCTGCCTTCTCGGCGGGCTCACCACCCAGATCGGCACGCCGCCCAATCTGCTGGTATCGGCCGCCTTGGCGGAGCAGGGAACGCATCGTTTCTCTTTGTTCGACTTTCTGCCAGTGGGAGGCGCCGCGCTAACCGCCGGCGTGCTGTTCCTGGTGCTGTTCGGACGGCGGCTGCTGCCCACGCGCGAAGCGGGCGAATTCAGCCGCCCCCCCAGCCAGCGCAACCTGCGGGCCCGCTACGGCCTCAGCGACCTGATGTTCACGGTGTCCTTGGACCGCGGCTCCGGGCTGGCGGGACGGACCCTGGCCGACAGCCGCATCGCCACGCTGGGGCTGGTGATCTTCGCGATCGAGCGTGGGCGGCGCATTATTCGGCTGCCCTCGCGGCAGACCGTTCTCAAAGGAGGCGACCGCCTGCTGGTGCAGGGCAGGCGCGACCATATCGAGGAATTGCGCGCCTGGCAGGCGGTGATCGACACCGGCGAAGCGATTGCGGCCACGCTGCCCAAGACCGAGCATCTGCGCATGGTGGAGGCGCGTGTCGCCCATGGATCGCCGCTCATCAACGCTCCTGTCAACCGGCAGGAACTGCAAATCAGGACGCGCGGGCTGGTGATCGCGGCGCGGCGCGGGGGCAGGGTGCAGCGGTCCGGCTTGAGCCGTTATCCGCTGCGGGCCGGCGACTACCTGCTGCTGCAGGGCCTGACGGATACCGCCGACCTCGCTCGCCGACTGGAAGCGTTCGACGAAGTGGTGGAGCTCGACGAGAACACCGTGGAAGCACTCTACCGGCCGGAGGAACGCGTGATCAGCCTGCGCGTGCCGGCGGGTTCGCCGCTGGTGGGGGCTGCCTTCGCCCGCACGCGGCTGGCGGAAGCGCTCGAGTTCCGGCTGCTGGCCATCAGCCGCGGCGAGGAGGTGCGCTTCATACCCGACGCCGACGAAGTATTCCGGGAGGACGACCGCCTGCTGCTGCAATCGCGCAGCGAAGACCTTGAAACATTGCGGGCGGTGCAGGAACTGCGGATCGAAGAGGAAATGACGCCGTCCCTCAATCTCTTTGCGACCGAGCGGCTGGCCACCGAGGAAGTCACGCTCGCCCCCCTGTCCCGGCTGGCCGGCCGCACCGCCGGGGAGATTGGCTTCAGCGACCAGTACGGCCTGGAGCTGATCGCCATCCGGCGAGCGGGGGAAACGCTGCATACCGACCTGCAAACCGAGCGGCTCAATTTCGGCGACGCCTTGCTGCTGGTGGGGCCGCGCAATAATCTCCGCCGGCTGGCCAACGATCCCTCGTTCATCGAGGTCACGCCCTTCGTTCCCCGGCGGCCGCGCAAGCGCTATGCCGGCCTGGTGATGATCGGCGTGATCGGCGCGGTGCTTTCCGGCTGGCTGCCGATTTCCATCGCCGCCCTGATCGGGGCCACCCTGATGGTGCTCATCCGCTGCCTGAGCATGGAGGATGCCTACCGGGCCATCGACTGGCGGGCGGTATTTCTGATCGCCGGCATGCTGCCGCTGGGCACTGCGCTGGACAACACCGGCGCGGCGCGGCTTCTGGCCAGCACGGCGGTCGATCTTCTCGGCAACCTAGGGCCTTGGTACGTGATCGGCGGCCTCTACCTGGTGACGGCTTTGGCCACCATGATCGTTCCCACCGCCGCGCTGGTGGTGCTGATGTCTCCGGTGGTTCTCTCGGCCAGCGCCTCGTTGGGCATCGCCCCCACCACGGCGATGATGGCCATGGCCATGGCGGCATCGGCCAGTTTCACCAGTCCCATTTCGCACCCCGCTAATATTCTGATTATGGGGCCGGGCAATTACCGCTTTGCCGACTACATCCGCGCCGGCGCGCCGCTGACCCTGCTCGTTTTCGTTGTGGTGATGCTGATGCTGCCGATATTCTGGCCGCTTCAGCCGGCCGCTTCCGGGTAATTGCCTAGCTTGGGCGGGCACGCTGCGATGAGCGGATCCGTTGTGATCGCGGGCGGCGGCCAGGCTGCGGCGCAGCTCGTGGTTTCGTTGCGCCAGGGCGGGCATGAAGGGCCCATTACGCTGGTCAGCGAAGAGGATATGGCGCCCTACCAGCGCCCGCCGCTGTCCAAGCAATACTTGGCAGGAAAGCTCGAACGGCAGCGGCTGCTGCTGCGCAAGGCCGAGTATTTTGAATCCAAGGGCGTCGAATTGCGGCTCGGCCGCCGCGTCGTGGGCATCGACCGGCAAGGCAAGCGGGCGACGCTGGACTCGGGCGAGGCGCTTCGCTACGACTGGCTGGCGCTGGCCACCGGCAGCCGCCTGCGGCGCCTCGGCGTGGCGGGCGCGGATCTGCCCGGCGTTCATTACCTGCACTCCCTCGCCAACGCCGACCGCCTGCGCGAAGCGCTGCGCCCAAAGCGGCGGATCGTGATCGTGGGCGGCGGCTACATCGGCCTGGAGGTGGCGGCCACGGCCAGGGAATTGGGCGCGGACGTGACCATGCTGGAAGCGCTGCCCCGTGTGATGAGCCGGGTGGTCAGCGCCCAGGTGGCCGACTGGCTGACTGAAAAGCACCGGGAATCCGGCGTTCGCATCCGCACGCAAGCCAAGGTAAGCGCTTTGATCGGCAACGGCCGCGTGGAAGGCGTCGAAACCGATGGCGGAAGCGTGGAGGCCGATGCGGTGGTGGTGGGGATAGGCGTGCTGCCCGCCTCCTCGCTGGCGCGGGAATGCGGCCTAAAAGAAGACGACGGGATCTGCGCCGACGAGCATTGCCGCACCAGCGATGAGTCCGTCCTGGCGGCCGGCGATTGCGCGCGCGCCGTCAATACGCTGCTGGGAACGGCGATTCGCTTGGAATCCGTCCAGAACGCCGTGGACCACGGCCAAGTGGCTGCCTCGGTGATCCTTGGCAGCCCCAAGGCTTATTCGAGCACTCCTTGGTTCTGGTCCGATCAGTACCGGATCAAACTGCAAATCGCGGGCGTGGCGGCGCCGAACGACGAAACGGTGCTGCGGGGCGACCCCGGCGCCGGCGCCTTTGCGGCCTTTAGGCTGCGCAGGGGCCGGCTGAGCGCGGTCGAAGCCGTGTCCAGCCCCAGGGAATTCATGGCCGGAAAAAAAATGATCGCGGCGCAGCTCGCGCCGGATCCCGCCTTGCTCGCCGACACGTCCGTTCCCCTCAAGGACCTGCTGCCGGCCCGGTAGGCGCAAATGGCGCCGAACAGCGACAATTTCCGGCTTGCCGCGGCGGGCGCGCGGCGCGCAGGATTCAGGGCATGGATCCGCCCACTGCCAGCGTCGGCGAGCGAGCCGCGCTTTCCCGCGCGCTGGCGGATATCGCGGTGCGCCGGGAAGCGCAGCCGGAGCGCTGGCGCGGCTATTTTGAGCGGCTGCTCAGCGGACAAACGATAGGGCCGCTGGCGTTTGATGACGGGCGCACAGGGACGGACCGGCACGCCATCGCCGGGCAATGCGCCTTCGCCCTTCAAGCGCCGGGAGACGAAAGGCCTGATCGATCCAGCCCGACGCTGCGCGAATTTGGCGAGCGAGTGGCCCGGCACAAGCAGCAGGAAGCGGCGCTGGGCGTGGATTTGTCTGCTATTTCTCCGCGACTTTTCAGCGCATGGCTCACGGCCCTCACCGCCGAATGGCAACAGATTCGCAAAGCCGGCCACGCGCCGCCCTATATCGCCCTGTCGCTCAAGTCGGAGCATCCCGGATGCAGCGCATTGCTTGAAGCCATGGGCAGCGGACGGCTGGCGGGCGCCGCTGCGGCGGTGCGTGTTGGACCGCAGAGTTTCGACTCGCCGACGCGCTGGGCCGAGCTGGTGGATGCCAGCCACAAATTTGACAGGACCGACTTGGTTCTGCGTGGCGAAAAGCCGCCGCTCACCGACCTGGTGGGCAGGGAGGCAGCGGACACCGTGATGCCTCTAAGCCTTTTCGAAGCGCCGGCGGATACCGCCTGGCTGGGCATGCAGTTCGATTTGAGCACGATTCCGGCGGAGCAGATCGAACGGGGCGTGGGCCACCTGAGAAAAATGGTGCGCGTGGGCGCGCGGCTGGCCGATAACCTGATTGATTCGGTGTCCTGGCCTTCCGGCAACCTGCAAGCCGATGCCCGCGCCAACCGCCGCCTGGCCGCCCACGTGACGGGCATCGGGGAACTGGCGCTCAGGCATGGCATGGACCCGCAGAAACAATCCACGGTGGCGACCATCGAGCGCTGGCTGCGCCTGTTCAAGCGCCAGCTTCTGCGCGAATCCATGCGCTTGGCCCGCGAACGCGGGCCGTATCCCGCGCTGGATGCGGAGCAGCTGGTGCAAGCGCTAGTCCCACGCTACGGCGCGGAGCGAGCCCAGCAAATCATTGCCCAACGCAGCCCGCGCCATCGGCAACTCCTGGCGCTCTCGCCCTATTGCGTGCTGCCGCGAACCGCCACTCCAATCCCCGCGCGGGCGTGGCTCAACCTGTTGCCGGTCATCCGCGTTGCCGACAATATCACCATGCACGGCAGCCAAGTGCGCCAGACGCTGGACCGCGCCGATTACGAGATGCTGCTGCGGCGCACCTGGGCGCTGCTCCGCAGCCCTTCGGAGCACTAAAAAGCGCGCAATCGGCCTGCATCATATTTGCATCAAAGGGCGTGGAGGCCGCGCAGGATTCTGATTAGCCCTCGCCTGTCCCCGCCCCCTCTTTAAGGAGACGCATGAACCCGTCCATGGGGCTTGCTCCGGCATCCTGCCTCCGATACTCCTTAAAGAGGGGGCGGGGACAGGCTTCATATGCGGGTTAGCAACACCTAGACTGCTACCATAGCGTTTTGCATCGGGCCGCATGGCCCCAAGGGGTAAACCTTGCCGGAATTTCCGGGCGCACACGCTCTGATGGTGATGCTGCTCACCGCGTTCGCGCTGTACCTGTTCACCCGCGACCGGATTCCGCTGGAAACCGCCGGCATGGGCGTGCTGCTGCTGCTGCTCGTGGGCTTCGAGCTATGGCCGCTCGAACGCGGCGGCGAGCGGGTGATCGAGTCAACCGATTTTTTCCGCAACCTGGGCCATGAGGCGCTGGTCACCATCACGGCGCTTCTGGTGATGGGCAAGGGCCTTGAAACCACCGGCGCGCTGCGCCCGGTGGCGCTGTTCTTCACCCGGCTTTGGACCCGCATCCCCCTGCTTGCCGCCCTGCTGACGCTGGTGGGATCGGCGGCCTTCAGCGCCTTCGTCAACAATACGCCGGTGGTGGTGATGCTGCTGCCGGTTCTCACGGCGGCGGCGCTGCATGCCCACCAAGCGCCCTCGTCGATTCTACTGCCGATGGGATTCGCCACCCTGATCGGCGGCATGTCCACCGTGATCGGCACATCGACCAACCTGCTGGTGGCAGGCATCGCGGAGGATTTAGGCTTGGAGCCGTTCGGCATGTTCTCGTTCAGCATCCCGGTGCTGCTGGTGGGCGGCGTGGGCATCCTGTTTTTATGGTGGCTTGCTCCCAAGCTGATGCCGGAGCGCACGCTGCCGCTGCAAACCGCCCACCGGGTGTACGCGAGCACGCTTCGCATCCGCGCCGGGGGATTCGCCGACGGCAAGACGCTGGCGGAAATCCGCGCCCGCACCGGCAACGCCATCGAAGTGACCCGAGTTTTGCGGGACAACGATCTGATCGTGTCGCGGCTTCCGATGATTCGCATCCGGGCGGGCGACCGTCTGTTCGTGCGCGACACCCTGGAGCGGCTTCATCAGTACGAGCAGCTGCTGGGCGCGTCGCTGCCGGGCGGCGAACTCAAGTATTCCAACGAGCCGCAGCAGGTGGCCGAGCTGGTGGTCACGCCCGGATCGCCGCTGGACAACCGCAGCCTCAGCGAGGCGCACCTGGACGAGATTTACGGCCTGTCGCCGCTGGCCATGTACCGGGCGGGCGACCGCGAAGCGCCCAGCGACGACCTGCTCAACACCCGCCTGAGCACCGGCGACGTGCTGCTGGCGCAAGCCGCGCGGGCCGATATCCGGCGCCTGACCACCGAATCGTCGGTGCTGGTGCTAGGGCGCGTCATGGAACTGCCGCGGGCGGGCCGGGCGCGGGCCGCGGTGGGCATCATGGCCGCGGCCATCATCCCGGCGGCGCTGGGCTGGATGCCGATCGTGCTCACGTCCGTGATGGGCGTGGGCGCGATGATCGCGGCCAAGTGCCTGAGCTGGCGAAACGTGCGCGATGCCTTCAATGTGCCGCTCACCATCATCATCGTGGCCAGCCTAGGCCTCGGCGACGCCCTGCTCAAAACCGGCGCCGCCGACTGGCTGGCGGCGGTGTTCGTGGCGCTGTCCGGCAATCTGCCGGTGCCCTTGCTGCTCAGCGCGCTAATGCTGATGATGGCGATTCTCACCAACGTGGTGTCCAACAACGCCGCCGCGATTATCGGCACCCCCATCGCCGCCGCCTTCGCCGCCGGCCTTGGCGCCCCGGTGGAGCCGTTCATCCTAGCGGTGATCTTCGGCGCCAACATGAGTTTCCTCACTCCGATCGGCTACCAGACGAATCTGTTGATTATGAGCGCGGGCGGCTATCGGCGCTTGGACTTCCTGCGGATCGGCGCGCCGCTCACGCTCATCATGTGGCTCGGCTTCTCGCTGCTGCTGCCGATGATGTATGAGCTCTGACCCGCTCCGCAGGATGCTGCGGCACCTGCTGCTGGGCGGCTCGCTTGAGGAGGGCGAGGCGGAAGCCGCCATGCGCGAACTGGCGGCCGGCAAGGCGCCCGAAGCGCTGGCGGGCGCGCTGCTGGCGGCCCTGCGGCTGAAGGGCGAAAACGCCGCCGAGCTGCGCGGTTTCGCGCGGGCCATGCGGGCGCTGGCGATTCGCCCCGGGCTTCCGACCGGCGGTCCGGTGGCGGACGTGGTGGGAACGGGAGGCGACGGCTCCGGCAGCCTCAACCTATCGACCGGCGCCGGACTCCTGGCGGCGGCCTGCGGCGTGCGCATCGCCAAGCACGGCAATCGCGCCGTATCGAGCAAAACCGGCAGCGCCGACGTGCTGGAAGCGCTGGGCGTGCCCTTGCACGAGCGGTCCCGCGAGGTGAGCGCCGCGCTGCGCCAGCACGGCTTCGCCTTCATGTTCGCCCCGTATTTCCATCCGGCCATGAAGTCGGTGGCGCCGGTTCGCGCCGCCTTGGGCGTTCCCACCGTGTTCAATCTGCTGGGGCCGCTGGCCAACCCGGCGCAACCGCCGTTCATGCTGGTGGGCGCGTTCAGCGAGGAGGCGGCACGGCTGATTGCCGACACGCTAAGCGGGCTGGATATCGAGCGCTGCTTCGTGGTGCATGGCGAACCGGGCTGGGACGAGCCGACCCCGGCGGGACGCTACCTGCTCTTCGACGTGCGCCCCGGGCGGGTCGATTCAACCACGCGCGATCCGGCTGACGCGGGCATTCCGCGATGCGCGCCGGAAGCGCTGGCCGGCGGCGAGCGCGACTACAACGCCCGAATCCTGGAGTCCGCGTTGCGCGGCCAGGGCGCCGCGGCGCTGAACGACGCGCTGGCCTTGCAGGCCGGCCTGGTGCTGGAACTGACGGGCCGGACGGCTGACTTGGCCGAGGGACTGCAAGCCGCCCGAGAGGCTTTGCGGGAAGGACGGGCCGGACGCCTGCTCGACCGCCTAAGAGTCGGCTGAGCAGCGAATCCCGGGAGCGCATGGCGGCGGCATGAACAGAGGTTTTCTCGAACGCATGGCCGAGGCAAGCCGCGAGCGCGCCCGCAAGGCTCAGCAAGACTTAAGCGCGGCGCAACTCAAACGGCGCGTGGATGCCTTGCCGCCCGCGCCGCCGCTGGCGCTGTCGCCCGCAGGCTTCGACCTGATCGCGGAGATCAAGCCCGCTTCGCCCAGCGAGGGCAATTTAGCGGACCGCGCCTTCGACCCGGCAGGACTGGCGGCGGACTATGTGGCGGGCGGCGCGATGGCGCTATCGGTATTGACCGAGCCCGGGCGGTTCGGCGGCTCCCTAGGGCTGCTGCGGCAAGTGGCGCAAGCGGCGCCGAGAACGCCGGTCATGCGCAAGGATTTTCTGGTCGATCCCTACCAGGTGCTGGAGGCCCGGCAGCACGGCGCGGCGGGCGTGCTGCTGATCGTGGGCATGACCGATGACGACAATACCGAAGCGATGCTGGCCACGGCCCTGGGCTGCGGCCTATTCGCGCTGCTGGAGGCCTTCGACGGCCCTCAGCTGCAACGGGCGCGGCGAATAGCCGAACGCTCCGGGGCGCGGCGCCAACAGGCGCTGCTGGGCCTCAATTGCCGCGACCTGCAAACGCTCGAAGTGGATGCCGGGCGTTTCAAGCGCTTCCGCCCCCGCGAATCCGGCGCGCATGCGATATTCGCCGAAAGCGGCATCAAGCGGGCCGAGGATGCCGCGGAACTGGCCGCCGGCGGCTGGAATGGCGCGCTCGTAGGCACCGCGCTGATGCGCTCGCCCGATCCTCGCGGCCTGGTCGGCCGGATGCTGCGCGCGGGGCGAAAAGCGCGTGTTTCACAATGAGCCTGTTCGTGAAGATCTGCGGCGTTAAAACCGTTAAGGCCGTTGAGGCCGCCGTATCGGCGGGGGCCGACGCCATCGGCTTCAACTTCTTTCCGCCCTCGCCGCGGTGCCTGATGCCGGAGCAGGCGGCCCAGCTTGCGGGCGCGGCGCCGCAGCGGATTCTGCGCGTTGCGGTTATGCTGCGCCCCGTCCAGAAGGAGTGGGAGCAGGTTTTGGCCGAATTCAAGCCGGATTGCCTTCAAGCCGATGCCGATAGCTTGGCGCGGCTATCGCTCCCCTCGGCGCTGCGGACGTTGCCCGTGTACAGAGACCATGAACAGTTCAATCCCGAATCGGTTCCCGCAGCAACGCGCTGCCTGTTTGAAGGCGCCCGCAGCGGCATCGGGCAGCGGCCCGACTGGAAGCGCGCCGCCCGGCTTGCGCGGCGCAACGAGATGGTGCTGGCGGGTGGCTTGGGTCCCGACAACGTTGCTGAAGCCGTGCGCCAGGTGCGGCCATGGGGCGTGGATGTGGCCTCGGGCGTCGAAAGCGCGCCCGGCGTTAAGGACGCGGCGGCCATGAGCGAATTCGTGCGGGCGGCCCGCCAAGCGGCCATGCAGCGATGAACATGCCCGAATCCGAAGCCCGCGCGCTGCTGGCCGCGCTGCTGAACGGCGATTTGCCGGACGGCGATGGCCGCTTCGGCCCCTTCGGCGGCCGCTTCGCCCCCGAAACGCTGATGCCGGCGCTGTCGCGGCTGGAACGCAAGGCGCGGGAATTCTTTGCCAACAACGATGCTTGCCGCGCGCTGAACGAGGAACGGCGGGCATGGATCGGACGCCCCACGCCGCTCACCAGCGCGCTCGGCCTGGAGCGGGCCTGGGGCGCCGAGGTATGGATCAAGCGCGAGGATCTGGCCCATACCGGCGCCCACAAGATCAATAACGCGCTGGGCCAGGCGCACTTGGCGCTGCGCTTGGGCGCGAGCCGCGTGGTGGCGGAAACCGGCGCCGGACAGCACGGGGTGGCCTCGGCGGCGGCCTGCGCCCGCGCAGGCTTGCCCTGCACGGTGTACATGGGCGCGCTGGATATGGAGCGGCAGGCGCCGAACGTGCAGCGCATGCGCCAGCTCGGGGCCGAGGTCGTGGCTGTCGATAAGGGCGACCGCACCCTCCGCGCGGCCACCGACGAAGCCTTCCGCGCCTGGGTTTCGGATCCGGAAGGCGTTTACTACCTGCTGGGGTCGGCGGTGGGCCCGCATCCCTATCCCTGGCTGGTCCGGGAGTTGCAGAAGGTGATCGGCGAAGAGGCGCGCGAACAGTTCGCCGAGGCCGCCGGCGGGCTGCCGGATGCCGTTTTCGCCTGCGTGGGCGGCGGGTCGAACGCCATCGGCCTGTTCCACGCCTTTTTAGGCGACGAAGCGGTGGCTATTTTCGGCGTGGAGGCCGGCGGCACGGGACCGGGCGAGGGCCAGAACGCGGCATCGCTGGGCGCCGGCAAGCCGGGGGTGCTGCACGGCAGCTACTCGATGCTGCTCTACGACGACGACGGCCAAATCGTGGAGACCGCCTCGATTTCCGCCGGCCTCGATTATCCGGGCGTGGGGCCGGAGCACGCGCTATTGCAGGCGATAGGCCGGGTCGAATACCTCTCAGCCAGCGACGATCAGGCCCTCGAAGCGCTGGCGGAATGCTGCCGCTTAGAAGGCATCCTGCCGGCGCTGGAGCCCGCCCACGCCCTATTCGCCGCCCGCCAATGGGCGCGCCAAAACCCCGGCAAACGCATCCTTATCGGCCTATCCGGCCGCGGCGACAAGGACATGCCCACCCTCACCCGCCACCTCACCTAAGCGCCGCTCTAGCCTGCCGCCGCCGCAAAATAGCTCTGGTAAGCTGCCTGCCGGGGGACAACAAGAATACGCAACACCTTATGGCCCTGAGCGCGAGACCGGGGAATTGGCCGTGATCGACAAGCGCGGCCTTTCCGAACGCGATATTTGCACCAAGTTCATCACGCCCGCCCTGCGCCAAGCCGGGTGGGACGAAATGGCGCAGATTCGCGAAGAGGTGACGTTCACCAAGGGCCGCGTCATCGTGCGGGGCAAGCTGGTGGCTCGCGGCAAGGCGAAGCGCGCCGACTACATCCTCTACTGCAAGCCGAATATTCCCATCACGGTGATCGAGGCGAAGGACAACTCGCACGGGGTTGGCGACGGCATGCAGCAGGCGCTGGACTACGCCGAGGCGCTGGGCGTCCCGTTCGCATTCTCCTCCAACGGAGACGCTTTCGTGTTGCACGACCGCACCGGCGCCAGCGCGCCGCGCGAGGCCGATCTGCCGCTTGACGCGTTTCCCTCTCCCGCAGCGCTTTGGGCGCGCTACCGGCAATGGAAAGGCTTGGAGCCGGAGGCCGAGAGCGTTTTTCTTCAGGACTACCACGCCGACAGCGGCGGCAAAACGCCGCGCTATTACCAAGCCAGCGCGATCAACGCCGCCGTCGAAGCCATCGCCAAGGGCCGGAGCCGCATCCTGCTGGTGATGGCCACCGGAACGGGCAAAACCTACACCGCCTTCCAGATTATCTGGCGGCTTTGGAAGGCGGGCCGCAAGAAGCGCATCCTGTTCCTCGCCGACCGCAACGTGCTGGTGGACCAAACGATCGTGAACGATTTTCGCCCGTTCGGCGGCGCGATGGCCAAGCTGTCCACGCGCTCCAATACCATCCGGCGCGACGGCGGCGCCCGTTTGATCGACATGCCCCACGCCATGCGGCGCGGCAGCGGCGCCCGCCGCATCGATACCGCCTACGAAATCTATCTCGGCCTCTACCAAGCCATTACCGGGCCGGAGGAATCCCAGAAAATCTACCGCGAGCTCTCGCCGGGCTTCTTCGACCTGATCGTGATCGACGAGTGCCACCGGGGCAGCGCGGCGGACGATTCCGCTTGGCGCGAAATTCTCGAATACTTCTCCGCCGCCACCCAAATCGGCCTCACCGCCACGCCGAAGGAAACGCAATACGTGTCCAATATCGCCTATTTCGGCGAGCCGGTCTTCTCCTATTCGCTCAAGCAAGGCATTAGCGACGGCTTCCTCGCGCCCTACAAGGTCATCAAGGCGCATATCGACCGCGACGTGGAGGGCTACCGACCGGAGCGCGGCCAGCTGGACCGCGAGGGCGAGGAGGTGGAGGACCGCATCTACAACTTTAAGGATTTCGACCGGGCGCTGGTGATCGACGGGCGCACCAAAATCGTTGCGGAGAAAATCACCGCCTTCCTCAAGGAAAGCGGCGACCGGTTCCAGAAGGCCATCGTCTTCTGCGTCGATCAAGAGCATGCCGCGCGGATGCGACAGGCTTTGATCAACGAGAACGCCGACCTCGTTGGCCGGAACCCGCGCTACGTGATGCGAATTACCGGCGGCGACGCCGAGGGGCAGGCCCAGCTCGACAGCTTTATCGACCCGGAGTCGAAATACCCCGTGCTGGTCACCACTTCGCGCCTGCTTTCCACCGGCGTGGACGTGCAAACCTGCCGGCTGATCGTGCTGGACCGCAATGTCGGCTCGATGACCGAATTCAAGCAAATCGTGGGCCGCGGCAGCCGGGTGCATGAGGATACCGGCAAGCTCTATTTCACGCTCATCGACTTTCGCGGCGCAACCAGCCATTTCGCCGATCCCGAGTTCGACGGCGAGCCGGCGCAGATCTACGAGCCGAAGGAAGGCGACCCCATGGATCCGCCCGACACCGAGGAGCCGGCGGCCAGCGGGGATGATTCGCGGGGCGGCATCGACAGCGGCGACGAGACGGCGGCCGGCCTCCTCACGGAGCAGCCCGGCGGCGGCGGGGCGATCAAAAAGATCTACGTGGATGGCATTAGCGCCAGGATCGTCGCCGAGCGGGTGGAATATCTCGACGAGCATGGCAAGCTCGTCACCGAATCGCTGCGCGACTTCACCCGCAAGGCGCTGCGCCGCCGCTTCGCCAGCCTCGACGATTTCCTGAGGCGCTGGAACGCGGCCGAGCGCAAGCAGGCGATCATCGACGAGATGGAGACCGAAGGGCTGCAACTGAACGTGCTGGTGGAGGAACTGGGCCGAAAACTCGATCCCTTCGATCTTATTTGCCATGTGGCCTTCGACGCCAAGCCGCTCACCCGCCGCGAGCGGGCCGAGAACGTGAAAAAGCGCAACGTTTTCGCAAAGCACGGGGAGAAAGCCCGCGCCGTGCTCGCCGCGCTGCTCGACAAGTACGCCGACGAGGGCGTGTTCAATCTCGACGATGCCAACGTGCTCAGAATCCCGCCCATCGACCGGCTGGGCACGCCGGTGGAGCTGGTGCGCGCCTTCGGCGGCAGGAGCGGCTTCGAGCGCGCCGTCCACGACCTTCAGTCCGCGCTCTACCGGGAATCCGCCTAGCCAATGGCCGTTAGCGCGCTGGTCAAGTCCATTCAGGACATCATGCGCAAGGATGTGGGCGTGGATGGCGACGCGCAGCGCATCAGCCAGTTGTGCTGGATGTTCTTCCTCAAGATCATCGACGACCAGGATCAGGAGCTCGAGCTGCTCAAGGACGGCTACCGCTCGCCCGTCCCGGCGCGCCTGCAATGGCGCCATTGGGCCGCCAACCCGGAAGGCATGACCGGCGAGGCATTGCTGAGCTTCGTCAACGGCGACCTCTTCCCGGCGCTCAAGAAGCTCCCGCCCGCCGCCGGCGCGCGCGCCAACGTGGTGCGTGACGTGTTCGAGGATGCCTACAACTACATGAAGTCCGGCCAGCTGATGCGGCAGGTGGTCAACAAGATCAACGGCATCGACTTCAACAACCTGGCCGAGCGCCAGCACTTCGGCGATATCTACGAGCAAGTCTTGAACGACCTGCAATCGGCCGGCAACGCCGGCGAGTACTACACGCCGCGCGCCGTCACCTCGTTTATGACGCAAATGATCGATCCCAAGCCCGGCGAAACCCTGCTCGACCCGGCCTGCGGCACCGGCGGCTTCCTCACCTGCGCCATGCGCCACATGCGCGAGCGCTACGTGAAGCGCCCCGAGGACGAGGCCGCCATGCAGGCATCGCTGCGGGCGGTGGAGAAGAAGCCGCTTCCGCACATGCTGGCCGTTACCAACATGCTGCTGCACAACGTGGAGGCTCCGTCGTTCCTGCGCCACGACAACACGCTGGCGCGCCCCTACACCTCCTGGGGCAGGAGCGAGCGGGTCGATATCGTGCTCACCAATCCGCCTTTCGGCGGCAAGGAGGAGGACGGCATCGAATCCAACTTCCCGCAGCGTTTCCGCACCCGCGAAACAGCGGACCTGTTCCTCGCCCTGATTATCCGGCTGCTTAAAGCCGGCGGGCGCGCCGCCGTGGTGCTGCCGGACGGCTCGCTGTTCGGCGAAGACGTGAAGGCGCGGCTGAAGGAAAGCCTGATGCAGGAATGCAACCTGCACACCATCGTGCGCCTGCCCAATTCCGTCTTCAAGCCCTACGCCTCCATCGGCACCAACCTGCTGTTCTTCGAGAAAGGCGAGCCGACCAGGGAAGTGTGGTTCTGGGAGCACCGGGTGCCCGAGGGGCAGAAGCACTACTCGAAAACCCGCCCCATCCGCTTGGAGCACTTGGCGGATTGCGCGGCTTGGTGGGGCGGCGCGGAGCGCGCAAGCCGCGAGGAAGGCGAGCGCGCCTGGAAGGTGAGCGCCGAGGCCGTGCGGAAACGCGGCTACAACCTCGACATCAAGAATCCGCACACGGAGGCGGAGTACGTCGGCAACCCCGAAAAACTGCTGGCGGAACTGAACCGCGCCGAGTCCGAAGTGCGCGCCGTGCGCGACCAGCTGAAGAACGCCCTAGCGGAGGCGCTGCTACGATAATAGCCGGGATTGGTCGTTTCGTCCGTAGCAGGAGGATCAGTGATGCATCCTGAAATCGCTGAAAAGCGCGAAAAACTGGCTGAACTGTGCCGGAGCCACGATGTGGCGCGGCTCGAGATTTTCGGCTCGGCAGCGCGTGCCGCAGATTTCGACCCGGAAAACAGCGATGCTGATTTCCTAGTGAAGTTCAGGCGCATCAATGGACAAGCCCCGCTCGAACAATACTTCGACTTCGCCGAAGCATTGCGCCAGACATTGGGTCGCCCGGTCGATCTGGTCGAATCGGGTGCGGTAAGAAATCCGTACTTGCAAGCGGCTATAAACAAGTCGCGCCAGCTCATCTATGCGGCCTGACCCCCGCGCCCTACTATCGGATATCGAATCGGCGGCGGCTGACATCAGCCGCTACATTGCGGGCATGAACAGCCATGCCTACAGCCGCGATGATCAAACACAAGCGGCCGTCGAGCGCAAATTCGAAATCATTGGCGAGGCTCTGAACCGCCTGCATCAAATCAGCCCCGAAATCGCCGAACGGATACCGCGGTGGCGCAAGGCTGTCGATTTCCGCAACCTACTCATCCATGGCTACGCTGTAGTCGAATCTGAACGTGTTTGGCTTTTCGCCCAGAATAAGCTTCCGGAACTGGGCTCAATCGTGCGTATGCTACTTTCGGAGTTGGGACCGCCGGAGGAATGAACGCGGAACGTCTGCTCGCTCATTTTGACCATCTATCCGACTCGCCTGATGGCGTTCACCGCCTGCGCCGTCTCATGCTTGATCTCGCTATCAGGGGACGACTGGTGAAGCAGGACCCAAACGACGAACCAGGATGGACACTGCTTGAGCGGATTGCCACGAAGAGGGCTGGGCTGAAGGGCAAAGGAAGAGTATCGAGAGCTTCCAGCACACACTCTGATTCGGCGCACCAACTTCCGTTCAAACTCCCTGCGAGCTGGGCAAAAACGACGATAGGTGAAATTTGTTCCAAGACAGGCTCGGGAAGCACACCGAGGGGCGGCAAGAAAGCGTACACGGACAACGGAATAGTGTTCCTGCGCTCCCAGAATATTCACAACGATGGATTACGGTTGACCGACGTTGCTTATATTGATCCAGCAACTCACAAACGGATGTCTGGAACAGCCGTTAGATCATCAGACCTCCTACTGAATATCACGGGCGGGTCTATTGGCCGCTGCTGTTTGGTTCCAGACAGCTTGGGCCAAGCAAACATTAGCCAGCATGTCTCGATAATCCGTATTGCTATCAATGGACTGTGCAAGTTCCTGCACTATGTGATCCTGTCCCCGTACTTCCAAGCATTCATCCTTGACGAGCAAACCGGTGCCGGTCGTGGTGGTTTGCCAAAATACAGGATGGACCAAATCCCAGTTGCCTTGCCTCCGCTAGCCGAACAGCAGCGAATCGCCGCCAAAGTTGATGAACTGATGGCGCTCTGCGACCGATTGGAAGAAGGTCGCATGGAGCGCAAAGAAGCCCGTGCCCAACTGACCAAAACCACCCTCGCCCGCCTGAGCGAACCCAACGCGAACATAGCAACTTTCCGCTCCCACGCCCGCTTCGCCATCGAATCCCTGCCCGCCCTAACAACTCGCGCCGACCAGATCAAAAATCTCCGCCAAACCATCCTCAACCTAGCCGTCCGCGGCAAGCTTGTGGCGCAGAGACCGGATCGTGAAAAGCCAGCAAGTCTTCCCAGATCAAATTTGCAGGGCGAAGGCGGCGACTTTAGTCGCCCAGTCAACTGGTGCAGCCGCAACTTGGGCGAGATTCTTGACTTCCGGTACGGCAAGGGACTGACAGCAAATCAACGCAAACGAGACGGCCCGGTACCTGTTTACGGCTCCAATGGAATTGTCGGCTATACCACCGAACCACTGACAAAGCAGTCATGCGTTATTGTGGGCCGCAAGGGATCAGCCGGGGCGCTCAACATATGCAACGGCCCGTCATGGACTACTGATGTCGCGTACTACATAGAAGTACCAGATTTTTTGAGCCTTCGTTTTCTCTATATATCTCTGTCTGCGCTCAATTTGGACTACTTGGCCAAGGGCGTGAAACCTGGGCTTAGCCGATCGGATGTCTACAATGAACGCATATCCATACCACCGCTCACCGAGCAACACCGCATTGTCACCAAAGTTGATGGATTGATGGCGTTGTGCGACGAAATCGAATCTGGCCTCATAACCATCAATTCCAGCCGTGCTAGCTTTCTTGCGTCAGCGTTACTTACAGCCCTATAGAGCAAGAACTTAAGCAGTACCCAGAACAATTTCTCTAGGCTTATACTGTTGTTTGGGCCTGCTCATAAGACTTGGCGAGAGACCGTGATAAACAAAAAACCACACCCCGACCTTCATTGCTTTGTCTCCGCACTGTGCTACTCATTCGAGCACCAAACCGGTCTGATCTGGAATAGGGGCTATTGCGACATGACAGGATGCACCAAACTCTTCGAGCGGATCGCCCCGGAAGTCCAATCAATACAAACCATCGTGCCCCCGTTCCAACATGACCCCACGAAGCATCATTCTGGCCCTTGGTTTTGGGACACTATCTATAGGCGAGAGAGTAACGGCGAGTGGGAAGCTTTCAGCGTAAAAGAGGAAACGCATAAAGCGCCAGGGCCACCTATGCCCACCGAAACATGGATAACGTAAATTATTTTTCGCACATTTTTCAGAGGCGGTGGTCTCGGTCTGGCAGAAAGGTTGTTTGACGACAACCACCGGACCATGAGGAGACCACCATGGAGCAAGATAGCACGAAGGCATTGGGCAAGGTGATTCGGATCGACACGCGTGCGGGGCACTGCTCGCGCAAGCTGCGTACGCAGGCCGGGGAAGTACGAGTTGAAGGTGCCGAAGCTGCGTAGCCGGACGTTCGAGACGGCGGTCATCGAGCGCTATCGGCGCCGGGACATCCCGGTCGAGGAGGCGATCGTTCAGATGTACTTGGCGGGCGTGTCGGTTCGTCGGGTGGAGGACGCCGCCGAAGCCCCATGGGGCACACGGGTGTCTTCCGGCACGGCGTCCAACCTCAACCGCAAGATGTACGGGCACATCGAGCGCTGGCGCAACCAGGCGAGTGCGCGTATGTTTATCTGGACGGGTTGGCGCTCAAGCGCAGCTGGGGCGGGGAGATCAAGAACGTCCCGGTCCTGGCGGCGATCGGGGTTGACGCGCAGGGCCACCGCCGTGTCCTGGGCGTTGCCGAAGGCTGCAAGGAGGACAAGGCCGGCTGGCAGCGCTGCGTGGCGCATTTCCACCGCAACGTGTTCTCTCATGTGCCGCGCAGGAAAGTGCGCCAGGCGGCCGCCATGCCCAAGGCGATCCACGCCCGGGAGAGCCGTTCGGCCGCGCTGGTCAAAGCCCGGGACGTGATCGGGAAGCTTAAGGCGATGAAGCTGGCCGCGGCGGCGGAGCTCGTGGAAAACGCGATCGAGGAGACGCTGGCCTACTGCTCGTTCCCCTCGCAGCACTGGATCAAGCTGAAGACCAATAATCCGATGGAACGCTTGCTGCGCGAGGCGCGCCGGCGAACCAAAGTGGTCGGCGCCTTCCCGGACGGCCAATCGGCGCTGATGCTCGTCGCCGCAAGGCTAAGGCACGTGTCGGCCACCCAGTGGGGATTGCGGAAATACATGAATGTCGGGTTGCTCGCGGAGATGGACAAGGAAGCCGCCTGCGCAGCAGCCTGAAGGAGGGACCGGGACCACCGCTAAAGCGAAAGTGCGAAAGATTATTGACACTACCGGTCCGTATTGGTGCTGTGATCGGAGACGGCCCGGGTAAGACACAATGATATCTTGCTATCTCGCACAGCCAGCATAGACACTAGCCGTTCCCTTGCGATCCGAGCCGTTTTATGCGGGATTCCCTTGTACCGCCATCATCCGTCCATTATGAAAGGCCGGACAATCTATTCGCGTTCAAACTTTTGCAAATAAAGGCACCGAGTTTCCCTTCCCGTGCCTTCGACAGCTTCGATTTTTTCCACGCAGAAGAACTTGTACCGGCTGCCTACCGTAAGCCCATTGAGGCTCGGGCCATCGTCAATGACTTTGCCTGTCTCGATACGTGTCCCTGTATCCAATCCCCATGCTCTGGTGTCACGGTTGACTTTCATGAATTCCCCCGCGAATGCAACCTCCTCGGTTCCTAGGCTTGTAACCTTAGCAAGCGCCTGCGCAAGCGCCACAGCTTCCGATGCCGATACCGCTCTGCTATTCGCCTGCTCGGAAGCGGGCTCGGCCCAAGAATAGCTGAGACCTGTCTCCCGATGTTCCAAGAACCTCAGAAGCCGCAAGTAAGCTCCGGCGAGATGCCCCCGATGATGCTTCGCCGTCTCG
Source organism: Gammaproteobacteria bacterium (assembly GCA_026708965.1). GTDB lineage: Bacteria > Pseudomonadota > Gammaproteobacteria > Steroidobacterales > Foliamicaceae > Foliamicus. Next base: position 98,752 of record JAPOTY010000021.1, on the reverse strand, counting down.
AGCGCTAAGTCGGGGTTGGCAGCATTCTCAAAAAACGTGTCCACTCGGTGCAGTGCCAGTGCAACCTCGCTCCCGCCCAGAAGGTCAGGCGGATGAGCGGCTTCGAGAACCACACGCATGGAACCGGCGGCGGCAGGCACAACTACATCCATCAGCACCGCTTCCGATGGTCGGATCGATGGCTGGTAGCTAGAGGGAAGCTCTTTTAGCACCGATCTATAGGCATGCTTCATCATTGTTTGCACTTGATTGAGCAAACCCGCATAAGTGTCCACACGAACACGGTGGCCAGTCGCTGACTCCGGCGGCTCCACTACCAGTTCAAGCATGAGATTATTGCGCGCCTTCGCTTCCTTGAGCACAAATGCGCCGGTCGGCATATACGGGAGAACAAACCCCTCTTCAGGCAAAAGCCCGCTACGCGACAAAGCACTTGTCTGCGGGCGCAAATTCAGCGGCTCATCTAAAGCCGTCGCTTTGGCCAAGAACCACTCATGCTCCCCAGCTTCTTCAAACAGAAGCCTCAAATCCACCAACCCCGTGCGAAATTGGCGCAGCCGCTCCGGCTCCACGCCCACGACCGCATACTCGTCCTCTCCTCCGCTTGTCTCCACGGTCATTGCCAGATAGTGCCCGCCGATGCGATCCCGCGCCTCGAAAAGCAGCGGGCCGTCGCAGTAATCCAGCATGGTTGTGCAGCGAATGGGCTTCATATCGCTTCCCAATTGCATTGGGCCAATATGTCGTATTTCGCGAGCGGCCACCATGTGTGATGCGATGCTCGACCAGTCTTATCGATATAGCCTGCTCCGGCAACCAACATCACTCGACAGACCTTCCGCCCGCGCATTTTGGGCAACTTTAGCTTCTTCTCTGCATCGCTGCGCAGCAGAAAAACGGATAGGCCGAAGGCTTGGCATTCACTTACTCCTGAAAATGAGCGGTCCAGATTTTCGGCCCGTTGAGACTGAAAATCCGACTCAGTAGGCGGCAGCGATCTGACGAGTCGGAACACGTATATTGTCTCTCGAATTTCCACTGCCGAATCTGGCGGACAATTTTCCGGCAATTGCTCGCGGAATTTCATAGTCCGTCAATTATGCAATGCTCGGTGGCTATTTCTCGATTTCGATGTCGTTTTTGGGGATGTTCTTGTAGAAAGAGGGCCGCGCTTGGTTCGCTTTCCCACAGGATCATTGGATTGAATGCGACCAGAATTTCATGCAAGGCGGCATCATCCGCCTTGGGCGGAGGGCGCAGCCAAGCCGCCGACGGGATCGATAGGCCAAGGTGGTGAGCGTTGCTCATGGTCGTGCGCCGAGTCCTTGCGCGATTTTACTCAAACGACGGCGCGGGCGACCCGGTAAGCAATATACCGGACTGGCGTTATGCCTCGGGTCGTTTCGGGAAGCATACGGGCCAACATGTCCGAACTCGTCAAGGTAAGCAATCTCACCACCAAGTTCCTAAATACACGAAGGCCCGTGCTCGCGCACGGGCCTCGGAAAGAGGGCAGGAATACTCCAGCGCCTCAAGTGCAGCTCTAGCTTGCCTATCGCAATTGTTCAAATTCATGCACGGGTTCTTTCAGCCGCCACAGTAGAGCCGAATCCTTTTTCTGACTTCATTCTTCGGCAACCGGCAGCGGGGATGTGACGCAATTGCTTGGATGGAGAAACAGAGCTGGGCGGCAGATACGAGGCCATGCTCGAACATTTTGTCAATCAGCCATAGAACGCCATGGCAGGCAACTGCTTCTGATCGGGCCAGCTCACGCATTTCTCCGTCGCCCGGCATCCGTGGTCAGGCGGCTAGCGGCTCGAAACGAGGGGGCTCCTCCACGCGCTGGTTCAACTCGCGAACCGAAATGCCGAGCAGCTCGGCGGCTTTGGCATCGGACACCGCCCCCTCCACCAAGGCGCGGTAGCACAGCCGCTCGAACCGTCCGGGCTTTTCGCCTTGCATTGCATAAGGCTCCTCGTACGGCGGGCGGCGCCAGCCGCGGCGGGCAAACTCGTCGAACAGCGACCGGAACAAGCGGTTGCTGAAAATGCCGAGGTCCTTGCAGCGATACGTGAGCGCCTGCACGCTAACGCCGAACACCCGTTTCAACTCGAACAGCTCGCCCCAGCCCATGGACTTGCGGTGCTTGCCGATTGCGGCGCGCAGCGTTTCCGCCGACATGAGGAAGGCGCCGGCAAAGCGGTGCGCGGCCTTTTCATTGTTCAGCTTGGGAGCAACATCCAGAACCATGTGGCCTAGCTCGTGCGCCGCCGTAAATCTCTGGCGCTCGCCCCAATCTCCTTGGTTTACGACAATTACAGAGGCGGGCTTCCCCTTGTCCCGGCGTACGCGCGCGGTCAGGCCGTCGATAGCGGGAAGGTCCATTGCCAATACCTTGATCCCCCTTTCTTCCAGAGGTTCGACCAAGTTTGGAATAGGATCGAGGCCAAGCCCCCAGTGAATGCGAAGTCCAAGCGCGCCTTGCTCCGCCTCAGACAAATCGCGCACCACGGGCCAGGGCGCCTCCCTCGGCTTGTCCCAGGCAACGCTTGGCAGGCCCAGAATCTCCTCGACCGTGAGGTAGCGCTCAAGCAGATGCAGCACACTGGCTTCGATGCGCGCTTGTTCACGCCTACCCGTAAACCTTTTCTTGCGGAAATCCACGGCTTCCAGAACCATGCTCGCATCGCCAGCCAGATAATCCACGGCCACATCCAGCGCATCGGCGAGCGCAATGAGCACACCCGAACTCGGCATTGACTCGTTGCGCTCGTACTTGCTGATCGCCTGAGCCGTAACACGGTTGTCAATCTTGGCTTCCAAACCACGAAGAGAAAGCCCGGAAGCCAGCCTTGATATCCTAAGCCTCTGTCCTATCATTATTTTATTCTCCCTTCTCCATCAGTTGACAATTTAGCTAATATAGAAATAAATAGCAACTAACTCGGTCGGGCCAATCGTAGGCCGAGGTCAAAAAGCGGCCCTGATAACGCCTTTGATCAACTTTTCACCCATATGAAGGAAATCCTACTATCAAGGATTAGAGATAGCGGGAGATAAGAACCAGCGGGCGCCGGAGGTGGGCGAAACGCCGCTTGCAGGCGCGGGCCAGAGGCGCGCCGATGCCTTGGGGCGTATCCTTGGCATTGCCAGATGCGGCGGTGCTGCTCCACAATGTACGCTTGTGAGCAAATCGAGCACCGGCGCGGAGCGGCTTCGCAGCGCCATCCTGAACGCGCGGCAGCCGGCGCTGTTGCCGTTCTTCACGGCCGGGCACCCGAGGCGGGAGGACTTCCACGCGATTCTGGACATGCTGGCGGCGGCGGGCGACGCGGTGGAGATCGGCGTGCCGTTCTCCGATCCGATGGCCGACGGCGTGACGATACAGCGGGCCAGCGAAACGGCGCTGGCGAACAGGGTTTCGTTGAACTGGATACTCGACGAGCTTCAGGCGCATGGCGATCCGGGCGTGCCGCTGGTGCTGATGAGCTACTACAACCCGCTGCTGGCCTACGGGCTCGAATCGCTGGCGACGCGCTGCGGCGAATGCGGCGTGGCGGGCCTGATCGTGCCGGATCTGCCTTGGGAGGAATGCGCGGCGGCGCGCGCCCCTTTGCAGAAGCACGGCGCGGCGCTGGTGCAAATGGTGACGCCGGCCACGCCCGACGACCGTTTGCGCGCGCTGTGCCAAGCCAGCGGCGGATTCGTGTACGCCGTCACCGCCACCGGCGTGACCGGCGGAGAACGCGAGGTGTCGGCGGAAATGACCGGCTACATGCAAAAGGTCAGCGAGTATTCCGGCCTGCCCGTATGCGCCGGCTTCGGCGTTCGCAGCGCGCAGCAAGTGCGCGCCTTAAGCGGCGTGGCCGACGGCGTGATAGTCGGCTCGGCGGTCGTGGACTGCCTAGAGCGCGGCGAAGACGCAGGCGCTTTCCTCCGCCAATTGCGCGACTGATCCGGCTGAACGTTCCCCAAACGTTAGCGCGCAGGAGCGTAGGCCAGCCTGCCGTTTTCGAGCGCCAGCAGCTGGCCGGGATAGGCTGCCGAAGCGCAAGGATTCAATATCCAGCGGTTGGACGGCAACCGAAAGTCGGGCTGGGCATGGACGGCGATCGTGTCCAAGTCGTACACGTCGAGCGCCCGCCGGTCGTAATCCGGCTCCCCGTCCGTTTCAAATCGGCGGTCGATAATCAACTGGTTGAGTCCGCTATCGATGCGCGCACGATTGAAATAGCCCATGTCTTCAATATCCGCGCCAGACCCAAGCACGCTTTGAAGGCGCGCCAACTGCGCTTGCTCATCCACTGTGGGAAGCGCGAATGCCGGCTCTCCTGTGGATGCATCAAGCACATACAGCGCCCAATCGCTTCTTGGCGAGGAACGGTCGCCTGGGCGGGAATGCGCCGGGTGGGTTTCAAATAACAGCCACGCCCCGTCCGGGGTGGCTTGGATCGGGGAAGGCGTGACCCCGCTGGCGCCCTCCAGCCCCCATACCGCGGAGATTTCCCCCGTGGCCCAATCGAACCGGCGTTTTTCCACCCGGAAGCCCGGTTCGGACTCATCGCCCGTGAAGAAGAAATACCCTTCCGTGGACGAAACAATATAGGCTCTGTCCCAAGGATCTATTCCCTCCACCCTCAATTTCCGCGCTTGGCCGCCGCCGCTCACAGGGAAGAAATAATGCACACCCTCGCCCGACTCATTGTCATTCACTGGCGCCACGTGCAATTCGTTGCCGTTCGGCGTGTACGACGTGCCGTAGAGCATGTCGAAGCCGTGCAGCTCGTGCTTGTCGCCTAGGTCGTGGTGCCTTTCCGTTCCCTCGTCCAGATTGCGGACTGCCAAGCGCGAGCTTCCCTCCCCCAGCGGCTCGACCAGCCAATACGAGGAACCGTCGTTGGCCACGCCGAAATCCCGGATGCCTTCGCGCGCGTCGATCAGCTGGCCATCCAGATAGATTCGCAACGGGCCGGGGTTTTCACGGCCTTGGTTGACGCCATGCTCGGGCGCCAAGCGACCGAAGCCCGCCACGATCGAGCCGTCCGACCGCTTCCCCATCATGTAGCAATAGGGCGCAAAAGGCAGATCGCCGGATTGCACCGCGCCGTCTTCGTTCAGCACCGAGAACCGCGCGCCGATGGCATCAGGCACAACGACCATCGCCAAGCCGAAGGCGGCCCCCGCGCCAATCCGCATGCCGCAATCCGGGTGATCGATCACCTCTGCCGGGGTCAGTTCCGAGCGAGCCGACGATCGCTTCGACCGGGGCACCTCGACCGACTCCGCCTCCCAAGCGAGAACCCCCGTCTCCCGCAGCTCCATACCTACAAACGGCCCTTCAGCCCGCGTTTCCGCGATATCGATCGCCGGCGGCTCGTCGTCCGGCTCATCCTCGGAGCCCAGCGGTCCGCAAACGGCTAAGCTGATGAACAGTCCGACCGCAAGCCGCAGGCGCCGACTTCGGCGTTCGCAGCGCGGAGCAGGTTCGGGCATCGCTAGCGGCGGGGGCGGGAGGCGAGCAGCAGAACAGCGCCGACGGCGCCTGAGAGCCAAGTGAGCCAAGCGGGCTCGGCGCGCAGGCCGAGCAGCAGCGCGCCGGCAATCAGCAGAGCGCCGCCGGTTAGCTGGCGCCAGAGGTTTCGGCGCGCTCGCAGCCCGCGGTGTTCGGCGCGGGCTTGCCTTCCTTCCGCTTTATCCAGCAGGCGGTGGGCGACGCGGGGCAGGCGCTGCAAGGCGTAGCGCAGTTCCGGCAGGTCGCGCCTGAGCTCCTTGAGCAAGCGCCGAGGCGCGGCGCGGCGGCGCATCCATTGCTTGAGCAGCGGATAGCCGGTTTCCCAAAGATCGAGTTGAGGGTATAGCTCCCTTCCCAGGCCCTCGATATTGAGCAGCGTTTTGTGCAGCAGCAGCATTTGCGGCTGCAACTGCATATCGAATTCCTGGGCGGTGGCGAAGATGCGGCCCAGCACCCGGCCGAAACTGCACTCGCTCAAGGGCTTGGCGAAAATCGGCTCGCCGATCACCCGGAACGCCGCCTCAAGATCCTCCGCGCGCGTATCCGGCGCCACCCAGCCCCAGTACAGATGCAAACGGGCTAGACGGGCGTAGTCCTGCTCGAAGAAGGCCAGCAGCGTTTGCCCCAGGTAATGGTGGTCGCGCTCGTCGAGAATGCCCACGATGCCGAAATCCACCGCCGCGTAGCGCGGGTTGGCCGGGTCCGAAATATCCACAAACACGTTGCCGGGATGCATGTCGGCATGAAAGAAGCTGTCGCGGAACACCTGGGTGAAGAAAATCCTCACGCCCCGCGCCGCCAGTTCGGGAATATCCACGCCGGCATCCTTCATCGCCTGCACCTCGCGGATGGGCACGCCGCGAATCCGCTCCATCACCAGCACTTCGGGACGGCAGTAGTCCCAATGCACGGCGGGAACGTGGATGATGTCCGAATCCGCGAAACTGCGCTTCAGGCGCGCCGCGTTGGCGCCCTCGCGCATCAGATCCATTTCGTATTTGAGCGTTCGCCGGTACTCGTTAACCACTTCCACCAAGCGCAGGCGGCGGGTGGCGGGCCATAGCCGGGTCGCCAGCCGCGCCAATCCGTAGAGCAGCTTCACATCCTTTTCGATCCGCTCCCGCACCCCGGGCCGCAGCAGCTTGACCACCACCTCCTCGCCGCCGGGCAGGCGAGCGGCATGAACCTGGGCGACGGAAGCCGCCGCCAGCGCTTCGGGCTCGAATGATGCAAACACCTCCTCCACCGGGCGGCCGTAAAACCGGCTCAGGCGGCGGCGCGCCGTATCCGCCGAAAACGGCGGCACGTCGTCCTGCAGCCGCGCCAGCTCGGCGGCAATATCGGCAGGAAGCAGGTCGGGCCGCGTGGAGATATTCTGGCCGAACTTCACGAAGATCGGCCCTAGCTCCTGCAATGCCTCGCGCAGGCGAACGCCCCGCGAAGCGCCCTTGCGCCGCCGGCCGGCCAGCAGCATCCAAGCCGGAATCCTCAGCGGCCGGGCCAGTCCGGCCTCGTGCAGCAAACCATAGCGGGCCAGCAGGCGGAAGATGCCGAAAATTCGCATAAAAACGCGCATGCGCTTGCCCGAAGCGAGCCGTTCCCGGCCTATGCTTCCGGGTCGGCGCGCAATATCCGCGCGCGTCCCTCAAGCCGGCCCACCGTGTCGCGCAGCGCCTCCACCTGCTCGGCAAAGGCCTCGAACTCCACGCGGGTGGGGGCCAGCCGGGCCTCCTCCTGCACGAAATCCCGCAGGCTTCGCCGCAGCGAAACAGCGCCTTCCCCGGCCCACTGGGCCGCTGCGCGGGCAGCGTCGCCGGCCTGGCGGGCGAATACCTCGCCGGTGAAGCGGGCCAACTCCTCCTCGGGATCCGGGCGGCAGTGCTTCAGCAGCCGCGCAAACGCTTCGGCCAGCGCGGGGTCGCCCCTCAGCTCCAGCCCCGGGCTGGCGTGGTCGCCGCCCAAAAGCGCAACCAGCCGCGGCAAATCGCCGCTAAGGCTTACTTTGGCGGGCTGGCCGTCCGGGCTGCCAACGCCGAGCCGCCCGTCCCGCACCGACATTCGCAAAACAGCACGGGCGCCCGCCAAGCCCACGTCCATGGACACGCCTTCCAGCCTTTCGGCGGCGCGCCGCGCGGTGAGCGAAGCGGCAAGGTTGCGGTTCAGAACCGCCGCAGCGGAATTCGCCAGTTGCTCAAGCATCGTGCGACAACCTCGCTGCGCCGTGGCCCGCCGCGCCCTAATACCGAAAGCCGATATGCAGGGCCACGATGCCGCCCGAGAGATTGTGCCAGCGCACATCCTCGAATCCGGCCTCGCGCATCATCGCGGCCAGCGCCTCCTGCCCGGGGTGGACGCGGATCGACTCCACAAGGTAGCGGTAGCTGTCCGCGTCGCCCGCCACCCTCCTTCCCAGCGCCGGAATCACGGAAAACGAATACCAGTCGTAGGCGGACTTGAGGATATCCGCCGCCGGACGCGAGAATTCCAAAACCAGCAGCCTGCCGCCCGGCTTGATCGCGCGCGCCATGCTCTTGAGCGCCTGCGGCTTGCCGGTCACGTTGCGCAGCCCGAAACCGATGCTGACGCAATCGAACGTGGCCGGCGCCACCGGAAGAGCCGTGGCATCGGCGCATACCGCCCTGCTATTGGCGTGGCAGCCCGCATCGATCAAGCGCCTGCGCCCCAGGCGCAGCATGGACGGATTGATGTCGGACAACAGCACCCGCCCGCGGCCCCCCACCTGGCGGCTCATTCCGATCGCCAGATCGCCCGTGCCGCCCGCCACGTCCAGCGCCGTTCCGCCCGGACGCAGCCCGGTTCGGGCCAGCGCGAATTTTTTCCAGAGACGATGCGCGCCCAGCGACATCAAATCGTTCATCAGATCGTAGCGGCCGGCCACGGAATCGAACACGCCGCGCACGCGGCGCGTCTTCTCGCGCGGCGCGACCCGGCTGAAGCCGAAGCTCTCGGCGCCCGGAAAACCTGGCTCAGGCGGCGGCTGGCCCATGCCGCTAAAGGATGTAGCGGCGAAAATCCTCGTCCTCCGCCAACGCCCCCAGATGCTCCTCAACATACGCCGCATCCACTTTGAGGTCCTGGCCGCCCCGGTCGGCCGCGTCGAACGAAATCGACTCCAACAGGCGCTCCAGCACGGTCTGCAATCGGCGCGCGCCGATATTTTCGGTGGTTTCGTTGACCGAGCAGGCGATCTCGGCAATGCGGCGCACCGCATCGGCCTGGAACTGCAACGCCACGCTCTCGGTGCCCAGCAGCGCCGCGTACTGCTCCGTGAGCGACGCGTCCGGCTCGGTGAGGATGCGCTCGAACTCCCCGATGCCCAGCGCGCCCAGCTCCACCCGGATGGGGAAGCGGCCCTGCAGCTCCGGGATCAGGTCCGAGGGCTTGACCGACTGGAAGGCGCCGGATGCGATAAACAGGATATGGTCGGTTCGCACCACGCCGTGCTTAGTGGTGACGGCGCACCCTTCCACCAGCGGCAGAAGGTCGCGCTGAACGCCCTCGCGCGACACGTCCGCGCCCATCGCCTCGGCGCGCCGGCACACCTTGTCGATTTCGTCGATGAACACGATGCCGTTCTGCTCCACCGCCTCCAGCGCCTGCGATTTCAGTTCCTCCTGGTCCAGCATGGAGGCGCCCGCCTCCTCGGTGAGAATCCGCATCGCGTCCTTCACCTTGAGTTTGCGCGCTCGGGTGCGCTGGTTGCCCAGCGACTGAAACATGCTCTGCAACTGGCTGGTCATTTCCTCCATGCCGGGCGGCGCCATGATCTCAACCCCCACCGGCGCCACCTGCAACTCCATTTCCAGCTCCTCGCCATCGAGGTCGCCGCGCCGCAGCGCCGCCTTCATGGCGCGCTGGTCCATGTTCCAAGGCGGACCCGCGCCCGGACCCGCCGCCGCCGCGCGGCGGGTGAGCGCCTCCATCACCTTGCGCTCGGCGCTCTCCCTGGCGCGGTGCCTCACGCGGTCCATTTCCGCTTCCCGCACCATCTTGACCGCCGTGTCGGTGAGATCGCGCACGATGCTGTCCACCTCGCGGCCCACGTAGCCCACCTCGGTGAACTTGGTGGCCTCCACCTTGATGAAGGGAGCATTCGCCAGCCTTGCCAGCCGCCGGGCGATTTCCGTCTTGCCCACCCCGGTGGGGCCCATCATCAGGATATTCTTGGGGGTGATTTCGAGGCGCAGATCCTCGTCGAGTTGCATCCGCCGCCAGCGGTTGCGCAGGGCAATGGCCACCGCGCGCTTGGCGGCGTTCTGGCCGATCACGTGTTTGTCGAGCTCCTCGACGATTTCCCGGGGTGTCATCTGCGTCATGGCTTAGCTGCCGCTCTCCAGCGAGTCAATCACGATTTCGGCATTGGTGTACACGCAGATTTCCGCTGCGATCTCCAGCGACCGGCGCACCACGTCCGCCGCGCCCAGCTTGCTCTCCGCCAGCAGCGCCCGAGCGGCGGCGCGGGCGTAGCCGCCGCCTGAGCCCAGCGCCAGCACGCCGTCTTCCGGCTCCACCACATCGCCGGAACCCGACACCAGCAGCGTCTTGGCCTTGTCGGCCACGCCAAGCATGGCCTCAAGGCGGCGCAGGCGCCGGTCGCTGCGCCAATCCTTCGCCAGCTCCACTGCGGCGCGGGTCAGGTTGCCGTACTGGTCGAGCTTGTTCTCGAACAGCTCGAACAGCGTAAAGGCATCGGCCGTGCCGCCCGCGAAACCGGCCAGCACCTTGCCGCCCGCCAGCCGCCGGATTTTGCGCGCATTGCCCTTCAGCACCGTGTCGCCCAGGCTCACCTGCCCGTCGCCGCCGATGGCCACCGCGTTTCCGATGCGCACGCAAAGAATGGTGGTGGAACGGACCCTGGGAGGGGCGGAAGGAGCGCTTTGTTGCGGGGTCACGGCGTTCAATGATCCTGTTTGCGGCGGGCGCGGGGGTGGGCGCGATCGTACACCCTCGCCAAGTGCTGAAAGTTCAAGTGGGTGTAAACCTGGGTGGTGGATATGTCGGCATGGCCCAGCAATTCCTGCACGGCGCGCAAATCGCCGGAGGACTCCAGCATATGCGTGGCAAAGCTGTGCCGCAGCATATGCGGATGCACATGCCCCGGAAGCCCGGCGCGGCGCGCCCAGTAGGCGGTTCTCGCCTGCACGGTGCTGGCGGCGATCCTGCGCCCCCGGGTTCCAACGAAGAGCGCCGCCGATTCCGGGGAAGCGAGTTCGGCGCGCCTGCGAAGCCAGCGGCGCAAGGCCTCCACGGCCTTGGCTCCCACCGGAAGGATGCGCGTTTTCCGCCCCTTGCCGGTCACCCGCATCAATCCCTGGCGCAAATCGATCCCGCCCACATCCAGATCGGTCAGTTCCGCCAGGCGCAGGCCCGAGGAATACATCAGCTCCAGAATGGCGCGGTCGCGGCAGGCGGCGGCATCGCCATCGGGAATATCCAGCAGGCGCGAAACCTGATCGAGGTCCAGCGTGCGCGGCAGGTCGCGCGGCGGGCGCGGCGCCCGGACTCCGCGCGCCGGATTGGCGGCCAACTGGCCTTCCCGTTCGAGAAAATCAAAAAAACTGCGGGCGCCGGCAAGGCGCCGTTGCACGGTGCGAGGCGCCAAACCGCTGCGATGCGCTCCCACCGCGAAGCGCCGCAGGTCGCTGGCGGCCAGCGCCGTCCACGAGGACAACTCGCGCTCGGCGCAATAGTCCTTAAGCGCGCTCAGATCGCGGCGGTAGGCGGCCACCGTGTGGCGGGAAAGCCCTCGCTCAACGCGGATATGATGCAAAAACGCGCTCACCTGCCGTTCGGATTCGGCCTGCATCAGAAAGGCCCGGAATTCGGCGAAATGGCCACCGAAACCACGGCGCTCACGCGGCCGAGGAACTCGGTGCTCTTGGCGCGGTGGTAGTGATTGGGGTCGCGGCTGCCGAGCGCCAGCAGCCCCAGCTTGCCGCGCCCGCCCAAAGGCGCCAAGGCCACCGACCCCACTTGCGGGGCCGCATCGCCAAACAGGAACCGGCGCTGCTGATCGCTGTACTGCCCGCATCTCGGCGCATTGGCCTTGAGCACTCCGCTCAAGCCCTCCGCCATCACGTCCTGCCTCGGCGTGGCGGACAGGTCCGCTATGCCCGCGCATCTTTCCGGCGACGCGTCGAACAAAAGCAGATGCACAAAATCCAGTGAAAAAATCTCCTTGAGTTGCCCCGGCAGCGAACGCAGCCTTTCGTCCGGGCCGGAGCAGGACAAGAGCTTCGTGACCAGCTGGTTGAGCTGGCTCGCCAGCATATCGCTGGAGCGGGCGTTTTCGATGTATTCCTCCAGCGTCCGGCGCAGCTCCTCATTGCGGCGCCGGAGCAGTTCAAGCTGTCGCTCCACCAGCGATACAGCGCCCTCGCCCTCGCCATGCGGAACCCGCAACTCCAGCAGCAGGTCCGCGTGAAGATCGAAGAAATCCGGGTTCTCGCGCAGGTACGCCGCCACCTCGTCCGGCCTAAGCCCCGGCGTTGAAGCGTTGCCAAGCTTGCTCACAAGCGCACGCTGCCTTCAAACACGCTGTCGATATGCCCGCCAAGCCATACCGCCGCCTCGCCTCCAAGCCATTCCACGCTCAGCCGCCCGCCCGCCATATGCACCTGCACGGGCGAGCGAACCCGGCCTTGGCGTATTCCGGCCACCGCCGCGGCGCAGGCCCCGGTGCCGCAGGCCGGCGTTTCGCCCGCGCCGCGCTCATAGACCCTGAGCTTAAGGCTTTGCCCGTCCAGCGCCTCGGCGAAGCCCACATTGCAGCCCTGCGGAAAGCGCTGGTGCGCGGATAGGGCCGCGCCCACCCCGGCCACATCCGCCGCCGCCGCATCGGGCACGTTGAGCACGGCATGGGGATTGCCCAGCGAAAGCGCATCGAACTCCCAGCTCCCGCCTGCCGCCCTTAGCCGATAGGGCGGCGGCTGGCCATTCGCCAGGAAGGGCACTTTTTCCGGATGCCATTGCGGCCGCCCCAGCGAACAGCGCACGGCGTTGCCCGCCATCACCCGCGCTTCCACCTGGCCGCCGGGGGACTCGAGAACAATGCTCCCGCCATTAGGCCGACGTTTCGCCACTAGGGCCGCGATGCACAGGGCGCCGTTTCCGCATTGTTCCGCTTCGCCCCCATCGGCGTTGAAAACACGGTAGCGGACCATGCCGCTGCCGCCCTCAGGCTCCTCCACCCAAAGCAACTGGTCGAAGCCCACGCCCCGGCGCCGGTCGGCCCAGGCGCGAACCCGCCCTCGTTCCGGCGCCGGCAGCGAGCGGCCAACCACAACCATGAAGTCGTTGCCGGCGGCCTGCATTTTTGTAAAAGCGAGTGTCATGCGAGGGAACGTTGGAGAATCGCAAAATTATATTCCTGCGGGGCGGCCGCAGGGGTCGCCTAAAGGATAGGGCGCCGATCGTTGAAAATAGCCCTGCGCGGACACTGGGTGCGCTGCGCCACAAACAGAAAGGAGAACAGGCCATGCCCTTCAACAGCAAAGCCCTGCCCCTAGCCGGGCTGGTGTTCGCCCTCCCGGCAGCGAACGCCACCGAAATCGAACGCTTCAACCCCGAGGGGCTCTCGCAGCCCGACGGCTACTCCCAGGTGGTGATCGCAAAGAACCCGGGGCGATTCATCTACCTGGGCGGAAAGGCCGGCATCCGCCCGGATAGCAGTTTCCCCGAAAGCCTAGCCGAACAGTCACGCCTTGCCTGGGCCAATATCGACCGCGCGCTCAAGGCAGCCGATGCCCGCCGCGAGGATATTGTCGAAATCCAGATTTATATCGTGGACCTGGAAAATATCGATCCCGCTCCGGCCTATGAGGACGTGCGCAACTTCTTCCCCGCCGGGCACAAGCCCGCCTCGATGGTGATTGGCGTGTCGGCGCTCGCCTACCCGGGCCTGCTGGTGGAAATCAACGTGCGCGCCGTTACCGACTGACCATTCCGGCGCCTCTTGATCGGTGTTCCCGCAAAGGGCGTTGGCGCAGAAATAAAAAGCCGCCAGCGCGGGGGTGCTGGCGGCTCGCAAAGTATAACGCAACTTTGCCGCACAGTGTGTGTGCAGCCTTGTCCAATGAGGCATGAGCCTGAACGGGAGGTGTAAATCCAACGAGAGATGAGCCTGTAGGCGTGCGTTGGGATCATCGGAGGATGATTGTGACGTTACAGACCGAACGGGTTCGGAGCCTGGAAGAGGTTCGGGCTTTTGTGGAAGGCAGCGAGGCGGTGGATTTTGCCATCTCGGACCGGGCGGGGATCTACCGCTTGGTGCGATAGGTGGCATGGTCTGTTATGCTGTGGAACCAGACGGGCGCAGGAAACTACCCGGCCCTTTGGTCATTTGGATTGTTAGTGTAAGAAGGGAACTGACATGCAGGAATGGCTGGACAGTCCGCTTATCATCGTCGCCTTCATCGCTGCGATTTCGGCGCTCGGGACTATTTTCATTTGGGTTGGCAGGGTCAATGCTGACCGCGAAACTTTCAAGGAATTCATAACGGAAGTTCGTGGGAAGCTGGATTCCATCTTCCGCTTGATTGCTGGCGGTACGGTCGGTGCTGGAAGTCCCACCCAACTGACCGATCTCGGTCGTGAAGTTTCCCGTGAAATTTCGGCCAAAGAATGGGCAAAGAAACATGCCGATGTATTAGCGGGCGAAGCGGAGGGTAAAAAGCCTTTTGATATCCAAGACTTTTCTTTCAATTATGTATTCAACCGCCATAAACCAACGGCAGACGATCTGAGTCTATGGAAGGAATCAGCCTATCAGCACGGACTTGATGTTAGCCAAGTCAAGAATGTCTTGATGGTTGAGTTGCGCGATGCGCTTCTGGAGAAATTCGGACTAACCGCGTCAGATTAGGCAGACGACCTGCTCTATTATAACTCAGGCGCGCACGGGCTGCGGAACATCTGGTAGAATCTTCCGTCCGCTGCGCTTGCCTATTACCCTCATAAAGACCCGTTTCGGGTTGGCAATGCTTGGGATTTGGCAGCCTGCCATCACAATACCAAAATATATTGGGGGAGCAGATGAATCGTGAGAATAATGCCCTTGACTGGGCAGTGCGTTCGGTCCTCTATACCGGTGCGCTTTCGGCACTGGCCGTTGCGCCCATGGGTATGGCGCAAGAGGGGGGGGGCGACGAAGAGGATGCCGTGGAACTTGGCCAACAGGTCGTTACCGGATCGCGCATCAAGCGCATCGACGTGGAGGAAGCGCGCCCTGTGGTGGTCATCACCCGCGAGGAAATCGAGCTAAGCGGGCAGGACTCGGTGGCGGATGTGCTGCGCAACAGCCCTGTCAACACCTTCGGTTCCTCGCGCGAGGTTTCGGGCAACTCCTTTGTGGGGCAAGCGACCATCGACTTGCACGGCATCGGCTCGACCCGCAGCCTAGTGCTGCTCGACGGTCGTCGCTTGCCGCGTTCGCCGGTGACAGCCAACCAGGCCATTAACCTCAATATCCTTCCGCTGGCCGCGGTTGATCGAATCGAAATTCTGACCGACAGCGCCTCCGCCATTTACGGCTCCGATGCCATTGCCGGCGTGATCAACATCATCCTGCGCAAGGATTACGACGGCATGGAAGCCTTCGCGTCGCTTCAGCGACCCACCCGCGAGGGCGCGGATGCCGACTCCGGGGGCCTGACCATTGGCGGCAGCACCAGTCGCGGCAGGTTCCTGTTTTCGGCGGACTTCCGCAACAAGACGCATATCGCCTCGTCGGACCGGTTCTATTCGCAGGGCGATCTAGGCTACGACGCCGGGCCGGCCGATTACCCGGATGCCCCTTTTGCGGCCACTTGGTACGCGTGGGAGAACACCGACAATATCAGCTCTTGGGGAAACACTATTTTCCCGCTCTACAAGGCGCCCTCGAACTGCGCCGACGTGGTTGATCCCGATACCGGCGAGCGCCTGCTGGCCGGCCCTTACATCGCCCGCAACGGGCAGGAGCGCTGCGGTTTCGATTACGCCGCCTTGGCTTGGGAGACCTCCGACTTGAAACGCGCCAGCACGTTCCTCCACGCGGACTATGAACTGAGCCCGGACCACGCTCTCCGCTTCCAGTCGATCTATAGCAGCGCCGACAGCCACGGCCGCTACGCGCCGGCGTTGGGTTTTTTCCAGATCCCGGCGGCGGCAGCCGAAGGGCTCAAGCAGGGATTCAATTACGACATCCCCTATGCCGATGAACTGCCCTACCTCCTAGGCCACCGGTTCGTTGGCCTGGGCAACCGGGACTTCCAAGCCACCGAGTCGTTCTTCACCAACAGCCTGCTGGCCTACGGCACGGTGGGGATGTTCGATTACGAGCTGGTGGCCCAGCATGTCCGCTATGACTTCAAGGAGGATAGTTGCTGCTACGCCAAGTCATTTACCGCCTCGCAATACGTATCCATGGGCCTTTACAATCCGTTTGATCCGCTAAACCCGGGGAATGCGGATGCTTACGATGCCATCACGGCCAACGGAAACCGCGACAGCCGCGCCGATGCCCGAACCTATAGCGGCACGGTGAGCTTTGAAATGTTCGATGCTCCCGCCGGACCGGTCGGATGGGCGGCGGGGTTCGAGTACTCGGACGAGGAGTTCTACGATATCTACGATCCCTTGAGCGCCGGCGGCGACCTGATCGGCAGCGCCGGCAATAGCGGAGAGGGCGAGCGGAGCATCAAGGCGGGATTCGCCGAAGTGCTGGTTCCGGTCCTCAGCGACTTGGAGGTGAGCGCGGCGGCCCGGTGGGACTCCTACGACGATTCCGCTGGCGATGAGAGCAGCCTGTATTTCTCGGCCCGCTACCAGCCCACCGACTGGCTGCTGCTTCGCGCCTCATGGGGCGAAGGCTTTAGAGCCGGGAATCTGAATAATCTGTATGGCGCGCGGTCGTTCAGCGCCGAGGGCGGAACCGACCTGGTGGCCTGCGCGGCCGTCGGCATTGCCCCCGACGACTGCGTGGAGGAGCAGTACCCCACGTTCACCGGCGGCAATCCGCTTCTGGCGCCCGAGTTGTCCGACAGCTACAACCTAGGCTTCGTGGTCGATTGGGAGCCCGTTTCCGTGCGAGTGGATTACTGGAGCATTGATCTGAAAGACGGCATCGGCCTGGCCACATTGCAGGGACTGATCGAGTCCGAATTGGAAGGCCAGTGCCTGAACACCGGTCGCGTGGAGAACACGATCGATACCGGCCTGCCTGCGGAAATCATCGAATGCTCGCCGGGCAATCTGCTGAAGCGCGATCCGGCCACGGGGGCGCTGTACGAAGCCGAAGCTGGCTGGGGCAATACTTTCCGGCAGGAAATCAGCGGGGTGGATGTGGATTTGGAATACGAACTGGAAACAGCGACGGCGGGCGATTTCACGTTCAGTATTTTTGGCGTCCGGCTGCTCCGTTACCGAAGCCTGTCGCGCACGGCCACGGACTGGAGTTCCTCCCTCGGCGAGGGCGTGGGCGGCAGCGCAAGGCCCAAGTACCAGGCCACCGGGCTGGCGCGCTGGAGATACACCGACCACACGGTTTCGGTGTATGCGCGCCATATCGCGGGCTATGTTCGCTCCAATGCCGAAGGGGAAAGATTCTTTGAGGCCCCGTCGCATACGGAATACGACCTGACCTACCTTTGGAGGACTCCGTGGGACGGCGAGATCTCCTTAGGCGTGCTGAACGTGACCGACGAGGATCCCGAGCTGGACAGCTTCGCCTCTCCGAGAGCTGCTGTTTATGACCTCTACAGCTTGGACGGTCGCGTTCCGTACGTGAGCTACAGGCACTTCTTCTGATCCGGCACTGCACTGATATGCCTAATCTTCCCCATTTGGCTATTGCGGGTCTGGCGGCGGCTCTTTCCTTGGCGGGGTGTGTGTCGGGCACAAGGCTGGTGCTAACCGAAGACGGTGGAGTGCATGTGCAGGGAATCAGCCGCGAGTCCCCGCTTTATAAGGCCATGCTGGAAGTGTACGAGGAATGCGGCGGTACTCCGGACGAGAAGATGACCTACATCAATTGGCGAGCGGATCCCGTGCTTCCCGTTTGGACCGAGGAAAAGGGTTGGCACTTCAAGAATTTCGAGTGCATTTCGCCCGAGCAATCAGCCGCTCTGAAATTTAGCCCCTAGCAAAGGGCGGGCATCTCGCCGATCTCAGCGCAGCGTCGGCGCGCTCTTGCAACGGTCAAAATAGCGAGGCTGGATAGCGCCGCTGTTTTGCCCTTCACTTCCGTTAGAATCGGAACAAAACGAGGAGCGGCGGAACGAGCCGCCAATACCAACAAGCCGGAGGTGTTTATGAAGCGACTGAGCCGTTGCGGCTTGGCTCTCGCAGCCATGCTGCTTATTCCCCCAACCCATGCGGACATGGTCAAGCAGTATTCGGTTAGCGATTTCTTCAAGAATTCGGATTTCGCCGCGCTGCGGCTTTCGCCGAACGGCGAGTGGCTGGGGGCCATCGGGCCATACGAAGGCAGCCGCAACCTTTTTTCCATGCGGCTTGAGGACCGCAAGGCCGCGCGCCTGACCAACCTCAAAAGCAGCGGGCGGCAATCAAGCCAGAGGGATATCGCCTTTTTCTTCTGGGCCAACGACGAGCGGCTGATTTTCGGCATGGATACCGGCGGCAATGAATCGTACTCGCTGTTCGCCGTTAATCGCGACGGGACCCAGCAGCGCGAGCTGTTCAAGGGCGACAGGGGCATCTTGTTCTATCCCACCTACACCCGGCTGCTCGACCGGCTGCCCCACGACCACGACCATATCCTGGTGGTCAACAACGAACGCAACAAGACCCATCCGGACGTGTTCCGCCTGAATATCTACGACGGCAAGATGACCCGGGTGGAAACCAACCCGGGCTACATCCAGGGCTGGATGACCGATCGGGACGGCCAGGTGCGCTTTGCCGTGGGCTCTCCAAACAGCCAAGGTCGGGCGCTGGAGGAAGGCGAGCTGCTGAACCAGGTGTCCTACTACCGGCCGGCCCCGGATGCCGAATGGCAGGTGGCGCATCGCACGCATGAGTTCGACGGTCCGCATTTTGTGCCCTTGGGGTTTGCCGCCGACAACAAAACCCTCTACGTGGCCACCAACAAGGGGCGCGACACTGCGGCGCTTTACACCTTCGATCCCGAAACCGGCCAGCTGGGCGATTTGATCGTGGCCGATAAACGCGCCGATGTGGGCCCGGGCCTCGTGCTTTCCCGAAAAGACTACCGGCCGCTTTGGGTGTCCTGGCAATACGAGTTGCCGGAACAAGCCATGCTGGACGAGGAATTCGCCGCGCTCCAGGCCACGATCGACGCTTCCTTTCCGGACAAGGTGAACCGCATTACGTCCATGAGCATGGACGAGAGCCGCATGCTGATCCACTCGGGCAGCGATCGCGATCCGGGAACCTACTACCTCTACGACAAGGCCGCCGGAACCATCGAGTTCCTGCTCCGGCCGCGCCGCTGGATCGATCCCCAGGATATGAGCGCCATGACGCCGATCCGCTACGAGGCCCGCGACGGCGAAAAAATCAACGGCTACCTCACCGTGCCGGCGGGCGCCGAGGCCAAAAACTTGCCGCTTATCATCAATCCGCATGGCGGACCTTACGGCATTCGGGATTACTGGGGCCACCGCGCCGAAACCCAGTTCCTGGCCAACCGGGGCTACGCCGTGATGCAGATGAACTACCGGGGCTCCGGGGGCTACGGCCAGCGCTTTTTGGATATCGCTTGGCAGAAGTGGGGGCTGGAAATGCAGGACGATATCACCGACGGGGTGCTGTGGGCGATCGAGGAGGGCATTGCCGACCCGGATCGGATCTGCATCTACGGCGCCAGCTACGGAGGTTACGCCACGATGGCCGGCATCACCAAAACGCCGGAGCTTTACCAGTGCGCGGTGAACTATGTGGGCGTGGTGGATATCATTGCGCTGCTGGACTACCACCACAGGTTCCGCGAGGGCCAATACATTCAGGCTTGGGGAAAGCGCGCCATTGGCGACCGCAAGGCCGACCGCGAGCGTTTGCTGGCCACCTCGCCGATTAATCATCTGGACAAGATCAAGGTGCCGCTGTACGTGGTGCATGGCAAGCGCGATCCGCGAGTGCCGCACGATACCCAGTTCATGCCGCTGATGCGCAAGCTCCGGGGCACCGAGATCGATTACAAGTCCATGGTCAAGAAAAACGAGGGCCACGGCTTTTCCGGCGAGGCCAACCGCATTGAGCTCTATACGGAGCTTGAGCAGTTCTTCGCTCAGCACCTAGGCAGGAGGAGCGCGGCGCTGGCCAGCGCGGGGGCTCCGTAGCGGCGCGATTGCGCGAGCCGGAAGGGAGGGCGCCTTAAGCCCTCTCTCCTTGGTTTTGGTTGAGTTAGTATTGCGGTATGTTGATACGCGCCAAGGCTGATATTCCCGCGTCCGAAATCGCGCCCGAAAGCGCTTGGTTCAACCGCCGCGCCTTCGTTGCCGGGTTGGCGGCTGCCGGCTTGGTGGGCACGGCCCGCGCCACCCCGCGCTACGTGGCGGCGGATGGCGGGCAAAAGGAGTTGAACGGCGTTTCCCGGGGGCCGTTCAGCACCGACGAGCCGGCCAACAGCTACGAGGATATCACCACCTACAACAACTTCTACGAGTTCGGCACCGGCAAGGAGGATCCGCACCGCAACGCCGGAAACTTCAAGCCGCAGCCGTGGACCATGCGGGTGCAAGGCGAAGCGGAAATGACCGGCGAATTCGATGTGGAGGGGCTGCTGTCGGGCGTGGGCCTTGAGGAGCGCGTGTACCGCATGCGTTGCGTGGAGGCCTGGTCGATGGTGATCCCCTGGGTGGGCGTGCCGCTGGGCGAAGTGCTCAAGCGCTTCAGGCCCACATCGCGGGCGAAGCATGTGGCGTTCGAGACCGTCTATCGGCCCGAGGAAATGCCGGGCCAGAAACGCCGGGTGCTGGATTGGCCCTACGTGGAGGGGCTCACGATCGAGGAGGCCAGCCATCCGCTCGCCTTGCTCGCTGTGGGCGTTTACGGGGTCACGTTGCCCAACCAGAATGGCGCGCCTCTGCGCCTGATCGTGCCCTGGAAGTACGGCTTCAAGGGCATCAAGTCCATCGTGGGCATCCGCTTTCAGGAACGCCGCCCGCCCACCAGCTGGAATATTTCGGCACCGCATGAATACGGCTTCTACGCCAACGTCAACCCCCAAGTCGATCATCCGCGCTGGAGCCAGGCCAGCGAACGCCGCATCGGCTCCGGTTTCTCGGGGCTGTTTGCGCGGCGAGTCCCCACGCAAATGTTCAACGGCTACGGCGAACAGGTCGCCCACCTCTATTCCGGCCTGGACTTGCGCCGCAACTACTGAATCCTCAATTTCGCTTTTCGATCCACAAGCGGTGATTGACCGGTGAGCATGCGGGTTTACAAGCCGCTGCTGTTCGCCGCCTGCCTGCTGCCCCTGATATGGCTGGGGCTGCGCATTGCCGAAGTGGTGGAGCCGGGGCTGGGAGCCAATCCGGCCGAGGCGATACTGGATGAGCTGGGGCTGTGGGCGCTGCGCCTGCTTCTGCTCACCTTGTGCGTCACGCCGGCCGCGCGTTTGCTGAAAAAACCGCGCCTGTACCGGTTCCGGCGCATGCTCGGGCTTTTCGCCTTCTTCTATTGCATGCTGCATCCGCTGGCCTACTTGTTGTTGGATCTGCAGCTTGATTTCGCGCATCTGGGCGAAGACCTGCTCAAGCGAACCTTCATTACCGTGGGCATGGGCGCGGTGCTGTTGCTTATTCCGCTGGCGTTCACATCCACCCGGGGCTGGCAGCGGCGCTTGGGGCGGCGCTGGAACCGCCTGCACCGGCTGGTTTACCCGGCTGCGATTCTCGCTTGCTGGCATTTCTACTGGCAGGTGAAGGCCGATACCGCCGAGCCGCTGGTATATTGCGCCATTCTTGCCCTGTTGCTGGGGTTGCGCTTTTGGTGGTCGCCCCTGAAGGGCCGACTGTTCCGGGGAGGATAACAATGCAGGAAATCTCAGTGCGCCGCCGGATTTTCTACGGCTGGTGGCTGCTCGTTGGCCTGTTTCTGATCTATGCCGCCTCCAACGGCATCCTTCTTAATACGATGCCGCGAATCTTCCCCAACCTGGCGACCGACTTCGGCTGGACCAACGAGCAGGTCACGCGCCCGGCCAATATGTTCTTCGCGCTCGTCGCCTTCCTTAATCCGGTGGCCGGATGGCTGCTGGACCGTTATTCGATACGCCGCCTGATGCTGATCGGCAGCGTTGGAATCACGCTGGCGCTGGCCTTGTTCCCGATGGTTGAGGAACTGTGGCATCTGATGGCCACCTATGTGCTGTTCGCGTTTTCGATCTCGCTGGCGGGCCTGACCCCCAGCCTGATGCTGCTTTCGCGCTGGTTCGTGCGCTACCGGGGGCTGGCCTTCGGCATCCTGATGATGGCCTCGAGCCTGGGCGGCGCCGTATTCCCCTGGGTGGTCAACTCCTTCCTGCCGGATTGGCAGCTGGCGGTGTGGGTGCTGGCCTCGCTGGGCGGTGCCATGATGATCCTGCCCACGCTGTTTCTGGTGAGCAATTATCCGCGGGACAAGGGGCTGGCCGCGGACGGCGTGGCCGATCCCGAACCGCAAGCGAAGCCCAAGCCCGACCGCTTCGACAAGGTATTGCTGAGCCTCCTTCGCTCGCCGGTGTTCTACCTGCTGGCGTTCGCCACCGGCACGCTGTGGTTCTGCATCGTGGCCATGCTCAACAACCAGGCGCTGTTCTTCCGCAGGGAGCTATTGCTGGACGACAACAGCACCACGGCAATTTACAGCAGCTTTTTCATCGCCGCCATTATCGGCAAGGTGCTGTTCGGCTACCTGGCCGACAAGTTCAATAAGCTGAAAGTAATGATGGCCAGCGTGCTCAACCTCGCCATCGGCGTGGCGCTGCTGTTTCTCGCGGCGCCCGGCGATGCCACTTGGCCGCTGGCCTACGCGATTGTGTACGGCGCAGGCTACGCCGGCGCCTTCACGATGATTCAATTGATGATCGCGGAGTACTATGCCGGGCGCAATTACGGCGTGTATCTCGGCATTTTCCTATTGATCGATTCCTTGGCCGGCTCGCTGGGCGGCACCTTCCTTGCCTGGTCCGCCGACGAATTCTCCTCTTTCACCGCCGGCTTCGCCGTCATGATGGCGCTGTGCGCGGTCGCCGTGGCATGCGTGTACGTGCTGATACGGCGGCAAAGCGCATGAAGCGTCGCCTGGTCCTTGCCGCGGCCGGCTTTCTCGCGCTGGCGGCCTGCGGGCCGTCCGACGATGCCGGGCGGCAAGCGGATGAAGCGCCCGAGGTTACGGAAATCACCGCGGCCGGCACGGCGGTTCCCAACACGATCGGCGAACAGCACTGGTTGACGTTCCAGCGCAAGGTGGAGGAGGGCAGCCAGGGGCGTTTCAGGGTCCGGATGCTGGTTCACGGGCAATTCTCCGAGGAGCAGATCGCCGCCGGATTGCAGCGCGGACGGGTGCAGATCGGCAATCTTTCGGCCATGATGGCCTCCACCCTGGTGCCGGAAACCGCGATGCTCTACGCGCCGTTTCTGTTCGATTCCGAGGAGCAGGCGGATTTCATCTACGACCATTACCTGACCGGCCTGTTCGCCTCGCTGCTGGCCGAGCAGGGCTTGCACTTGGTGTCCTGGAGCGAAATCGGCTTCCACCACATCTACTCGGTCACGCCGGTGCTGTCTCCGGCGGACATGCGGGGGCGCCGCTACCGGGTGTCGGCCAGCGAGGCTTCGCGCCTGTTTGGCGACGCGCTGGGCGCGGATGTGATTCCGCTCGGCTTCGGGGAGATCGTGCCCTCGCTGCAAACCGGCCTGATCGAGTCGGGCGAAAATTCCTTGAGCCTGTACGTGCGAACCGGAACCCCCGGCGAGGCGCCCCATCTCACGCTCACCGCGCATAGCTTCGGGATGTCGGTGATCGTGGCCGGCAAGGCCTGGTGGGACGGGCTGGCGGATTCGGACCGGGAAATCATCGCCTTGGCCTACCCCAGCATCGCGGAAACCCGCAAGGACACGCGCGAGGAGGCGGCGCGCGATTTGGAGAACGCGCAGAGCTTTGGCATTCAGCCGCGCTGGCCGGACCCGGTCGAGCGCGACCGATGGGCAGCTTCCGTGGCCCATGTGCCGGAAGCGCTGGCCCGCGCCGTGGGCGGGCAATCCGGCCTGGTGCTTGAAACGATCGCCGAGGGAAAGGCGGCTTTCGCCCGCCAGGCCGCTTCTCAGTAGTCGCGGGAGTCGCGGGCCGGCGACGCGGGCTCCGCAGGGTTTCCGCCGGGATACTCAATCGGTCTTTCTTCGTCCGGCGGGTCCGACGGCACCGGGGAGCCCCCGTCCGATTCGTCCTCAAGCCGCTGGTGCCAGCGGAAGCGGTGCCGGTAAATCACGCCTTCCGCCCTCACGGGCTCGCCGTCGCGCATCTGCGGCCGGAATCGCGCATTGCGGATAAGCGCCACCGCGAGATCGTCGATCATCCCGGGCGGGTCCGATTCGATCACCTGGGCGTTGGATACCTTGCCGTCCGGCTCCAGCGTCAATTGCAGCACCACGGAGCCGGCGCGAGGCTGCGAGTCGTAGCGGGAAGGATTCTTCCGTTCCCTCGGCACCTGCACGGGAAGACTCACGCGGCGAAGCGGGATAACCGGATACTGCAAAAGTTCCGCCCTCGCATCGAGCGCATCGTCGTCGGCGCTCAACAAGTCCCAAGCCTCGCGATAATTTTCGTGCGCCGTGGGGGAACGATTGAACAGGGTGTGCGTGTCGCCAATATCGATCAGCAGCCTGGCCTGCGCCAAGAGGTCCTGCATGGGGTGCGACCGAAGGATGCCCAGCGCCCGCCCAAAGAACTCCTCGGCCTTTTCCCGCCTTGATTCCTTAACGAAGCTCTTTGCCTGGCCGCGCAGCGCCCTCACCCGGTCAACGCTGTCCTCGCCTTCGGCTGCCTGGATGATGCGGTCGGCGTGGGCGTAGCTCTGGCGCTGCAAACCGGTCTGGCGGGTGCGTTCGTACCATTCCCCGAGCTTGTAGAGCGCAGGAACGATGCGCAGGTCATTGGGCCCGTAGCGGCGCTCGTGGGCGCGAACCTGAACCCGCTGATGCAGATTGGCCTGTTCGAGGTCGCCCTCAACCAACGAAAGTTCGCTCAGGAGGTCGCGCGTGCGGCCTTGTTCGAGGCTGTAGATGCCGGTATTGGAATGCGTGACGCGCAACGCCCGGGCCAGAGGCTCCACGGCGGCCTCGGCATCGCCCATTCGCAGGAAAGTGCGAGCCATGCCGTGCAATGGATTGATGAGCTCCGGCGAATCGTAGCCCAAATTGCGCTCCACGATCGCGATATTGCGCTCGTAGTGAAATAGCGCGTCGCGATACTCGCCCTGAACCCGTTGCACAGTGGCCAGGTTAATCAGCGGACCGGCAAGTTCCTCGGCATCGCGCCCGTACTGCTCCTCGGCGCGGCGCAGAATCGACTCGGCAAGCTCCGCGCTCTCCGCATAACGCTGGTCCTTGAACCATTCCACGAACTGCTGATTGAGCCGGCGCTGCTCCATCAGCCAGCGGGTTGGCGCCGCTTCGGCGGCGGGGCCGTTATCCTGCGCCGCGCCCGAGGCCGTTGCAGCGCACAACAACAAGGCGCAAATACCCAGCCGCCTCATGGCCGCCGCTCCGCCATGGCGCTTTCTTCCCGGACAGGGTCAAGAGCGCAGGCCACGCCGGTTCCTCCAAGCCCGCAGTAACCCTGCGGATTCTTCGCCAGATATTGCTGGTGATCGCGCTCCGCGAAATGGAACACGCCGGCCCCGGCAACCTCGGTGGTGATGGGCCCGTAGCCGGCCTTGCCCAGCGCCTCGCCGTATTGCTGGCGCGAAGCGAGGGCCAGACGGTGCTGCTCCGGGCCCAGCGTGAACAGCCCCGAACGGTACTGGGTGCCCACATCCGCTCCTTGGCGCATCCCCTGGGTGGGATCGTGCGCTTCCCAGAACAGCGCAAGCAGCCGACCGTAATCCAGTTCCGATATCCGATAGCTCACCAGCACCGCCTCGGCATGCCCGGTGGAGCCTGAACACACCGAATAGTAGTCCGGCTCCGCTGTATGCCCGCCCGTGTAGCCTACGGCGGTGCAATGCACGCCGGGCGTTTGCCAGAACTTGCGCTCCGCGCCCCAGAAGCAGCCCAGCGCGAATATCGCCTGCGATACGCCCTCCGGCGGCTCGTGGACTAAAGCCACATCCAGAACGTGATGCCTTGCGGACTCGAATGAGCCCAAATGCGGCGGCACGGCGAGCGATGCCCGGCAAACCGTGTCGAATTCCGTGCTCATAGCATTAACTGGCAATTCACGACGTTGCGCCCTGCTGCTGCAAACCGTGGGCCGCAAAACATACCACAGCGCCGCGCACGGCACAGGGCGCATATCCGGCATTCGCAACCAGTCGGCAAACGGATTGAAGAGCGTGCGGGATTCGGTTATGCTTCGCGCCCGCTTGGGCATCGGCCAAGGCTTCAAACCGTGAAAGCAGGCATCCATCCGAAGTACAACGAAATCAAGGTCACCTGCAGTTGTGGCAACGAGATCGTGACGCGCTCCACCTTAAGCGAGGATATTCGCGTGGAGGTGTGTTCCGCTTGTCATCCGTTCTTTACCGGATCCCAGAGGATCATGGAGTCGGCCGGCCAAATCGAGAAGTTCCGCCGCCGTTACGGCGCGCAGAAGTCCGCGTAACCCTCTGTATTTCATACAAATTTTGCATTAACTAGCGCCGGACATATAATACTCGGCTGCGATTCACGCGCCTAGGTTCTGGGCCGTGTTTTTCTTGACAGGCGTTTTCGGTAGAGGGGCGCCTGTTCCGGTGGTCGCGGTACCAGGTTTCGTCATGCCTGTGCGCAACCGGCCTGCCGGCACAGACAGGACAGTGGAATGACCGACTCGAGCGACAAACTCGTAAGCCGCGACGGGCACACCGTGCCGCTCAAGCGCCGTGCCAGCGTGCTGGGCGCCGATGCCCTGGAGATTTCCGGCATGGCGGCGGCCACCGGCGCCTACGGCTACGATCCCGGCTATGCCGCCACCATTAGTTGCACCAGTCGAATCACCTACGTGGACGGCGAAAAAGGCGTTTTGATGTACCGCGGCTATGCGGCGGACGAGCTGGCCCGCAACAGCAACTTCGAGGAAGTGTCCTGGCTGCTGCTGCACGGGGAGCTGCCGAAGCCAAGCGAGCTGCAAGCCTTTTCGGACGAATTGAAAACGCTGCGCGCCTGCGCTCCGGAAGTGCTGGCCACGATCGCCGCCATGCCCGCCCATGCCCATCCCATGAGCGTGATTGGCGCTGCCCTTTCGGTCATGCCCGCGGCGCACACGGACTGCATCGCGCCGAATGATGCCGATCACAGGCGCCGTTTCAGCCACCGCGCCATCGCCGCCATGCCCACCATCGCCGCAGCCGCTTTTCGGCATTCGCAGGGCCAGGCCCCCGTGTCCCCGCGCGAAGACCTGGGCCATGCGGCCAATCTTCTCTACATGATGTTCGGCAAGGACCCCAACCCCACCGCCGCGAAAGCCTTGGACACCCTGCTGGTGCTGCACGCCGACCACGAGCAGAATTGCTCCACATCGACCGTGCGGATGGCCGGGAGTTCCGGCGTGAATCCGTTCTCGTCCCTGGCCGCTGGTTGCGCGGCGCTATGGGGCCCCGCCCATGGCGGGGCCAACGAGGCCGTGCTGAAAATGCTTGAGGCCATCGGCTCCCCGGAGCGCATAGAGGAGTACATTGCCCGCGCCAAGGATCCGAACGATCCGTTCCGGCTGATGGGCTTCGGCCACCGCGTTTACAAGAACTTCGATCCGCGCGCCACCATTATCCGGGATATTTGCCATGAGGTCCTAAAGGCTCTGCGGGCCGGACGGGGGCGCCTGTTCCGTCTGGCGCGGAACTTGGAGGAAATCGCCCTGAGCGACCGCTATTTCAAGAGCCGGCGCCTGTATCCCAACGTTGATTTTTATTCTGGAATCATCTACCGGGCGATGAAACTGCCAGCCGAGATGTTCACCCCCATGTTCGCCATCGCGCGCACGGCCGGCTGGGCCGCGCACTGGTGCGAGATGCACGAGGATCCCGAATTGCGGATCGGGCGGCCCCGGCAACTCTACATGGGGCCGAAACCGCGCGCTTATATTCCGGCGGAGGACCGCTAGCTAGAAGAGTTCCTCTTCGCCAACCTCTTCGCCCCCTGGCCCCGCGCCACGCGACGCATCGGGCAGGGCTTGTTCCCGGAACAGTTCGAATATCGCATTCGCATCGCCGGGCGGCGCCAGCAATCCGGTATCGGGCGAAACCCGCGCCGACACGATGCCGCCGGGACGCGGCAGAGGCGCTTCCACCGCCCCCCTGAGCGCTTCCTCCATGAAGTCGATCCAAACGGGCAGCGCGGTTCGCCCGCCCTCCTCGTTGCTTCCCAAGGAGCGTTCCTGATCGAAACCCACCCAGGCGGTGGCAAGCAGGTCGCCGTTGAATCCGCTGAACCAAGCATCCCGGTTATCGTTCGAGGTGCCGGTCTTGCCGGCCAGGTCCTGCCTGCCGAGCGTCAGCGCCCGCCGGCCCGTTCCACGACGAACCACGTCGCGCATCATGTCGTAAACGATATAGGCGTTCTCGGCGCTCACCACCCGCGGCGCCAGCTTCAAGTCGGCGAACAGCGACGGGTTTTCCCCGGCGTCCGGCCGATGGCCGAAGGTGGCGGCCTGCATCTGGGCCACCGAGTCGAAGGCGGGGCCGGCAGCCCCGCCGCCGCCCGGATACAACGGCGCCAGCCTGTCGATCAACGCGTATGCGCGCCCGAGGCGGCCCGGCATACCGGACGGAGCGCCGTTCAGCCATTCCCCGGTCGAGGACGATCCCGGTCCAGCCCGCTCGCCCGCCAGTTCGCAGTCGCGGCAGGCGATGAGCGTTTCGGCAGCGAAGCGAACATCGTCCTGCTCCACGCGCTCGATCAGCCAAGGATCCACCCGGTATCCCCCGTTCGCCAGCACCGCATAGCCGCGGGCGATATCGAGCGGCGCCGCGCCCCCGGAGCCCAGCGCCAGCGAATAGCTCTCAGGCAGGGAGGAATCGGGCAAGCCGAAAACGCGTATGTGCCCTATGGTGTCCGGCAGTCCCACGCGCTGCAATACCCGCACCGACACTAGGTTCATGGACCGCACCAGCGCCTCGCGCAGGCGGGTGGGGCCGTTGAAGCGCCCGGAATTATTCTTGGGCCTCCAGACCGTCTCGGAGGCGGGGTCGCGAATAACCACCGGCGCGTCGTTCACAACCGTGGCGGCGGTCAGCCCGTGGTCCAGCGCGGCCGAATAAATGAACGGCTTGAATACCGATCCGGGCTGACGCAGCGCGTCCGCGGCGCGATTGAATTTACTGCGGGCAAAATCGTAGCCGCCCACCAGCGCCACCACGCCCCCGTCCCGCGGATCAATGGCCACCAGCGCGCCCTGCACATCCGGCTCCTGGGAAAGCTCCAGTTGGCCGGCGGCGGCCTCGCGCACCCGGATCAGGTCGCCTACGGCAAACATATCGCCCGGGCTCGCGGGCAAGGGGCCGCGCGCATTCTCCGAAATATAGGGGCGCCACCGGACACGATCCCATTGCAACCGCTGGCGCCCCAGGCCCTCCGCCAACACCTCCACCGCATTGGCCTCGCCAAAGGCCATGACCAGCGCCAGACGGGTGTCCGCAACGCCCAGTTCCTGCTGCAGCGACCGAAGCTGCCGCAGCAACTGGGCATCGCTGCGAAGACCTTCGGCGCGCAGATTGCGCAGCATCCCGGGCCGCAACGCGCCCCGGTAACCGTGGCGCCGGTCGTAGTCCCGCAAACCCCGCCTCACGGCCCGCTCGGCCGCCGCCTGCATCCGCGAATCGATGGTGGTGGAAACCCGAAAACCGTCCGTGTATGCGTCCAGACCGTAGCGCCCAAGCATCTGGGCGCGCACCATTTCCAGAACCCAGGGCGCGTTCACCTCGCGGCGCGGGCCGTGCAGGGTGGACTCCATGGGCTGCGCAAGCGCCTCCTGGCGTTCCGCTTCGTTGATCACGTTCAATTCCCTGAGCCTGCGCAGCACGTAAGCGCGGCGGCTCTTTGCGCGCGTCGGATTGCGCACCGGGTTGATCGCCGACGGCGCCTTGGGCAGGCCGGCCAGCGTGGCGGATTCGGCAATCGTCAGCGCTTCCAGCGACTTTCCGAAATACACCTGGGCGGCCGCAGCCACGCCGTAAGCGCGGTTTCCGAGGAAAATCTTGTTGAGGTAAAGCTCCAGGATTTCCTCCTTGCTCAGTTCGCGCTCCAAACGAAGCGACACGAACAATTCCCGGGCCTTGCGCACAAAGGTGCGCTCGCGGTCCACGTAGTACTCGCGGGCCAGCTGCTGGGTGATGGTGCTTCCGCCTTGGCTGGCGGAGCGGGTAAGGACGAGATTGAAGGCCGCCCGCGCCAGCCCCTGGTAGTCGTAGCCCGGATGCTCGAAGAACCGGTCGTCCTCGGCGGCGAGGAAGGCTTTGCGAAGCAACTCGGGAACATCCTCAAGCTCCACCGGCGTTCTGAGCTTCTCGCCCACTTCGCCGATCAGGCGGCCGTCCCGGGTCACCGCCTGCAATGGAATCTGCAGCGGCACCTCCCTGATGCTCTCGACGCTGGGAAGGCCGGGGGCGAGATAGAAATACGCGCCGGAAACGGCCATGGCCAGGAACACGAGGCCCATCGATGCGCCCGCCGCCGCCAATACGCAAATCTTCATCAACGCGTTGATTAAACGTCTGGACTTGATCGGCATGCGCATCGCAGGATAGGCCCCGGGCTGTGCTGTAGCTGCATTGTCATTATAGGCAGCGGACGCAGGCTTGTTTCGCGGCTTCGGGCCGACTGTCGGCCAGGGAATCATGCCCTAGGGAATCATGCGGAAGTTGCTTCAAAAAAGAGCGGTGGTGGGGCTTGACCTCGGCGCGGGCGCCGTCAAGGCGGTCGAATGGGCCCGCGGTTCGGTGCGCGCTTGTTCCTTTGCGCCGCTCACGGAACAGAACAGCAGCGCAAACGGCCCGGCCGAGGCGGCAATTCGCGGAGTTCTGGCCAACGGCGCCCGCGGAGCCGGCAGGGCGGTGGTGGGTTTGAGCACCGACCAAGTGCTGATGCACACATTCCGCCTGTCGGCGGATCTTTCGCCGCCGGAAATCGAGGAGCAGGCGCGCCTTCAGGCGGAGCAGGCGGCGCCGTACCCCCTTTCGGACGCCTTCTACGACTACCGGCGCGAAGGCGCGGGCGAACGGCAGGCCAACTACCGCATGGGGATTGTGCGCTCGGCGGTCGTGGAAACGCTTTGCCAGCGCGTGGAGCAAGCGGGCATCAAGGTTGCGGCGGTGGACCTCACGTCCTTCGCCGTGCAGCGCATGCTCGCCGCCAACGCCGCAGGCGGAGGCGTCTGGGCCGTTCTGGACGGCGGCTACAGGGCCACCCGCCTGTCGGTATGCCGCAACGGCAGGCTCGCTTTTCAGCACAGCCAGCCTTTTGGTTGCCGCGAGCTCGCCGAACGTTTCCGTGCGGCCTTCGGCCTTGCGGAAAATGAAGCGCACAAGGCCATCGGGGAGTGGCGCTCATCCGCCGGAACGCTCGGCGCCATCGGCAACGCCTTTCTGGAAGATCTCGCCCGCCACGCCGCCCGGGCGCTGCAACTGTATCTCGCCTCCGGGCGCGAGGCGACCGTTCCGGAAAGAGTGTTCTTCTGGGGTGGCGCGGCACTTCTGGACGGCGCCGGCGAAGCGGTTGCGGCGGCGCTGGGCATACCGGTGGAAGCGGCTAGCCTCGCGCCGGCGCCCGGCAATGCCTCGAAAGCGACGGAGCAGGCGCCGGCGCTTCTCGGGGCTTATGCGCTGGCCCGCAACGATCATGCCTGAGGTGGCGGAGCGGGCGCCGGGCGGGCGGGCGGCGCTGCGCTCGTTCAATCTTCTGCCCTGGCGCGCGCAACAGCGCAAGGCGCGCAGGCGCCAGGCCGTGGTGATGCTGGCATCCGGTTCGCTTGCGGCGCTTGCGCTGCTGGCCGCGATCGAGCTGCCGCTGCGCCAGCGGCTGCACACCGCCGATGAGCGGATCGGGCAGCTTGGAGCCGCGATTTCGCTTGCGCGGCGCACCGCCGGCGACCAGGCTGCGCTGGAGGAACGAAGAGCGCAAGCGTCATCGTTGCTGGCCGAGGTCGATCGAATCCGCCAGCGCAATTCGATGGCGCGGAACTGGCTGGCGGCGCTGCCGGCGCGGATTCCCGTCGGCCTGCGCCTCACGGAACTGGCCGTGGCCCCGGATGGCTGGCAGTTGCGCGGCGTGGCTGCGGAGCTGAATCAGCCCGCCGAGCTGCTCCAAAGGGTTCGCGAAATGCCCATGGTGGCGGACGTTCGCATGGATCAACTGCAAAGCAATCCGGACGCATCGCGGCGGTTTCTGATCGCAGGGAGGTTTGAGCAGTGACGCTGCTGGAAGAGCTGCGGAATCTGGATGTGGCGGACCCGGGATTATGGAGCCGGCGGGTCAGCGCGGTGCTGGCCTGCGCCCTGTTTGCGCTCATCGCGATTGCGGGCCTCAGGATACGGGTGTACGGACAAGTCATGCCGCGCCTTCAAGCCGCCACTGCGGACGCGGCGGGGCTGGAGCGGCAACTGGCGGACACGCGCGGCAATGCCCTTGCCGCGCGCGCAATCGGCGAGAAGGCCGATCAGGCCGAGGCGCGGCTCAAGGCCGCGACCGTGTGGATTCCGGCCCAGGCGCCGGAGCTGGACCTGCCGGTGGCGCTGGCCGCCGGGCCGAACAGCGCCGCCTTGCAGGCCGTGCAGCCGTGGGAGCAGGCGGCGAACCGGTCGGCGGAGTTGCAGCATGCGGGCGCGGAGCTTGAGCTCAGCGGCAGTTACGCGGAGCTGGTCGCCTTCCTGGACCATGCCCTGCATTCCATGCCATTGCGGGAATTGATCGAGCTGAAGATGGAATCGCCCGGCCCGGAAGATCGCGGGCGCCTTCGCGCAACCGCGCGGCTGGCGGCGTATTTCGGCGGCCCCGATGCCGCGCGGCTGTTGCGGACCATGCCGGAAAATCCAGCTTCGCTGAACGCCGCGGCGTTTCCCGTCCTGCCCAGGCTCGACGATCGCCTGTCGCCGTTTGGCGTTTCGCCGCCCGACGGCGGAGGCCCGCACGGCGGCGAAAGGCGGGCGGAAGCGGCGGCGGATGCCTCCCGGGAGCGCGGCTTTGTTCGGGTGGGAAACCGACGCTACGCCATCATGCAGAACGAGGCAGGCAGGCTCGGCCTGCAAGGCGGCGAAGGATGACCGGACCCATGCGATTCGCCGGACTCGCGGCGGCGGCGCTGCTGAGCGCCGGACCTTTGTTGGCGGACGAGGGCGAACAGGTATCGCTCAGCTTTCAGGACCTGCCGGTGCGCGCCGCCCTGCAGCTTTTGGCCGAAGCCTCCGGAATGCAACTGCTGGTGTCGGACAGCGTGGCCGGCAATCTGACGCTCGAGCTCGACGGGATGAAACGCGAAGACGCGCTGGCGCTGGTTCTGGAAAGCCGGGGGCTGGAAGCGCGCCAGCGGCATGGCGCCTGGATCATCGCCACGGCGGCGGAGTTCAGGGCCGGCGATGCCTCGCGGCTCGAGGCCGAGCGCGCCCAGGAAATGCTCGCCCCCTTAAGCTGGCGCAGCTTCAGGATCAACTATGCCGAGGCCGCCCCGCTCGCCGTGCTGATCGCCGATGCCCGCTTCGGTCTGCTTTCCGAGCGCGGTTCCGTTCAGATCGACGAGCGCAGCAATACGGTGGTTGCGCGCGACACCGCGCCGCGCCTGAAGAGAGTGGGAGAATTTGTGGCCGAGCTGGATGCCCCGTCCCGGCAGGTGCTGATCGAATCGCGCGTGGTGGTGGCCAATCAGAACTATAGCCGCAACCTGGGCCTGCGCTGGGGAGTGACCGCCGCTCGCCGGCAGGGCGGCGGCAAGGCGGTGGCCGTGTCGGGCAGCGATGCGGCCACAAACCAGATCGTGAAGGCGCTTGAAGCCGGAGACGGCGCGCTGAGCGCCGCGGAACCGGCCGACCGCTATAACGTGAGACTGCCTGTGACCGGGGCGGCGGGACAGTTTTCGCTCGCGCTGCTGCATCCCGATTATCTCGTGGACCTGGAACTCGCCGCGATGCAGGCGGAAGGCGAAGGGCGGCTGATTTCGGCGCCCAGGGTTCTGGCTTCCGACCAGCGCCAGGCCAGCATTCAGCAGGGCGTTGAGATTCCCTATCAGGAAGCGGCGTCCAGCGGCGCCACCACCACGCACTTCAAGCAGGCGGCGCTAGGCCTCACGGTCACTCCCCGAATCACGCCCAACGGCGAGGTTATTCTTCGCCTTATGGTCACCAAGGACAGCGTTGGCAAGGTGGTGGCCACCGAGCGCGGCGGCGCCGTGCCGTCCATCGACACGCGCAGGATCGAAACCGAAGTGCTTGTGCGCGACGGGCAAACGCTGGTGCTTGGCGGCATTCGCGAAACCGACAGCGCCGACACCAAATCGAGCGTGCCGCTTCTCGGATCGATTCCCGGGGTCGGCCGCTTGTTCCGCTCCAGCATCCAATCATCGAACCAAACGGAACTCCTGATTTTCGTCACGCCCACCATCATGGCCCCATAGAATGTTCCCCGATGCCGGGCCCAAGCAATATTTTCCTAGTGGGTCCCATGGGGTCGGGCAAGTCGGCGGTGGGCGTGTGGCTGTCGAAGCGACTCGAGCTGCCGTTTGCGGACAGCGACGCATATATTGAGCAAGAGACCGGCGTGGATATCAGCCGGATTTTCGATATTGAGGGAGAAGAGGGCTTTCGCGAGCGGGAGGAGCAGGCGATTGGGAATCTGTGCAGCCGGCAGGGCCTGGTGCTGGCCACGGGCGGCGGCGCGGTGCTGCGCGCCGACAACCGGCGGGCGCTGCGCAGCAACGGCACCGTGTTCTACCTGCAATGCAGCCTCGATGAGCAGGTTGAACGCACCCGGAGCGCGCGCAACCGGCCGCTTCTTGAGCAAGGCCCAAGGCGGCAAGTGCTCAAGAAGCTGCTGACGCTGCGCGAACCTTTGTACCGGGAAGTGGCCGATCATGTTGTCGATACCAACGGGCTTGAAGTGCGGCAGGTGGGGCGGAATATCATCCGCCTCCTAAACCGCGCATAAGCGCGCCGACGGCGCATTGACCAGCCGGAATTGCCGAAACAACACCAACGTGGCGAAAATCGAAACAATCGAGGTGGCGACGGCGGCACGCCCGTACCCGGTGCTGGTGGGCGGCGGCCTGCTCGAACGCGCCGGGATCCTGGACCAATGGATGGGCGGCGGCGATGTGCTGGCGGTCACAAGCCGGACGGTGGCCGGGCTGTATCTGGACCGGCTGCCGCTGCTGCTCGGAGCCCGCGGTTGCGAGTCGATTATTCTGCCGGACGGCGAAGAGGCCAAGGACGCAAGCCACTGGCAGCGCATTCTGCGGCGCATGGCGCGCCTCGGCCTGGGCCGCGACTGCACGCTGCTGGCCCTAGGCGGCGGATGCGTGGGCGATGTGGCCGGTTTCGCCGCCGCCTGCTATCACCGGGGCGTGGACTATGTTCAGCTTCCCACCACCTTGCTGGCGCAGGTCGATTCGTCCGTGGGCGGCAAGACCGCCATCAACACGGACTGGGGCAAGAATCTGCTTGGCGCATTCCACCAGCCCCGCGCCGTGCTCTGCGACACGCGGGCTCTCGACACCCTTCCGGAGCGGGAATACGCGGCAGGGCTGGCGGAAGTCGTGAAGTACGGCATGATCGCCGACAGCGGTTTCTTCGACTGGCTGGAAAGCAACAAGCGCATGCTCCTGGCCCGCGATGACGATTGCTTGCGCTACGCCGTGCGGCGCTCGGTGGAGATCAAGGCCCGAATCGTGGCCGAAGACGAGCATGACCGAAGCGGGCGGCGCGCGGCGCTGAATTTCGGACACAGCTTTGCCCATGCGATCGAGCATTCCGCCGGCTACGGGGAATGGCTGCATGGCGAAGCCGTTGCGGCGGGGATGTGCATGGCCGCAAGGCTGGCGGTCCTTGAGGGCGGCCTGCAAGAGGCCGAGAGGAAGCGTCTGGAAGCATTGCTGGACGCTCTCGGGCTGCCCGTCCATGCCGAGGGCTTCGGGGCGGACACGCTCAAACGGGCGATGCTGGCGGACAAGAAGAACCTCAAAGGGGCGATTCGGCTGGTTCTGCCGAACGGCATGGGCCGGGCGCGGCTGACCGGCGATTTCTCGGATGAATCGCTGGACGCGGCGCTAAAGGGGCGCGAACCTTGACCCAAGCCGTCTGGCGGTGGAAACGGACGGGCGAACTGGCGCCCTGGGCGGTTTCGAACACGCACGGCCGCGGCCGTGTTCATCGGGAAAGCGAGCACCCGTACCGGGGTCCGTTCCAGCGGGACCGCGACCGGGTGATTCACTGCCGTGCTTTTCGGCGGCTAATGCACAAAACCCAGGTTTTCGTGGCTGGAGCGGGCGACCATTTCCGCACCCGGCTGACGCACACCATGGAAGTGGCGCAGATCGCCCGCACGGCCGCGGCCTGTCTCAATCTCAACGAGCATCTGACCGAAGCGATATGCCTAGGGCACGACCTTGGCCATCCTCCGTTCGGACATGCCGGGCAGGCGGCGCTCAACCGCTGCATGGCCGGCCACGGCGGCTTCGAGCACAACCTCCAAGCGTTGCGCATCGTCGATAGGCTGGAGCGCCGCTATCCCGGGTTCGACGGCCTGAATCTTTGCTGGGAGACGCGCGAAGGCCTGCTGAAACACTGCCCGCGACGCCACGCGAAGGCCCTGGGCGATCTTGGGGAACGCTTTCTTGAGCGCCGCCAGCCCAGCCTGGAAGCGCAGCTGGCGAATATCGCCGACGAGATCGCCTACAACCACCACGACCTCGACGACGGCATTCGCAGCGGATTGCTCGGCCACGACGATATGATCGAAGTGCGTCTGTACCAGGATGCCTATGAACAGGCGCGGCGGCGCCATCCGGGCGCCGGCCTAAGATCATTGATGGCGGAAGCCATTCGGGGAATGATCGACCGCGTGGTGTCGAATCTGATCGAAACCACCCGCACGGCGCTTGAGAGCGCGGCGCCGGAGCACTCCGACGCGGTGCGCGCGCGGGCCGAGCCTTTAGTACGGCTAAGCGCCGAATTGCAGGCGCTGCACGCGGAGCTGGCCCGCTTTCTGCGCAGGCGGCTATATCATCACCCGCGCATGGAACAAGAGTACGAAAAAGCGCGAACCGTCATCGAAACGCTGTTTTCCTTCTATTTCGAGCATCCCGGCCAACTGCCGCCGGGCCATGGCCCGGAAGATGCCGGCGAAGAAAAGGCGCGGGCCGTGGCCGACTACATTGCCGGAATGACGGACCGGTTCGCGCGGCGGCGTTTCCGGGAAGTGCCGGCATGAGCCGCGACCGGCTGATCGTGGCGCTGGACGTTCCCGCGCCTTCGGATGCCCTTGATCTGGCGGACCAGCTGGGCGACGCAGCCGGTTTCTACAAGATGGGCATGCAACTCATGTCCGCAGGCGGCTACATGGGCCTGGCGGAGGAGCTGGCTCGGCGCGGACACAAGGTGTTCGCCGACCTCAAGCTCTTCGATGTGCCGGCAACGGTGGCGGCGGCCGTGCGGGGGCTGCGCGACCGCGGCATCGAATTCCTGACCGTTCACGGCAATCAGGCCATCATGGAGGCCGCCGCGAACAATAAGGGAGCGAGAATGAAGATACTGGCCGTGACCGCCCTCACCAGCCTCGACCGCGGGGATCTGGACGACCTCGGCTTCGACTGCGAAATCGGCGAACTGGTGCTCTCGCGCGCCCGGCGGGCGCTGGAAGCCGGCTGCGACGGCGTGATCGCTTCGGGCCGCGAGCTTCCCGCCTTGAGGCAGGCGCTAGGCCGTCGCCTGCTGGTGGTGACGCCGGGCATCCGCCCGATCGATAACGACGAGACGCACGACCAGAAGCGGGTCGTGACGCCGGCGGCGGCGATAGCCAAAGGCGCGGACCATATCGTGGTGGGCCGACCGATCAACGCCGCCCCTGATCCGCGGGAGGCCGCGCTGAAGATACAGGGCGAGATCAGCCGGGGCCTTCGGATGCGCCTGCGGCGCTCCGCTCCAAACTGAGCAATTCAGCGTTGAGGGCTGGCCACAGGGCATCCAGCATCCTTTCCTGGGCTTCCGGCGCGGGATGAATGCCGTCCTGCTGCATCAGGCCCTCGGCGGCCGCGATAGCCTCCAGATTGAAATTCAACAGCAGCACCCCTTCGGCCTCGGCAAGTTCCCCGAACAGCCGCTCGAAGCCGCCGATGTAGTGGGCGCCGTAATTCGGCGGAATCTGCATGGCCACCAGCGCGGCATGGCCGCCCGCCGCTCGAACCGCTCCGATCATCGCGCCCAGGTTGGATCGGATCACCTCCAGCGGCTTGCCCTGAAGACCGTCGTTGCCGCCTAGTTCAATAATCACGCATTGCGGCTGGTAGAGCTCGAGCAATTGCGGCAGGCGCTTGAGGCCGCCGCCGGTGGTATCGCCCGTAATGCTGGCATTGACCACGCGCCACGGACGGCGGGACTCCTCAAGGCGCCGCTCAAGTAAACTTACCCAGCCTTGGCTTCGAGGCATTCCGTAGGCGGCGCTCAGGCTGTCGCCCAATACCAAGAGCACGGGCGCATCCTTTGCGGCGGCGCCCGCGAATACAACGCAGAAGGCGGCCGCCGTCAGGCAAGCGATGACTGAAGTTCTAAGCGCTGAAAACCTTGGCATGACCGTGTCGAGCCCTGAAGGGAGCCTTGAAATACTCAAGGATATCAACTTGCGGCTGGAAAGCGGCGAATCCTGCGCGCTGATAGGCCCGTCCGGCGCCGGCAAAACCACGCTGCTGGCGCTGCTGGCCGGCTTGGATCAGCCCACGGACGGGCGGGTCGTGCTGTGCGGGCAGGACCTGTCCAGTCTGGACGAGGACGGGCGGGCGCGCCTGCGGGGACGCCATCTCGGGTTCGTTTTCCAATCCTTCCACTTGGTGGAGTCGTTGACCGCGCTCGAAAACGTGATGCTGCCGATGGAGCTGAACGGATCGCGCGGCGCCCGCAAGGCGGCGGACGCCGCGCTCGCGCGCGTCGGCCTGTCGCCAAGAAGGCGGCACTATCCGCGGCATCTTTCCGGCGGCGAGCGCCAGCGCGTGGCCATCGCGCGGGCTTTCGTGACCGAACCGCAGGTGCTCATGGCCGACGAGCCCACCGGCAACCTGGATGCCGATACCGGCCGCAAGGTGGGCGATATCCTCTTCGACATGAACGAACAGGCCGGCGCCACCCTGCTGCTCGCCACGCATGACAAGATTCTGGCGCAACGCTGCGACCGCAGCTGCCGCCTTGAGGCGGGACGCTTGTAGCGGCGGGGAAGCCAGTAAAACAACGCTACTCGGCCAGACCCAGCGACCAGAGCATGAAGGCGTATTCCTCGGCCACTTCGTAGAGCGAATCGTAGCGGCCCGACTTGCCGCCGTGGCCGGCCCCCATGTTGGTTTTAAGCAGCAGCGGGCTTGAGCCGGCCTTGAGCGTTCGCAGCTTTGCGACGTATTTGGCAGGCTCCCAGTAGGTGACCCGGGGATCGTTCAGGCCGGCGGTCACCAGCATCGGAGGATAGCGGCCCGGTTTAAGCTGGTCGTAAGGTGAGTAGGAGCGAATCAGCTCAAAGGCACCGGGGTCCTCTATGGGATTGCCCCATTCCGGCCATTCCGCGGGGGTGAGCGGAAGCGACTCGTCGAGCATCGTGCTGAGCACGTCCACGAACGGCACATGGGCCGCAACCGCGCCCCACAGCCCGGGCGCCTGGTTGACCACCGCCCCCATCAGCTTTCCTCCCGCGCTGCCGCCAGCAATCGCAATGCGGCCCTCGGCTCCATAGCCTTCGGCGATAAGATGCCGCGCCACATCCACGAAGTCGTTGAAGGTGTTGACTCGCTTGCCGAGCTTGCCGTCCTCGTACCAGTGGTAGCCGAGATCGTCGCCGCCGCGAATATGGGCGATGGCGTAGATGAAGCCGCGGTCAAGCAGCGACAGCCGCGCGGCGGAGAACGAGGGCGCTATGGCGTAGCCGTAGGCGCCGTAGCCGTAAAGGTACAAAGGGGAATCGCCGTTGATCGCGGTGTCGCCGCGCCTGACCACCGACACGGGAATCTCCGCGCCATCCCGGGCCGGCGCCATCAGACGCTCGGTCACATAGCGCTCCTTGTCGTAGCCGCTGGGGATTTCCCGCGCCTTGCGAACTTCCAGGCCGCCCGAGTCCAGGTGGTAGTCGAACACCGTGGAGGGCGTGATCATCGAGGAGTAGTGAAGCCGCAGCGTTTGCGTTTCGTACTCGGCGTTGTCGCCCAAGCCGACCGAACAGGCGGTTTCAGGCAAGGGAATATGAACATGGCTGCCGTCGTCGCGGATCAGCCGGATCCCATTGACGCCGTTGATCCGCTCCACCACCGCAATGAAATCGGCGAACACATCGAAGCCGCGAATGTAGATTTCGCCGGAGCCTTCCAGCAGCGGTTCCCAGGCGTCTTCGGACGGGTTGTCCTCGGGGGCGGCAAGCAGCCGGAAGTTCTTGTGGCGATTATTGCTGCGGATAATGAAACGATCGTTCTGGTGATCCACGCCATACTCATGGCGCTCGCGCCGCGGAGCCATCAGGCGCGGCTTTGCGCCGGTCTCCGCGAGGGAAACGAAATACGCCTCGGAGGTCACGTTGTCGGCGGTGTGTATCAGCAGGTAGCGCCTCGATGCGGAACGTGAAACGCTCACGAAGAAGCCAGGATCCTTCTCTTCGTAAACGACGGTGTCGCTGTCCGCGGACTGGCCGAGAACATGCCGGCGCACCTGGTACGGGCGCCAGTTCTCGTCCACCGCCACGTACAGCAAAGCCGAATCATCCGCCGCCCACACAGGGCTTCCGATGGTGTTCTCGATCCGCTCCGGCAGCAGTTCGCCGCCGTCCAGATCCTTGATATTGAGCGTGTACCGCTCTGATCCATTGGTATCGGCGCTGTAAGCCAGCAAATCGCCGCCGTTGCTCACTGCCAAAGCGCCTAAGCGAAAGTACTCCTGATTGCGGGCGAGTTCCGGCTCGTCGAGCAAGGTTTGCGCGTTATTATCCGGCCCTAAGCGGGCATCCGCGCGGTCCGCGGGCCAGCGCTGCCAGATGCGGTACTGGCTGCCGTGCTCGAAGCGCCACTGGTAGTACCAGCCATCCTCCAGCCACGGCACGCCCGAATCATCGGTTTTCTCGCGCGCCTTGATCTCCTCGAACAGGGTCTGCACTAGGCGGCGGCGCGGCTGCATCACGCTCTCAAAGTAGGCGTTCTCGGCCTTCAGATAGTCCAGGATGGCGGGATCGTCCACCTGCGGATAATCCGCATCCTTAAGCCAATGGTAGGGATCCTCGATCGTGATGCCATGGTGCGTGTAGGAATGCGCCCGCCGCTCGGCCATGGGCGCGGCGGGCAGCTTGAATTCTGGAGGCATTTGCGGATCCTCGGCAACGCAGGCAAGCGCCGCAACAGCCGTCAGGCAAAGCGGGACAGGAGTCTTCACGATTACGGGCATCTTGAGCGGGCGTGCAGTATATGCCAAAGTCTCCGCCGCGATGACAGCGCCGAATCCGACCTTCCTGAAGAAATGGCTGCGCGGGCTGCGCGCTGGCGACTTTACCGTCATGCTATCGGCGCTGGCCGTCTCGGTGGCCGCCGTGGCCGCAGTCAGCCTGCTGACCGAACGGATTGGCGCCGCCGTGCAACAGCAGGCCGCCGAAGTGCTCGCTGCCGATCTGGCCTTTGCCGCTCCCGCGCGGTCGGACCCGGAACGCTTCGACCGCGCAGCCGCTTATGGACTGCAAGGCGCCGAAACGTGGTCTTTCGCCACCGTTGCCTTCACAGCGCAGCGGACCGCGCTGAGCTCGGTGGTGGCGGTGTCCGGCAACTATCCGCTGCGCGGCGAAGTGCGGACCTCCGATCGCCCCTTTGGTCCCGGCCAGCTGGCGGCAGGCATCCCCAAGCCGGGCGAAGTATGGATTGACGCTGCCCTGCTGGCGCAACTGGACATCGGCGTGGGCGAGCCTCTGCGCCTGGGATCCGGGGAATTCACGGCAAGCCGGGTATTGCGTTACCGCCCGGATCCGGGAACCGGCTTCCAGCAACTGGGCCCAACGGTGCTGGCCAATCTTGATGACGTGCCGGCAATGGACGTGGTAAAGCCCGGAAGCCGTGTTTCCTATCGGCAACTGTTTGCGGGCCCGAAGGCGCAGGTGCTCGAATTCCGGCGCGCCGAGGAAGCGGGCCTGCGGCCCGACGAACGCGTGCAGAACCTCGAGGAGGCCAGCCAAACGCTGGCCTCGGCGGTGGAAAGGTCCGGGCGCTTTCTCGGTCTGGCGGCGCTGGTGAGCGTTATTCTGGCGGCCGTCGCCACCGCCCTGTCGGCGCGCAGCTATACCCGCAGCCGCCTGGTGACCGCGGCGCTGGAGAAATGCTTGGGCGCCACGCAGAGGCAGGTGTTCCGCCGCTCTCTGGTTCCGATTCTCATCGTGTGCCTGCTCGGTATCGCGCTGGGCAGCGGCGGCGGCTTCATCGCCCACCTCGCCTTGGCGGCCTATGCCCGCGAAGTGGTTAATCTTGAGCTGCCTCCGGCCACCTGGCGCGGCCTGCTCCCGGGAGCGGTGATCGCCTTGGCGGTGACCGGGGCTTGCGTCATGCCCTGGCTGAGCGCCCTCGCCAGAACCTCGCCGCTACGGGTGCTGCGGCAGGACATGCCGATGAGGGGTCCGGCGCTGCTGCTGCGGCAGGGAGCGCCGCTCGCCATGATCCTGATCATCATCTTCGCTCTGGCCGGCGACCGGGAACTGGCGTTATGGATGTGTCTGGGCCTGGTCGTTACGGCCGCCGCCGGGCTGCTGCTGGGCTGGCTGCTGGTTCGAGTCCTGTCGGCCCTTCGCGGCGCGGGCGGAGTGGCTTGGCGGCACGGGCTGGCCAATATCCGCAGGGGCGGAGGCGAGAGCGTGGCGCAAGTGGCCGGGTTCGGGCTGGGGCTGATGGCGGTATTGCTGCTGGGCGTGATGCGAACCGATCTGCTGGACGCCTGGCGCGGCTCACTGCCGGAAAACGCGCCTAATTACTTCTTCATCAATATCGCCCCGGATGAATGGCCGGGCATCCGCTCGCTGTTGAGCGAACAGGTGCCCGATCTTTCCGAGGCGCTGCCCTTTATCCGGGCGCGGATCACGCATATCAACGGGACGCCCGCCCAGGAATGGCCGCTGCCGGTTCCCGAAGGGCGGCGCTTCACCGAAAGAGCCTCCAACCTGTCCTGGTCGGCCGGGGTTCCCGAGGGCGATCAAGTGGTGCTCGGCGAATGGTGGGGCGAACCTCACGAAGGACCCACCGAGTTGTCGGCCGACTCCCAGTCCGCCGCGCGCCTTGGCGTGACCCTAGGCGACCGCCTGAGCTTCGATGTGGGCGGCGTGGGAATCGAAGCGGAACTCAGCAATCTGCGCCGCGTGGACTGGGATACCTTCAATCCCAATTTCCAGCTGGTGTTCTCGCCCGATGCGGCCGATCTGCCGCAAACGATGATCGCCAGCGCCTATATCCCGCCTGAGCGCGGCGAAGTGCTGATGACGCTGCTCCGCAACTATCCAAGCGTAACCATCATTGACCTGGACGCGATCATCGGCCAAGCCCGGGAGATCCTCGACCGCGCAGGCCTGGCCGTGCAGTTCGTTTTCGCATTCAGCGTGCTGGCCGCCATCGTTTTGGTGCTGGCGGCGGTGCGCGCCAATCGCCGCGAGCGCTCCCTGCAGACCGCCGTGCTGCGCACCTTAGGCGGCCGCCGCGCCGTGATTCTGCGCAGCCTGATGGTGGAGTTCGGCGTGGTGGGCGGATTGGCCGGATTGCTCGGCGCAGGGGCCGCCAGCGTGCTGGGCCTGTTACTGGCCGAGCGCGTGTTTGATCTCGATTACAGCCTCGACCCGGCGCTGCTGGCCCTGGGCATCGGCTCCGGCACACTGCTGATCGGACTGGCAGGCTTGCTTGCGGCCAGCAGCGCGCTCAAGGCGCCCCTACTCAGCGTGCTCCGCGGCGATTGAACCTGCGCGTCTGCCCGTAAACCATGATTATTTGCAGGCCCGCGCCCGCACATCCTGAATGAAATCGTTCACATTCCAAAGCCAAGCGCGCTGGCCATTCGTATAGGTTTTCTGAATCGAATGCGGCACGACCAGCTGCAAGTCCAAATTCGCCATTTGGCTTGTTTGCCTCTCAGAAATCCCCGGCTCAAGCGTGAGAAGATGCTTTCTCGGAATTTTCGCCGCCTCAGCCAAAACCTGCCGCCAACGATCCTTGCAGCTTGATTTCGCTCCAAGCATGGTAAGGCATGTGTGTCCAGCCTCAGGCGCGGCTCGGTACGCTTCTTCATTTGGGAACAGAAAATCTGGCTTCTGGTTATTCTCGGTTATCGCGCCGCGAACATAAGCAATTTCATGGGCACGGAACACTGCTTCAAGATGGAGCTCAAGCGAATGCCCCATTCGCGACTTCCTCCGATTGTGAACGCTTAGCGAGAAGGAGATGAAGCCGTTAACATCGGTTGCTCCGCTATCGTCCCGAAACCCTTGGTCAAGGCGCGCAGCCACAATTCGTCGTTCAAGGCGGCGGAACAACGCCTCCTCGTGCCTAAGCCACTCCACAAGCGCCATATCGGGATCATCTTCGGCCCGCACCGCAGGCAATGTGCGGCGTGCAAGATCGGAAAAATCAACGGTCTTCGGGAACGTCATCCCGAAGGGCTCGATCATGGCATCAAGTTTGTCCGCATCCGGCTCCTCAAGCTCAATACCGATTTCGTCGAGGATGAAACGAGCGGCAAAGTCCAATTCCTGCTCGTCATGGGCAACCTCGCGCGACACGAAAGAACGCCCGCTCGGATGCAGATCGAAAAGCCACGATAGCTGCCGTTCGCTGGTGGAGTCTGTCGGCGCAACAATGAAATAGAGCGACTGATCGTTGGTCATAGCCAAGAACAAGGTATCGCCTTC
This sequence comes from Gammaproteobacteria bacterium, assembly GCA_026708965.1. Taxonomy (GTDB): domain Bacteria; phylum Pseudomonadota; class Gammaproteobacteria; order Steroidobacterales; family Foliamicaceae; genus Foliamicus. The sequence continues at coordinate 54,004 of JAPOTY010000021.1, read as the reverse complement.
TCGCATGGCCTCAGTAACCGGATTTGAAGAATAGTACAGACGCCATTCCGCTGCTCTATTCACCTTCTGTTCCCGCGCGTCGTAATGAGTCGCGGTTCCTTCCGAGATGAGTCGGTCATGATCTTTGCCAAGCCAGACGTAGATGGCCCGAAAGCGCTGATGCTGAATCTCGCCAAGGAACTGACGGCGCATGTCCCGCGTGGTGCCAACTTCATGCTGGTTCGACCGGCGTGGCTCGGCGTCCACAGCGGACAGACGCTTGACACCCACGCCGACAAAGCAATCACGCAACTGCCCGCGTCTCATCGCCACTCAGCCTCTAATTCGGGATATCCTGGCACTGGCCGCGCCGCACATCGCCCCGCAGCTTCTTCTCTCGAAAAATTGTATGGCGCGTTCGGATTCAAGAATGCAGGCTCAGGGCTGCTTGAGCCGCAATATGCGACCTTTGTTCCCCGGCGCCATTGGCTATTACTTCCCGAATAAAGGGCAGCATGTGTTTTGCTACAGTCTCAACAACTGGCACAACCACTGCGTTGCCGAACTGCTTGTAGGCCTGCGTATCTGATACAGGGATATCAAACCTAGGCCTGCCAGCTGCGTCAAACCCCATCAGACGCGCGCACTCGCGCGGAGTCAGTCTTCTTGGCCGGTTGCCACGTTGCTTTACCAAGATTTCCGATCCATCCTTGTAATAGCGGGCTGACAAGGTCCTCGCCACATCTTCTGGCCCTACCATCCCGAAACCAAAGCCGTTTCCCTTTGCCCTGTGCTTCTCCGCATAATCCCTAAGATACCTCCATAGATGCGCCGACAGTGTGTACTTCGAATTTACTTTGCTGCCGACCCCATGGGTGTAGGGAGGCTCCTCTTTTTCGGTGCCATCCTCCGGGTGCAGAATCGAGCGAAGTTCGGGCCCGTTCGCGATGTCCGGCACCTCCAGTTCGTCAAAGTCAAAGCCAGTGCGTTCGCTGAACCCGACCAAAAATATTCTCTCCCGATTCTGCGGCACAAAACCCTTGGCATTAATCACCTTGGCGCTGACGTGGTAACCCAATTCGCTCTCCAAGGTATTTCGGATGACGCGGAACGTGTTTCCCTTGTCATGGCTTACAAGATTCTTCACATTCTCCAGCAAAAATGCCGGTGGCCTGTGATGCTTGAGAATTCGGGCAATATCAAAAAACAATGTGCCTTGCGTCTCGCAAGCGAAGCCATGGGCCTTCCCTAAGGATTTTTTCTTTGAAACACCTGCAATGGAGAACGGCTGACAAGGAAAGCCCGCTAGCAAAACATCATGTTGGGGGATATCTGCCACATCGACCTGCGTGATGTCCCCTGCTAGCGGGTGCTCGCACTTGAAGTTAGCCTGATACGTTTTTTGGGCAGCTGGGTCCCATTCACTTGTGTAAACACATTCACCGCCAATGGACTCAAAACCCATGCGGAGACCGCCGATCCCGGCAAACAGATCTATGAACCGAAAAGCGGCCTTGTTCACGGGATAGGCTAGCCGCTCCGTCCCTTGAGCAAAAGGCAGCCACCCTTCAATGGGCGATTCCACTGCGATTCTTTGCTTGCGGGGTTCATTGGCCATGCCGGATATTTGCCCGCCCGCCGGGGCCAATACGACCTTCTTGTGAGCAAGGCATGCAGTAGGCTGAAGAAATCCCGCCGCTTCTTTTCGCACAACAATAGCACTCCGTTGCTTGATAATTCCGCATTCTGGCATAACCGCCAGCCAAGGACAAGGCGCGGCGAAGCAGCCGGATCCTGCCGGGAGATCAGGTCGATTCCTGGACGCCGCGGGCGATCCCGTAGACGGTGGATTTGAGCGCCGAATAGAGGTCGCCGGAACACTCCCGCCCGCTTTCGCGCCAGCGCCACAGCAGCCGCACCTGCAAAAGATTCATGGGATCCACATAGGGATTGCGCAACCGAATGGAACGCCGCAGAGCTGGCTGGTCCTCAAGCAGCGCCTTGCGCCGGAACACGCGCAACAGGTTCTCAAGGGTCCGCTCGTGCTCTTCAAGGATGGCCCGGAAGCAGGGCTCATGCCGCTGGCCCGCCAAACGCGAGTAACGCTCCGCGATCTCCAGATCCGAGCGGGCCAGAGCCAGCTCCAGATCGCGCAGCATGCCGTGCAGATAGGGCCAAGCCTGCGCTGCCTGGCGCACCGCCTTGAGTCCATGCTCCCTTACGGCCTGGGCCAGTCCAGCGCCGAAACCGTACCAGCCCGGCAGCAGATTGCGGCTTTGCGCCCAGCAAAAGGATACCAGTGCCCTGGGAAGCTCCACGGCGGTGCCTTCCCGCATGCCGCTGCGCCTCGCCGTAGTGGGCATGCGCGCCAAAAGGTCGGCCGGGGTCGCCCGCTCGAAATACTCCGCCATCCCCCGGGCGCCGCCCGGAAACGCGCTGTGCGCCTGCGAGCTTCCCTGAACCAGGTTCTCCATTATTTCCTCGGCGCCGTCCGGCCTTGCCTCGCCGGCATGGCCCGACTTGGCCAGCAGCAGCTCGCCGGCGGCCAGCTCCAGCGAGCGCAGCGCGATGCCCGGCATGCCGTAGCGCAAGCCCGCGCGCTCTCCCGCTTCCGCATACTTGAACGGTTGTTCGAGCTGCTCTGCCGGAATGCCGGCCAGAAGGCTGCGCCTGCCGCTGCGCTGGTAGGGGCTTCCGCGGCCCTGAAGCAACACCGCAGTGGCCCGGTTGCCTGCAATCGCCCCAACGGCGGCCTTCTGCAGAGCCCTGATCGACCACTGTTCGGACGGCAGATCAAAATCGAGCCGCGCCCGCGCGTGGTCCACCATCACGAACTGCTGCTTGTTGCGCAATGCGATATGCCGACGGTAGGCGGGTTCGTTCAATAGCTGCTCAAGCACGCGCGCGCACTGGCGGTCGTCCAGGTTGCTTTCAAAAACCGGGATCAGATCCAGCGGCGTGTGCCCGTCGCCCCTCTCGAATCCCGCCCAGCGGGCCAGCAACAGCGCGCCAAGCACGTCCGCCGGCTCCGTCACTCCGCCAAGCAGCAGGCCGCCTAAGGCATGCTTGCCGTAGCGTCCTCTGAGATAGCGAAGAGCGTCGAACAGCCCTAGCGCGCGCAAGCCCTCATTGTCCAGGTCTTCCGGCCGCACCACATCGCGCTCCAGCGCCCGCCGCAGGCAGGCCAGACGCGCCGCCGGCGTCTCCCAGTCGGAGCGGTCGAAGGCCTTGCCCAGCACGCGCCGCAGCAGCACGGCGCGCTGCCGCACCTCGACCGCCAGCAAGTGAAAGCCGAAGGTTTCCACGCGCCGGGCCAGTCGCTGCACACCCCTGGTTCCGGCAAAGGCTCCGCCATGCATCGACAAGCTGTCGGCAAGAACCTGCAGATCGTCCAGAAACCCTCTTTCGTCGTCGTAGTGAAAGGCGGTGTCGAGCGCCGTGGCCTTGAGACGCGCCGCCATCAGGCGCAGCAGCACACGGTAGGGCATGTCGCGCTCATCCGATCCCAGCCGGCCGTACACATCCGGAAAATGCTCCCGGTAAACGCGCAGGCGGCGGCGGATATCCGGCCCCGCTTCCATGCGCCTCCCGGAGTGGGTGAGCGCATCGGCCAGCGCGAGACACTCGTCCCGGTAGAGATTGAGAACCGCCAGACGCTTGGTGTCGAACAACTGGCGAATGGAGCGCGGGGTAATTTCCGCGTCAGCCTCAAGATCGCCGCCGATCGACGAATGAAAGCGCAGCAGGCTGGCAATCTCGATATCCCGGGCCTCTTCCCCGAAAACGATCGTCATGGCCTCGATCAGCGAATCGTAGAAATCGGGGCAGGCCTTATAGATGACCTCGGTCACGAAGTAGAGCAACTGCTGCAACTCGGCGGCAACCGTGGTTTCCTCGTGAGGGTGTTCCTCGCAATGCCATATAGCCGTGAGCTTTTCTTGCATGGAACGCAGCAGCGCATCCACCTGCCGGGGGGGTCGGCTGCGGTGGTGCAATTCCTGAAGAAGCTCGGCAACCCCGGCTTGCTGCCGCAGGACGGCAGTGGGCGTGGGCTCCGTGGGGTGCCCGGTGAAAACAGGGTTCAAGCGGATCGAGTTGAGAATTTCGGCCGCTTGGCGCAAATCCATGCCGTCCTTGCGCAATTGCCGGAAGATCGCCTCGGGCCCGCCGCGTTGCGGGCGGCTGGCGTCATAGAGATAGGCGCGGCGGCGACGGGTCCGATGCAATTGCTCGGCCGTGTTGATCGCCTGAAACCAGGTGGCGAAGGCCCGCGACACATCCTGCGCGCGGCGGTCATCCAGGCTGCTCAGCAATTCCACCAAACGTTGGTGGGCGCCGGCGTCGCCGTCCCGACGGGCGATCGCCAAGCTACGCACCGCCTCCACCGAATTGAACAGTTCTTCGCCGCCGCGGTCTCTGACCATGGCGCCCACCTGACCTCCCAGTTCATGCACATCCTCGCGCAGCGGAACCTCCGTTTCGGAAAAGCGGATATTGCGCCGAGTGTCGGCCGGCAGCGAGGTCGGGTGGCGCCTGCGGCCGCCTTCGGAAACCATCGTCAGGCTGCCAGATACCGGGCGAGAAACTCGTCGAAAGGCGGCTCTTCGAGAGCCTCCATCGAGTCCTGGCGCTTCAGCGAAGCCGGCGCCTCCTCCCTGAGCGCCCTGCGGCGGGCGGAATTGGGCGGGACCAAAGGGGGCTGGGAAGCGGCAAGCGCCTTGTCCATGCCCCAAGCCTGATGGTCCCAGCCGGCCTCGCCCAGCTCATCGAGCACACGGGCCGCCGGCGCCAGCTGCGGATCGCGCAGGCATTCACGCGCTGCCTGCAGCGCCTTGCCGCAGGGGCCGTCCGGCTGGCCGTCCAGCGCCTCGCATAGGGGCGCCAGACCATCGCATACCTCAAGGCCCCAGTCCCTCAAGCGAACCTCCCGGCCATCGCGAAACAGTTTCGCGTTCTTTGCCCGGCCCCGCCAAGCCGTGGTATCGAGATTCGACATTGAGGCGAGATGCTCGTGGGCAGGCATTGGCGGACTCTCTTCCAGAAGGCAGTACAAGAGGAACGCCTCCATAAAGCGCATCGACCCCGCGCTCACGCCCAGAGGCTCGAAAGGATCCGCGTCCACCAGCCTCAGTTCCAAGTACTCCACCCCGCGCCGACGCAATGCGGTGGCTGCCCGTTCGCCGCGGCGAATCCGGCGTTTCGGACGGGCCGGCGAGTAGTACTCGTTTTCAACCTGCAGCACGCTGTCCGACAACTGCCGGTATTCGCCGTTGGCGCGAACGCCGAGCCTCGCGTAGCCGGCGTGAGGCGCATGCACGGCAGCCTCCAGATCCCGCACATACTGATGCAGGCTGTTGGCCGAAATCGTAAGCCCGGCCTGCAGGGCGCTGGTGTAGCCAAGCGTGCTCATCCTCAGGGAAGTGGCATCCGGGGCGTACAGCGTGCCGCCGCGGCCCTTCTTCAGGCTGATCGGGCGCGTCGCCGACAAGCTGGAGTGAAACGCGGGCGAAGCGCCGAGAAGGTAGGTGGGCAGCCAGGCCAACCGGCGGGTGTTGCGCATCTGGCCCATCATCCAGGATGAGCGCTTGGCCGCCATGCCGGACGGAGAGCCGTCCTGATAAGGCAGGGCGCTCCACAGCTCCGGCGGCGGGGAATAATTGAAATGGATGCCCGATATGGCCTGCATTCTCGGCCCGTAACGGTTGGCCAGGCCAAGTCGATACACATGCTTGAGCCTGCCGATATTGGAAGCGCCGTATTGCGCCGGTTGAAGATCGCCGTCGTCCAGTATCGCCGGAGGCATGCTGGCCGGCCAGATCAGTTCAGCGGCGATCTGCCCCAGAACGAACTCGTGCAAAGCGGCCAGCCAGTCGCTTATGTCCCGATTGGACTTTGCCGGGGGTGTAATCAGCTCAAGCAGGGCCTCGGCGAAGTCCGTGGTGATATAGCGATGCGTGAGCGCCGAGCCCAGTTCCCGCGGATGGGGGGTGGGCGCGACACGCCCGGCCCCGGTCACGCGCAAGCACTCGCGCTCGACGCCGCGCAGCCCCCCAAGCAACTGTTGCCGGGCCAGCCGTTTGATTCGTTTCTCGAAGATCGCGCCCACAACGGTACACCAGCGGCCTTTATCGGCACGGCTGCAATTTGGAGAACAAAAGCTTATGGTTCCCGGGCGTTCTGCGTAGGCCCATTGTAAGCGCATCGGCCGATTGCCCGCAGCGGTTGGCGGACAAGCTTCGTGCCGCAATGGAACGGCCCGGGCTTGGGGCATAATGGCCCGGCTGCGGGCAAACGTCTTGTAGCCGGGCCGCAGCGCAGGAGGAAGACATGCAACGTATCGCCACACTCACCGCCCTGTCAATCATGCTTGCAGGCGGCGCGGCCTGGGCAGGCTGCGACTACCCGGACGAGCCCACCACGCCCAACGCTGCGGAAATGACGCTCGAGGAGTTCAGGGCCGCAATCGGGGAATTCCGGGAATTCCAAGGCGCGCTCGAAGGCTACCGCCAATGCTTGGAAGACGACTTCAATTCACTGGATGAGGAATCGGTCACGGAAGAGCGCGAGGCCTTGTTTGTGAGACGCTACGACAGTTCGGTCGATCGGGAGCAACAGTTGGCGGAGCAAATGAACGAGCAGATCCGCCTCTGGAACGAGCTGAACAGCAAGGACGACTAGGGAACTCCGGTCGCGCGGGCTCTGTCGGAGAGCCGACCAGAATCTGTTAGCCTTGGTTGCGCGGCGCCAGCAATGCCGCCAGCTTCCCCAGCCCGGCGCGAAGCCAAGCGAGCAGTCCCGGGAAATTTTGTCCACCGGCATCCCGCCCTGATTGGCCGCCGCCAGCGGCGCGCATCACGGGAATTCCCGTCGCTTCCTGCGGCCGGACCCCGCTTGCCGGGGAACAAAAATCGGCCAGCGACGGCGCCTCACCGCCTTGAGCGCCCACGATTTCCCGGGTAATTTCCCGCGCCAGCTCGCGGGCGGGCGGCGATTCATAGCCGGCCAGGCCAGCGTGAATGGCTTCCCGGTCCAGGCCATGCGTGTTGAATGCAGCCGCGTCGTCCGCCTGCGCCGCGCCGTCCGCCCCCAACGCAAGCGCCGCCGCGCACATTGATATTCCTACGGTTTTGATGTTCATGCCCTGATCCTCTCTCCAGCATCTGAAATATGATCTGCGGCAGGCGCCCGTGTCCCGCCATTCACCCCTTTGATGCCGCCAACAAGGCAATTGGTTGCAGCGCATTCCGCAAACGCGGCAGCCGTAGCCATTCTTCATAAGGCGGCGGCGCGCCTTCATTCACTGCGTATGGCGATACAATTCCGTTCCCCGCCGCAAGCCGGAAAGTCATGCCGCAATCCACACAGATCGCCATAACCGGCGCCGCCGGGCAGATCGGCTATCAGCTCGCATTCCGCATCGCGTCGGGCCAGCTACTCGGTTACGGACAACCGCTCACGCTGCGCCTGATCGAGATCGCCCCCGCGATGAAAGCGCTGGAGGGGGTGGCCATGGAACTCGCCGACTGCGCGTTCGAATCGCTGCACGAAGTCATCATAAGCGACCGCCTCGAGGAAGGCTTCCGCGGGGCCGAGTACGTTTTCCTAGTGGGGGCGAAGCCGCGGGGTCCGGGCATGGAGCGCTCGGATTTGCTGGCCGAGAACGCGCGCATATTCTCCCGCCAAGGGGCTGTGCTGAATGAACAGGCCGACGAGCGAGCCAAGGTTCTGGTGGTGGGAAATCCGGCCAATACCAATGCGCTGATCGCGGCCTCGAACGCGCCGGATATGGATCCCCGCAATTTCTCGGCAATGACCCGTCTGGATCACAACCGGGCCTGCGCGCAACTCGCGGCCCGAACCGGGCATCACGTGAGTTCCGTAGAGCGGATGATCATATGGGGAAACCATTCGGCCACCCAGTACCCGGACCTTTCGCAGGCGCTGGTGGACGGCGAGCCGGCAATGGCGCTGGTCGATGCGGGCTGGGCCAGGGGCGAATTCATCGCCACCGTGCAGCAGCGCGGCGCCTCGGTGATCGAGGCGCGGGGCACTTCAAGCGCGGCTTCCGCTGCCAGCGCCGCCATCGACCACATGCGCGACTGGGCGCACGGCACCCGCGACGGCGACTGGGTGAGCATGGCGGTGCCCAGCGACGGCAGCTACGGCGCCCCGGACGGCGTGTACTTCTCGTATCCGGTGCGCTGCGCGGACGGCGCCTGGGAAATCGTGCAGGGGCTGGACCCCGACGAGTTCTCCCGGGACCGAATCCGGATGACCGGCGAGGAACTGCTGGAAGAACGCAACGCGGCCAACGAACTGGCCCTGTAACGCGCCGGACTCCGACCGGTCATGTCTTCGCCGATCAGCATTACGGTCAGGTAATATGCCTATCGTGGAGGCAGTCGGGGCGTAAACCATGACAAGCAGCGGGGGATACAGCGCCGGAATAGGCGGCATGGCGGTCGATGTGCCGCCGTACCGCGTGGACCTGAAGCAATGGTGCCAGTGGACCGGCGCGCCGTGGGCGAAGATCGCGGCGGTAGTGGGGCATTCCTTTCGTCTGCCGGGGCCCTCGCAAAGCGTCTATACCATGGCCGCGAACGCGGCGCTCAAGCTGATCCGCAACTACGACGTTGATCCCGGCGCGGTATCGCTGCTGGCCTTGGGAACCGAATCGAGCAACGATAACTCCGCAGGGTCCGTGATCGTGAAAGGCATGCTGAATCAGGCGCTGGCCCAGCTCGGCCTGCCGCCGCTTTCGCGCCACTGCGAAGTGCCGGAAGTGAAGCATGCCTGTTTGGGCGGCATCTACGCGCTCAAGAACGCCGTGCGCCATTGCCTGCTGGAAGATTCGAAGGCGATCGTGATCTGCTCGGACCTCGCCCTCTACGCCCGCGGAAGCAGCGGCGAGCCCACCCAGGGGGCCGGGGCCGTGGCGCTGCTGGTGGAGCGCAGTCCCGCTCTGGCCAGCATTGATCTGCGGCACACGGGAGGGTCTTCCGATTACCGGATCACGGATTTTCGCAAGCCTTTGCTGGATGGCAGCCGGCGCCCCCGGTCGAATCTGCACTATCCGGTTTTCAACGGACGCTATTCCACCTACTGCTACCTGGACCAAGTGACGAATGCGTTGAATCAGCTTTATGGCCGACGAGGCGTGTCGCCTGCGGAATGGCTGGGGAGCCTGTCCGCCATTTTCTTCCATCGCCCCTACCTGCGCATGCCGCAAACCGCTTTCGCGCTGCTGCGCCTGCACGCGGAAGGTTTGAGCAACGGCGAGGAATCCGCCCTGCTGTCGAGCCTTTGCGGCCGGGCCGAAGTGCCGCTCAGCGAAGTGCTGCGGGAAATGGGGCGAGACTCTTCGTCGCGGCTTTTGACTGGCGGCGCGGAAGACTGCGAGGATCCCTTTCCGTTGAGCAGCGAGCTGGCCAAAGCATGGCGAAAGAGCGCGGAATTCCAAGAATGGGTGCTTCAACCGCTGCGCTGGGGCAACGAAAAAATGATGGATCTGGGCAATATCTATTCCGGCGCGCTGCCGGCCTGGATGGCCGCAGGCTTCGAGGAAGCTGCCGTCCGTAACGCGCAGTGGGCGGGGAAGGAAGTGCTTGCGGTGGGCTACGGCAGCGGCGATGCCTCCGAGGCCATGGCGCTGCGGGTTGCGGACGACTGGCAGGAGGCGGCGCGGCGCATCCGCTTTTCCGAGGCGCTCGATTCCCCTTGCGACCTGCGTCAGGATCAGTACGAGGCCCTGCACGCCGGACTTCCGGTGGAAGGCCTCCCGCAGCCGACGGGCTTCAGCATCGAGCACATCGGCACGCGGACCGATGCAGCCTTTCAGGACGAAGGGGTCGAGTACTACACCTACTCGCCCTAGGGGCCTGTCACGCTCATCCCCTTCGCGCCCAGTTCCATATCCAGCGTCGGGTAGCCTTTCGCCGCCGCCATTCGGCGCATTCGAGCGAGCGGCTGAGGATCGCAGGCCAGCGCCAGACCGCAGTCGCCGCCGCCGGCGCCGGAAGGCTTGTAGAGGCAGCCCGCGGTCCGGGAAAGTTCAAGCAATTCAAGGTGCGGAGCGCTGTAAACCCCCAGCTCGGCCACGCGGTCCAGTTCCTGCCACGCGGCCGCGAATTGCGCCAGCGCTTCAAGCGCCTCGCGGGCGCCCGCGCGCCAAGCCTGCTTCACGGCCTTGGCCTCCCTTTCCAGGCGCTTGACCACGGCCCGCGCGCGCGGCGGCCCTTCTTTCAGCGCCTTGCGATAACGCTCCAGCGCCTTGGGAGTGCCGGCGCTGCGGCCGGACCAGATCGCCGCGCACGCCAGCCCGGCCGGCCAGGCCAGCCGCTCCACTCCGCCGCCGTCCACCGCAATGACTCCGCCGTGCAGGCTGGCGGCCACATCAACGCCGCTGCCCCCCGGACCCTGAAGCGAACGGTGCAGATCGCTTGCCAGACGCAACTGCTCCTCCCGGCCGGGCAAGGACCCCTGCGCCGCCAGAAACGCTCCGGCGACCGCCGCGGCCACCGCGGCGCTCGATCCCAGTCCGTACTTGGCCCCATCGGCCGCGTAGAGCGCGCTGCTGTCGATTTCCAGCCGCGCGGCGGCGGGCGCTTCCCGGAGGCCGCGGGCGAGCAGCAGCTCAGTGGCCGCGCGCCGCCAGCGAGCGGCCTCCTGCTCTTCCGGCGCTTTGCCCCGATGAAGCCGCGCCCGCACCTGGCGACCCACGGCGCAGGCGATGGCCGGCGCTCCCTCAAGCACCGCGTACTCGCCGGAAATAAACAGCTTGCCCGGGGCCGTGGCTTCAATCATTGAGGCCGTTCCCGCGCCCGCAATGCGAGGCTTATGTGATGCGGGCCCCGGCGCCCAGGCCGCCCGTCAGCACCTGCCGCACCCCGGGCGCGCTGCGCAAGGCTTCGGCCACTTCGTCGAGCGCATCCGGAAGACACACGGCCTTGACCTGAGGCCCGGCGTCCATGGTGAAGAAAACCGGCACGCCGGCGCGGGCCATTCCCCTGACGCGATGAATGCATTCCACCGTGGCGCTGTTGAAATACACCACTGCGGGGCGGGCGCCCAAAACAGTGGCATGCATCTTCAGGCAGTTGTGCTCGGACAATTCGGCCAAACGATCAAAATCGCGCTGCTCGACCGCGCGCCGGGCCTCTTCAAGATCAGCGTCCTGCCCCTCAAGCCAGGCGCTGTAGAAGGGCGAGGTGCGCCGGGTCAGTTCCATGGCGGCGCGCGAATCCACGGCCTTGGCCGCCGTTTCGGTCACCGCCACAGCCACCTTCAGCGGCCACTCATCCGGCGCCAACAGGCTTCCGCACCGCCACTCGCCGGACTCGTCGATGGACAGCAGCACAATGCCTCCGAACAGGGACCGGGGCGCGGAACCGGAACCGGCCATCGCCGCGCGGCCCACAAGTTCGCCATCCTCCGCCACGCCTAGGGCGTTGGCGGCGGCCAACGCAAGCGCCGCCATGCCCGATGCCGACGATGCGAGTCCGGCGCCGGTGGGGAAGTCGTTGGCGGACTCCACGGCAACCGGACTGGCATTTCCGGCCCGTTCCCGCAGCGGCGCCAGACAATCGCGAAGCCGCGGCAGATCGCGCTCGCTGGCGCTTCCGTTCAAGCTCAAAGTATCCTGCTCGAGACCGCCGTCGATCCGAACCTCGGTGCGGGTGCTCAAATGACCCAGCGTGAGCGATAGCGAACCCGCCGCAGGAAGGTTGCCTGCGGCCTTGCGCTTTCCCCAATACTTGATTAGCGCCACGTTCGGGTGCGCTACGGCGCTAACCTGCATGACCCCGCCTCGCTATGCATTGCCTGCCGGGATTCTAGCAGCCAAAGGACATATGGACACCCGATAGCCTTGTCCAATGAGGCATGAGCCTGAACGGGAGGTGTAAATCCAACGAGGGATGAGCCTGTAGGCGTGCGTTGGGATCATCGGAGGATGATCGTGACGTTTCTGAACCACCACCGCCCGTGCCTGTTCCCCGCCGAAGCCATCAATGCCAAAGGCCGGGTCCGCAAGCGCTATCGCGACAGCGATGTGATGACGCCTTATGAGAAGCTGAAGTCGCTGGACAACGCCGAGCAACACCTCAAGCCCGGCATCACCTTTGATGAGCTCGACGCCCTGGTTCTCAAGAACAGCGGCTTTAAGGCCGCGCAAGCCGTGGCCCGCGCTCGCAACGGCCTGTTCAAGCAAATCGGCAAAGCCATCGCCGCCGCAGCCTGAGCGCCGATCCCCCCGGCTCGTCCTGTGGACTTGCGGACGAGTCCTTCGGACCGGCCCGCGCCCTTAAGGGACGCGGGGACAGCCCGTGGGCGACGCTACGCGTCACCCACCGCCCGACCCCGCTCGCGGGTCTCTCGACCACAACCCCGCAGGACCCATCACCAGGTACTTCGGATCAGGAAGATCAACCCGGCGCAGAACCCTTGAACACCCAGCGCACAGGCCTCAAGATAGAAACCCTCTCAGCAACCATCCCAACCACGCCCGACGCTCACACACAACGCCCCCCTTCAAGCTCATGTCCGTATTGGATTACGCTCCAATAAAATCCGACAAGCGTCAGCGCGGCCAGCTTGCCAGCCGAAAAACGCACCCGTGCTACACTCGGTCCGCGGTTAGCCAGATGCGGGTGGATGGTATGACGAGACGGTGGCTTCGCTCATGGCAGCTTACAGTGGGCATCAGCGTGGTATTGGCGGTAACCGCTTCGACGGCCCGGGAAGGGCAGTCACCCAAAGGACCGCCAAGCGCCGAGTGGCTTTCCTTATACGCCGACCTCGTGGAGGAGACGGAGCTGCGCCGCCGGGTCAACGTCCTCCATCCCAACCCCCAGTCCATTCTCGACGGCCTACAGGCTGGATACGTCAGCGTTCGCAACGGCAACCTGACGTTCCGCCGCCGGGACATCGTTTCGGGATCCGGCGAGCGGATTTACTTCTCTCGCGTATATGACTCGCGGATAGCGTCTAACGGCGATTTCGGCCCTGGTTGGCGCCTGTCGCTGGCCGAAGAACTCGCGGGCGTCGATGGCGGCTTGGCCTATACGGACCGGTCGGGCGCCCGCCACTTCTTCAAGCTGGCGGAGCCGAGCGATGCAGGACTCCGCAGTGAGCCGCTTGTATCCGGGGTGCCGTCTAGCATTCACTCGCCCAGCCCGAGCGCGCGAAGCTTCAAGCACATCGCTTCCGGCACCTACGCCGCGAATCCCAAGACCCCCCGGCACACTGCTACATCCATAGAGGTTGTCGGCGGCCTAGCGGTAATTCGCGACGGTCCGGCCACGCGGGTATTCGAGCAACAGCGTGGCGGCGCGCTGTATCGGCTTCGCACCGTATCGACCGGCGAAGGCACTTTGACGCTCTCGTACCGGAACGGACGCGTCAGCAGGGTTTCCGGCCCGGCAGGTGCCGTGTTCCATATCTCCCGAGACGGTCGGGGCCGCATTGTCTCGGTACAGGACCGCTGGGGCCGCTCCGTGCATTATGCCTACGATGCCGCCGGCCGACTGGCCGAGTCCCAAGACATCGCCGGCCATGCGTGGACGTACGAATACGGCCCAAGTGGCCGCTTGGTCAGCGCGACCGGCCCGAACGATAGGGCCATCCTCCGCATCAGTTACGACGAGGCTGGGCGGGTAGCCCGCTCAAGCAGCGGGCAGGAATACTCGTACCGCTACGGCGATAACGAGACCGTGGTCACGGAGGGCGCCGGACACGTTCATGTGTTCGGCCACGACCCGTCGGGGATCACTGACCGCTTCGAATCCACAAACGGCGAATGGTGGCAACTGATACTGGATGATCGGAACCGGATCGTGGTTGTCCGCTCGCCGGAAGGCGAACGCCGCTATGAGTACGATCCGCAGGACCGAATCACAAGGGTAGCGAAAACCGTTGCGGACGGCACCGAATCGCGCTCCTGCCAGCTTGACGAGGCGGGACGAATTACGGGCATCCAATCGCCGGACGGCGCTTTGACCACCGTCGATTACAGCGGCGGAAGCACTCGCGTCAGCGGCCCAAAGATGGCGACGGCTTTCAAGGCGTCATCGTCCGGCAAGATCGTCCAAGCGGAGCGCGGCGGGACGGTCATCGCTGCGAACTATGATCCTGAGAGCAACTTGTCGGCCTTCCGCAGCGAAGGCGGCGAGGTGAGCTTTAGACACGATTTCATGGGTCGGCTGTCCTCCGTCGAATATGCGAGCGGCGAGGTGGCCAAGTACCAATACGATGCGCTTGGCAACCGCTCTGGCATCCAATTCAGTGTCGGCGGGACGGTGCGCTACGCTCACGACCCGGCCGGCAACATCGTGGAGGTGGAGGTACGGGAGGGCGGCGGAGAGACGAAGCGACAAACCTTGCGGGTCGGCGACATGAACCGGGTGGAAAACATCACCTACGAGGGCTTAGGCAACCTAGATATCGCCTACGACGCGATGGGGCGAGCCGTGCGCTTCGACACCGGCAGCGACATCATCGCCGTGGAGTACGCGGGACCGGATCGGATCGCCCGGATCACATCGCAGGCTAGGGGCGCCGTCTGGTCGCCGGGTAATGACAGGCGGGGCCGAGGAAGGAGCGCGGATGCCCGCCGGGAGGTGCTACAGAACGATCCGGCGGTGGCGGAGCACCCCCACTACGGGATCGTAGTCTTCGACGGCGCAAGCTTCGCGGCGGCAGCCCGCGACCCTCTGGAACTAGGGATTCCGGGTCTGCGCGATGCGCGACGGATGCTGGACGTGGCGGAGCCTTTACTGTCCGGCACCGGCCGCATGGCGGTGATGGAATTCGAGAAGCCCTCCAACGCCGTGTTCCAGCCGCTCGAGTACCGCTCCACGAACTGCTGCATCTGTATCGCCGTTGCCGACCACGCCTTGTCCGGCAACGCCGGGGCGCCTGCGGATGCCGCCGGAGGCCTGGTCTGCATCTGCCTTCCTGATTCGGTGCCGCCGCCGCCGTCGGTGTCCATAGAGACATCTGCGACGACTTGGCATATCGACAGGACGCCGAGCATGCCGAGCATCCGTTTTGCGGCCCGTCTGCACAACGTCGAAAAGCCGCAGAACCCATTTTTCTTGTGGAGGCTCGAAATGGAATTCGACAAGCGGAGCAGGGAAACATACAAGCATGTTAAAACCGGCCTCACGACTGCTCCGGCATGGTCCCCGGATTGGGGCCGCTTGCTCGCCGGCGCCAACAAAATGACCGTGTCCGTCACCGCTGTTTTTAACGATGTTTCATTGACAGCATCGCGCAGCGGCTATCAAATCCACGCGCAAAATCCCACGCAGGCGCAGATCTTCTCGATCGCCACGCGACTGGAGCACAAGGCCGTGGCTTGGCAGGAGAGCAGCCATCGGCAGTTCAACGCCGTTCGGCACACGGGCATCGGGCTGCCGCTGCCGGGCCCGCCGGACGGCTGGGGGCTGATGCAGCTCGAACTGAGAAACCCCGTTGAAAATTGGGGCGAGCGCGAACTATGGGATTGGCGGGAGAACTTGAGCGAAGGCGTCCAATACCTCTCCGGTCGTTATGCGGAAGCGGAAACATACCTGAATCATCATTACGGACTAGCGGCCCGAAAGATTGATACGTCGGAACATTGGCCCTCGAATCCCGCTGACGACCCTAAAAACTTGTGGGATGATGCGTTTTCGCGCTACAACACAGGTGCAACCATATACAGCGAGAGCGGAAACAAAGGGGCACGAAATTGCACGGCCCATCCGAAAGGGTGCACATACGCGGCCGCCATCCGCAAACACATGAAAGAGAAGCCTTGGGAGTGAGGCAAGCGTGGCCAAAGGGCTTGCGCCTGCGCGCGCCGTGAGGGCACGGCGCGTCGTTCTTGTCTGCGGGCTGGTCGCCGCGCTGGCGTTGGCGGCGTTATGGCTGTTGAACAAAGGGGAGGCGCAGGCCTCGCCTATGGCGTATGTGTTGTGCGGCGACGACCTCCTCGATGAAATACGGGCGTACCGCGTGGACCTGCTCGCGGGCGAGCTGACGAATGTGTCCGAGCCCGTTGAATGGCTCGGCCAGCCCCACCATCTCGCCTACGATCCCGTCCGCTCGCGCCTGTACGTCGCCAGCATGAACAAGAAATGGTCTCCGCCCATGTGGCCGGTGACATCCTTGCGCGTGGGCGGCGGCGAATTCGAGGTGGCCGGGCGCTTCCCCACCAACCGCGATGGCAACCTGCTGGAGAAAGCGCGAGCGGGGGAAGCGCCGCCGGGCAGGAAAATGATGGCCGAGGCGATGCGGGAAGCCTACAAGGTCATTGTTTCGCCGGACGGGCGCGAGTTGTACGTGTCGTATGGCGGACTTTCCGACACCGGGATGTTGGTGGAAGTATGGGATGCCGACACCGGGGAAACACTGCGTACGTTGCCGCACGCCATCGAAAGTCGTGACGAATGGTCGCCGAATGGCGACTATGTGGCGGAAATCTGGCCGGGCGGTGATCGAGAAATCGACCAAGATGGCAACGTTATCGTAAAAAAGCGGAAAGGGGGAGTGAGCGTCAGCAGCACCCAAACCGAGGAAAGATTGGCCCCCAAATACCTTGAGGAGAACAAGGGCATGCACCCGCCTTGGGGGCGGATCGAGGAGCCGCTTATCTACCTCTTTCCCCGTAACATGTCTTTGGGGGAGATTCGCGTATTCGATCGCGACATAGGGAGTATGATCTCGCAATTCAAGGTGCGCGAGTTGACAGGCTTGGATCTGGGCAAGCCTAGCATCGCCGTGCTGGAGGGCGGCAGGCAGATCGCCGTGTCCGCAGTCAAGCGGACCGAGGCGCCCGAATCGTATCCCCCGCGCAGCTTGGGCTTCAAGCGGGAAGGCTACGTCGTCCTGATCGACGTGATGGACCGGCGGGAGGTCACGCGCACCCGAGTGGGCGCGCGCTGCACCAACGCCGTGGTCGCATACGAGTAGAGTAGGCAAGGTCGATAGAGGTGCCCGCGCACTGCGGCGCCCTCGTTTCGCCTAGGGCGCTGAGAGGAAGGAATATGAAAACCAACGATAATTTCGAGCAGCGCCGGGAAGATTACCGGAACCGCGTGAATGCCGCTCTCAATGACTGCCTGCCTGCCCCGGAAATCATTCCCCGGCAATTGCACGCCGCCATGCGGGACGCAGTGCTCCGGGGCGGCAAGCGTTTGCGTCCGCTGCTGTGCTACGCGGCCGCCGAAGCCACCGGCGTGCCGGCCAGGCTGATGGACGCGCCCGCAGCGGCAGTGGAACTGATCCACTGTTATTCGCTGGTGCATGACGACCTTCCTTGCATGGACGACGATGAGCTTCGCCGAGGCCAGCCGACTATTC
This sequence comes from Gammaproteobacteria bacterium, assembly GCA_026708965.1. Lineage (GTDB taxonomy): Bacteria > Pseudomonadota > Gammaproteobacteria > Steroidobacterales > Foliamicaceae > Foliamicus. Next base: position 36,682 of record JAPOTY010000021.1, on the reverse strand, counting down.
ATCGGATTTACGGCGAAGATGTCGCGCTGCTGGCAGGCGATGCCCTGCAAACGCTCGCTTGGGAGGTGCTGGCTGCGCATCCCTCGCTGATGGAACGCAACGACGCGCGGGTCGCGCTGAGCGAACTATTTGCCCAGTGCTCGGGATCCACCGGCATGGTGGGAGGGCAGGAGCTCGATCTGCGCGGCGGCCCCGAGCCGGACTTGGCGGAACTCGAGCATGCCTATCGCACTAAAACCGGCGGTTTGTTCCGGGCCGCAGTGCTCTCTCCGGTATGCGTTCAACCTGAAATGCCGCTGAATTTCCGGCACGCGCTGGAACAGTTCGCCGACGCGCTGGGGCTGGCGTTTCAGATCCGCGACGATTTCAATGACAAGGAGTCCGATGCCCAAGCGTTGATATCCACCGAAAGCTCCAGGCTGCCGTCGTGGGTTGCGCGCTTCGGCGAGCAGGCCGCGCGCGAACGCCTGGAGGAACTGGTCGGCGCCATGCAGGAAGCGTGCCAAACGTTCGGCGCCGCCGGCGCCGGGCTGCGCTGGCTGACCGGCTTCATCGGCGCGTCGGTGCCGGGGGCTGCCGCCGCCGACACAGCGACGACCGCCCCGCCCGGGCGCTAGCCGCCAGCCCATGTACGAGCAATTTCACGGCTTGAGCGAACGGCCGTTCAGCATCACGCCGGATCCGCGCTATCTGTACATGAGCGCTCGCCATGCGGAAGCGCTGTCCCACCTGCTCTACGGCGTGCGCGAAAACGGCGGCTTCACCCAGTTGACCGGCGAAGTGGGCACGGGCAAGACTCTGCTGGTGAGGTATCTGCTGGAGCGTCTGCCGGACCGCACCGAAACCGCGATTATTCTTGATCCGCCCGACAACCGTCTCGAGTTCCTGGAGGCGCTGTGCCGCGAGCTGCGCGTCCGCACGCCGCGCTGGGCAGCCACCCCGTCCACGCTGGGCGCGGCCCTGAATCGCAAGCTGCTCCGCACCTATGCGTCCGGGCGAAGAACGGTGCTGATCGTGGACGAGGCCCAGGCGCTCAAGCCCGAGCTGCTTGAGCAGGTTCGGCGGCTGACCAACCTCGAAACGGCGCGGCACAAGCTGCTCGGGATCGTGCTGGTGGGCCAGCCGGAACTCCACGAAACACTGGGGCGGAGCGACTTGAGACAACTGGCGCAGCGGATCACGGCGCGATGCTACCTAGGGCCCTTGTCGCGGCTGGAAACAGGCGAATACCTCCAGCACCGGCTTAAGGTGGCCGGCGCCAACGGCGAGGTGTTCTCTTCCCGCGCAAAGCGGCTGTTGCATCGTATTTCACGGGGCATCCCGAGAATCATCAACGTGGTGGCCGACCGCGCCCTGCTGGGCGCCTTCGTGCGCCGCGAAAGCGAGGTGGGCGGCAGCCTCGTGAGGCTGGCCACGCGCGAGGTCTATGGGCGTGGCGGCGCCCCCCATAGGGCGGTCTGGAGCGGAGCCGCCGGCTAATGTCTTTCGTTCTCGACGCGCTGAAGGTTTCCGAGCGGCGCCGTTCGCGCTTCAGCCGGCGCGTCTATGCCCATCCGCCACGGCCGCGGCGCGGCGGCCGACGAAGAAACTGGCTCATCGTTCTCGGCGTGCCGGGCGCCCTTGCGCTGGTGGTGGCGGGATGGAACCTGGCGGCGCCCGGGCGCGGCCCGCTTTCCCAGCCCACGCCGGCGGACAGCGGCGGACCGCCTCCTTCCAGCGCGGCCTCGGCGGACACTTCCGCAGCCGCCGCCAGACCGCCCGCTGCTTTGAAGGGCAGCGACTCCTTAAACGCTCCCGCGCCGGTTGCCGACGCGAACAAAAGCGCGGACGCCGAACCCGGACCGGCGGGCGCCGCGGAGATAGGAGTATTCGCCGAACCGGGATCGGCAGGCGCGCCGAACGGCATGGAGCTTCGGCATGAACGTTCCGCGCCAGCGATGGCGGCGTCTTCCGCCATGCCGGACATCAGCAGCGCCGCGCAGCACCCGGCTTCCCCGCCTGTTTCAACCCGGGAGGCGCTCACGGCGGCGCCTCCCGGCTGGCCGGCGCTATCCTTGCAGATGCTTTTCTTCAGCGAAGACGAAAGCCGCAGTTTTGTGCAGGTGAACGGCAAAACCTACCGGCAGGGCGAGCAACTCGCGGCAGGCCCGCAGGTGCTAACGATCACGAAGGATGCAGTCACGCTGGCGTACCGCGGCCAAGTTCTTCTCCTGGGAGCGGAACGGTAAACGGCATCCGCTACCTCGACGGCCCCCGGCTGGCGCGGGCCATGACCGCGGGCATGCTCAAGCTGCAGAACAGCCGCGAGGAACTGGACCGGATCAACGTGTTTCCGGTGGCCGACGGCGACACCGGCCTGAACATGGCCCACACCGCGCAGGCGGTCATGCTGGCGCTCGCCGAGGAGAGGCCTTGCCGCGATGCCGGGGAGGCGGCCCATGCAGCGGCGAAGGGCGCGCTGCACGGCGCCCGCGGAAATTCGGGGGTCATTCTGGCGCAGTTCCTGCAAGGTCTGGCGGAGGCCTGGGACGGAAAAGCGCGCCTAGACGCCGCCGGCGTGGCGGCAGGGCTCAAGGCAGCGGCGGAGTCGGCGCGAAATGGCCTGAGCAATCCCCGCGAGGGCACTATCCTCAGCGTCATGAGCGCCATTGGCCTTGGAGCGCTGAGCGCCGCGCCGGAGGGCGAGCTCACCGCGCTGCTTTCGGCGGCGCGCCAAGCGGCCGACGAGGCGGTGCGAAAAACTCCCGAGCAACTCGATGTTCTGCGCCGCGCCGGCGTGGTGGACGCGGGAGGCGCCGGGCTGGCGCGGTTCCTGGCCGGCATAGAGGAGCTCGTAAAGACCGGCCAGGGCGCGACGGCTTCGGATTTTGCCGATGAGGCGGGCGCCTTGGCCGCCGCGCCGCGCATTCATGATCCAGGCGAGGAGTCGAAATACCGCTACTGCACGGAGTGCATGATCTCGGGCGAAGCGCTGGCGCCCATGTCGATACGCGAGGAGATCGGGGCATTCGGGGATTCGATCGTGGTGGCAGGCGGCGCGCGCCTTGTGCGTCTCCACATACACACCGACACGCCGCATGAAGTATTCGGCTTGGCCCACAAGCACGGCGAGGTCAGCAGCGAGAAGGCCGATGACATGCATGTCCAGTTTGCCGCGCTCAACAGCTCGCGGGTGCCGGTGGGCTGCGACAGCGGCGCCGACCTGCCGGAACGCTTGCGGAGCACGCTCCGCATCACCCAAACGCCGCTTCGCATCCATCTGGGGGAGAAGGGTTATCTCGACCGGCTGGGCCTGCCCGCCGAACGGCTTTGGCGGGCGATGGAAGACCGCGGCGAAAAGGCCCGAACCGCCACCCCTGCGCGCGGCGATCTGGAGCGCGCCATGGGATTTCTCGCCGGACACTTCCCCAAGTCATTGTGGATCAGCCTGGCCGGAGCGGTGAGCGGCACGGCGGAAGTGGCCCGCAGCGTGGCCAATGAAATCACCGGGGGCAAGGTGCGGGTGCTGGACAGCGCCAACGTATCGGTCGGCTACGGGCTCGTTGTCCGGCAGGCGGCGGAGTGGGCGGAACAGGGGGCCGACGCGGACGAGATCATGGAGGGTCTGGCCACCGTGTCCGGCGGCGCCAAAACCTTCGGATTGATTGAGGATCTTTCGCACGGGGTCCGGGGCGGCCGCATATCGCCGCGCGTCAAGCGCTTGAGCGACTTGCTGCGCGTGGATGCCTTGCTTGGCATAGGCCCTGACGGAAGGGTCAAGGCCTGCGGCGTGCAGCGCCGCTCGGGCGACCGGGTGGCGCGCTTCGCCCGCTACGCGCTGCGCCGCTTCCCCAAGGGCCAGCCGCTGCACATGGCCGTGGCGCACGCCAACCGCCCCGAATCCGGCCAGCGCCTGCACGATCTCCTAGCCGCCGGGATTCCCGACCTGGCATCGAGCTACGTCACCGACTTAGGCGCCGTCATCAGCGCCCACGCCGGCCCCGGCGCCCTCGTCGCCGCCGCCATCCCCGCGCTCCCGCTCCCCGCCACCAACACCGGACTTGCCGAATAGAGCATCGCCGCTCAAATGAAAAACGGCATTGAAGCGCTTCAAAAATATGTTTTCGCCACTTGAGTGGCTATGGCAGCTGCCATGACTGGCGGAACAGCGTTTCCGACTTGCGTAAATTGGCGAGCGATTGGCCCCGTGAACTCATAGCCGTCAGGGAAAGTCTGTAGCCGCGCGCACTCGCGAACAGTGAGTGTGCGCGGGATTTCAGGATGCAAATGGGAGCGCCCCCCGCCCTTGGTGCCGCCAGCAATAACCGTCTTCGATGGCTTCGTGGGGTCCAGCCTGTCCACGCGGCCTAGCTGGTCCCGTTGTCCGTAATCCAGCCGCGAGTAGCGCAAGACGGATCCCGCCTTATGGTTGCGAGTTTCGTGATTGATCGCTGTCGCGCCGGGAATATCGCTGAGCACGCTCCCAGAGCCGATATGAGCTTGTTTATTAGGCAGCACGAACGCGCCAGACCGCCGTGCTCCCACCACAAACATTCTCTGGCGACGCTGGGGAACCCCGTAATCAGCTGCGTCGTGGATATCCGCGTGGGCCACAAGATAGCCGATCTTTTCAAGTTCCTGAACCGCCGCTGCCAATTGCTGGCCTTTGTCGATGTCACGCAGCCCGGCCACATTTTCAATCACGAAAACGACCGGCCTAAAGGCCTTGATGAGCCTGATGAAGTTGAAAAGGTGATTGCCGTTCTTCCTGTGATGAAAGCCCACTCGCTTGAAATTGCCCCCCGTTTTGGAGAACCGCTGGTTAGCGGCAATAGAGAAAGGCTGGCAGGGAGGGCCTCCAACAAAAACGCCCTCGAAAGGCATTTCAACATGCGCTGAGAGATTGTCCGTGATTTTCCCGAAATCAGAAATGTCTCCCGCATGAGACGGCGGCCCGAAGACTTTCCAGCCTGGGCGATTCAGCCGCAAGGTATTGCAGAACATTTCGTTGTTCTCAACCGCGGCCAAATGCGAAAAACCGACCGCCTCGAAACCCAGATCCATGCCGCCGGCACCCGTGAACAGGCTTACGAAGGGAATGCCGCGCGCGATTTTTTCTAATGAAGAAAGGCGAGGTGGCGTTCGGCCATGCCACTCCGCCGTTCGTGAATTCCGGTATATCAGATCATCAATGGTCAGCCCGGAGCCGGATAGCGCATTAGACACTTCGCCATTGCAGCCGACGCTTTGCAGCAGATCGCTCTGCGCTGCGAAACGAAGCGTGTTTTCTTCCGAAAAAGCTAGGCTACCCTGCGGCATCGGGCTGTCCTCTATACGTCTGTCTTGCCTGAAAATAGACCTCGCGCGCTTCCGGGGCATCGGCAAAATCCTGCCGGTGGTTATCCCGCAGCCAACGATCATAGTACCGATGAACGGCGCGGTGGCAGGTTGGACAATTCGCCACCAAGTCCTCAAGAACCGTGCCTTCCAGACTTGTCCGGGCACCCGAGCCGGACAGTTCATTTGTTGCAAAACAGGGGGTTTCTGTCAACTTGGCCCGCTTAACCGGAAACGGTTCCTAGCCGCCGTCGCTATAACCCGCTCGCATCGCATCGGCATCACTCGAGCGGAAGCCGATCAACCTGCTTCCCCCTTATGACCACACATTTCGCGCACTGGGGGCGGGTGCAGATCCTATGTCCGGCTAGTCGCGGATGCCGATGCCGCGGTGGATGAGGAAGGCGCACACGCCGAACAGGAGAAGCACGAACACGCCCATCATGGCGTAGGCGATGCCCAGGGACACGTCGCTGGCGCCGATCATGCCGTAGCGGAATGCGTTGATCATGTAGAGGATCGGGTTGAACAAGCTGAGCGTGCGCCACACGCCCGGGAGCAGATCAACCGAATAGAAGACGCCGCCCAAGTAGGTGAGCGGGGTGAGAACGAAGGCGGGTATCAGCGAGATATCGTCGAACTTCTTGGCGAAGATCGCGTTGATCATGCCACCCAGCGAAAACGTGATGGCAGTGCATAAGAGCGTGAAGGCCACGATCAGCGGATAGCGCACCTCGATGCTCGTGAAGGCCATGGCCACCAGAAACACGATCACCCCAACGATCAAACCGCGCAGCACGCCTCCGGCAGCGTGGCCCAGCACGATGATGTAGTTCGGCAGCGGCGAAACCAGCATCTCCTCCAAATGGCGCTGGAACTTGGCGCCGAAGAAGGACGACACCACATTGCCGTAGGAATTGGTGATGACCGACATCAGGATCAGGCCCGGAGCGATGTACTGCGTGTAGTCGTAGCCGGACATGGAGCCGATGCGCTCGCGAAGCTGGCCGAAAATAATGAAGTACAGGGCCATGGTGATGGCCGGCGGCACCACGGTCTGCACCCAGATGCGCATAATGCGTCGCGCTTCCTTGTACACGATCGTGTAGAGGCCAACGGCCTTTTCAAAACCGCTCATGCCGCCGCTCGTTACCGGCCCAGCCATCGCAGCGGGTCCACCGCCTCGCCGTTGCGGCGCATTTCGAAATAAAGACCAGGCTCTCTCCGACCGCCGGTGCTTCCCGCATGGGCGATGACCTGTCCCTTGCTCACCATTTCGCCCTTCCTGCCCAGCAGGCGGTCATTGTACGCATACAAGCTCAGCATATTCTCGCCGTGGTCCAGCACCATCAGAAAACCCAGCCCGCGCACCCAGTCGGCAAACACCACGCGCCCGGGGTGGGGAGCCCGAACTTCCGCGCCCTCGTCCGCCTCAAGCAGGAGCCCGGCCCATTTCGCCCGGCCCCTTCCGGGCCCGGAGCCGAACCGCTCCAGAACACGCCCGCGCAGGGGCCAGCCGAGTTGCCCGCGGGCCGCTGTGATCGATGGCAGAGGCGCCGCCGGATGATCCTCCACGATGCGGCCCAAATCCTCAACCAGCGAAGCCAGCGTGACCGCTCGGATCCTCAGTGTCGCGATTTCCTCTCCGGCGGCGCCGATACGCCGGCGGAGCGCCTGCAGGGTCGCCCGGCGGGCATCCACCGCCTGCTCCAGGCCGCTGATCCGCTCCGCTTGGCGCGCCTTCAGATCCGCCAGTTCGCGCTCCAGGCTATTCGTTTCGTTGCGAAGCTGCCCCACTTCCGCAGCCATGCGAACGGACTCCCGGGCATCCCGCGACCAAGACCGCACCAGGATCCCGGTCCACGCCAATCGCCTGTTGATTTCGCCAAGGCTGCGGCCGCCAAGAAGGGCCTTGAGGCTGTCCTGCCGCCCGGAGCGCCAGGCGCGCTGGACAGCCACGGCGAGCGCCTGTTGCGTGCGGCGACGCACTTCGCCGCCGCTCTGCAACGCGTGCGCCAGCCTTGCTTGTTCCCGTTGGCGGTCTTCAAGCTTCTGCTGCGCTTCCCGCTCCGCCGCGCGCAAGCGCGCGATCTCCGTTTCGGCTTCCCGCAGGCCAACCTCCGCCTCGTGCTCCGCCTCAAGGCTGCGCTTGAGGCGCGACTCCACCGCATCGATGCGACCGAGCAAATCCTCCATCTCATCGGCTTGCGCGCCCTGCCCGCAGATCAGAACGGACAGCGCCAAGCATGCAATCAAGCCTCTCACAGGCTGTTCTCGGAACATGGCACCGGATGCAATATGGGCTTGGCGGGCGGTTGAAAGCACGCGTCGGCATTATAGCGAGCATCGTTATAATGCCCTCCATCACGCCTCGTGGCAGGCGCAACGCCGGAGCTTTATCGGCGGCGCAAGCGGCGGCAGGCAGGCTACTGGAGCAACCTGGAACACGACGCCTTCGCCGATATGGGAACCCTCATTGAATTCGTAGGCGCGCACCCTTGGCTCAGCTTTGGGGTTGTGGGCAGCCTCCTCGCAGCCCTGTTCAACGAAGTGCGGCTGCGGTCGCTGGCGGTGAGCGCGCTGGCGCCCACCACGGCGGTTCAGGCCATCAACAAGGGCGCGGCCATTTTTGATCTGCGCGAGCCCAAAGCCTATGGCCAAGGGCATATTCCCAATGCCCGCAATATGCGCGCCGCGGACGTTCCGGGAACCCCGAAATTGAAATCGGACAAGCCGGTTCTGCTGGTTTGCGATAACGGTTCCGCCAGCAGCCGACTGGCCCAGGATCTGCGCAAGAAGGGATCGGAGCAGGTATTCAGCCTGAAGGGAGGGCTGGCGGCCTGGCAACGCGAGAACCTGCCGGTCATAGGCGGGCGCTAGCCCGCCGCCCGCCATGTTCGCGGTCATCGGCGCCGGCGCCTGGGGAACCGCGCTGGCCGTTCATTTGGCCAAGGCCGGTTGCGCGGCGCGAATCTGGGATATCGACGGCGCCCATCTGCATAAACTTGCGAACGACCGCGAGAACAGGCGCTATCTGCCGGGCGTGCCCCTGCCGGGGGCCGTAAAGCCGACCGGGGAACTGGAAGCCGTCACGGCCAAGGCCGAGTGCGTGCTGGTGGTCACGCCCAGTTCCGCCTTGCGCAAAACCTTCCGCCGGCTCAAGCCCCTGCTAACGGCTGGAACCCGTATTGGCTGCGCCTCAAAGGGCCTGGAGGTGGAAACCGGCCTTCTGGCGCACCAGGTGGCCGAGCAGGAACTGGGTCCGGACTATCCCTTGGCGGCGGTATCCGGCCCCACTTTCGCAGCGGAGGTGGCCGTGGGCCGACCGGCGGCCATCACGGTGGCCTCCCGCCAGCGGGACCAGGCGCTGTGGCTGGCCCGCAAACTGAATGCCGGAGCGCTGCGCGCTTATGTTTCCGAAGATCTCGTTGGCGTGGAGGTGGGCGGCGCCACCAAGAACGTCATCGCGATCGCCGCCGGCGCCTCCGACGGCCTGGGATACGGCGCCAACGCCAGGGCGGCGCTGATATGCCGCGGACTGGCGGAAATCGTGCGCCTGGGACTGTCGCTGGGCGCCGAGGCAGGCAGCTTCATGGGGCTGGCCGGACTCGGCGACCTGGCGCTGACCTGCTCCGACGACCAGTCGCGCAATCGGCGCCTGGGGCTGGCCGTGGCCCGGGGAACGCCGGTGAACGAGGCGCTCAGGGAACTCGGGCAGGTGGCCGAGGGATTCCATGCCGCCGAGGCGATCCATAAGCTCTCGCGCCGCCTCAACCTGGATCTGCCGATATCCGAGCAGGTTTACCGGGTGCTCTATCGCGGGCAGGACCCGGGCCGGGTGCTCGAAGCGCTCCTGAGCCGGCCGCTGAAAGCCGAGGACGAGGCGGCGGCGTGAGCATCAACGAGTCGCCCCTTGCGGTGGACTTCTGCGGGCTGAGGCTGCGCTCGCCCATAGTGCTTCTTTCGGGCTGCGTGGGCTTCGGCGACGAATACACCCGCGTGGAAGGATTCTCGAACGCCGACGCGGGCGCAATCGTATGCAAAGGCACGACGCTTGAGCCCAGGCTGGGCAACAAGGCGCACCGGCTATGGGAGACGACCGGCGGGATGCTCAACGCCATTGGCCTGCAGAACCCCGGCGTGGATGCCGTGGCGCAGGACATTGCGCCCATACTTAACTACAACGAAACCTGCTGGTTCGCCAATATCTGCGGCAGCACCGTTGAGGAGTACGCAGAGGTTGCCCGCCGCCTCGACGATACGCCTATGCAGGGCATGGAAATCAATATCTCCTGCCCAAACGTGCGCGAGGGCGGGGTGGCCTTCGGCAACGACCCGGACATGTCGGCGCGCGTTGTGGCCGCCTGCCGGGCGGCCACAACAAAGCCGCTGATCGCCAAGCTCTCGCCCAACCAGACCGACATCGCCGAAAACGCGCGGCGCTGCCTGGAGGCGGGCGCGGACGGGCTGGCCGTGATCAATACGCTCATGGGCATGGCAATTGATGCCGAGAGCCGGCGGCCGGTGATCGGCAACGTGCAGGGCGGTCTCTCCGGCCCGGCGATCAAGCCGCTGGCGCTGCTGAAGGTGCATCAGACCTATCAGGCGGCGCGGAAATACAACGCGCCCATCATCGGCCAGGGCGGCATTATGAATGCGGTCGATGCCATTGAATTTCTTCTGGCCGGGGCCACGGCCGTGGGCGTGGGCACCGCGCTTTTCTACGATCCGCTGGTGTGCAAAAAGATCAATTCCGGCATCTCGGATTACTTGGCCGAACACGGCATCTCCAGCGTGGCCGAACTCACCGGCGCCTTGCGGCTCGACCACGGCCTTGAGGACAGCGCGCTTTCCGGCTGACCCGCATGCTGCGCCCGTTTCCACAGGCTTCCGGCAAGGGATGCTGCAAGGTCGGTTTGTTTGCCCTCGCCCGGAGCTTGCCCCCGCCTCGCGGGAGACGCATGAACCCATCCATGGGGCTCGGCGGCGGCTCCTGCCGCCGACGCTCCCGCGAGGCGGGGGCAAGCTCCGGGCTTTAGCTGGCGCGCACCCTAGCGGGGCAGCTTGCTAAAGGCCGCTGTCCGGTGCCTGCTGGCGCGCTTGCCGGGACGGGACGGCGGGCCTCAGGTTTTAGGAATTGCGGGTTCCCGCTTGAAGAAGCGAACTTCCTCGCTGGCCGCAAGCTCCCGGCCGTGGTCATCGAGCACACGAGCCCGCAGCCGATGCTCGCCGCGCCAGACTTCCGCAAGCCGGAGAACCGGCGGCTCGCCCTGCCAAGGCGCTTCGACGCCATCCAAGAGAATCGAAAAAGCCGAGCCGTCCTGCAGCTCCCCGTTCACGAGCAGCCGCACTTCCAACTCGCCGCCTGCGCCCCACACGGTTTCGCTAGCGGCCGGGGAGGCAATTTCCAGCCCGAGGGCGGCTTCCTGCTTTGCCGCCTGCGCTTCTCCCTGCGCCGTTAGGCTCGACTGCGGCCCTTCGGGCGAGCGCCAGCCCGCTATGCCGGGCGATTGGACGCGGACCGCGCCCGGGAAGGGCTCATCGGCATAGCGCACATGCCCCTGACCATCTGCCTGCCGCCAGATTTCCTGCCCGTGCGCCTGTGTCAGCAGCACGAGCAGGAACGCGAACCCTGTCCATCCCTTCTTCATCGTCGTCCCTCCTGGACCAGAGCGGGAAGCTTATCCGATCGCCGCTACAGGCTGTAGTACATCTCGAATTCAACCGGGTGCGTGGTGGCGCGCAGGCGGGCGCATTCCGCTTCCTTCAGCTCCAGGTAGCCTTCGAGAAGATCATCGGTGAACACATCGCCGGCCTTAAGGAATTCATTGTCCGCGCGCAGGGCCGCGAGCGCTTCGTCAAGCGAAAACGCCACGGTCGGCAAACCTGCTTCCTCCTCAGGGGGCAGATCGTATAAATCCTTATCCACGGGATCGCCGGGGTGGATCTTGTTCTGTATGCCGTCGATGCCCGCCATGAGCATGGCGGCGAACGCCAAGTACGGGTTGGCCATGCTGTCGGGGAAACGCACTTCGATGCGCCGCGCCCGGGAGTCGGCCACAAACGGGATGCGCACCGCCGCGGAGCGGTTGCGCGCCGAGTAGGCCAGAATCGTGGGGGCCTCGAAGCCCTTCACCAGCCGCTTATAGCTATTGGTGGCCGGATTGGCGAAGGCGTTGAGCGCCCGCGCATGCTTGAGGATGCCACCGATGTAGTACATGCCAACCTCTGAAAGGCCGCCGTAGCCGTCGCCGGAAAAGATATTGGCGCCGCCCTTGGTAATGGACTGATGCACATGCATGCCGTTGCCGTTGTCGCCCACCAGCGGCTTGGGCATGAAAGTGGCGGTCTTGCCGAACTGATGGGCTGTTTGCATCACCGCGTACTTGAGAATCTGCACCTCGTCGGCCTTGCGCGTGAGGCTGTTGAAACGCACGCCGATCTCGCCTTGGCCGGCGGTGGCCACCTCGTGATGGTGAACTTCCACCGGAAGCCCGAGATCCATCAGCGCCAAGCACATGGTGGAGCGCATATCTTGCAGCGAATCCACCGGCGGGACAGGGAAATAGCCGCCCTTCACGCCGGGCCGGTGCCCGTAGTTGCCCTCCTCGAACTCGCGGGTTGAGTTCCAGGCACCTTCAATGGAATCGACATGATAGGAGGCGCTCTCCAAGGAGCTTCCGTAACGCACGTCGTCGAAAACGAAGAACTCGTTCTCCGGGCCGAAATTGGCATCGTCGCCGATGCCGGTGGAACGCAAGTATTCCAAGGCGCGTTTGGAGGTGAGCCTAGGGCAGCGCGCGTAGGCCTGCATAGTGACCGGCTCATACACGTCGCAGCGCAACAGCAGCGTGGTGTCCTCTGCGAACAAATCGAGAACCGCGCTTTCGGCCTCCGGCATCAACACCATGTCGGATTCGTCGATGCCGCGCCAGCCGGCGATGGAAGAACCATCAAACATCTTCCCCGAGGCGAAGAATTCCTCATCGATCACCTGCGACGGCACGCTCACATGCTGTTCCTTGCCGCGGGTGTCGGTAAAGCGGAGGTCAACGAACCTCACGCCCTTTTCCTTAATCAAGCTGATTACTTCCGATACATCCATTGCCTTAGGGGCCCTCTAACGCCGGTTGATTCCTGAAATGATGTGCCATGCAGCCTCGCGCCATCCGACCGCAACCGCATCGACACAGCGCGCTGGTTCGCGCCGGAACGAATAGGAGGTCAAACCGAAAACAGCGCCGACGACTCCCTTTTGCGGCACGACGCGATATTGTAGTGGCACCAGCAGGGCCAAGTCCATACTTTGAGCCCTATTTCGCACTGAAAAACCGTGAAATCTGGCAGATTGGAGAGTAATATGAGCAAAACAGGGATAAAAAATGAAATATGGAAGTTAATCTAGGTGTCTTTGACACGTTCGAGGAACGCAATGTGCAGGGCATGGAGAACCTCCTGCATGACGACCGCACGCTCTGGGATCTGTTCGAGCCGGAGCTGATCTCGGGCACGGGTAGCGCCGCTTCCCCGCGCCTATATCATAGTTTCCTCGCGGCCTGCCCTACGAGCCGCCGGAGATTCCGGAATGAGTAAGCATATTTCAACGATGCCTGATTGCCTGTCCCGGCGCGCAATGCTCGGCGGCCTGGGAGGGCTGGGACTGGCCGCCGCGCTCAGCATTGAGGCGCGGGCCGCCAACAGCGGCGGCCTGTTCCCCGCGGCAGATAATAAGGAAGGCTGGCTAAAGGCCTGGTTGCGGATACAGGCCAGCCTGTCAGAGCAGGACTCGCCGTGGTGGTACACGGGGCGGATTTACGCCCAAGTGGGCGATCAGCGTCCCAACCATATCCTTAACTTGGAGGGAACGGAAATCTATTGGCCGCGCGCCATGGAAAACGGCGAATACTCGATCAGCAGCCGCACGCTGACCTTCTTCAAGGACCCCGGCACGGATGAAATGCTTGAGGAGTTCGTTAATCCTTACACGGGCGAAACGCTCCCGGCCGCGGCCAACATCCTAGGCGGGCCCGACGGGGCCCGCTACACGGAGGACGGAATGATTTTCGCCGCGCACATTGATCCCGCCGGCCAGCTGCGTCGCTGGAACTGGGACTGGAAGGCTGCCGGCCCGCATGTCTGGCTGATGGCGAGCCGGGCGATGGCGCATGCGCCGCAACCGTGGCTGGAGGCAATGACCATGTTCTGCCGGCGGGAGGATTTCGCCGACCCTGGCATCGACAGCCTGCGCAGCAACTTCTCCTCCACCTATTTCTCGCCGTGGCTGCCCTGGATGGGCATGAAAGGCCAGCCAGGGCATCTTATCTGGCACTCATCGGGCTGCAAGCTCAGTTCGATGGACGAGGTGTCGGAGGCCTACCGGGAGCGGGCCGAGCGGCTGTTTCCAGGCCAGCTGACCGCCAACCCCAACTCCTTCGAGTAAGCGGCAACCCGGCAACAGCCGGCAGGAGCGCATATGACCAGACCCGGCATCGTGGACGCGGCTGCCTATGTGCCGGCCATGCGCTTGGACCGCCAAGCGATCTTCGCGGCCAATTCATGGGCCAATCCGGCTCTGAAGGGCTTGGCCCGAGGCGCGCGCAGCATGTGCAACTGGGACGAGGACAGCATCACCATGGGCGTGGAAGCGGCCCGGCGCTGCTTGTCGGACCGGCCTAGGGAGCGCTTGCGGCGTCTGTATTTCGCTTCCACCACGCCGCCGTTTGCCGACCGCCAGTCCGCTGCCGTGATCGGCGAAGCGCTCAACCTTACCGGCAACCTGGCCGCAGTGGATCTGGCCAATTCGCGCAACGCCGGCCTGCAGGCCTTCTGCGAGGCGGCGCGGGGCAGCGACCCGGCGCTGGTGGTTTCGGCGGACGCGCGGCTCGCCAGGCCGGGCAGCGCCCAGGAGCTCCAGTACGGCCACGGCGGAGCCGCAATGCTGCTGGACAACAAAGATACGATCGCCGACATGGTGGCCGAGTACCGGCTTTCGCAGGATTTCGTGGACCAGTTCCGCGGCAGCGGAGAACCGTTCGATTACCGTTGGGAAGAGCGCTGGATCCGCGATCGCGGCTACCGCGCCATCCTGCCGACGCTGGTTCGCGGCGTGCTGGAGCGGGCCGGCCTGTCGCCCGAGCAATTATCGCGCGCGGTGCTGCCGGCGGCCACGCCGCGAATGACCGCTGCGCTGGCCAAGGGCCTGGGCTTCGCAGCCGAGCGGGTGCAGGACAGCCGGCTCGGGGATGTGGGCGATACCGGCGCGCCCCATCCCTTGTTGCTTGCGGTTGACGCATTGGCCCAAGCCAGTCCGGACGAGCTGATTCTGGTGGCGGGATTCGCCCAAGGCGGAATCGCGCTGCTTCTGCGGACCACCGGGAAACTTCCCGAATGGCAGGCGCGCAACGCCCGCCGGACGGCCCTGTCCCCGCCGCGCGTCGAGCGCGCCTACACCAAGTACTTAAGCTTCAGCGGCCTGCTGCCGATGGATTTCGGCATGCGGGCCGAAGCGGACGCCAAAACCCAGCTCAGCGCCTTCGACCGCCATCGGGCCGAACTCACGGGCTTCATAGGGGGACGCTGCCCCGTGTGCGGAACCGTGCAGTTTCCGCGCAGCGGGCGCTGCGTCAACCCGGAATGCAACGCCGAAGCCGAGCAGGAGCCGGTGCCGCTGGCGGAACAGCCCGGCGAAGTCTCCTCCTTCACCCAGGACTGGCTCGCCTATACGCCCCATCCTCCGCTGCAATACGGGCTGGCGGCCACCGCCGAAGGCGCGCGGGCGCTGATGGAGTTTACCGAGTGCCCGCTGGAGCGGATGCGCGTGGGGCTGAAGTTGCGCTTCGTTTTTCGCATTCACGCGATAGACTCGCAGCGAGGCTACCGGCGGTATTTCTGGAAGGGCGCGCCAGCGTCCGGCGAGGAGAAAGCCTGATGGCGGGCATTTGCGACAAAGTGGCGATTGTGGGCATGGGATGCTCCCGGTTCGGCGAGCGCTGGGACTGCGATGCCGAGGATCTGATGCTGGAAGCGTTCCGCGAGGCCTCCGAAGATGCGGGTCTGGGCGCGGAGCAGCTCGATGCGGCCTGGTTCGGCTGCTATTTCGATGATGCCAGCGTGGGCAAATCGGCGTTGCCGCTAGCGAATGCGCTACGCCTCAGGAATATCCCGGTCACGCGGGTGGAGAATATGTGCGCCACCGGCACCGAAGCGCTGCGCGGAGCCGTTTACGCGGTGGCGGCCGGCGCCTGCGATATCGCCCTGGCGCTAGGCGTGGAGAAGCTCAAGGATACCGGCTACGGCGGCTTGCCGACGGGCACGCCGGGCACCTTCACCGAACAGTGGCGGCCCAACACCAGCTCGCCCGGCTCCTTCGCCCAGCTCGCCTCGGCCTACCGCGCCCGGCACCGGGTGCGGAAAGAAGACCTCAAGCGGGCCATGGCCCACGTGTCCTGGAAAAGCCACCGCAACGGCGCCATCAACCCCAAGGCCCATCTTCGCAAAGCAGTGGACCTCGATACCATCATCGGCGCGCCCATGGTCGCGGAGCCGCTGGGACTGTTCGATTGCTGCGGGGTGAGCGACGGCGCGGCCTGCGCCATCGTCACCCGGCCGGAAATCGCCCGGGAGCTTGGCAAAACGGAAATGGTGACCGTTAAAGCGCTGCAGCTGGCGGTCAGCAATGGCTCGGAGGCGGGGCACCAAGGGTGGGACGGCAGTTACATCCACTGCGGACGTCTGGCTGGCCAGCGCGCGCTGGCCGAGGCAGGAGTACGGAACGCGAAAAAAGAAGTTGATTTTATTGAAGTTCACGACTGCTTTTCGATCACCGAACTGGTCACCATGGAAGACTTGGGCTTTGCCGGGGAAGGCGATGGCTGGCGGGCTGTCCTGGACGGCGCCTTCGACCGCGACGGCGAGACCCCCTGCCAGATCGACGGGGGGCTGAAGTGTTTCGGCCATCCCATCGGGGCCTCGGGGCTGCGCATGGCCTACGAGGTTTATCTTCAATTGCTGGGGCGCGCAGGCGATCGGCAATTGCCTTCTCCCGCGCTGGGCCTCACCCATAACCTGGGCGGCGAGCCGGCCCGCTGCGTGGTGAGCGTGGCGGTGTTCGGCAGGGGCGACTAGCCCCGGGCAGGGCAAAGTGCTCAGCATGCATATTTCCCGGGCTTTTCGCGCGTTGCAATGCACGCGCCGACGCAGGGAACACCGAGCAGACGGATAAGGCATGCCGGCCAAGAAAAGCAAGCGGAGCGCGCCAGCTGATTTCCAGACGCTGATCCAACGCCTGGAGGCGTTCTGGGCGCGGCGGGGCTGCATCGTCGTGCAGCCGCTGGATCAGCCCGTGGGCGCGGGCACCTTCCATCCCGCCACCTTTCTGCGCGCGCTCGGGCCGGAGCCTTGGAACAGCGCCTATGTGCAGCCCAGCCGGCGGCCTGCCGACGGCCGCTACGGGGACAATCCCTTCCGGCTGCAGCATTACTACCAGTTCCAGGTGGTGATGAAGCCCTCGCCGGATCAGCTGCAGGATTGGTACTTGGAGTCCCTGGGCCATATCGGCATTGACCTCCATGCCGAAGACGTGCGCTTCGTGGAAGACAACTGGGAATCGCCCACCCTGGGCGCTTGGGGGCTGGGCTGGGAAGTGTGGCTGAACGGCATGGAGATTACCCAGTTCACCTATTTCCAACAGGTGGGGGGGCTGGACTGCCGGCCGGTGACCGGCGAAATCACCTACGGCTTGGAGCGGCTGGCCATGTATCTGCAAGGCGTGGACAGCGTGTTCGATCTGCGCTGGTCAGGCCGCGGGCCTCAGGTGAGCTACCGGGAGGTTCACCACCAAAACGAAGTGGAGATGTCGAAATTCAACTTCGAGCTGGCGGACCCGAAGCTGCTGTTCAGGCGCTTCGACGACTGCGAGCGCCAGTGCGTCCGTCTGGCCGCCGGCCAATTGCCGCTGCCCGCCTACGAACAGGTTCTGGATGCCTCGCACACCTTCAACCTGCTGGATGCCCGGCGCGCGATCTCCACCAGCGAAAGGCAGCGCTATATTCTGCGCGTGCGCGATATGGCCGGGGCCGTGGCCAACGCTTATGTGGCTTCAAGGCAGGCGATGGGTTTTCCCCTGCTCCGCGAATCGGGCGAGTAACGGGGGCCTGTTAGCACTCGCCATGGCTGCTGCGGATTTTCTGGTGGAGATCGGCGTGGAGGAGCTGCCGCCGCAGAGCCTGCCCGCGCTGGAGCGCCATTTCCGCAACGCCTTTCTCGAGGGCTTGGACAGCGCGGGCCTTCCCTGCGAAGCGCTGCAAACCTACGCTTCCCCGCGGCGGCTGGCTCTCCTAGCGCGCTCAATGGCGGCCCGGCAGCGGACGCAAGTCATTGAAAGGCGCGGCCCGCCGCTGGCGGCGGCGCGCGACGCTAACGGCGCTTGGACCCGCGCGGCCACGGCCTTCGCGAAGTCGTGCGGCAGCGCGCCGGAAACGCTGCATGCCCTTCGCACTCCCAAGGGCGAGTGGCTGGCGTTCCGGGAGCGGCGGCGCGGGCGCTCGGCTGCGTCCCTGTTGCCGGGCATTGTCGCCGACGCGCTGCGTCGCCTGCCGATCGGCAGAGCCATGCGCTGGGGGGCGGGCGACGAGGAATTCGTTCGCCCGGTGCATTGGGTGGTCATGCTGCGCGGCAGAACCGTGGTGCCGGCAACCATCCTCGGCCAGCGCAGCGGGCGGATCAGCCGGGGCCATCGCTTCATGGGCGAGAAGCGTTTGAGGCTGGACTCGGCGGGAGACTACGCCGAAGCGTTGCGCGAAAGAGGCCGCGTCATCGCGAATTTTCGTGACCGCCGCGAGACCATCATGAACCTGGCGAGAAAACAGGCAGCAGGCCTGGGCGGCGAACTGGTCAGCAGCCCGGAGCTTGAAGATGAGATTGCCGGATTGGTGGAATGGCCCGTGGCCCTCGCAGGCGCCTTCGAGAAGCGCTTTCTCCGGTTGCCGGAAGCGGTGATCGTAGCGACCTTGCAGGAACACCTGCGCTTTTTCCCGGTGCGCGGACCCTGCGGAAAGCTGCTCGCCGGCTTCGTGCTGATCAGCAACCTCGAAAGCAATCGGGCGGGATCCGTTAGCGAGGGCGCCGAGCGCGTGGTGCGCGCCCGCCTGAATGACGCCGATTTTTTCTACCGGCGGGACGGCGGGGAGACGCTCGCCGACCGCTTGCCGGCGCTCAAGGCGGTGCGCTACCAGGAGCGCCTCGGATCGCTGGGCGAAAGAACGGATCGGCTGGCCGCGCTGGCCGAGGAGATGGCGGCGGCGACAGGCGCCGATCCCGCCGCCGCGCGCCGCGCGGCGCTGCTTTGCAAGGCTGACCTGCTCACCGGAATGGTGGGCGAGTTCCCGAGCCTGCAGGGCGTGATAGGGGAACACTATGCCCGCAGAGACGGCGAAGCCGAAGCGTTGTGCGTGGCCATCGGCGAGCACTATGATCCCCGTCAGGCGGGCGAAGCCATTCCGGCAAGCCCGGCAGGGCGGGCGGTGGCGCTGGCGGACCGTCTGGACAGCCTTGCCGGACTTTTTGCCGCCGGACGGCGACCGAAAGGCGCCAGCGATCCCTTCGGCCTGCGCCGCGCCGCCTTGTCCATGCTGCGCATTTGCATCGAGGGCTCGGTCGAACTGGATCTTGCAAACGCGCTTGGCCGCGCCTTGCGCCTGCAGCCTGTGGAAAACCAGAATAAACAGGACGCCGCGCAAGGGGCTTATGCTTTCATCATGGAGAGGCTGAAGGCTTGGTACCTCGATGGCCTTCATCCGGGTTGCGGCGATTTCAACGTGACTCCCGAACTGTTTGCCGCGGTCCGCGCCCGCAATCCCGTGTCCCCGCTGGACTTCCATCGGCGCCTTAAAGCGTTGCATGGTTTCCTGGCGCGTGCGGCCGCCAACGACCTGGCCGCCGCCAACAAGCGCATCGGCAATATCCTGCGCTCGGCGGATGCCAGCACAGGCGAGGTGCAGGAGGGATTTCTTATCGAGGCGCAGGAGCAGGCCCTGCATACCGCTTTCCTCCGGCTGCTGCCGCAATACCGGCAGCGGTTGGAGGCGCAGGATTACGCCGGCGCGCTGAGCTTGCTGGCCTCTCTGGCCAGGCCGTTGAGCGACTTTTTCGACCATGTGCTGGTGATGAGCGAGGACGACAAGTTGCGTCGCAACCGGCTTGCCCTTCTGGATGGAATCAGGGAAGCGATGCTGGCGGTGGCGGACCTCTCCCTGCTCCCCGGCCGGACGTAGCGTTCCCGCCTGCCGACGCATGCAGGATCGGTCCGGATGAAGCCGCGTCTGGTCATTCTCGACCGTGACGGCGTGATCAACGAGGAGCGAGGCGACTACATCCGCTCGCCGGATCAATGGCGCCCGCTGCCAGGCAGCCTGGAAGCGATTGCGCGGCTGTGCCGGGCCGGAGTTCCCGTGGCGGTGGCCACCAATCAGTCCGGCGTGGGGCGCGGCATGATGAGCGCGGACGAACTGGCCGCGGTCCATGAACGCCTCGTGCAGGACGTGCGCCAGGCGGGGGGCGATCTCGCCGGCGTGTTCTTCTGTCCTCACGCGCCGTCCGACGGGTGCCGATGCCGCAAGCCATTGCCCGGGCTGCTGCTGCAGATCGAAGCGGAGTTGGGGCTGGCAGTGGCCGGGCAATACATGGTGGGCGACTCGCTGCGCGATCTTCAGGCGGCCGAGGCGGCCGGCGCGTTGCCGGCGCTGGTGCGCACCGGCTTTGGGCGCGCCAGCGAGAAGAAGCTTGGCGGCGAATGCAACGCGCCAGTCTTCGACAACCTGTCCGCGTTTGCCAGCTGGCTGCTGGAGAAAGGCTGATGGTTCGGCTCAGGGGTTGGGTGTTTTCCGGCCTGTTGGTGTTCAACACCATCGCGGGCAGCCTCTGGAGCGTTGCGCTTTGGCTGCTGCCGCACCCGATCCGCTATTTTTTCGCGGTGCGCTGCTGGGCCGTCGCTAATTTGTGGCTGCTGCGGGTGATCTGCGGCTTGGATTGGGAAGTTCGGGGTCTCCGCCATCTCCCAAAGGAGCCCGGCGTGGTGCTGATGAAGCACTCCTCGGCGTTCGACATCATTGTGCAGGCTGCGCTATTCCCGCGCCAAGCGTGGTTGCTGAAGCGGGAATTGCTGTGGGTGCCCCTGTTCGGCTGGGCCTTGGCGGCGATCGGCTGCGTGGGCGTGGACCGCGCCCGGGGCGCTCGCGCCGTGAGAGGCGTGGTTCGCGACGGCAAGGCCCGTATCGAACAAGGCCTGTGGGTGATGGTCTTTCCGGAAGGCACCCGCATGGCGCCAGGCGAAACGGGCAACTACGCCCCGGGCGGCGCGATGATCGCCAGCGCGGCGCGTTGCCCGGTGGTTCCGGTTGCACATAATGCCGGCGATTACTGGCCCCGGCGCAGCGCCTCGAAAAAACCGGGAACGATCAGCATCGTGATCGGTCCGCCGCTGGACTCCCGCAGCCAAAACGCCCGCGAACTCACCCAAAAAGCAAAGACATGGATAGAATCAGAAGTAATTAAATTACGCGAAGTTAATACTATTTAGAATAAAATTAGCCACTTTTAACGTCACTTTCCCATAATCCCCATCGGCAGCCCACAGCTAGAGGCGCCTTTCCGCTTGCCCCCTCGCGGGAGACGCCATCCTTGGCTCCAACGCTCCCGCGAGGGGGCAAGCGGAAAGGCGCCGAAGGGTCTGCTCTAAGCGTGCGAGGCAGGCGTGCGAGGCGTTAAATATCGAGGTTGACAACGTTTAGCGCGTTATCTTCTATGAATGCGCGACGAGGCTCGACTTTCTCGCCCATCAGGGTGGTGAACAACTTGCTGGTGGCGCTGGTTTCATATTCGCTGGCCACTTCCACCTGCATCAGCCGGCGAGTATCAGGATTCACTGTGGTGTCCCAGAGCTGGGCCGCGTTCATTTCGCCAAGGCCCTTGTAACGCTGCAGCGTTACGCCCCGCCTTCCCTGATCCATCAGCCAATCCAGCGCTTGGCCGAACAAGGCCGCTTCATGGCGCGCCGACCCCCGGCGCACTTCGCCGCCGGTTCGCATCAGTTCGCTCGTTTCCTTCGCCAGAGCTTTAACCGACTGGTATTCCGGCGCCGAAAACAGCGCCAAGGGGAGGATGCTTTTCTCGTCCACCTCATTCTCAGTGCGCACGATCGAAAATGCCCCGGGCGTCCCGCCGTTGCGCTGAAAGGAAACCTCCCACTGCGCATCGCCGTCCAGTTTTTCCAAGCCATCCTTGAGCGCGGCACCCCACTGGGACATGGTTTGCGGATCGTCCCGGTCCGCTTCGGGCGGCGCAATCTCCGGCAGGCAAGCCAGCACGAGCTCGTGGGCACTGCCGCGCAAGCCCTCCAGCGAGCTCCGCGCTTTCAGCATGCGCTCCGCTAGCCGCCGCAAATCCTCGCCGGCGATTTCCGCTTCGCGGCCTGCAATCAACAGCCCGGCATCCTTGAGCGCGGCCTTGAGAGTCCACTCGCGCAGCTCCTGGTCGTCCTTAAGGTACTCTTCCTTGCGGCCCCGCGTGACCTTGTAAAGCGGCGGCTGGGCGATATACACGTGGCCGCCCTCAATAAGGGCCGGCATATAGCGGAAGAAAAAGGTAAGAAGCAGCGTGCGGATATGCGATCCGTCCACATCGGCATCGGTCATGATGATGACCCGCGCATACCGCAGCTTCTCGGCATCGAAACTCTCCTCTTCGCGCCCAACCCCGCAACCAAGGGCGGCAATCAGCGTGGCGACCTCGTCGGAAGACAGCATCTTGTCAAGGCGGGCTTTTTCCACGTTCAGAATTTTTCCCCGCAAGGGAAGAACGGCCTGGGTGCGCCGATCGCGGGCCTGTTTGGCCGAACCGCCGGCGGAATCTCCCTCTACTAGGAAGATTTCCCGCTTTCGCGCATCCTTTTCCTGGCAATCCGCAAGTTTTCCCGGAAGCCCCCCAACATCGCTCTTGCGTCGCGCGATGTCACGCGCCTTGCGGGCGGCCTCCCGCGCGGTTGCGGCATCAACGATCTTATCGATGATTGTTCGCGCCTGCTTGGGATTCTCAAGCAGGAATTCACGCAGCGCCTCGCCAATGGTTCGCTCCACGGCCGTCTTGGCCTCGGACGAAACGAGCCTTTCCTTCGTTTGCGAGGAGAATTTGGGATCCCGCATCTTCACAGACACCACGGCGGTCAGCCCTTCCCGCACGTCCTCGCCGCGCAGGCTGAGGTTTTTAGTGCGGTTGCCGCCATGTTGCTCGATATAGCTGTTCAGCGTGCGGGTCAATGCGGTCCGGAAGCCTTCCTGGTGCGTCCCGCCATGACTCTGTGGAATATTGTTGGTGAAGAAGGAGCTGTGCTCGTGGTAGCCCGCGTTCCATTGCATGGAAGCCTCGATTTCAAGCTCCGCAGAAACATCCTTGGTTTCCCCGTTCCCTTCGGTATCCTCTCTGCGGGCCATATCCACGACCTGCTGGCGTTTCACGTGAAACACCTGCGAATGCAGAGGCTCGCGCGATTGATTCAGCCACTGCACGAACTCGCGAATACCACCCTCCGCATAAAAGGTGGACTGCTCGCCGCCGTCCCGCTCATCCGAAAGCTCAATGGTGATTCCGCTATTAAGAAATGCCAGTTCCCGCAACCTTGTGGATAGAACCTT
Organism: Gammaproteobacteria bacterium; assembly: GCA_026708965.1. Classification (GTDB taxonomy): domain Bacteria; phylum Pseudomonadota; class Gammaproteobacteria; order Steroidobacterales; family Foliamicaceae; genus Foliamicus. Next base: position 13,682 of record JAPOTY010000021.1, on the reverse strand, counting down.
GGCGTCGAACCCCAGCTTTGCGGCAAAAATCTGCGGATCCGGCCGGAATCGGATTTCCGTGCCGCTCCGGTCGCTGGGCCCCACATCGGCGAGCGCAGCATCCGCAATGCCACTGGTATAGCACTGGCGGTATTGGCGGCCGCCCCGATACACCAGAAGCTCCAATTCCTCGGACAGGAAGTTGACGACCGACACGCCTACGCCATGCAGCCCGCCCGAAACCTTGTAGACGCTTTTGTCGAATTTGCCGCCGGCGTGCAGGGTGGTCATGATTAGCTCAGCGGCCGAGCGACCGGTCTTCGCATGTATATCGACCGGAATGCCGCGGCCGTTATCGCTGATTTGCGCGGCCCCGTCGGCCAGAAGGCGAACTTCGATTCTGTCGCAATGACCGGCGAGCGCCTCATCCACGGAGTTATCCACCACCTCGTAGATCAGATGATGCAGCCCGGTTCCATCGTCGGTGTCGCCGATATACATGCCCGGGAGCTTGCGCACCGACTCCCTGTCTTCCAGAACTTCGATCTGGTCGGCGCCATAGGCGGCCGAGGCATCGGGCCGACCGGGGGCCATGGAAATGCTGGAATCGTCGGCGGGTTGCTGCATGTGAACCTGGCTTAAGAAGTTCTGGGTCTGCGTCCTGTAGCCGGACGGGCGCCGCCGGAAACACGCGCAAGCGCGCCGAATGGACCCGATACGAAATCAGGGCTGTTAGCGCAACGCGATGCCGCTTTGGACAAAGCCCTTCGAACGCCAGTCGATTATACCAGCGCGCCGCCGCTGAAGCGAAATTCCTCGCGCTCGAATTCCTTCCCGAAAGCCCCGGCATCCACCGCCGTGATGAAGAGCTGGTGGTTGCCCGCCCACATCGCGCCAAGCAGCCTCCGCGCATGTTCCGCGTCGAGCTCTGCGAGCGGCTCATCCGCCAGCAACACCGGCCTGGCAATGCCGGCTTCATTGAGCAGTTCGGCTGCCGCCAGCACTATTGATGCGGCCAATAACTTCTGCTGGCCTCTGGACGCAAGATATCGCGCCTTTGCCCCTTCAAGATGGAGCACAAGATCGCTGCGCTGCGGGCCGAAACGCGTGGCGCCAAGCTTGCGATCGCCGTCCAGAGCGTCATGCAGCGCGCGGGCCAGACTCCCGTCGCGCGGCCAGCCCCGGTCATACTCCCAGCCGACCCGCAAACCGAGCAACTGTTCCGCGATTCGCTGAAACCGGGGGCGCAGCCTTCCCGCCATAGCCCGGCGTTGCTTCTCCATGGCTTCCGCCGATTGACAGAACTGCTCGTCCCAAGCAGTCACCGCTCCAACCCCGGCGCCTGCCCGCAGGCTGGCATTGCGCTGTTTGAGGCTTCGCCTGAATCTTGTCCATGCCGCATGAAAAGCGGGTTCCACGTGAAACGTCACCCAGTTCAAAAGCAGCCTTCGGCGTTCCGGGCCTTGATCCACCAGGTCCATGACACTCGCATCCAGATTCAGCACCGGCAACGCCCGTGCGAGCTCCGCTCTGCGAATGCCCTTTTTTCCGTCCAGAAGCGCGCGAACCCGCCGGCCTTGGATATTGACGCCCAATTCCAGCACGCCGCCGCCGCCCGCCACGGTAGCCCTTACGCTTGCCGCCTCCTCGCCATGGCGGACGAGCTGCCGCGCATCGCCCCCCCGAAAGCTGCGCGCGCGAGACAGCAGGAAAATGCTCTCCAACAGGCTGGTTTTCCCTGCGCCGTTATGGCCTCTGATGAGGTTCGCCTTCCGGTCCGGCTTCAGATCCAGGTGCTTCAACGCCCGGAAATTGCGCACCTGCAACCGCGTCAGGTCTGACACAATATCGATGCCCAGCGCCAGCGCCTTCGCCGTCCTTTCCGGCCGATTCAGGGCCGGCTAGCGCTAGGCGCCGCGGACGCTACAACCTCATGGGCATTACGATGTGCTGCACGCCTTCGCTGTCCGGGGCGCATATGAGCACGCTGCTGTTGCCGTCGCGCATATGCACCTCAACCTCGTCCGATTGCAGCGACCTGAGCACGTCTGAAAGGTAGATGGCGTTGAATCCAACCTTGATCTCCGGTCCATGATAATTGGCTTCCAGCTCGTCTTGCGCCTGGGCGCCTTGCCCTCCTTCGGTGCTGATGCCCACGCTGTTTTCCTTGACGACCACCGACACCAGCGGAATGCGCTGATCCCGCACCCCCCGGCTCTCCCGCGCCACCAGGGCAACCCGGTTGAGAGCGGTTTCCAGCGCCGCGCGGTTAGCCACCAGAGGTTTTTCCTGGCGCTCCGGGATCACACGCCGATACTCGGGATACCTTCCTTCGATCAGCTTTGATGTCATCTGCCGATTCCCGAGCCGGAACCGGATCTGGTTATCGCCGAGCGCCAACTCCACCTCTTCGCTGTGCGGCAGCAAAGGACGCAAGGCGTTGATGCTGTTTCTGGGCACGATTCCCTTGCGCGCCTCCGCCGCATGGCCGTCCGTCGTTTCCGAACACGACAGACGATGGCCGTCGGTGGCCACGAGCCGCAAGCCGTTTTCGCCGATCTCCATCAACATGCCGTTGAGGTAGTAGCGAGGATCCGACTGCGCCATGGCGAAATGCGTTTCGGCAAGCATTTTCGATAGCGTCGCGGACTTCATGACAACCCCTTCGGCGCCGTTATCCGGGTCGAGGCGGGGGAAATCCTCGGGTGGCAGTGTTTCCAAACTTCCCGAGTAGCGCCCGGACTTCACCGAGAGCTGTTTTTCCTCAAGCGCCAGCTCAATGCTGCTTCCCCCTTTCAGCGAGCCGCTGATTCCTTGTAGAAGCTTGGCCGGCACCGTTACCTTGCCTTCCGTTCCTAAATCAATGACTTCGCAACGAGCGACGAGCGTGAGCTCCAAGTTGGTGCAGGTTGCCGTCAGCATGCCCTCCGATGCCTCTAGCAGCGCATTGCGAAGTATGGCCATGGTGTCGGCTTGGGTCTGCGCGGCGCTGGTCACCGATTGCAGCAGGTCGTGCAAGCGTTCTTGGGGAATGCTCAGTTTCATGGTATCTCCTTTATTACCTCTTTTCTAAAAGATAACAATGATGGTAATAAGGCCTGTGGATAAGTGTGTCATACTATAAAAACGAATTAAATCAATATATTAAGTAAAATATTCTTGTGGGCTAGGCTGTGGATTTCGAGTGGCTGTGATTGTGGGTTCGCAGTCCGCAAGCCAGCAGCCAACAAGTTCTCCACATATAAAACCGGCATTTTCCGCAGCTTCTCCCGTCCCGAATCTACTGGGCAAGGATACTCGCCAAGCTCTTGTATTGCTGATTCAGATTATGGTCCGATCCTCGCAGCTCCTGAATGCGGCGAACCGCATTGATGACCGTGGTGTGGTCGCGGCCGCCGAAACCCTCGCCGATATCGGGAAGGCTGAGATCGGTGTACTCGCGCGCCAGCGCCATCGCCATTTGCCGGGGGCGCACGATGGCGCGCTTCCTGCTGGGCGAACGCAAGTCCGACGGGCGCACCTGAAAGTAATTGGCCACCAGCTTCTGGATCTCCTCCAGCGTAATGCGCCGGGCCACTGATGCGACATGGTTCTTGAGCGCCTGTCGGGCCAGCGGCAAATCAATGGGCATTCCGCGAAAACGCGACATCGCTTCAACCGTGCGGTAGGCGCCTTCAAGCTCGCGGACGCTGGAAAAAATATGCTGCGCGATAAATATCGCCACTTCCCCGGGGCAAAGCGCGCCGGCCGCCTCGGCCTTGGCCAGAACGATGGCGGCCCGGGTTTCCAGGTCCGGTGGCTCGATATTCACCATGAGCCCCGACCCCAGGCGCGAGATCACGCGGGTTTCCAGCCCGGCCACCTCGCGCGGCAGCTTATCGCAGGTCAGAACGATCTGGCGACCGTCCTGCAGGAGGGCGTTCAGCGTGTGGTAGAACTGCTCCTGGGAGCTTTCCTTGCCGGCCAGGAACTGCACATCGTCGAGCAGCAGCGTATCGACGGAGCGGTACGAGCGCTTGAACTGCTCCACTAGCGCATCCGAGCCGGACCGGCCGTAGGAAGCGCGCACCTTGCGCAGCGCGTTCAGGTAGTCGTTGATGAACGTGTCCGAATGCACGTAAGCCACCCTGAGTTGCTGCCTGCCTGCCAGAAGCTGGTGGCCGATGGCGTGCATTAGATGGGTTTTGCCCAGCCCCACGCCGCCGTATATGAGCAGCGGGTTGTAGGCGCGGTGCTTGGCCACGTGGCGGGCGGCATCGTAGGCAACCTGGCTGGTGGGACCGGTTACGAAAGCATCGAAAGTGAAGTGCGGGCTAAGCCGCGAGCCCGGAAGCGGCGGCAGCGGCTTGGCGGGGGCCGGCGCCGCGCCCGATCGAGGCAGGGGCCTGTCCAGCAACTCCACATGGGGCTCGGCGCCGCTTTTTTCGCAGGCTTGGCGCAGCAGGTCCAGACAGTTGGACTCTATCCAGCCGCGCACAAAACGGTTGGGCGCAATCAACCGCAGCTTTCCGTTGCTGAGGCGGGCCTCAAGAGGCTGGATATAGGTGTTGTACTTTTCCTCGTCGAGAAGCGGCCTTAGTTCCCGGCAGACACGCTGCCAGAGATTGCTTGTTTGGAGGGCAGCGCCGGACATGGGTTGGGTGCTTGACAGGTCCCTGTCTTGGGGTATTGAGCGCCTTTATTCCACAACTTGCCGCCGGAATCAAACCCCTTGCGTTCATTGACTTTGCGCCTTTCAAACGCTATGCTTGCCCACCCTTGTGCGGCGGCCTGCGCGGTCGCGTTTTTAATCATTAAGCCATGAAACGCACCTATCAGCCCAGCCGAATCAAACGCAAACGCACCCACGGCTTCCGGGCGCGCATGTCCACGCGCACGGGTCGGCTTATCCTCAAGCGGCGGCGGAGCAAGGGCCGGGCGCGGCTGACCCACTGACCGGCCCCTGCCGTCGAGCGCGCACCCCGGCCTGTTCCGCTTCAGGTGGCCAGCCAGACGCGGCGGTCGGAAGGGAACGGCCTGTTTTCCCTATAGCCTGTGACCGCTTCAGCACGCCCATCGCCCGCCGCCGGGCGGCTTGAGTTTCCGCGCAGGCTTCGGCTGCTCAAGGCCGCCCAGTTCCTCGCCGTCTATCAGCGGGGCCAGCGGGCGGCTGCGGGGCCGCTGCGCGTTCGAATGATCGCCAACGGACGGGAGCATGGCAGGCTGGGCTTGTCGGTGGGACTCAAAGCCGCCGGCAGCGCTGTGGCCCGCAACCGAATACGGCGGCAGCTGCGCGAGAGCTTCAGGCGGCATCAGCACCATCTTGCGGGCCTGGATATCGTGGTGACCGTGCCGCGTATCAACGCCGTCCGCAAACACGGCGTCGGGCACGCCCTGCCGAAGCTCTGGGACGCGGTGGCGCGCGCGAAGACCTCCGGCGCAGCTAGGAAGAGCCGCTAGTGGAACGGCTGAGATTTCCCCTCTGGGCGCTTTTCGGCGCCATGCTGCTGTTCAGCTGGCAAGCTTGGAACCAGGACCGCGCCCGGGTGGCTGCCGACGCCCCGCCGCCGGAAACCGCCTTGGGGGCCATGCCCGCTCTGGAAGAGGACGGGGATTTGCCGGCGTTGCCGTCCGCGCCCGTCCGCGGCGATTTGCCGGAACCGGCTTCGGCGCCGTCCGCGGCGCCTCAAGCGGATTCCGTCGTGCGGGTCCGCACCGATGTCATGGCGGTATCGATCAGCGCCAGCGGCGGCGACCTCGTCGAGGCCGAGCTGCTGGGCTACGCCGAAGACAAGAAAAACGACGAGGTGAAGGTGCGGCTGCTGAACCCGTCGCCAGGCCAGGAGTACATCATCAGCACCGGTTTGCGCGCTGCGGACGGGCGCCCGGAAGCCAACCACCGCGAACGCTTCTCGACCGCCCGCAGCGACTATCGGCTCGAGGAAGGCGCGGAGGAGCTGGTGGTGCCGCTCACTTGGCGCTCGGGGGGCATCACCGTCACGAAACGGTACCGCTTCCAAAGGGGCAAGTACTACATCGGGGTTGAGCAAACGGTGCGGAACGAAAGCGGCGCGGACTACGAAGCGGCTTCGTACGTCCTGATTCGCCGGGCGCACCGTCCCCCGGGCCGGTCGATGTTCGACGTGGACACCTATTCGTTCACCGGGCCGGTGTACTACGATGGCGACAGCTACGACCGCATAGATCCCGAGGATCTGGCCGGCGAGCCCTTGAGCGAGACCGCGGCGGGGGGATGGGTGGGATCCATACAGCACCATTTCCTGGGGGCCGCCATTCCCGAACCGACCGAGCCGCATCAGTACGCCGGCCGTTTCTCCGGCGGCAGCTACCGCCTCAGCGCGATCGGGCCGGCCAAGGCGGTGCCGCCGGGCGGCGAGCGGAGCTATTCGTCGCGGTTATTCGTGGGCCCCAAGCTGCAGGCGCAACTGCGGGAAGCCGCCCCGGGGCTGGTGCTCGCGGTGGATTACGGCATTTTCACGGTATTCGCCCAGCCGCTTTTCTGGCTTCTGAAAACCCTATTCGGCTTCGTCGGCAACTGGGGCTGGGCGATTATCCTGGCCACGCTGATCATCAAGGCCGCGCTGTTTCCGCTCACCGAGGCCAGCGGCCGCTCCATGGCGCGGATGCGCAAGCTGCAGCCGCGGCTCAAATCCATCCAGGAGCGGTTCAAGGACGACCCGCAAGGCCGCAACCGGGCGATGATGGAGCTCTACAAGACCGAGAAGGTCAACCCCGCAGCGGGCTGCCTGCCGATTTTTATCCAGCTGCCGTTCTTCATCGCCTTCTACTGGGTGCTGGTGGAAAGCGTGGAAATCCGCCAGGCGCCGTTTTTGCTTTGGATCAACGACCTTTCCTCGCGCGACCCGGTTTTCGTGCTGCCCGCGCTGATGGGCGCGGCCATGTTCTGGCAGCAGAAGCTCAACCCCAAGCCGCCGGACCCCATGCAGGCGAGGATCATGACGGCCATGCCGGTGATCTTCACCGTGTTCTTCATGTTCTTTCCCTCCGGACTGGTGCTGTACTGGCTCACCAATTCCGTTTTCTCAACGCTTCAGCAATGGCGGATCAATCGCCGCACCGAAAAGGCGCCGAAAGGGCGAGCGGCGCGATAGTCGCCACCGCCACCCCGCCCGGGCGCGGGGGCGTGGCGGTGGTTCGCGTGTCGGGCGAGGGCGTGCGCCGCATCGCGCAAGAGCTGCTGGGGGCGTTGCCGCCGCCGCGAAGGGCCCGGCTGGTGTCGCTGACCGAATCCTCCGGAGCGTTGCTGGACCGCGGGCTGGCGCTGTTCTTTCCCGGGCCCGCTTCATTCACGGGCGAGGATGTATTGGAGCTCCAGGTGCATGGCAGCCCGGTGGCGTGCGATCTGCTCATCGCCCGGATTTGCGAGCTGGGCGCGCGTCCGGCCGGGCCGGGCGAGTTCTCCCTCAGGGCTTTTCTCAACGACCGCATGGATCTCTCCCAGGCGGAGGCCGTCGCGGACCTGATTGACGCGGCCGGGGCTTCCGCGGCGCGGGCCGCGGCGCGCAGCATGCAAGGCGCGTTCTCCGAAGCGGTGGAGGCGCTGGTGGTTCGCCTGACGCGCCTGCGGGCGCACTTGGAGGCCACGATGGATTTTCCGGACGAGGAGCTGGACCCGCTGGAAGACCGGGCGCTGGCCCGTGGCTTCGATGAGCTCGGCAAGGCGTTCGCGGCCATCGCGGAGGCCGCCGAGAGGGGCCGCATCCTGCGCGACGGGCTCAATGTCGCGCTGTCCGGCGAACCCAACGCCGGAAAATCCTCGCTGCTCAACGCGCTGGCGGGCGAACCGGCGGCTATCGTGGCCGATGAGCCGGGCACCACCCGCGATCTTGTCCGGGTTCAGGTCTCCGTGAAGGGCGTTCCCGTGGAATTGATCGATACGGCGGGATTGCGGCCCGCTGCTGATGGCGCGGAGCGCGAAGGCGTGCGCCGCGCGAGGGCCGCCGGGGAGACAGCCGACTTGGTGCTGCGGGTATGGGACGCGGCGGCGGGCGGCGCTGAGCCGGCGGCCGGCGAGCGCGCCGTGCTGGTTCGCAACAAGGTGGACCTGACGGGAGAGGCCCCGGGGCGATCGGCCTCCGGCGCGGTGAACGTGAGCGCCAAAACGGGAGCCGGGCTGGATGCGTTGCGGGAATTGCTGGCGGAAAAGGCCGGCGGGTCGCCCGACGGGGCGTTCTCGGCCCGCGCCCGGCATACCGGCAGACTGAAGGCGGCCAGACGCAAGCATCAGGAGGCCGCATCGCTGTTCCATCGGCGGCAACCGGTCGAGCTGATCGCGGAGGAATTGCGGCTGGCCCAGGAATGCCTGGGCGAGATTACCGGGGCCGTCAGCAGCGACGATCTTCTAGGCGAGATCTTCTCGCAATTCTGCATCGGCAAGTAGAATCTGCGCTTTGCGCGGCGGCGCCGGGGCTCCGCGCCTTGGAGCGGGCAGATTCGGAAATGACGGCAAAGCGATTCGACTTGATTATCGTGGGCGGCGGCCATGCCGGAACGGAGGCCGCGCTGGCCGCTGCGCGCATGGGCGCGCGGGCGCTGCTGGTCACGCACAGCCTGGATACGCTGGGACAGATGAGCTGCAATCCCGCCATCGGCGGCATCGGCAAAGGGCATCTGGCAAGGGAGATCGACGCGCTAGGCGGCCTCATGGCCAGCGCCGCCGATGCGGCCGGCATTCATTTCCGCCTTCTCAACGCCAGCAAGGGCGCGGCGGTTCGCGCCACCCGCGCCCAGGCCGACCGCTTGCTCTACAAGGCCGCCGTGCGCCGCGCGCTGGAAACCGCCGAGGGCCTCGCGCTGTTCCAAGACAGCGTGGACGACCTGCTGATCGGCAACGGTCGCGCCTGCGGCGTGCGAACCCGCTCCGGGCTCGATTTCCGCGCCCCGGCGGTGGTCCTCACGGTGGGCACTTTCCTGGCGGGGAGGATCCATCTGGGCGAAACCCGCCAAGCGGCCGGGCGGGCGGGAGAGCCGCCCGCCAACCGGCTTGCCCAACGCTTGCGCGAGCTCAAGCTGCCCGTCGGCAGATTGAAAACCGGAACGCCGCCCCGGCTGGAGGCGCGGACCCTCGATTTTTCCGTGATGCGCCGGCAGCCGGGAGACCGCCCGCGGCCGGTGTTCTCGTTCATGGGGCGCCGCGCCGACCATCCCCGGCAGGTGGAATGCCATATCACCCGCACCACCGAGGCCACCCACGAGGTCGTCCGCGCCAATCTGAAGCGCTCGCCCATGTTCAGCGGCGCCATCGAGGGCGCGGGGCCGCGCTACTGCCCTTCGCTGGAGGACAAGGTGGTGCGGTTCGCCGACCGCGATTCGCATCAGATATTCGTGGAGCCCGAGGGCCTCGCATCCGCCGAGGTCTATCCCAACGGCATCTCCACCAGCCTTCCGGCCGACGCGCAGCTTGAGTTCCTGGCCACCATCCCGGGCTTCGAGCGGGCCCGCATGACCCGCCCCGGCTACGCCATCGAGTACGACTATTTCGACCCGCGGTCATTGCGCGAGGGTTTGGCGGTGGGCGCCGTTCCGGGCCTCTACTTCGCCGGCCAGATCAACGGCACCACGGGCTACGAGGAGGCCGCCGCGCAGGGCTTGCTGGCCGGAGTGAACGCGGTCTTGGCAGCGCGCGGGCAGGCGCCGTGGATGCCCGGGCGTGAACAGGCCTACCTAGGCGTGCTCGCCGACGACCTTCTCACCCGGGGCGTGACCGAGCCGTACCGGATGTTCACCAGCCGGGCGGAGTACCGCCTGCGCCTGCGCGAAGACAACGCCGATGCGCGTCTTACGCCGCGGGGCCGGGAGCTGGGGCTGGTCGATGACGCGCGATGGGAGGCGTTCAGCCGCAAGCAGGAGGCCATTGCCGCCGAGCGGGCCAGGCTCGCAGGCCTGAAGGCGAAGGACGGGAGCGGCGGGAGCGCCTGCGCCGCGCTGGAGCTCTTGCGGCGGCCGGATTGGGGCTACCGCAGGGTGGCGGGACTGCCGGAGGTGGGGCCGAGAGCGCCGGCGGCGGGAGAATGGCCGGAGCTGGGCGAGCAGATCGATAGCGCGGTCGAGATCGAGGCCCGCTACGCCGGCTACCTCCAGCGGCAGCAGGCCGAAATCGAGCGCAACCGGCGCTTGCGCGGCACCGCCCTGCCCGCCGGCATGGACTACGGCGTGGTGCGGGGCTTGTCGAATGAAGTTCGGGAGAAGCTGGACCAGGCGCGGCCGGCCACCATTGGCCAAGCGGAGCGAATCCCCGGCATGACCCCGGCCGCCGTGTCCCAGTTGCTGGTTCATCTCAAGAAAAAGGAGTTGCGGTGCGCCTGATCACGCTGCTCGCCACGGGCGCCGTGGTGCTGGGGGCCTGCGGCGGAGGCGCGCCGGCGGACACGGCGGCGCGGCACGGCCCGGTGGGCGGCGAGAGCGGCAAGGCGCTCGCCGCTGCGCAGATTCTGCGCCGGGGCAATGGGACCGAGCCGCAGAGCTTGGATCCGCACCGCGCCGAGGGCGTGCCTTCATCCAATATCCTGCGCGACCTGTTCGAGGGCCTGGTGGCCGAAGCGCCGAACGGCGAGCTGATCCCGGGCGCCGCGGAGTCCTGGAAGATATCCGAAGACGGCCTGACCTATAGCTTCACCCTGCGTCCGGACGGGCGGTGGAGCAACGGCGATCCGGTCACCGCCGGCGATTTCGAATTCGGCCTGAGGCGCAGCGCCGACCCGGAAACGCTGTCGCGCTACTCCAGCGTTCTGGCCCCGATCCGCAACGCCCGGGCCGTGATCGCGGGCGATATGCCCCCTGAGGCGCTTGGCGTGGAAGCGCTGGACGAGCGCACGCTGGTCATCCGGCTGGAAACGCCCACGCCGTACCTGCTGGGGCTGCTGACCCATTCGACCTGCTACGCCGTGCATCCGGACACGGTGGCCGCGCACGGGGCGAACTGGTCGCGGGCGGAGACGCATGTGGGCAACGGCGCCTACCGGCTTAAGGAGTGGGTGGTGCAGTCGCATATCCATCTCAGCCGCAATCCGCACTACTGGGACGATGCCAGCACCACCATCGACGACGTGCGCTACTACGCCATCGAGAACCAGGACGCCGAGCTCAACCGCTACCGCGCCGACGAGCTGGATATCACCAGCACCATCCCGCAGAAGCAGCTTCGCTGGATCCGCGAGAACTTGGCCGACGAGTTCCGCGTGACGCCCTACCTGGGCACGTACTATTTCGGCTTCAACGTCACCAAGCCGCCGTTCGCCGGGCAGCCGGGGCTGCGCCGCGCATTTTCGCTGGCGGTGGACCGCGATATCATCGCCAACGTGGTCAGCGGCGCCGGCGAGATCGCCGCCTATAGCTGGGTGCCGCCGGTGCGCGGCTACCAGCAGCAGGTGCCGGAGGAGGCGCGATGGACGCAGGAGCGGCGCGAGGCGGAAGCCCGGCGCCTGTACGCCGAGGCCGGCTATTCGAGCGGCAATCCGCTGAAGGTGGAGGTGCTCTACAACACGTCCGACAACCACAAGCGCATCGCGATCGCGCTGGCGTTCATGTGGAAGCAGGTGCTGGGCGTGGAGGCCTCGCTGGCCAACCAGGAATGGAAGGTTTTCCTGGAAACCCGCAAGCGCAAGGAGGAAACCCAGATCTACCGCGCCGGATGGATCGGCGACTACGAGGATGCCTACACCTTCGCGCAGCTTCTCGAATCCACCAACGAGCAGAACGATTTCGGCTACGACAGCCCGCGCTACGACGCGCTGCTAGCGGCCGCGTCGGCCGAGCCGGATATCGCCCGCCGCGCCGAGCATTTGCAGGAGGCCGAGCGGATGATGCTCGCCGATCAGCCGCTCATGCCCCTGTACTTCTATGTCACCAAGCGGATGGTCAAGCCGTGGGTGCAGGGCTACGAAGGCAATATCATGGACCATATCTATACCCGGCACCTCCGCATCCTCGAGCGCTAGCGGCCTGTTGAAGCGGAGCTCGCGCCTCGCCGAGGCAAGGTCGGCGAGAGGCCAAACCGCGGCGCCTACCAGCGCAAGCGGATATCCGCCTTGATCCCGTGCTCCGGCTTGGCCGCGCCGCTCTTCCTGCGCATCGCGCCGAGGCTGAACGAGAGGTCGGGCGCGTTCTCCGCCTCCGGCGCCAAGCGCCAGCCGAGGCTGTAGTCGCGCGACCCCGCCGCCTGCCCGAAACCGACATGCGGGCTGCCGATGAAGCGGTCGCCGAAGGCCGGGAATCCGTAGGCCGCCTCCATGGCCCAGCGGCTGTTCGCATCGCTGCCCGTTCGGCGCTCCAGAGGCCCCGGCGCGAACAGCGCGTCCAGCCCGCCCCGGGCCAGCCCGCCGAGCGACTGGCTCAGGCTCAGCGACGGCCCCAGTCCGGTCGAGGGCGCCGGATCGAAGGACAGCGCCGCCGAGAAGCCCCGGTCCCTCAGGTCGCCGTCCTCGTGCGTCAGCAGGGCGCGGCCCGAAACGTCCAGCGCAAGGCCTAGGCGCGGCTCGGTCCAATTGAACCCGCCGCCGAGCTCGACCCCGAAACCGGTTTCGGCGTCGCCGCCGTCATGGCGCGCGCCGAGCTCCAGCTTCGGCATCAGGCTTCCGCCGCCCGGCAGCGCCAAGCGCCAGCCGCCCTCCAGGCCCAGCCGCAGCCGCGTCACGTCCGAGGCCGATGCCGCCAAGCCGGGCGCGCCGTCCGATGCCGTGCGCGTCCACAGCGCGTCCGAGACCAGCGCCAGCGCCGGGCCGCCCCCTGGCCGCGGCGCCAGCAGGTCGCCCCGCACGCCCGCCGCCGCCATGCTCCAGCTCGTGTCCGCGCCGTGGCGTCCGCCGAAGGTCTTGAGCGCGACCTCGCCCGCGCCGTAACCGGCGGCGCCCCAAACCTTCAGCCGCTCCGATGCCCGCCATGCCGCGTAGGGCACCGCCGCCGTCAGCGACGCCTCGACATCGCCGTCGCCGATCCGCTGCGCGCCGCCGCATCCCGCCGGCGCCTCCTCCCCGAACGCGGCGCAGGGATCGCCGCCGCCGACGGAGGCGTAGCGGCCGTCGGACAGGGTCCGCGTCAGCGCCAGCCCGACCAGCCAGCCGCCCCGGGCGTAGTCCACGCCCAGCATGCCGGTGGTGACGGTGCCGTCGAGGGCGACATCGTTGCCTTGCCCCCGCTCGGCGCCGTCGAAGCGGCTCCGGCTCGTGCGGCCCCAGAAGGCCATGGTGCCGTCCGCGCCGTCCCGCTTCCGGGTCAGCGTGAAGCTCGACCCCAGCAGCGCCTCCTGCGCGGCCATCGTGCGTGACCGGGGCGGGGGCGCGCCGGGGACGCCCGCGCCGAGGCGGTCGCCGAAGGTGCCGGAGGCGCTGCCCGCGCCTGCCGCCGGATCCAGCGCCTGCGCGCCGAACCCGGGCGCGATGTTCGGCATCAACCAAGCTCCGGGCGTTCCGGGGCCCGCCATCCCCAACGCAGTGCCGCCGCCTATCGCCGGCTGGCCGGAGGCCGGGCCGAAGCCCAGCGCCAGCCCGGCGAACGTGCCCCGCAGGCCGGGCGCGCGGTCGGCCTGCAAGCGCCCGGCGATGCCGTCGAGCGCCTGCTCCGCCACCGCGCGGCCGAAGCGCGCCAAGTACGCCCCCGGCAGCGGGCCGTCGTTGGTGATTGTGCCGACGGACACGCCGTCGGCGATGGGCAGCGGACGCGCGCCGCCCGAGGCATTCATCCACGCC
>JAPOTY010000029.1 GCA_026708965.1 Gammaproteobacteria bacterium | reverse complement strand
CTGGCGGCGGCTTCTCCCGAAAGCGCCGAGCGGTCTGCGCGCGACTTGGGCGGAGAGCGCTGGGTGGTTAAGGCGCAGGTGCATGCCGGCGGCCGCGGCAAGGGCGGCGGCGTGGTGCTCTGCGATTCCCCGGAAGCCGTTGGAAGCGCAGCCGGACGCCTGTTGGGAACGCGTTTGGTAACGCCGCAAACGGGTTCCGAAGGCCTGCCGGTGGAGCAGGTCTATGTGGAGCAGGCCAGCGATATTGCCCGTGAGCTGTATCTCGCGCTATTGCTCGACCGGGCTGCCGAAAGCGCATGTTTCGTGGGTTCCGCCGCGGGCGGGATGGATATCGAAGAGGTGGCCCGCTCCACGCCGGAGAAAGTGGCGCGAATCAAGGTTCCTGCCGCCGCCGGGGTGATGCCCTACGTGGCTCGGCAGCTGTCCTGGGTTTTCGGTCTGGAGGGCCGGGCAGCGGCGCAGATGGAGGGGCTGGCATCGGCCTTGTATCGCCTGTTTGCGGAGTGCGACGCCAGCCTGGTGGAAATCAATCCGCTAGTGGTGACCCGGCAGGACAGTCTGCTGGCTTTGGATGCCAAGATCAGCCTGGATGACAATGCCCTGTTTCGCCAGGCCGAGCTGCGCGCGCAACGCGATCCGGGCCAAGAGGACGAGCTGGAGCGGCGGGCGGCCGAGGCGGGCCTGAGTTACGTGTCGCTCGATGGCTCGATTGCCTGCATGGTCAACGGCGCCGGATTGGCCATGGCCACCATGGACCTGATCAAGCTCGAAGGCGGAGAGCCCGCCAACTTTCTTGACGTGGGAGGGGCTGCCGACGCGGCCCGCGTGGCGGCGGGCTTCCGTCTGATCCTGTCCAACGCCAAGGTGCGCGCCATTCTGGTGAATATATTCGGCGGAATCGTGCGCTGCGACGTGATTGCGGAGGGCATTCTACAGGCGGTGCGGGAGGCCAGCGTGGATGTGCCGGTGGTTGCCCGCTTGGAAGGCACCAATGCCGAACAGGCCCGCGCCATGCTCGGCGAGAGCGAGCTTACCGTGACCGCGGCGTCTGATCTGGCCGAGGCGGCGCGCATCGCCGTAAAGGCGGCGGCATGAGTATTCTGGTGGATGCCTCCACCCGCGCGGTCTGCCAAGGGCTGACCGGTCGGCAGGGCCGGTTTCATGCCCGGCAATGCCTTGAATACGGCTCCCGGATCCTGGCCGGCGTGACCCCGGGGCGCGGCGGCCAGGAATGCCTTGGGTTGCCGGTTTATGACACCGTTGGGGAGGCGGTCAGGCTGACCGGCGCCGACACCAGCCTGGTTTTCGTTCCGGCTCCTGCCGCCGCCGACGCCATCATGGCCGCAGCTGATTCCGGCATCCGTCTGGTTGTTTGCATCACTGAGGGCGTGCCGGTGCTGGACATGGTTCGCGTCAAGGCGGCGCTTAGGTCCTACGACTGCCGCCTGATCGGCCCGAATTGTCCGGGCATTATCACGCCGGGCCAATGCAAGCTGGGCATTATGCCGGGGTTTATTCACAAGCCTGGCCGCGTGGGCATTGTTTCACGTTCGGGCACGCTCACCTACGAGGTGGTGCATCAGACCACTGCTTGCGGGCTCGGACAGACAAGCTGCGTGGGAATCGGCGGCGATCCGGTGCGCGGACTCAACTTTATCGACTGCCTGGAGATGTTCGAGCGCGACCCTGCGACGGAGGGCATTGTGATGGTGGGCGAGATCGGCGGCAGCGACGAGGAGGAAGCCGCCGAGTACATTCGCAGTGAAGTGGCCAAGCCGGTGGTGGCCTATATTGCCGGCGTCACCGCGCCGCCGGGAAAACGCATGGGGCATGCCGGCGCCATCGTGGCCGGCGGGCAGGGCACAGCCGAAGCCAAGTACGAGGCGCTTGAGGCCGCCGGGGTTGCAGTGACCCGCTCGCCCGCCGATATTGGCCTGAAAATGGCGAATGCGCTGTCCCTCGCCATTCCCCGCCCCCCTCTTCAGGGAGACGCATGAACCCGTCCATGGGGCTTGGCTCGTTCGCGCCGGGATATCGGCGCTCACCCTGCCTCCGATACTCCCTGAAGAGGGGGGCGGGGATAAGCTGCGGTTGAGGGTTGGAAGCTTTCGGCGGGTGCCTGAGCTGATATTACGGGGAGCGCCTTGAAGATCGCCCTGGCTCAAATCAACTTGCTGGTGGGCGATGTGCCGGGCAATGTCGCCCGAATGCTGGCGGCGATCGATCAGGCCCGCGCCGGCAATGCCGAACTGGTGGCGTTCCCGGAACTGGCCCTGTGCGGATACCCGCCTGAGGACCTGCTGTTTCATGCCGGTTTGCGCGAGGACATGGCTGCCGGGCTTGAGCGGATCAAGGCGGCTTCGGGGGATATCGCCGTTGTTATTGGCTACCCGCATGAGCAAGGCGGGCGCTGGTACAACGCGGCGGCGCTGCTCCATAATGGGCGCCTGCTGCTTCTGCACCGCAAGAACGCGCTGCCCAACTACGGCGTTTTCGACGAACGCCGCTATTTTTCGCCGGGCGAGCAAGCCGGCTGCGCCGAGGTGCGGGGAATGCGCGTGGGGCTGGCGGTTTGCGAGGACGTATGGGGGGCGGATGTGCCGAAGCGTCTCGCCGCCGGAGGCGCGCAACTGATCCTAGCGATCAATGGGTCGCCGTACGAACTGGCCAAGCAGATGCGTCGCGAGACGCTGCTCGCCGAGCGCGCGCGGGAGACAGGCCTGCCCCTGGCCTACGTCAATCTCGTGGGGGGGCAGGACGAACTCGTTTTTGACGGCGGCTCTTGCGTGATGGACGCTTCGGGCCAGGTTCGCATGCGCGCCAAGGCATTCGAGGAAGGGCTGTATTTTTGCGGCCTTGAGGTCGAAGCCGGCGCGCCCGTCCGGCCCCGTGCCGGGATCGTTGCGCCATTGATGCCTGAGGAAGCCGAGGTCTATGAGGCGCTGGTGACCGGTATCCGGGATTATGTGCGCAAGAGCGGTTTCTCGCAGGTTGTGTTGGGGTTGTCCGGGGGCATCGATTCCGCCTTGACGCTGGCGCTGGCGGTGGACGCGCTGGGGCCGGACCGGGTGCTGGCCGTGATGATGCCGTACCGCTACACCTCGGCGATGAGCCTTGAGGATGCCAAGCGCCAGGCGAAGAATCTGGGTTCGCAATACGAGGTTTTGCCGATTACGGGAATGGTCGAAACGATGAGGGAAACATTGGCCGGGTTGTTCGCGGGCATGCCCGAGGACGTGACCGAGGAGAATATGCAGTCGCGCTGCCGCGGAATGCTGCTGATGGCGATTTCCAACAAGCACGGCCGATTGGTTTTGGCGACCGGCAACAAGAGCGAGTATGCGGTGGGCTACGCCACGCTATATGGCGATATGGCCGGTGGTTTCGCGCCGCTTAAGGACTGCACTAAAAGCCGCGTCTATCGCCTTGCCCGCTATCGCAATGCCCTGTCCAAGGCGATTCCTGAAAGGGTGCTCGAACGCGCTCCCACCGCGGAGCTAAGGCCCGATCAGCTCGACAGCGACTCTCTGCCCCCGTACGAAGTGCTGGACGAAGTGCTGGACGCGTTGATGATGGAGGATTTGTCGGTGGCCCGGATTGCCGCGCGGGGTTTCGATGCCGAGGTGGTTCGGCAGGTTCTGGATCGGGTGCGCTCAAGCGAGCATAAGCGCCGCCAAGCGCCGCCCGGCGTGCGTGTGACCGAACGCGCCTTCGGCCGCGACTGGCGCTATCCCATCGTCTCCGGCTATCGCCCTGGCCGCAACTCCAACTGACTTTCACGCTTGTTCTGGTTTAGGCCGCGCGGGGTGGAAGGGAGGAGGAAGCAGACGCGCCAACGCCAGCCTCGAATAACGCCGGCTCCAGATATAAGGAGGAGCGGAGCCGCTATTGCCAATGAAGGGGAAGGACGGAGGCAAGCCAGAGCAGCGGCAGACCGATAATGGCGGTGGGATCGGTGGCCTCCAAGGCATTCAGGAGCAGCGGTCCGGCGCCCTCGGCCCGGAAGGCCGCAGTGCAGTCGTACGGCCGGTCCAGCTCGAGGTAGCGTTCCACCCGCTCATGGCTTAGTTCCCGGAATCGAGCCACGGTTAGATCAACATGTGTGAGCGCCTTGCCCTCGGGCGTGAGCACGCATGCCGCCGTATGGAAATCCAGCCGCCGTTTTGAGAACGCCAGCAGCGTGGCCCGCGCCTGTTCCGCAGACGGCTGCTTGCCAACCGCCCGGCCCTCGAATTCGGCGAGCTGATCAGCGCCTATCACCCATGCTCCCGGGTGGCGCGGCGCCACTTCGCGGGCCTTGGATTCCGCCAGCCGCTGCGCTTGTTCGCGAGGCTTCTCGCCTTCGAGCGCGCTCTCGTCGATGCCCGAAGGATCGGTCGCAAAGCCGTGTGCCAGCCGGGCAAGCAACTGGCGCTTGTACGGCGACTGCGTGGCCAGAACAAGCTTTATGGACATGTCATCATGGGTTTGCGCGCTGAATTGACAGCCTCCGGGAGCGTTCCTATGATAGCCGTGGTCAGCGTGCCGGCCCGCCTGCTGCGGCAGTGATTCGCGGGACAGCGCGCTGGTTCCTGATTCGCTTCGTTTTCCGGGGATTCCGGCTTGCTGCAGGAGGGCCTGTGGTTCATCTCAGTGCCGTGGCAATGCGCAAGTTGCGAGAGTGGGCCGCCCGGCGCCACGCGATAGAAGCATCCTTTAAGGTTGGCGCGTCCGCGCGTCTCGCGGAGTTGTGCGCGGATGTCGGCGCCAAGGAGGCCATCGATGCCTGCTGGTCTTTTCGGCAAGGCTTGGAGGGTTTCCCGGTCATTCGTTTGCGGGCTCGCGGCGCGTTGCAACTCCAATGCCAGCGTTGCCTTTCGCCGCTCGTCTGGCCAATCGAACTGGACAGCCAGCTCACCGCAGTGGGCAGCGAGAATGAGATCAGGGAAGTGGCTTCTCCCTACGATACGGTAATAGCCGGCCCGGACGGCCTGATGCTGGGTACAATACTGGAGGATGAAATCCTGATCAGCCTGCCCATGGCGCCGGTGCATTCGCAGTGCGAAGTGGTGCGTGAATCCCGGCCCGAGGCGGCGCCGGGCCTCTCCCGTCCCTTGGCCGGCCTCGGTGCCCTGATGCGGCAGAGTCGGGATTGAATGCTGATAGCCAGTTCCGAGGGGCACAATAGTGGCAGTTCAACAGAATCGAAAATCACGTTCGCGCCGGGATATGCGCCGTTCGCATCATGCCTTGGGGCGGCCAGCGCTCTCGATGGATCCCGAAACCGGCGAACTTCATCGCCGCCATCACGTTGGGCCGGATGGTTACTACCGTGGCCGAGAGATTATTCCACCGCCTCCTGAAGCGGACGAGGATCAAGAGCAAGGCTAGCAAGCCGGTGGTAAAAAACCGCATCTTGCCATGAGCAAGTTTGTTACCATCGCTGTGGATGCCATGGGCGGCGACCTCGGGTCGGCCGCGGCGGTTCGCGCTTCGCTGGAGATGCTGCGCAGCCGCGATGAATTGCGGCTGATCCTTGTGGGCGATGCCGACACGGTGCGCGCCAACTTCGGGCGTTTGGGCAAGGAGTCGGCCCGGGTGGAAATCCACCATGCCGATCAGATCGTGTCCATGGAGGATACGCCGTCGGAGGCCCTGCGCCACAAGAAGCGCTCGTCCATGCGTCTGGCCGTGGAACTGGTGCGATCCGGCGAGGCCCAGGCCTGCGTGAGCGCAGGAAACACCGGCGCCCTGATGGCCACCGGCCGCCTCGTGCTCAGGATGCTGGCGGGCATCGACCGTCCCGCCATCCTCGTGGCCCTGCCGACGATGCAGGGCGCCTGCTACATGCTGGATCTGGGCGCGAACTCCGTTTGCACGCCCACCCACCTGCTGCAGTTCGCCGTGATGGGTTCAGTCATTGCGGCGATCAACGGCGTGGAGAACCCCGCTATCCGGCTGCTGAATAACGGCGAGGAGGAGATCAAGGGGATCGAGACGGTTCAGGCGGCAAACGTTCTGCTCAGCGAAAGCCACTTGAATTATCACGGCTTTGTAGAACCCAACGACGTGTTCAAGCATCGTGCCGATGTGGTTGTGTGCGATGGTTTTACCGGCAATATCGCGCTCAAGACCATGGAGGGCTCGGCGGAATTCGTTTACCGCCAAATGCGTTCGTACTTTCAAACCGGCTGGTTCACCCGCGCCTATGGCTTGGCATGCTGGCCTTTTTTGTATGCCATCAAGAAGCGGTTGGATCCAAATCGCCACAACGGCGCCACGCTGGTGGGGCTGAATGGCATCGTCATCAAGAGCCATGGCTCCAGCAACGAAATCGGCTGGCAGCAGGCTATCCATCTGGCGATGCGAGAGGTGGAGAAAGGCCTTAATGAGCGCATTCAGGGGCTATGGAGCAATATGGCCGCGTGACTGATTCCGTTTCCAGCCTGAGGCACTCGCGGATTGCCGGCACCGGCCGCTATTTGCCGGAACGCATTCTCAGCAATCGGGATCTGGAGCGGCTGGTGGATACCACCGACGAGTGGATCCGCACTCGCACCGGCATGGAGCGCAGGCACATGGCGGCCGACGAGCAGGCCAGTTCCGATCTGGCAATCCCGGCGGCCCGGGCGGCGCTGGAGGCCGCGAACTGCGACCCCGCCGAGATCGACCTGGTGGTGGTGGGAACCACCACGCCCGATCTGATCTTCCCCAATGTGGGCTGCATGGTGCAGGACGCGCTTGGCATACCGCCGTGCGGGGCCTTCAGTTGCGAGGCGGCCTGCACCGGCTGGCTTTATGCCTTGAGCATTGCCGACGGGATGATTCGCTTAGGGCGTGCCAGCAAAGCTCTGGTGGTGGGCGTGGAGACGCTGTCGCGCATTACCGACTGGAGCGACCGCAGCACTTGCGTGCTGTTTGGCGACGGCGCCGGGGCGGTTGTCCTGGAACCGTCGCGGGAACCGGGAATGATGGGTTTCCTTCTCGGAGCGGACGGCTCCCATGTGGACATTCTGCGCAGCCGCGCGGGCGTATCGCGCAATCCCCAGCAGTTCGGCAGCGGCGGCGCAACCGTTCGCATGAAGGGCAGCGAGGTTTTCAAGATCGCTGTGCGCACCATGGGCGGCACGGTGGACAGGCTGCTGGAGGAGCACGGCTTGGACTGCGGCGGCATCGACTGGCTGATTCCGCATCAGGCCAATATTCGCATCATCCAGGCGATCGGCAAGCGGCTGAACCTGCCCGATGAGCGCGTCATCCTGACCCTGCAGGATCATGGCAATACGGGCGCCGCCTCAATTCCCTTGGCCTTGGATGTGGCTGTGAGGGATGGACGAGTGCAGCGCGGACAGCGCATAATGATGGTCTCTTTCGGAGGAGGATTGACGTGGGCCGCCGGGCTGATGCAGTACTGATGCGGAAGGCGGAGCGTCTATCGCGGTGGGGCGCAACGCTTGTCCCGCTTGTCGGGATGGCTGTTTGCGCTTCAGCGCAGGCGGAGAATTTTCTTCTTCCGGGGCCCACTGTAACCATCGTGGGCGAATCGCAAACGATTGCTGCCGACCGGCGCGAATCCTTGCTGGATATGGCCCGGCGTAACGGCCTGGGCTTTACCGACATGCGGCATGCCAACCCGGGCGTGGATATGTGGGTGCCCGCGGACGGCGCGCCGGTGCTGTTGCCCACCGCGTTCGTGCTGCCCAACGCGCCGCGTGACGGCATGGTGGTGAATATCGCCGAATACCGGCTGTATTTCTACTATCGCCAGGATGGCCGGGACATGGTGGCGACGTTTCCCATCAGCATCGGCCGTATGGACTGGCAGACGCCGCTTGGCGATTGGAAGGTGACCCGCAAGCGCACTCGGCCAACGTGGCGCCCGCCGCAGTCCATCATCGCTGAATACGCCGCCGATGGCGAAGCGCTGCCGTCCGTAGTGCCGCCCGGCCCCGACAACCCGCTGGGCGACTACGCCATCAACTTATCCGCTCCAGGATACCTGATTCACGGCACCAACCGCCCGCGCGGCGTGGGCATGCAGGTGACGCACGGCTGCCTGCGCATGCTGCCGGAGGATATCGAGTGGCTGTTTCCGAAGGTGCCTTCCGGTTTGCCGGTCGCCATCATCAATGAGCCGGTGAAGATCGGCTGGCGCGCCGGGCGGCTGTATGTGGAGGTTCACCAGCCTTTGGAGGAGCCGCCGCCGGGATATATGAAAGCCCAAGTCGCCCGGCTCGAGTCGGCGGCCCGGGCGGCGCGCGCCGAATTGGATGTGCGGTCCATGCGCCGCGCCCTGGTCGAACGCAAGGGCGTTCCGGTGCCGATTTCGCTCGAAATCCGGGACACGCGAACCGCTGCCCGATAGCCTTTGCCGACCGCGCTGGCGGTTCGCTCCATGAGGCCGGCGCTTCACGCTACGAGGCATCCATCCCAGCGTAATCCAATACGAGCATCGGCGATGCTACAATAGTTGCGAGCAGGGAAGCTGGCGGCGGGAATCGAACCCGCGCCGCCGCCGGTGACAATCCGCAGGGCAGTACCAAAACTCTCCGGCTTCCGCCGCTACTCCTAGTGCGAGTCCGGCTTGGGGAGCCATTCTCCATTTTCCTCCAAAGGCTCCGACGTTTCGCGAGCCGGAACATCTGCGAAAGGCAGCTGCTGTGATCGCTCAATCACGAAGCAATGATCCAGGCCCAACTCGGCGAAGACTCGCCGCAGTCCCGCTTCTAGGTCATCGGCGGCAGTGGGTATGACCTCAACGGCGAATTCGACCATCGTTGTAAGTCCGTCACCCGACCTTAACTTGGGGATAACCTTAGTGCCCAATCGGTTCCATAGTTCCGGCGGCACGGACCCAGTTACGCGCAGCCGAATCGGGGATGCAGTTGCGGGCGTGTCAATTCCCAATTGCTTTCCGGAATCCGGCTGCTGGTCAGCAGGTGGAGGCTCCGGGACAATCGAAGGCGGATCGGGTTCGCGTACGGCCAGTGTGCGGAGTTCGTCACTCCGGGGCTTGGTCAGCAGGAACACATTTGGCTCGAAGACAACTTCCTCGATCCCGACAGCCTCCGCAAACCACATGCGCTCGTAGCGCCCATCCTTTGTGTTGCCCGAAGCAAGACCAAACGAACCGGCACCCACAAACTCGACGATCTTGCGGCGCAGAACGGCATCGGGATCGACAAGACGAGTGAGCGAGCCGTTGAGGAAACTCTGACGCAGGCTGGTGAGCGGCCAAGCGCCCGTCTCCTTGAACGCCGGCGGCCAGTGCCGGTCGAGATAACCGGCACCGACGGTTTCGCTGAGCAACGCTTCGGTCTTCAATGCGGTGACCACCCGCCCGCACAACGTCTCATTCGCGCTGCTGTGGCCCGCGCCCAAGTCGATGGTCTTCAGCCCGGAATCGGCCTTGGCGTCGGCAAGCGCCACGAAACGGTAGCCGGCCCACACTTCATCTTTCGCAGCGTTTTCCGCGTCCTTGACCATGGACCGCAGTTCCTGCCTGTCGGCGCGGTCGAACTCCGTGCCGAGCAGGCCTTCCGCCATCTCCCGTTCGACCTGTCTCCAAGCGAGCCACAGCTCCAACCGGTCGCGGAGTTCGCGCCCGGGCTTCCGGGCGCACCAGACCAGCGATGCGGGATAGAGCCGGGGGGATGCTCCGCGCTCGCGGGTCCATTGCGCGATGGATTGCGCGATCCTGCTGCCGGCCCGCCACTCCACTTCCGGATCGACGACAACCAGCGTCAGCCGGGGCGTGTCCTGAATGGCCGCGCCGTCGTCCGGGAACGGGATGATCGGCAGGCTGGCGCCACGGGCGAACTCCTGCTCGACCAGCTTGCGGATGGCAGGCTGGATTTCCGTGTCCTCGTCCAACGCCGCGCGGCGGTCGCTGACGACTTTTTTCAGGGTCGCCTGATGATGAATGCGGAATCCGTCCGTCCCGATCTTGCGGATGAAGAATCCCGTCGCTTCCAAGGCCGCTGCCGCAGTGTCCACGGTTGTGGTCTCCACCTCCGGTTCGCCCAGCGCAAACCGCAGTTCCGGCAGATGCGCCACCTTGTCCACCTGCCCGCCGGAGGACTCGAAAAGGATGGCTGCTCCCACGCGGCGGTGAATATCGCGAAGCGGCCCTACCGCATCGGCATCCAGCGCCCGGGCATGCGCCGTGTCGCTTGCAACGTCGGCGGCGATGGCCACGTCGAGCCGCTGTTCGCCGAGTTGGCCGAGCACCACGGCGCGGAACTCGGGCACATGCAGCGGCGCAGAACCGAGCGTGATCAGCGGTTCCGTTCGCGCCTCCCGGAACTGCTGGCGGGCGGCCCAGGAAACCCACTGGGCCAGCATGGCGAGAGTGCCCCGGGTTTGCTGGAACTGGGCAAGGGCGCTCCATTTGCGCCGGAATACCGAAAGGGTGGATGGATGGAACGGATAGCACGCTTCAAAGCGGCTCCTGAGAAACTCGCGGGCCTTGGCTTCCGTCGTCGCGCTATCGACCGCCATCCATTCGGAAGGAAGCCGGGCCGTGCGCTCGAAGCACCAGTCCGCGTATATCTTCGAGACCCGCTTGCGGACGCGCTCGCTGCCCAATTCCTCGAACAATCGACGGCGCACTACATCGCCGATTTCCGCCTCGTCGTTGGCGATCAGGTCGCGGGCCACGCGCCGCACCACCTTGGTGATACGGTCCTGCCATTGCCGATCCCGGTCGGTCATCTCCACTTGGCTGCGCGGCAGGCTGATGACTGCGGCGGCGCCCGCCGCGCCTGTGACGGCTACGGTCAGGTTCTGAATGAAGGCATGAAAGCTGTCGGCGCGGTCGCGATGACGGTTGACGAAATTGAGCACCTCGTCGAACAGCAGCAGCACGGGGGCGTTCGCAGCCGCGAAGACGCGGGCGATCGCATCAGTGCCCGGCGGCGTGGTCTTCGCGGCAGCCCCGAGCGCGGCCACGCCCTTGTCGCCCGCCAGTTGACGGGCAAGATCGATCCATGGCGTCTCGCGGCCTTCCGACGGATCCCAGGCATTGCCCACGAATACCCCCACCTGCGCCTTCGGCGCATCGGCAACGCCCGCATGGGCCAGCAGATCGGCCACGCCCGGCAGGCTTGCGGCATCGCGGCCCGTTTTGGCCAAGTGATAGAGCGCGGTGAGCGTGTGCGTTTTGCCCCCGCCGAATTGGGTGACCAGCGTGAGCACCGGGGACGTGTTCTGCGTCTCGCCCGCAAGACGTCGAAGCACCATGCCGGCGTGGTCGTTGAGGGCGCGGGTAAAGCAGGTGCGCGAAAAGAACTGCGCCGGGTCGCGATAGTCCGCGGGCGCAGTCCCGGCTACCACCTGCTCCAGCGCGATCGCGAACTCGTCGGGGCTGAAGGAGCGCCCTTCCCGCACCTCGCGGCGCGGAGTGACGACTTTGTACCAAGGGCTAGCCATCATCCATATCCGCACTTTGCGGCCTTCGGATCCTGATGCGGCCCTTGGTCACCACAATGATTGCTCCATCACGCATGGCATCCGTGTAAGTTTCAAGCAAGAATCGCATAATGTCTGCTCGCTCCGCAGGAGTCATGTCAACCAGCCGCACGATGCCGGCATGCGGCAGGCCCTGCAAAAACACAAGTTCGCCAAAATCATTATCTTCGGTAACAAGCACGCGGTTTTCTTCAAGGGCGAGCGCCAATACCGCCTCATCCGGGGCGTGGGGCATACGCTCGAGAACAGACACGACATCGCAGCCAGCGTCTTTCAGGGCTGCGAGAACGGGCTGTGACGCGGCGCAAGCGTCAATCAGAAACCTCACGAAGCTTTCCGCACTGCGATGCGGTCATGCACATGCTCACCACAAAGCGAGCGATGGGCAAAGAGGAAGCACGCTCGGATATCGTCCATCTCAAGGAACGGATAGTTATCAAGCAGCCCATCAATAGTTTCCCCGGCGGCCAGATTAGCCAGCACATGCTCCACGGCTATCCGCATATCCCGGATAATAGGCTTGCCGCCAAAAACATCGGGGCGCACGGTGATTCGTCTTAGCAGTTCATCCTCTTGGGTCATGATTCTCTCCTTTCCAGGTTCCGGTTATCTGCCTTTGCGGCTTTGCTGGCCTGCTCCTGCCGCAAACATTGGCTCAAAATGTGCCCGACCAAGATACAGCCGCATCGTTCTTCGCCCTTCATTCGGCCATGACTGCTATCTTGGAACAGCCAGTAGCATAGCGTCTAGGAGCCGTTTCTCGCGGCTGCCGCGGGGATAGAGCGCGGACAGCGCGTTCGACAGGCGCAGGAAATCCGGCGCGCGTTCCTGCTCGGCGAGAATCAGCGTTCGCAGCGCATTCGCGTGGCCGCCCGACTGAAGCAGCATCGCGGCATGCACCCGGTCGAGCGCGGTGGCATCCGGCGACTCCAGAACGGCATCCGCGCTAACTTGGCCACCGGCCCGCTTTTCCGCTGAAGCCTGCGGTCCGGCACCCAATTCGGGAAAGAGCGACTCCTGCCCGCTCGCGTCCGCGCCGCTCTCGATCCAGAGGGTGGCGCTCCCGGTGCCATCCGCGCCAAACAAAGCCTCGGCCCGCTCGGCAACCGGCAGCAGGCGCACCACCCCTTTCTCTTGGGCGATCACGCGGCCTTGCCAATGATCGAGGTCGATGCCCATGGGCTGCGAGAAGCGCCGCACCACATCGAAGGGAAGATGGAAGCCCTTGGCGGTCGCCTTGGCTACGGCTTCTTCCTGCGCGTCGCCCGGTTCCGTCGAAGCGGGCGCGTCACGGATCATCGAATGCCCGCCGTCGTTTGGCTGCGCTTCGTAAGTTTGGCGGTCGCGGCCCTGTTCCTCCGTGCTCTGAAGCGCCCAAAGAAACAGCGCCGTCAGGCGGGCATCCTCCTCCAAGGCGCCCGCCATCCCGTTCCGGGCGGAAGCCTCCGCCATGCCGAGCACCTGTTCGAGCGCCGCTCTACCCACGACTTCCCAGACCTTCTCCAGGTAATCCGGCAGACCGACTTGCTTTCCCTCTGCCGTCTCCACTGCTCGGTAGCGGCTGAAGATTTCGAGCGCGGGGCCGATGCAGGCGAACACCAGGTCGGCACCGCGCACGCCTTCCTGTTGCAGATGCTCCATCCAGTCGGCGACGCGCAAGGGCAGCTCTCGCAGCACATCGGCCCACTCGCCGATAGGAGCATCCTCTGAACGCGGGCGGCAGATCAGGTGGACGCTAGTCGCCAAAGCAGCCGAGTTGCGAGCGCGCATTCGGGCACTTCGTTCAGTAGCAATAGGCCAAGATCCAGTGATGGTCCAACCGCCCCGAATCATGCCTGACAGAAGCGCTTCCCAACCCTCGGTAGTCTTGTGTGCAAAGACAACCGATCCAATTCCATCTTGAGACAGAATTCGTCGGCCTTCCACGAATGCCTCCGACATCTTCTCCTCAAACCAATTGCGGTTCTTGGACCGACCACCGATTGACTTTGTTTCGTCCTGTACCGCTTCGCGTTCCTTTGGAGACAGAGGGTTCCCACCATCAAATGGGTCCTGAAGGAGCCTTCCTTCGGGAAGCGCACGTTTCAGCCAAACGAAAAAATAGTCGGATAGATCTGCATAAGGGACAGCGTCATAGTATGGAGGATCGGTAAACCAGATTTCGCCGCTCTCGTCAGGAAGCGGATGCTTGGTGGCATCCGAAAGCTGTACGACTCCGGTTCGGGGTGTCTTGGTTGTTTCGACAACCTTAGCGACCCAGCGCGCCTGACCTTCCCATGTTGCCCCGCCACCAGCAAATCCACATGCCTCAGTGAAATCCCAAACGATTGGCAACGCCTGTCTGCCGAAGGTGTGTGCAACAGCTTCCAGATCCTGTATCCACATCGCTCCAGATGACCAGTGATCAGCACATCGGCTGAGCGCAGCCGAAAACAGATCGGTGCTTTGGCTGTTCGCGGCGGCCAATTTGATGAGCTTGGTCAAAGTGAACAACGCCACCTTTTGCCGCGCTGTGAACAGGTCGCCCCATTGCAGCATTCCGTAGCGCTGGACGCGGAAACCGAGCGTCCCGATGGGTGGCAGGGGTTCATCCGGGACCGGGCACAAGCCCTGCTTGCCTCCGCGTTCCCATTCCTCCAGCAGACTCGAAACGCGAGTCTGCGCCTGTCGAACGGCGGCGTAATCGGCATCGGACGGCAGCCGGTAATGCCGCCCTTTCTTGTTGGGGCGCAGCGTCACCACCGCCGTCATGCGGGCACCGCCGATACGGGTGCCATCGGCATCGAACTTCGCGTCGGCGCCGCCGCGCTCGGCGGCGAGTTGCAGGCGCACCCGCTCAGGCGGCAGCACCGCGCCGCAGCACAGGCAGGTCGCCTTGGCGCGGGTTACGGTGCCGGCGCGCACCTCGCGTTCGGTCTTGGGCTCGAACACCTCGAACAAAACCTTTGGCGGCGCGCCATCGACACGCTCGACACTATGCCGCAGCGCCCGCTTTCGCTTGGCTTTCTTGCACAGCCAGAACGAGCGCATGAGCGGGATTTCCGCGCCGCAATCCGGCGCCTCGCAACGCACCGTGCGCGCCCATAGATAAGCGATCGGCGTTGCGCCATCGGGATCGACGGGATAAAGATCGGCCAACTCCCGCTCGGCCCGCCGTTTGATTTCCGCGCCCGCTTCCCGCAATTCGTCGACCAGTTCCGTCCCGTGGCGAGGGATGTCTTCCAGCATGACCTTGAGAATAAGGCAGGCCACCGGATTGAGGTCGCTGGCAAAAGCCTCGCAGCCCAGTCGGAGCGCCTCCAGCGGAATCGAGCCGCCGCCCGCGAAAGGGTCCACCACCAGCGGCGCCTCCTCGCCGTGGGCAGCCTTGACCAGCGACCGACCGACACCGAGAAAGGTCGAGTTGGCCGCGTTATCCCAATTGGCGAAATCGGCGATGAACTTCAGGAGCCCGCGGCGCAGATCGTTATCGGATTTGGTGTGCCCGCCGCCCACCGTGGGCAGCAGCTTGCTCGCCGCTTCCTTGAAAGCGCCGGGACAGTGCGGATCACAGGGATCGGGCAGCAGCAGCGCCAAAAGAACCGCCCGCGACGACGCGAGCGGTCGCCGCGCCCACCACAGATGCAGCGTCGAGGGGTGGCCGTGGCGGATCGACTTCTCGCGAACCGCATGCCGCGACACCGCCGCGATCGGAAAATCCACCTCCGCCAGCCGCTTGCATTGGCGCGGAATCATTCAGCAATGTTCTCGCTCAGAAAGCGTGTGATCCGGTCACGGTTTAACGCCAGGCTTGAAAACTGTTTGTCGCAAACATCGCTAAACCGTGCCAGCACCTTGCGATTGATCGCCTCTTGATCTTCAAAGATGGCGAGGGAACGGAATGGGATACCCCACTTCTCGAACTGGTGCAAGGTAATCGTGGCATCACGTGTTCTGGCGTCATTTGCAATGCCATGGACGAGAAGTGGCCGGGACATACTGTTGACCCGGCAATCGACAGTGTATTTCCCTTGAGAATCGTGGGTTGGATCACTCCAATCGAAGTTCATGCGTTCCTCGGGGATGGCTTCGATCAAAAATGCCCGAAAATCCTCCATAAATGTGGATCGAACGCGCTCGCGCGCGAGAAACGAGACATCGGTGATCTTTAGCAGCCCTTGAACAAAGGAATAAAGCGCGTCTCCATATCGCCCGTCAGGCACTTCGAGCAACAACTCCCCTTGCTGATCCTCAATGCCGAAGATGGACAAGGCATTGGAAATGATCTTCTGGCGCGTTCCTCGATGCAGATCTTTCTCGTCGATGTCATAAGTCAGGTGCATGTAGGTATGCCCCTCATCGCTGAGCACCCACCGCGATCCATTCTTTTTAAGGACAACGCACAGGTGGTCGCCATCGTCGAACAGAAACGGAGTAAGCACCCGAAAGCGTTCGATTCCTTCTTCCGACAACCGGATTTTCTGCGACACCTTGCGGTGAAAATCCTGCTCTATCGTTTCAATCGACATGTTATTTCTCCAATAAAAGGTCGCGTTGCGGCCCGCGTGGAACATCGAAGCTCGCATCGTCGAACAGGCAGAGCAAAGCATCCTGCCAAGTCCCGTAACGCTCCGTCGGCTCGGCGTATGCGTCCTCCCGAGCCCCAAGTTCCTGATAGCGCTCGGTTGCGAGATGAATATGGAAATCGTAGAAAGACAGTCCCTCGATATGATTGGTGTGCTCGTGGCTCCTGCCGTTGTAGCGGCGGAGCCGGAATACTTGACTTGATTGCGGGACGCGCACTGCGAGAATGGCGGAGAAATCCAAAACGTTGGCCGTGCTTTGCCTAAGAATCACACGAAATTCACTCCCGTCGAAACCGGTGATGTCGAAGTGCCGCTCCTGATGACCGCGCTTAAGCATCATCCGAGCGCGTCTCCTCCAGTTACTAGGCAGAAATTTACGTTCCCGCATAAGTGATTCGATCTCTTGGTCCGTGTACGTCACCGCCATCATCCACCCCCTCAAGCATTGGTGATCGTATCAACGTTCAGCCAGTAGTGCTGCACCTTGGTGACTTCGCGCCATGGGGATTTTGCAGGATTGCGGATCGGTTCCCTGATCCTCGGCTCGCCAGCGCAATCCGTCACCACGTACAGCCAGTAGCAGTCGGGGCGGTCCTCCGCGACACGGCGCTCGTTCGGCGTGAGAATGATGGTGCCGGTTGAGGCCGCAAGTCCCTTTATTTCAATCAGACGGAGTTCCCCCGATTCGGGGTCGAGGCTGGTGATGTCGTAGCCCAGATTCTGTTCGTGAACGTCGCGGACTTTGCAGCCGCGCGCCGCTTCGTGATCCATGACTACGCGCATTGCGGTCATCTCGGTGTTCGGATCGGGGCGCAGGCGCTTCAGTTCGGGGGTCTCGCGTTCGGGGTGAGGCAGGATCAACGCGCTCGCCAGCCGTTCCACGCCCTGCAACGTTACGGCGCGCTCGCGGCGCAGCTCATCCCGGCGCTTGTCCCGGCGCGCAAGCGTGTCCGCGTGGCGTGTTTCGGCCTGCGCCAGCCGGCCCTTGGCACCCGGCTTGCCGCTCTTCACGTCATCATCGGCGCGTCCGATTTCCTGGTCGATGCGATGCAGCACCTCGGTAAGAGACAGCTCGACATGTTCGGCAATCCGGTCGATTTCTTCGCACCGCTCAGTGCGAATTTTCCTCAGGAACGGCTCTAGGGCGGTTTCCATGAGCCATGCAGTCGCCTCCGGCGCCGACGCGGCGGTCGGGAGCGGATCGGGCGTTTCCGCTGGGATGAGATTCATCAGGTAATGAGGATCGCGCTGCCGCCGCTCGCCGTCTCCGGATAGTTCCACGGCGAAAAGGCGCTCGTTGATGGTGCGGCCCAAGCCGTCCACGATTCTGGCCCGGTACACATCGAGGCGCGCCGGAGTTTCATGGCCCAAGGAATAGAAGCATGCGCCGCGGGCGAAGGCGCGCTGCGCGGCATCCAATCCGTGGCGGCGCAACGCCTCAAATAGGGGATGGCCGGGCGTGACCCATTCCAAGTGGTTCGCGTCCGCCGTCTCGCGGTCGGTTGACAGGCGGGGGTAGCGCGCCGCGAGTTGCGGGAGTTTCCAATCCTCGGCTAACTCGTACCGCTTCAGCGCCGTTGGAGTGCGGCCCGGATCGAAGGTATGCGCGAGGCGCGACAGCGGCTTCAGGCCCAAGTCCGCATCCTGCGCGCACTCCTGCATGAATCGGGCGATGTTCTCCGGCACGACCCGCTGCTCCTTTGCCCGGGCGCGGCGCTCGACCAGCATTTCGAGGTTCAGCCTTTTGGATGCCAAGCCTTCCAGCGCGGTCTGGCAGATGGCGCGGAACCGGCCTTCGTCAACATCTTTGAGCATGCGGTCTTCGAGATCGGCATCGCCGAGCTTGCCCGCGTAATAGTCGCGCAACACGCGCTCAACCTGTGCGGCCGGCAAGACTTCGCCGACCACGTTGAACACGGCGTCGTCATCGAGCGCGTCCCGAATCTCTTGGAGCTTGTCCAGAAGGCGGTTGAGCACCCGGCCTTCGATGGTGTTGGTGGCGACGAAATTGAAGATCAGGCAGTCGTGGACTTGGCCGTAGCGGTGGATGCGCCCCATGCGCTGCTCTAAACGATTGGGGTTCCACGGAATGTCGTAGTTGAACAGGATGTGGCAGCACTGGAGGTTGATGCCTTCGCCGGCGGCCTCGGTGGCCACGAGCACCTGGATTTCGCCTTCGCGGAACTGCTGCTCGGCATGGA
Organism: Gammaproteobacteria bacterium; assembly: GCA_026708965.1. Lineage (GTDB taxonomy): Bacteria > Pseudomonadota > Gammaproteobacteria > Steroidobacterales > Foliamicaceae > Foliamicus. The sequence goes on along the minus strand of JAPOTY010000029.1, from coordinate 44,562 downwards.
TGCGCGTGCCGGGCTCATCCCGCGATCCGGCCTTCATCCCGCCATGGATGCAGCCAACTTGGAAACCCCAGGCCCGGAGCCGCTCCATCAGGTAGTTGAGCGTGTCCTTGAACTCCGTGAACAGCAGCAGGCGTTGGCTGGCGTCGTCGAAGAAGCCCTCCTTTTGCAGGATATCGCGCAGGCGAGCGAGCTTGGCTTCATTGCCCGCCGCTTCGACAGCTTGCGCGCTTCGGGCAAGATGCCGCAGTTCGCCGATTTCCTCGCGCACCTGTTCCGCATTTCCAGCTAGGGTGATCGCGTCGAGCAGTGCTTCAAGGCGCTCGCGGTCCGCATCCTCCATCTCCTCGATTTCCTCGGGATCGGGAATTGCTGTTGGTGCGGTCCTGGCTAATGCCTGCGCGCTTTGAAGCCCGTCCTCAAGACGCTTGGCCCGGTTCTCGAGAGAGCGTCTCATCGCATGCGTGCTGGAGGCCAGCCGCCGCTGGTATAAGGCCATTAGGAAGCCTACAGCCCGCGCGCGGGGATCGTCGCCCTGGGCAGCGGCGCGAACGCTTTGCCGCTTTACGAAGCGGGTGATTTCCTGATATAGCTCGTGCTCGTCGCCGTCAATCTTGAAATCGACCGTTTGCGGGGTGCGCTTGGTGAACACAGGACGGGCATTCCACTCGCCGTTCGGCTGGCGCTCCGGGAAATAGACCATCGCCTCCTTGGTGCGGCGCAGGTAGAAGGGCGCGCGGCGGCGGTTCATGGCCTCGCGGATGGATTTGACGTCGGCATAGGCGTCCTGATCCAGGAGTTGCAAGAACAGCGTGAAGTTCTTGGGATCGCCCTTGTGCGGCGTGGCGGTGAGCAGGAGGATATGGTCGGCGCTGTCGCGCAGCAGTTCGCCGAGCGCGTAGCGCGCCGTCTTCTTCGCGGGCGGCGACCAGGACATGCGGTGCGCCTCGTCGATAATCACCAAGTCCCAGTGCGCCTGCCGCAGTCCGGGCAGGATTTCGTCCCGCTTGGCGAGATCAAGCGAGGTGATGACGCGCTTCTGCTCCATCCATTGGTTCACGCCGAACTGATCGCGGATGTCGCTGCCTTTGAGAACGAGAAATTTCTCGTCGAATTTCTCGCGGAGTTCGCGCTGCCATTGAAAGGCGAGGTTAGCGGGGCAGACCACGAGGACACGCTCTGCTAGACCGCGCAGCATGAGTTCGCGCACCAGCAGACCGGCCATGATGGTTTTGCCGGCACCAGCGTCGTCCGCGAGCAGAAACCTCACTGTTGATAGCTTGAGCAGGTGGCCGTACACGGCTTCCAGCTGGTGCGGGAGCGGATCCACGCGGGATATCGACAGGCCGAAATACGGATCGAACTCGTGGGCGATGCCGAGCGCATGGGCCTCCAGCCCCAGCCTGAGCAGCCGACCGTCTCCGTCGTAGGAAAGAGTGGAGCCGGTGATCGTGAGATCCGCGATGTCGTCGGTGGAGAGTGCGACCCTGCGGAAACGCTCCGTTTGCGTTCCAACCAAGCCCGCGACCCAGGACTCCGAGCCGTTGGCGCGCACCGTCTCCACGAGCATCGGCTCGCTAAACAGCGGGCCGGTCAGGATTTGGCCGTCACGAATGGGTGGATTTTCGCTCTTGGCAGCCATCAGTTGCCGTATCTTGGAACATTTCCGACACCGGCCCGTAGCCCCAGCGCCCTCCCCGAAGCGATCATCCGCTTGTCCAAGCTGTAGATTTCCTCTGATTCACGGTTCGAGGCGGGACGAGGGAACTTGTGTTGAAATAGAGCATCCAAGGTGGCTGGCTATCTCACAAGCTCTCGTCCCGAATCTCGCGCAGCAGCTCGGCTGATGGGCGACGCAAGCAGGGCATAGCGGCCCGAAACTCAGAGCGGCAATGGCTTTTTGGGATGGGCAGTCGGAGAAAGATGAGCGACCGCCTTGCCACGACGCGTAATAACAATCCCCTCGCCGGTCTCCACCTTGTCCAAAAGCTTTCGCTTGTACCAAGCTAACTGTGAGCATCACAGCCTCGGGTGGTCGGGAAACTGGTGATAATGATAGCGTGATGCGAGCGCGTGAACCAAATCCAGCGTAATCCAATACGGACATGAGCCTGAAGAGGGGCGTTGTGTGTGAGCGTCGGGCGTGGTTGGGATGGCTGCTGAGAGGGTTTCTATCTTGAGGCTTGTGCGCTGGGTGTTCAAGGGTTCCGCGCCGGGTTGATCTTCCTGGCCCCACGTCCCTTAAGGGCGCGGGCCGGTCCGAAGGACTCGTCCGCAAGTCCGCCTTGCCCAGACGGTGATACTTCAACTGGACCAGCGTCCGCCGAATCAAACGGTAGATCCCCGCCCGATCCGAGACGGCAAAATCCACCGCCTCGCTGCCCTCGACAAAGGCCCGAACCTCTTCCAGGCCCCGAACCCGTTCGGTCTGTAACGTCACGATCATCCTCCGATGATCCCAACGCACGCCTGCAGGCTCGTCTCTCGTTGGATTTACACCTCCCGTTCAGGCTTATGCCTCACTGGACAAGGCTATCCCTTGCATTTCCTTTGGCGGTTTGCCAAGATTACGCAACGCGCTTGGAACAGCGCATTGATTGGCTGAAGCCCCGAGGATCTTAATGAAAAACACTAGACCTGTTATGACCCTGCTTGGAGTGCCTGCTGTTGCCTTGGCTCTTGTCGGCTGCTGCGCTACGGGCATGGATGAAATGGCCGCCCGAATGGATGCCGGCGCCGCCGCGATAGGCAGCCGCATCTCCTCGATGGAGAGCAGAATCGGCGATATGGAAGCCGCTCAGCGCCAGACCGCCGCGGAGGTCGAGCGCGCAGGCGTGATGTCGGAACGCGCAGCGGAAGCGGCGGAAGATGCGAAAGCCACTGCGGACGCAACGAGCGAACGCATGGATCGCATGTTCGAGCAAAACCAGCAGAAATAATCTCCCCCAAGTAAAGCGGCCGCGAATATAGAGTGTCGCGGCCGCTTTACCCTAAAGAAGGGAATCAGCCGGCAGGTTCGGCACGGCTTCCTTATCTTTGCGTTTGGCGCGAAAACACGTGATTGCGCCTGCCGCGCCGGATGGTCCCCAAGCGCATCGGCGCTCATTCGCCCGCTGTTGGTATTGGGGCGCGGCTCCCTTTTCTATGAGCCAATGAGGCGGTTCATCTCGAAAATCGGCATTAGCACGGCGAGCACAATGACCAGCACAAAACCGCCCACAACCATGATTAGCAGAGGCTGCAGCAAGGAGGCCATGGTGTCGATGCGGGATGAAAGTTCCCTTTCCTGGGTTTGCGCCGCGCGCCCCAAGAGCTGGTGAAGATCCCCGCTGACTTCCCCGCTGGCGATCAGCTGTATGCATAGCGGCGCAAACAAGCCGCTGCGGTCCAGCGCATCAGCGGCGGCAGCGCCTTCGCTCACCTCTGTGGCGGCGGCCAGCGCGGCCTCGCGCATCGGAAGGTTGGCGAGAAGGCGCGCCGCCACCCGCAGCGACTCCCATACCGACACGCCCGCGCCGGTTAGCGTGGCAAGCGATTGCATCAGCCGGGCCGAATTCAATTCGCGGGAGAAGGCGCCGAACAGAGGGGCCGCCAGCAAAACGCGGTGAAGGCGCATCCGGGCCGCCGGCAGGCGCATGGCGCGGGAAGCCGCCGCCGCTCCTCCCGCTGCGGCCAGCAGCGCGATCCATCCATGGCTGCGCACGAAATCACTCAGTGCAAGCAGGATTCGTGTCAGCCGGGGCAGTTCCACGCCGCTGTCCACAAACACGGGCGTGACCTGCGGCACCACATACACCAGCATCAGGCTCACGATGCCTAGGCTCAGAGCAGCCAGAACCATGGGATAAGCCAGCGCCGCCCGCACCTGCTGCCTCAAAGCTTGGCGTTTCTCAAAGTGTTCCGCCAGCCGTTCCATCACTTCCTCAAGACGGCCGATCCGCTCGCCGGCTCCCGCGGTGGCCACCAGCAATTCAGGGAAAACGCGCCCCGATGCGCGCAGTGATTCGGAAAAACTGTGGCCTTCCTGGACTCTGGCGCGAACCTCCATCAGGATCCCGGAGTGGCGCGAACGCTGATCGGCCAGCGCCTTCAAGGCCGTGTCCAGCGGCAGCCCGCCATGCAGCAGGGTGGCCAGTTGCCGGCAGAACTGCGCCAGCGGCTGATTGGCCATCGCGCGGCGCTTGCCGGGCCAGGCGCGCCTTGCGCCGCCGCCCGCTGCCGCCGGGCGCAGATCAAGAGGCTGCAGGCCCTGCTTTCGTAGCAAGGCGCGCACATGCTTTGCGCTATCACCCTGCAGGACGCCGCGCCGCCGGCGTCCCTCGCGGTCCAGCGCGGAGTAGGTCCACTCAGGCAAGGGGCGTGTCCGGCGCTGGGCTGCTAGTCCTGGCTGGTCACGCGCAGCACTTCCTCAAGGGAGGTCGCGCCTGCCCGGACCTTTGCCATTCCATTGGCTCGAAGCGGCGGAGTATTGCGCCGCGCTTCTTCTTCAAGCTGCTGCTCGGGCGCGCCCTCGTGGATCAGCTTGCGCAGGCGCTCGTTGATGCTGATGAGCTCGTAGATTCCCGTGCGCCCGCTATAGCCTCCGCCTTCCGCCGCCGCCGCAGCGCCTGGACGATAGAGCTTCGGAGCGTTTCCGCCGTTCGGCCCCAGCAGCGCGCTTTCATGCTTATCGGGCGCATGGGACTCCTGCGTTGCCGGATCCAGCAGGCGCACCAGCCGTTGCGACAATATGCCCTGCAGGCTTGACGAGATCAGAAACGGCTCCAGCCCCATGTCGCGCAGGCGGGTCACCGCGCCCACGGCGGTATTGGTGTGCAAGGTGCTGAACACGAGGTGGCCGGTCAGGCTGGCCCTCACGGCAATTTCCGCAGTTTCGATATCGCGGATCTCGCCCACCATGACCACGTCCGGATCCTGCCGCAGAATGGCGCGCAGCCCGCGCGCGAAACTCAGGCCCACGCGGTTATTGACTTGAGTTTGACCCACTCCTTCCAAGTAATACTCCACCGGGTCTTCCACCGTCATGATATTTCGGGTGCTGTCGTTGATCCGATCCAGCGCCGCATAAAGCGTGGTGGTTTTGCCGGAACCCGTGGGCCCGGTCACCAGCACAATGCCATGAGGCCGCCGGACCAGCTGTTCCATGCGGGCCAGCGTATCCGGATCCATGCCCAGCGACTCCAGGTCGAGGCGTCCTGATTGTTTGTCCAGCAGCCGCATCACGATGCGCTCGCCATGGATGCCGGGCAGGGTGGAAATGCGCACGTCCACCGCGCGCCCGGCAATCCGCAGCGAAATTCGGCCGTCCTGAGGCAGCCGCTTTTCGGCGATATCGAGGTCCGCCATCACCTTGGCCCGGGAAATCACCAGCGGGCTTAAGCCCCGCCTCAGCTTCAGAGTCTCGCGCAGCACGCCGTCAACTCGAAACCGCACGTTGAGATCGAATTCTCCCGGCTCGAGATGAATATCCGAGGCGCCGGTGCGGATCGCCGAGGCCAGCACGGCGTTGAGAAGCCGGATAATCGGCGCGTCGTTATCGCTGTCCAGCAGGTCTGACGGCGCCGGCAGTTCCTTTGCCAGCACGCCCAGTTCCTGATCTTCGTCGAGATCCTCGACGATGGAGAGGGCGCTGTCGGTTCCAACTTCGTAGCGTGCCCGCAACCGGCGTTCGAAGTCCTCGGCATCGATCAACCTGGGCTCGAGGCGGCAGCCGGTTGCGCGGCCCGCCTCGGCCAGCCCCCCAAGCCCCGAACCCGCGCGCACCAGCGCCACCATCCGCCCGTCGGCTTCCGGCACGAGCAACACCCCATGCCGCTGGGCGAAGCTGAAGGGCAGCGCGTTCAATCGGAGTTCGTGTCGGCGCCGGCGTCTGGCTCCGGCTCGTCGCCGCCGGGGGCCGCATCCGCCCCGTTGGGGAGATCGAATGCTTCATCCATTTCTTCCGGCAGCAGCGGTCCTTGCTCGGCGAAGGAGCGGATGAGTTGCTGGCGGCGGAGGTAGTCGTACTTCAGGTTGGTGGCGGCGTCGGCCTGCGAGGAGTCGCGCAGGATGGTGGGGCGGATGAACAGCATCAGGTTGGTTTTCTCCCGAGTCACCCCGCCAGCCCGGAACAACGCGCCGATCAGGGGCAGGCGGCCCAGCAGTGGCACCTGCTGGCGACTCTCCCGCACCTTGTCTTGAATCAGCCCGCCCAGCACCAGGGTTCCGCCGTCTTCCACGATCACTGCCGTTTCCAGCGTTCGCGTATTGGTGACGAGATCCACGGCGCCCGCCACCGACGGCGCCAGCTCGGACAGTTCCTGCTTGATCGCCAAGCGCACCGCGTCGCCCTGATTGATGCGCGGCGTGATCGTGAGCGTGAGGCCCACATCGCCGCGGCGCACGGTCGTGAACGGGCGGATCTGGCCGTCGGCGGCGCTCGGGTTGATGCCCGAGCTGGCGTAGCTGCCGGTAACGAAGGGCACGGTTTGGCCCACGTTGATGGTTGCCTCCTCGTTGTCCAGCGTCACCAGCATGGGCGTGCCCAGAATATTGGCGCCTGCGGTGTTCTCCACTGCGCTGATTAATGCCACGAAGCTCAGCCCGTTGTCGCGCACCTGGCCCACGGCGAACCCCGCGCCGGGGCCCAGCGCCTGCAGCGCTGCGGCGCGTCCCTGGTCGGTATCCGACACGGCGCCCGCCACCAGTTCCCGCAGACTGGTGCCGGAACCGGAAAAATCGGTGCTGCCCAGCACCCGCTCAGGATCATAAGCAGCCCAGTTCACGCCCAATTGACTGGCCTCGTCGGCATTGACTTCCGCGATCAGGGCTTCCACCAGCACTTGAGCGCGGCGGATATCCAGTTGATCCACAACGGCCAGCATGCTGCGCAGCATCTCCGGCGGGGCATCAATAATCAGCGCGTTCGTGTCTTCATCGGCGGACACCTGAATCCTGCTTTCGCCTCCGTCCGCGCCGGAGAACTGGGTGCTGAGTTTTTCCGCTAGGCTGGTGGCGTCGGCGTAGCGTATGTAGCGCACGCGCGTATTGCCGCCGTTGGCAAGCGGCGTATCCAGATGCGCGATCAGGGCCCGCAGCCGCAGGCGGTGATTCTGTTCGCCGCCCAGAAGAACGCTGTTGGTGCGGTCGTCCGCCACCGCCACGATGCCGGTCGCCCGGGATCCTTCGGTAATTTCCGTTAGAACGCGAACCACTTCCCGGGCGCTGGCCTGCTCAAGCGGAATCACCTCGATCGGCTGCTCGTTGCGGATATCAATACGCCGCACCACCCGCAGCACCCGGTCCACGCTGGAGCCGCGGTCGGACAGTATCAGCACATTGGCGGGCGCATGGGCGGCCAGATGGGCGCCGGGCGACATCATGGGACGCAGTATCGGCACCAGCGTTTCGGCATCCACATTGGCCAGGCTGAGCACGCGCGTTTGAAGCTCATCCAAAGCGGTTTGGCCCGAGGGGATATCCGCGAAAATTCTCAGGGTGCGGTCCGGGGCCAGCCGGATCACCGGGCCGGACGGCACCGCCACGATCCCGTGCGCGCTCAGCATCGACAGGAAGGCCTGGTAGAACGCCTCCGTGGTCATCGGCTGCGAACCGATCAGGGTGAACCGCTGGTCCAGCCCTACCGCCGGGTCGATCACGAATGTCTTGCCGATCGCCTGCCCCACGGCTTCAACGACTTCCTCCAGGTTGGCGCCCCTGTAGTTGGGCGTGACCTGGGCCTCCTGCGCGCAGGCCAGGCCGGCCAGCATCAGCAGGGCCGGCAGCGCCCATGTTGGGACCGGTATCCGGTCATGCCCGCTCATTCCGGCCATCTCACATGGCCAGCAGGCCGAAACTTTCGCTGCCCACCCGAATTTCAAGCTGCTCGCCCTCGCGATCCACGGTGAGCATCATATCCCCACCTCCGCCCATCTCCCGCGTTGCCTGCTGCAGCGTGGCGCTGTCAATGGGCATGCCGTTAACCGCCACAACCAGATCGCCCGAAACCAGCCCCAGCGCATCGAACAACGCCCGCGACCTGCGCGGGGAAACCCGATAACCCCGCATGGCGCCATCATCATCCATGACCGGCTCCATGCTCAGAATTTGTGAAAGCGACATGCGTGGCGGGGCGGCGAGAAGGCTGGGGGGATCGGCTATGGAAAATTGCGAGATGCCTGCCCGAACGGGCCCGCGGGCTGTTGAAGGCCCCAGGCTGGCGAGCGGAAGCCGCACGATTTCGGCGCCCTGGCGAAGGAACACTTCGTTTGGCCGCACTTCGCTGAGCGTGAGCCCTGCCGCCAGGCTGTCCCCCGGGAAATAGGCCCGCGTTGACCCGCTGGATTCGATGATGGCGTGCGCCATGCCCTGGCGGGTTGAAGCCACCACGCCGCGCAGCCGGTACTTGCCGCTGTTGAGCAATCCGGGCGGCCCGGCCGCCACGGGCGCCGCACGAGCCCTCGGCTCTCCAAAAAGACGGCTGCCCGGCGCTTTGGATGCGGGATGCTCCGCCGCCTCCGCCGACCGGTCGGGCAGTCCGGCGGGGGGCTCAACCTGAGTCCATTCCCACGCCGAGAGAGCGATGCGGGCCGCCAGCCAGACGGCGGCTGCAACAAAGGCAAAAGCGGGAAGGTGCCTAAGCAGGCCGCTCCAATTGACGAAATTCATGCGAAATATCCACGATTGAGGCGCAAAGTTGCAGGCAGCTTGTGATAACTTTGAGCCTGCTCAACGGGCAGGCCCCGAAAGCGTATCTCAATAGGCCGCCACCAATGCCTGATCACAATGAACAAGACGACCGACAACGATTACCTGCGTCACCCCGGCGGATCACCAGCCACCGAGACTGTGCCGCCCGAGGCGAAGCGACCTTCGCTGTACCGCGTCGTGCTGATCAATGACGACTATACGCCGATGGAGTTTGTCGTGCAGATGTTACAGAAACTTTTTGGCTACGGCAGGGAAAAAGCAACCCGCATCATGCTGGAAGTGCATATGAAGGGGCGCGGCGTGTGCGGCGTGTTTGCCTTTGAAATCGCCGAGACGCGCGCCGCCCAGGTGCTCGAATACGCGCGCCGCTACGAGCATCCTCTCGCCTGCGTTGTGGAAAAGGTCTGATCGTCGATGCTGAGCCGCGAACTGGAAATCTGCCTTTCGAATGCCTTGGTGCGCGCCAGGGAGCACCGCCACGAGTTTCTCACTGCGGAGCATTTGCTGCTGGCGCTGACCAGCAGCCCGCTGGTGGCCGAAATTCTTGCCTCCTGCGAAGCCGATGTGGATGAACTGGCCACGACACTGGAGCAGCATCTTGAGGAGACCATGCCCACTCTGGGCGTGGAGGACGGCCGCCAGACACGGCCTACGCGCGCCTTCGACCGGATACTCAAGCGCGCCATGGCGCATGTGCAGAACAGCGGCGTGAAGGAAGTCAGTTCAGCGAACGTGCTGGTGGCGCTGTTTGCCGAGAATCAGACCTTTGCCGTGAGCGAACTCAATCGGCAGGGGGTCAGCCGTCTGGATGTGGTCAACTATATTTCCCATGGCGTTGCCCGGTCCCGCCCCGCTCCTCTTGGCGATGCGCCGGACGAGGACCCCTCGGGCAAGCGCCCGCCGCGGGCGCTGGAAGCCTACGCGGCCAATCTCAACGAGCGGGCTCGCGCCGGGCGCATCGACCCGCTGGTGGGCCGCTCGAAGGAAATCGAGCGCGCCCTGCAGGTCCTGAGCCGCAGGCGCAAGAACAATCCGCTGTTCGTAGGCGACGCCGGGGTGGGCAAGACCGCTCTGGCGGAAGGTCTGGCGCTGCTGATGGCGGGCGAGGACACTCCCGCTTCCCTGGAAGGATGCACCTTGTATGCCCTCGACATGGGGGCGCTGCTGGCCGGCACCCGCTATCGCGGCGACTTTGAGAAGCGTCTGAAGTCACTGGTCAACGAGCTGGTGGAGGAACAGGGCGCCATCCTGTTTATCGATGAGATTCATACCGTGATTGGGGCGGGCGCCGCTTCCGGCGGCATGCTGGACGCCTCCAACATCATCAAGCCGATGCTGGCCAACGGCGATCTGCGTTGCATCGGATCGACCACCTACAAGGAATACCGCGGGGCTTTCGAGCGCGACCGCGCTCTGGCCCGGCGCTTTCAGAAGATCGATGTGCCGGAGCCCAGCGTGGAGGAAACCTACGAAATCCTGTGCGGACTCAAGAGCCGTTTCGAGGAGCACCACAACACGAGCTATAGCGAAGAGGCTTTGCGGGCGGCGGCCGAGTTGTCCGCCCGCCATATCGGCGACCGCTGCCTGCCGGACAAAGCCATCGATGTGGTGGACGAGGCCGGAGCGCGCCTTAAGTTGAGCGCCCGCAGCGATGCGCCGCAGGATGTGGAGGTGTCGCATATGGAAGCCGTGGTTGCTCAGATGGCGGGCATTCCGCCGCGCAGCGTTTCAGCTTCCGACCGTGAGTTGCTCGAGCAGTTGGAGAGCAACCTGAAGCGGGTGATTTTCGGCCAGGATCCGGCTATCGAAGCTCTAACATCCGCCATCCGCATGGCTCGCTCCGGTTTGCGGGAACCCGAAAAACCAGTGGGCAGCTTCCTGTTTTCCGGCCCCACGGGAGTGGGGAAGACCGAAGTGACCCGGCAACTGGCGTACTGCCTGGGGCTGGAGCTTTTGCGGTTCGACATGTCGGAATACATGGAGCGGCACACCGCCTCCCGGTTGATTGGCGCGCCGCCCGGCTACGTGGGCTTCGATCAGGGCGGACAGCTCACCGAAGCCGTCACCCGCCATCCTCATTCCGTTCTGCTGCTGGACGAAATCGAAAAAGCGCACCCGGACGTGTTCAATCTGCTGCTGCAGGTCATGGATCACGGCGCACTGACCGACAATAACGGCCGCAAGGCCGATTTCACCCATGTCATCGTGGTTATGACCACCAATGCCGGGGCGCGCGAGGCCGCGCGCGGTTCCATGGGCTTTACTCCGCAGGACCATTCCAGCGACTCCGGCACCGCCATCGAGAAGGCGTTCTCGCCGGAATTCCGCAATCGCCTGGATGCCGTCGTGCAGTTTGAGGCGCTTGAGCATGACTCGATATTGCGGGTGGTTGAGAAGCTGGTGTTGGAACTGGAGGCCCAACTGCAAGGACGCAATGTGACGCTGGTTTTGGAAGACGCCGCCAGGGAATGGATTGCCCGGCGCGGATATGACCGTAAAATGGGCGCCAGACCGATGGCCCGCGTAATTCAGGAATATATCAAGAAGCCTCTGGCCGAGCGGATGCTGTTCGGCGATCTGCAGGCTGGCGGGCGCCTGCGGGTCACGCTGGACGAAGCCGGCGACGGGCTTGGGCTTGAGGTGGAGGAAGGCCAGCTGGCCGAGGAGGATCAGTGATGGCGAGCGCAAGGCGCGGCACTCCCGCAAGGTAGCACTCGAGTGGCGAAACAGGAACCTATTCAGCTTCAGGGCGTAGTCACCGAGACTTTGCCCAACACGACCTTTCGCGTCACCTTGGACAACGGCCACATGGTGATGGCGCATATTTCCGGGAAGATGCGAAAGCACTATATCCGCATCCTGACCGGTGACCGGGTGACCGTGGAATTGACCCCTTACGACCTGAGCAAAGGCCGTATCGTCTATAGGGAGAGATGAGCGCCAATGGGGCCTTGCCTCTGCCTCTTCCGGAGCGCGAGGCGGAAGCCTTTGTCGCCCATTCAGTGGAAGGCGGGTAAAGAATGAGCCAGGCAACCCCTTTGCGGGACGCGCACCGCGCGCTGGGCGCCCGGATGGTCGATTTCGCCGGCTGGGAGCTTCCCCTGCATTATGGTTCGCAGGTATCCGAGCATCATGCGGCGCGCGCCGCCGCCGGCGTTTTCGACGTGTCGCACTTGGCGCTCACCGAGGTTTCCGGACGCGGCGCGCGGGCCTTTTTGCGCCGCCTGCTGGCCAATGATATCGATCGCCTCGGCGAGCGCATGGCGGGCCTTTACACCTGCATGCTTGAAGAATCCGGATGCGTTCTCGACGACCTGATCGCCTATCGTCTGGCGAACGACCATTACCGGGTGGTCAGCAATGCCGCGACGGCCGAGCCGGTGCGCGCGCAAATGCGCGGCGTGGCACGAGCTTTCCCGGTGCGGCTTCAGGCGCAGGAGGGGCATGTCACGCTGGCCGTTCAGGGACCTCAGGCCATGGAACTGGGGACGGCGGTGGCCGGTTCGGTTATCGGCCCGCGCTATGCGGCCGCGCTTGCCGCGCTCAAGACCTTCAACGCCACGAACGAGCAAGGGATCCTGTCGGCGCGAACCGGCTACACAGGCGAGGACGGATTCGAGATTTATCTGGACGCCGCCATGGGCCGGGCTTTTTGGCAGGCCCTCATCGATGCCGGCGCGGCGCCTTGCGGGCTGGGCGCGCGCGACACGCTGCGCATGGAGGCTGGCCTTAGCTTATACGGCCAGGATATGGACGCAACCGTTACCCCTCTCCATTGCGGTCTGAAATGGACAGTGGCCATGGATCCGCCGCAGCGGAACTTTGTGGGCCGCAGGGCGCTGGAGGCGGTTTGGGAAGATCCGCAACTGCCGTCGTGCAGGGGGCTTGTGCTCAAGGGCAGGGGTATTCTTCGTGCCGGCCAGCAGGTATTGACTCCTTACGGCGAGGGCATGGTGACTAGCGGCGGTTATTCGCCTACCATGAGCGCATCCATCGGTCTGGCGCGCTTGCCCAAGGGCCGTTACGCGGAGTGCGAAGTGGAAATTCGCGGTGCGGGGGTGCCTTGCGCTGTCGTCAAGCCGCCGTTCGTGCGCCGCAACCGAATACTTGTTGATTCCGAATAGATAAAGAAACGAGGATAAAAACAGTGTCAGAAATTCCGACTGAACTCAAATTCACCAGCGAGCACGAATGGGTGCGCGTGGAAGACGACGGCGCCGTGGTTGTGGGGATCACCGACTATGCGCAGGAGCAGTTGGGCGACCTGGTGTTCGTGGAAACGCCCGAAGCGGGCGCATCGTTCGTTGCCGGCGATGTTTGCGCGGTGGTGGAATCGGTCAAGGCGGCCAGCGATATTTATGCGCCGGTGGCGGGCGCCGTGGTTTCGGTCAACGAAGCCCTGCAGGATTCCCCGGAGTTGATTTCGGACGATCCCTATGGCGCCGGCTGGCTGTTTCGGATGACGCCGGAAGATCCTGCGGAATGGGAGGATCTGCTGGATTCCGACCAGTACGGCGAACTGCTGGAATCCTAGAAAGCACGGATCCTGATCCCAAATGCCGTTTATTCCGCACACCGAACCCCAAGTTCAAGACATGTTGCGCCGGCTGGACGCCGACTCGATCGACGATTTGTTCGGCGAGATTCCGGCATCGCTCCAGCGCCCGGCGCCGCCCGAAATTCCCGCAGGACTGGGCGAGGCCGGGATAGGCCGGATCGCCAAAGCCCGCGCAGGCCGCAACCATCCGCTGCTGTGCTTTGCCGGAGGCGGAGCCTATGAGCACCACATTCCGGCGGCGGTATGGGATATCGCATCGCGCGGCGAGTTCTACAGCAACTACACGCCCTATCAGGCCGAGGCCGCCCAAGGTTCGCTGCAGCTCACCTACGAGTACCAAACCATGATTGCCGGGCTGACCGGCATGGATGTGGCCAATGCTTCGCTATACGACGGCGCCACGGCCTTCGCCGAGGCCTGCCTGATGGCCGTGCGCTGCAACAAGCAATCGGGTTCGCGCCGCATCGCGGTGGCGCGCACCGTGCATCCGGCCTGGCGGGCGGTGGCCGGAACGCTGCTGCGCGGGCAGGGGCTCGAGTTGGTGGAAATTCCGCTGGATGCGCGCGGCAAGGCCGATTTCGGGCCGTTGGACCGGGATTCCGGCGATGGTTTTGCCGCCATCGCGGTGGCGGCGCCCAACTACCTGGGCGGTTTCCCGGACGTTAAAGCCTGGCGGGACCGCGCCGACCAGGAGCAGGCTCTGCTGGTGGTGGGCGTGAACCCGGTGGCGCTGGGCATGCTGCGGCCCCCGGGTGAATGGGGCGCGGATATTGTTTGCGGCGAAGGCCAGCCTCTCGGCATTCCGATGTCCGGCGGCGGACCTTATCTAGGCCTATTGGCCTGCAAGGCCCGCTATCTTCGCCAGATGCCCGGCCGTGTGGCCGGGCGCACGGTGGATTCGGCCGGCCATACCGCCTATGCGCTTACGCTGCAGGCGCGCGAGCAGCATATCCGCCGCAGCCGCGCCACCTCCAATATCTGCACCAACCAAGGCCTTATGGTGACGGCGGCCACCTTGCATATGGCGCTTTTGGGCGGGGAAGGGCTGCGCCGGGTGGCGGAGGCTTGCCATGCCAGGACGGTCGAGCTGGTGGATGCGCTCACCGCCATTGACGGTGTGCGACGCGCCTGGGATGCGCCTTTCTTCCACGAGGCCGCTCTGTGCTTGGATCGTCCCGTGGCGCCGGTTCTGGCCGCCTTGGCCGACCAGCGCATCCTCGGCGGCGTCGATATCTCGGCCGAATACCCCGAGTTGGGCAACGCGCTGCTGGTATGCGCCACCGAGATGCGCACAGCTTCGGAGATCCAAGCCTACGCATCGGCGCTGAGCGGAATCATGCGGGGCCACACAGTCTCCTCTAGGCAGGCGCGGCATGCCGCCTAGGCTGATTTTCGAGAAAGCCAGCCCTGGCCGGCGCGCCCACGCGCAGGCGCCTGCGCCCGAGGCGGCTCCGCCGGTCGACCTGCCGGCGGAGCTGATCCGCGAGCAGGATGCGCGTCTGCCGGAAGTGTCCGAGCTGGATGTGGTGCGACACTACACGCGCCTGTCGCAACTCAACTTCTCGATCGACACGAACAGCTATCCGCTGGGCTCCTGCACCATGAAGTACAACCCTCGGGCCTGCCATCGGCTGGCTTCGCTGCCGGGTTTTCTGGACATGCATCCCGCCGCGCCCGATTCCGCGGCCCAAGGCCTTTTGGAGTGCCTCTACGAACTTCAGGAGATGCTGGCCCAGGTGACGGGAATGGAGGCCGTTTCTCTTGCGCCAATGGCCGGCGCCCAAGGCGAGTTCGCCGGCGTGGCAATGTTCAATGCCTACCACCGCGCCAATGAGGACTATGAGCGCGACGAAATCATCGTGCCCGACGCGGCCCATGGAACCAATCCGGCCACTGCGGCCATGTGCGGACTCAAGGTGCGCGAAATCGCCACCGGGCGCGACGGGGATATCGAGCTGGAGGCTCTGGACGCGGCGCTAGGTCCGCGCACCGCCGGCATCATGCTCACCAATCCCTCCACGCTGGGCGTTTTCGAGCGCAGGATCCTGGAGATCTCCAGCCGTGTCCACGCCGCTGGCGGACTGTTGTATTACGACGGCGCCAATCTCAACGCTCTTCTTGGGCGCGTGCTGCCCGGAGACATGGGTTTCGATGCCATGCATCTGAATCTGCATAAAACGTTTTCAACGCCCCACGGCGGCGGCGGTCCCGGCGCCGGAGCGGTCGGCGTGGCGGCATCGCTCAAGCCCTTTCTTCCTGTCCCGATCGTCGAAAAGATTGACGGGGCCTACCGCTGGAAGACCGAGGCGCCGCGCAGCATAGGCAGGCTGGCGGCCAACGGCGGCAATATCGGCGTTCTGCTGCGCGCTTGGGCGTATCTGAGAATGTTGGGACGGGAAGGACTGCGGCGGGTGTCCGACCACGCAGTCCTGAATGCCAATTACCTAGCTTTTCGCCTGGCCGAGGCGGGATTTGATTTGGCTTATCCGTCGCGCCGCGCCGGCCACGAATTTGTGATCAGCCTCAAGCGGCTGCGCGACGAGACCGGGGTGAGCGCTGCCGATTTTGCCAAGGCCATGCTCGACGAGGGCTTTCATGCGCCCACGGTTTATTTTCCGCTGCTGGTGCCTGAATGCCTGCTCATCGAGCCCACGGAAACGGAATCGCCCGAGGCGCTAGATACATTGATCGATGCCATGGCGCGGATTCGCGATCAGGCGCTGAGCGATCCCCAGGCGGTGATTTCGGCGCCCCACCGCATGCCGATCCGACGTCCCGACGAAGTGCTCGCCGCCCGAAAGCCCGACCTGGCCTACGGGCCGGCGCTGGAGTCGTAAAGGCATCGTGCGCACCTACTCGGACACGGAGCGCGGCCAGATTCATCTCAGAATATTCCCGCCCCGGGTTGCGGAGGCTCGGTCGGCGCTGGTATGCCTGCACCCCTTTCCCTACAGCGGCAGCTTCTTTGAGACGATCGCGCCGTTGCTGGGCGCAGGGCGACTGATTTGCGCCCCGGACTGTCCCGGCTACGGCGGTTCCGATCCGCCGTCGGGGATGCTCTCCATGGAGGAAATGGCCGCCGCCATTCACGAAGCGCTCGCCGCCTGCCGCAGTCGGCTCAGTGTCCCTTTCGATCTGTTTGGATTCCACAGCGGCTGTTTGCTGGCGGTGGAAATGGCCCGGCTTGAGCCGGGTAGGATACGGAGGATGGCGCTGGTGGACGTGCCGTATTTCACCCCAAAGGAGCAGTCCGGGCGCTATCTGAAATCGACTGCCGAGACCCGCTACAGCGAGGATATTTCAAGCTTGGAGGATATTTGGGAATTCAGCGTGAGAAGGCGGATAGGCGATATGCCGTTCGAGCGCGCCTTGAGCAACTTCGCCGAAATTCTGCGCGCCGGCGAGCGCGCCAACTGGGGCTACCACGCCACCCTCACCTATGAGTGCGCGGCGCGCTTCCGGGAGGTGCGCCACCGCACCTTGGTGGTGGCCACTGAGTACATGCTCAAGGAACATACGCGCAAGGCTGCTGCCGACATTCCCGGCGCCGCTTTCGTTGAGCGCAAGGACGTGACCCGCGCCGTAATGGAACAAGGCGCCCCCGCGATCGCCGAGGAAGTCCTCGCTTTTCTTGGCTAGAAGGGCGTGTCGCCGGAAACGGAGGCGCGTTGCATTTTGCGGTGCTGGGGCCAGTAGTCGGCCACGGCGTAGTGCGAGGTGCAGCGGTTGTCCCAGATCGCCAAGGTGCCGGGACGCCAGCGCAGGCGCACGCAGAACTCCGGCGTTTCGATGTGCTGGTAGAGGAATTCGAGCAGATTGGCGCTTTCCTTAGGGGCGAAGCCGTTGATGAAATTGGTGAAGAAGCGGTTCACGAACAGTGATTTGCGGCCGGTTTGTGGATGGGTTCTTACCAAGGGATGCGACGCAGGCGGAAATTTGTCCTTGAATTCCTTGATCGCTTCTTCGCTGTTGTCCCAAGTCCGCACGATCGGCTCGTAGTAGCCGAGGATAGTGTGAGTGCAGGTCAGCCCGCCCAGAATCTCCTTCATGGGGTCCGAAAGGGTCTCGTAGGCGCGGTAGTTGCAGGCCCACATGGTGTCGCCGCCGCCATCGGGCACCACCAGCGCATGCAGCATGTGCAGGGCCGGGGGCTGGGCCAGGCCGGTCATATCCTGGTGAAAGGTATTGAGCGTGGGCGGTTTGCTCTTGTCGTTTTCCAGAAACAGCAACTCCTGGTACTTGTGCGCCAGCGCCGGCTGAATGAAGCTTTCTCCGAAGCGGCGCGAAAAATCGACCAGTTCCTCGCCGCTCAAGTCCTGATTGCGGAAAAACAGCACCCGGTGCTCGAGCAAGCCCTGTTCGATCCCGTCAATTTCAGCTTGCGGCAGATCCGGGGCCAGATCGATTCCCGACACTTCCGCGCCGAGCGCGGCGACTCTTTCAAATTGCACGGCTACGCGTCCAGGAATTGCCGCGACACGGCGGCCAGCCGATCCGCGCCCACATCGAACGCGCCGTGGCTCAAGTCGGGCATTTCCACTACCCGCGCGTCGCTCATCAACTTCGCGGCCGCGCGCGACTGCTCCTGGAGATTGCCGTGGGTATTGGGCACCAGAACCGGTTGCCGAACCAGCGGCAGGCGCTCTTCGGCCGGGTAGCTGAACACGCTGTGATAGGCCCACCACGAATACGGTCCGGACTGCAGGTGATCGACGAAATGAGAGGCCCCGCGCTGAAGCGAAACCTCAGGATGCCGGTCGGTCACCCAGAAGCGCCACACTTCCATGGCGTTTGAGCCGTCTTCGGCAAGCGCCTTGGGCCGGGCATACTGCTCGTACAGCGCCTCGCGTTCTTCGCCAACGCGGAAGGGGATGCCGGGCAGCACCAGACGGCGCACCAGATCCGGGCGCACAATGGCCAGTTCCGCGGCAATGAAGGTGCCGGTGTGATAGCCGATCACGTCCACCGCGCCCTCGCCATCGGCGCCGTAGCCCAGCGCCTCCAGCGTGTCGGCCGCGGTGCCGGCCAGTTCGCTCATCGGCTGTGGTTCGGGCGGCGGGTCCGAGCGCCCGTAGCCCGGCGTGTCCATCGCCATCACCCGCCGGTCGGCGCTCATTTCCAGCATGTAGTCGCGGAAGAAGTCGCCCGACAGGGCGGTGGGATGAAAGCACATCAGCGGCGTGCGGCCGGCGGTTTCATCCAAGGCTTCGGCAACATGCACATGCACTTGGCCGAATCGCCCGTCCACATAGCGCCGCCGAATCCGGCCCTTGGCCGCCGCATGGCCGCCGCTCGCCGCCCGCGCCGGGGTCCAAGCCAAAATGGCCGGCGTGGCCAGCAGCGCCTGAATCAGCCTTCGGCGATGAATTCGCAGGATCTTTTCCGGCACTCTCTTCCCCTTGCAGCCCCGTTGTGGAATTCGCGGAGTTTGCATGATCAACGAATCTTATCAAACGTTCGAATCACGGCATTGCGGCGGCGGCGGCCCGCTCAGGCATTTGCCGCGCCCCTGTCGCTTACGCCCGCCGCCACCGAGGTCATGCCGTAAACGCTCATTGCGCGTCCTCCAGCACCACCTGTAGCGCGCCGCTGCCGGGATTGCGGACCAGCATGGCCGAAATATTGCCTGAGCCGGGCCATGGCGTGTCCTGCGGGCCGCTGACGATCTCCGCCTTCAGCGCCGTGCATTGACGCGCGGCCTCATCCAGATCGCTGGCCGCGAAGGCCTGGGCCAGGTAGCCGATGTTCGGCGCCCGCGCCCGGTCGATCAGCGATTCGCACTCGTAATTAAGCGGCTGGCTCAGCACCACCTTGCCGAACATGTGGTTGCCCTGCATGAATACCACTCGGGTCTTGGCATTGTCGGGCAGGTTGAGCAGGCGGTTGGAATCCGGCGCGCCCAGTTCCTCGTCGATCAGCGGCCGCATCTTGAGCACCTGTTCGTAAAAGGCCATGGCGCGTTCGCTGGAGTCCACGCCGTGCGAACTGGTCACGATGGGCGTGAACCCGGCTTGGGTGTAGCCGCGCTTCTCGACGTAGGCGCGCATCTGGCCGACCCGAGTGGCCGGATCGCGGGTGGCGAGTTCCACCAAATTGATCGGCACGCCGTCCGGCCCCTCGAAGATGCCTTCTATGGGATCGCCCACCTCGTCGCCGAAAAAGTGCTGGACCGGATCGGACCAGAGCACATAGCCGTCCTTCTTCAAGCCCTCGAAATCGCGGTGGATATCGGCCGTGTAGAAATTGAGGTTGAAGCAGCCGTAGGCCCTCACGATGCTGCGGTCGCGGATTTCCACCGGCTTGGCGCTGCCTTCGGGCAGGCGAAAATCGAGGAGAAGCACTTGGCCCACACGCTCCTCGCTTTGCCCCAGCGCAATGGCGCGGGCGGACACGCCGCCGTTGAGACGCCAAAAGCTGCGGAAGGCCGGACCGCTTAGCGTTTCATCGGCGAGAACCGACAGGCCGATGCGGTCCCGGTAGAAGGCCAGCGACTTGTTGATGTCGCGGCAGCCGATAACAGCCGCCCGCATCGCCGAACCGTTCGGCGCAATGATTTCCTCAGCCACAAGATACCTCCGTGCGTTTGCCCCGCGTGCTCGGCGGCGGCTAGTCTAAACCAATCGCTTGTCGTTCCGCCCCTCGGCATGCCTTGGCGAGCGTTGCAACGTCTTGCGGGGTGCGTATTATGATTCAACCCAGCCGAGAAATGCCTGCATGACCGATTACGTGCGCCACGATCTGCGAATTGAGCCCGCCCGGGACGAATTGTCGCGCCAGCGTTTCGTCTCCGAGATGCGCCGCCATATTCTGGGCGACCTTGCGCGCGAAATGCGTTCGGCATACGACAAGCGCGTGGAGCCGGCCATCGTTCGGGAAAAGGGCCGGGCGCCGGAAGACGGCGTGGAAGTGCATCGGGGAATGCGCGGCGAGCGCGCCTACCGCTTCTATTCGGCCATGCGGGTTAACTGCCAAAAACTCGTCTGGCGTTCGGTGATTCCTACGATTGAACGAAACCTTAAAGACCTGAACCGCAAAGTGGCCGCCACTGGCGCCAATGGTGGCGGGCATGGCGGTTCGCTTAGGCTCGATCCGCTCGTGCAAACGCCGTCGTATGTGGCCAACCACGATGTGCATCTGATGCCGGGCTGCTACCACACGGAATACGGCCACGGCGACGCGGCCGCTGGCGCGCTCTACGACAACGGCACCGCCGTGTTCAGCATGGGATTGTTCGGCAATGAGCGCGACGATATCGGCACCAGCATCGCCCGCTTCGTTTCACTGAAGTTTCCGCAATTCCATCCGCTCCGCATCCTCGATATGGGATGTTCGATCGGCTCCAACACGGTGCCCTGGGCGGGCGCGTTTCCCGAGGCGGAGGTCCATGCCGTGGACGTGGCGGCCCCGCTTCTGCGATACGCACACGCCCGGGCCGAAGTGCTGGGCGCGCGGGTGCACTACCGGCAGATGGACGCCGCGCAGTGCGATTTCGGCAGCGAGCCCGGCTTCGATATCATCTGGTCGTCGATGTTCCTGCACGAACTGCCGCCCAAGCAGGTGCGCGCCGTGTTCCGCGAGGCGCACCGGCTGCTTCGCCCCGGCGGGCTGATGCTGCACATGGAGTTGCCGCCGAACTGCCGCACCGTGCCGTACGAGAGCTTCTATTTCGATTGGGACAGCTATTACAACCAGGAGCCCTATTACAAGGCGTTCCGCGATATGCGCCCGATCGACTGCTGTGCGGCGGCGGGCTTCGACGAGTCGAAATTTATGGAATTCATCGTGCCCAGCCTTGCCCGCAACGGCGAACAGGAGCTTCGGGATTACGTATCGCGCCAAGATATCACCGTGGACGAGAACACCGGGCGCCTAGTGCCGTCAATCCGCTGGTACTGCTTCGGCGCCTGGAAGTAGGGCCTGGCCTTGCCCAAGGATCCCCCCGAGATACGGCTCAAGGACCTGACCCGCGGCAAGCAGCCGCGGTTCTTCGATGTCCAGGGCGTCGATGAGCTGTTGTCGATCACCATGGGCTTGGCGCAGGAGCTTTGGGCGGTCAAGGAGCGCCTCGCAGCCGTCGAAGCGCTCGGCCAAGCCGAAATCAGCGCCGCGGCCGTGGAGGCCTACGAGTTCAGCGACGAGGAGCGCGCCGCCCTGGACCGGGAGCGCCGCCAATTCATCGAGCGAATCTACTTCGTGCTGCGCGAATCCGAAACTCCCAACGCCGGATAACCGCCGACAGTCGGCCTGCGCCGTCCGCCGTGCTCGCCGCCTGCGCAGTCCGGCTGCCTTGCCAACAGTGTGCTTGCCTCGTCCGGTGCTTTCCTTCGCCTGGTGCTTGCCTGCGCCTCGCGGGAGACGCATGAACCCATCCATGGGGCTCGGCTGGGGCATCCTGCCCCAGACGCTCCCGCGAGGCGCAGGCAAGCACCAGGCTTTAGCTGGCGCTTTGCTGCGTTCGGTCGGATTGCCGGATTCGGCTATAGTGGCGGCTCTTTTTTTCTTGTAGAGGATCAAAATGCGGAAAAGAATGGGATTGTTTGCCTTCACGTTGGCTTTCGCTGGCCCGGCCGCTCTGGCGCAGCAGGGCGGCGGAGAAATCGAGGAGATTGTGGTGACGGCGCGCAAGCAGGAGGAGCGGATTCAGGATGTGCCGCTGACCATCAGCGCATTCACGGCAACCGAGATCAGCGAGCGTGGCTTGAGCGACGTGATGGATATCAGCCAGTTCACCCCCGGTTTCTCGTTCGAGAAGCTTAACCGCTTCGGCGTGCAAGGCGGCGGCAGCCGTCCCGTCATACGCGGGCAATCGCAGATTCTGGGCGGCGCCAACGCCTCGATATTCGTTGACGGCATCCTGTATAACGATTCCATCCTGTCATTTCCTTTCGATATCGTCGAGCGGGTGGAGGTGATCAAGGGGCCGCAAGCGGCGCTGTTCGGCCGCGCCACTTTCGCCGGCGCTATCAACCTGATCACCCAAACCGGCGCCAACGAGCCCGAGAACAAGGTGTCGCTGCGCTTGGCGGACCATGAAGAGGGCGAGATCAGCTTTCTTTCGCGCGGGCCTCTGGCCGGGGACGCCGCCTTCTACATGGCCCATGTGCGCTACTACACCTACGGCGGCTACTATCGCAACACGCTTGACAACCAGCTTGTGGGGGATGAGGAATCCGTCAATCTGAACCTTTCGCTGGAACTGCGCCCCTCCGACAGCTTCAGCGCCCGTTTCAATCTGGGCTATGGCAAGGACGATGACGGAGCGGCCGCGGTCACCTTGCAGGACCGCACCTACAACAACTGTTTCCTGGAAATCGCGAGGCAGTACTACTGCGGCGAAGTGGTCGAACTGGACAGCACCGAGCAAAACCTGGAACTGTTCGGCGACGATATCGGCCTCGACAAGACAGCCTGGCGCGCCTCGGCGCAGCTTGAGTGGGACCTGGGCGGCTTCGCGGTTCGTTCCAACACCGGCTATTTCAACGCCGACTCCACCTATGGCTACGATGTGGACATCACGTCCAACTCCACCGCGCTGGGCGGAACGTTCAATCGGATCGCGGTCAGCGACCGCCGCGAGTGGTCCACGGAATTGCTGGTTAGCACCGATCCGGGATCCGCCACCCGGCTGCTCGGCGGGGTGTACCTGTATCAGAGCCGCCGCGATTTTCGCGAGGACCGGCTGAACGGCGCCACCGTCGATCAGGGCGAGGCGCGCACCGACAACTGGGCCGTGTTCGGATCCGCGGCCCGGGATTTTTCCGACACCGTGACCGGCACGCTGGAGCTTCGCTACGCCTCGGACAAGATCGGCAACGACAACCCGGGTTCGCGGCCCGCCCTGCCTCTCATCGAGAACACCTTTAAGACCTGGTCGCCGCGAGCCACGCTGGACTGGAAATATGCCGACGGCCGGATGCTTTACGGCTCGGTGGCCGTGGGCAACAAGCCCGGTTTTATCAACGCCAACCCCTTGCTGGATCCCTCGCTAAGGTTTGCCGAGGAGGAGGAATCCCTGAACTTCGAGGTGGGCGCCAAGAACACGCTGAACAACGGCCGCACCACCATGAACGTGGCGGTTTATTTCATCGACTGGACCAAGCAGCAACTCACCACGACCGGCTCGCTCAGCGACGGCCGCCCGGTGTCATACGTCACCAATGCGGGCGAAACCGACGGCAAGGGCTTGGAGCTTGAGGTGGCGCATGTGTTTTCGGACCAGTTCAGCGGCGGCTTCGGCTACGCGCTCAATGACGCCGCCTTCTCGGAGTTCGACGAATTCTCGGAACAGGTTCGTTTCACCGACGGCGATCCGTCGGTGGCCGGCAACCAGACGCCCAACGCGTCCAAGCACATGGCCAATGCTTTCGCGCGGTACGAGTGGCCGGTGGGTGCCAATACGGCCTACATCCGCGCCGATTACGCCTACGCCAGCCGCAAGTACGCGCAGATTTTCAATCACGCGCACAGCGGCGATCAGAATCTGATCAACCTCAAGCTGGGACTGGATATGGATCAATGGCAGTTGAGCCTGTGGGCGCGCAATCTCACCGACGACCGCACGCCTTCCACCGTGATCCGCTTCGTCGATTTCAAGAACTTTCTGCCGCGCGGCGACAGCGCCCGCACCTCGGGCTTTGTGCGCGCCTTCCAGTATCCGCTGGCGGATCCGCGGCAGATCGGAGCCACCGCCACCTACACCTTCTGAGCCAGGGGATCAGACAGGCAGCGTCATTCCCAGCCAGCGGCCGACGGAGAGCGCCGGGGTGAGCAGCATCCCGGGCGCGAAGGCGGAGCCCAGCGTGGCGCCGGCGCCTAGGATTTCGCCGGCGGCGTAGAGGCCCGGCACGGGCTCCTGGTTGCCGCGCAAGACCTGGTGGGCATCGTTCACGGCCACGCCTGCTGACGATGTGGCCGAACTGCCCAGGTGCGTGACGGCGTAGAACGGCGGTTGCGCGATGGGCGCGGGCAGATGCTTCCGCCCCATCGGATCCGCGCCGCTTGCGACCGCTTCGTTATAGCCGCGGACCGTTTGCGCCAGGCCTGCGGCGTCCACCTCGGCTGCCGCGGCCAGCTCTTCGAGGCTGCCGGCGCGGGCGAACATGGGATGGTTCCCGCAATGGGCGAGAAATTCCTCCCGGCTGAACTGAGGCAGCCCGGGCGGCGCGCTATTGAAGATATTCTCGTCGAAGACGATCACGTAGCGAAGGCGCGGCAAGCTCAGCACGGCGCGGGCCCGCGGGCGCACCAGCGGCTCGTCCTCGCGGATGAAGCGCTTTCCTGAATCATCGACCCAGATTTCCCAGGGCAGCCTCTGCTGCGGCACGGTCGCGAAACGCGCATACACCTTGGCAGGGAATTCCGCCGCGGTAAGGATGGAGCCGGTGCCGGCGCGATGCAGCCGCCGCCCGCGCAGCCAGCCGCCCACGGACACAGCCAGGTCCAGCCCGTCGCCCAGGGAATGCGGCCAGGAGCCGGCCGCATAGGCGGGATGGCCGGTCAGCAGTTCGAACATATCCGGGTTCATGGCATAGCCGCCGCTGGTGAGCAGCACGTGGCGGCCGCGGAAAGTCCATTTCCGGTTATTGCCCTGCGCCCGAACGCCCTCCACGGCGCCGGCATCGGAGGCCAGCAGCCCGGTCACGCGGGTATTCGCGCGAATCGCGATATTGCCCTCGGGCATTTCGCGGTCGAGTTCCTCCAGAACGACCTTGAGAATGGCCCTGCCGGCCTCCTCGGCCCAGAAATAACGCGGAACGCTGTAGCCTGCGCGGCCGGGCGACGCGCCGGTCACCGGATGGCCGGGCAGCGGAACCAAGCCCTTGTCGAGCAGCCAGTTCAGCGTTTCCGGGGCAAGGTCCACAGTGCGCCGAACAATGCCCGGATCGGCCTCGCCGAAGGTGATCTCCATGATGTCTTCGAAGTGCCGGTCCGGCGAATCGACGATGCCTTGGTCCTCCTGCAGCCGGGTGCCGCCCGCGCTGATTTGCCCCTGCGCCATGTTCAGCGTGCCGCCCAGCGTATCCGCCGCTTCCAGCATCAATACGCTGGCGCCCCGCCGCGAGGCATGGATGGCGGCGGGCAGTCCGGCGGTGCCCGCGCCCACAATGATGAAATCCCAGCGCGTTTCCAGCAGCGCGCCGGCCCGCACCGCCGGCACCGCCAGAGTCAAGCCAGCGCCCGCGCTTTTCACTAATTCCCGACGATTCACAACCGGGCAGTTTACATTCGGCCCCTGCGTGTTGCGAATCCAGGGCCTGGCTGCTTGGTTAGCCGGTGTTGGGGTGCCAGCGCGCCTGGGCGGCGAGAAGTTCGCGGGTGTATTCGTGGCGGGGCGAGTTCATGACCTGGGATGCGGGACCCTGTTCGACGATTTTTCCGTGCCGCAGCACGATCACGCGGTCGCCGGCCTCCGCGGCCAGCGCCAGGTCGTGGGTGATCAGAAGCAGCGCCAGCTTGCGTTCCTCGCGGATCTCGCGGAGCAGAGCCAGGATGCGTGCCTGGGTGCGGATGTCCAGCGCGGACAGCGCCTCATCGGCAAGCAGCAGGCGCGGATTCATCGCCAGCGCCCGCGCCAGCGCGATCCGTTGGCGCTGGCCGCCGGAAAACGCCGTCGGGCGGCGCCCCATCCGCTTCGGGTCCAAGCCCACGCGGCGCAGCAGCGCGGCCACGCGTTCCTTTTGCTCGGCGCGCCCGCACAGCCGGTGGGCGCGCAGCGGCTCGGCCACGATGCGCTCCACCGGCCAGCGGGGATTGAGGCTGGAATAAGGGTCTTGGAACACCATTTGCAGATGGCGCGCGCGAACCTCCGCAGCCGGAAACTCCTCGTTGAGCGACGGGAACCGCAATTGCCCCGGCGCCGTCCGGATCACGCCTGCCAGCACCCTCGCGATCGTGGTCTTGCCCGATCCTGATTCCCCTACCAGGCACACGGTCTCGTTAGCATGAATGGAGAAATCCACTTGCTCCACCGCCGCCTGCCTAGCGCCTTGGTAGCGGACTGTAAGGCCCCGCAGGGCGGCCAGCGCCTCTTCCGGCTTCCCCTGTTCCGGCCGCTTGCCGCGCCCTGGAGCCATCGCCCGTTTTCCCGGCAGCGCATCCAGCAGCGAGCGGGTGTACTCGTGGCGGGGTTTTGCGAACAGCTCGCCGGCCTGCCCGTGTTCCACCACCCGCCCGCCCCGCATCACGTACAGGCGGTCGCAGAAGCCTGCGGCCAATTGCAAGTCGTGGGTAATCATGAGCAACGCGTGATGTTTTGCACGGCGTTTAAGCAAGTCGAGGATCCGCGACTGCACTGCGGCATCCAGCGCCGTGGTGGGCTCGTCGGCGATCAGCAGCGGCGGGCGGTTGATGAGCGCCAGCGCGATCATGATGCGCTGGCGCTGGCCGCCCGAGAATTGGTGCGGGAAGGCGCGCATGGCGGATTCCGGTTGAGGCAGTTCGACCGAACGCAAGGACTCCATTGCCCGTTTACGCGCCTGTTTCCGGGATAGCCTGGAATGGCGCATGGCGCTCTCGATCAGCGCGGAACCGATCCGGCGAACCGGGTTGAGCGATGCTGAAGGGTCTTGGAACACGAACCCCGCGAGCCGCCCGCGCAATGGCCGCAATCCTGCCTCGTCGATCTTTGTCAGGTCCTGGCCCTGCACCGATACCTGGCCGCTGCCGATGCGTCCTGGCGTCGGCGCTAGGCCAAGAATCGACAGTGCCACCAGCGATTTGCCGGCGCCGGATTCGCCAACCAGCCCAACGATTTCTCCCTCGTCGGCATCCAGGGAAACCTCATGCACCACCCTGCCGCTGCGCGGAAAATCAACGCATAGCCCGCGTATTCGCAGCAGAGGCGTTGAAGCATTCATCGCCGGGCGCGGTCCAACGCGCTCAAACCGTCCCCCAGCAGGTGGATGGATACAACCAACAGGGCGATGGCCGCGGCCGGCACGATCATCAGCCAAGGCGCCACGATAAGGAAATCGCGCGATTCCTGCAGCAGCGCGCCCCAAGTGGGAACGCCCAGCGGCGCGCCCAGCCCCAGGAAGGAGAGGGCGCTTTCCGCGACCAGCATGTCGGCGAAGTGAAAGGTGAAGACCACCGCCAGCACCGGACGCAGTCCCGGCAGAAGGTGTCCCAGCAGAATGCGCGGCGTGCTCACCGCCATGACGCGGGCTGCCGTCACGTAGTCCTGGGCCAGCAGGCGCAGGCTCTCGGCATAGACCACGCGGGCGAAAACGGGCCAGCTCAAAAGCCCCAGCGTTACGCTCAGCGGCCAGAATCCCCGCCCCGCCACCGCCACGATGATGATCGCCGCGACCAGCCCGGGGAATGACAGCGTGGCATCAACAAGCTGGTTGATGATTGCGCGCGGGTAGCCTTGATAATGAGCCGCGCACATGCCCAGCGCGCCGCCCAGCAGCAGCGCCAGCATGCAGGCCACGGTGGCCACGCCCACCGACCAGGGGAGGCCCGACAGCACCCGCGACCACAGGTCGCGGCCGAGATTGTCGGTGCCCAGCCAATGGTCCGCCGTGCCCATCGGCGCAAAGCGTTCGGCCAGGTCGCCGAGCTGCGGGTCGTGCGTTTGCAGCACCCCGCTCAGCGCCAGCAGCAGGGCCCAGCCCAGCAGAGCCGACGCGCCCAGAGCCAACTGGGGTGAGGCCTTGAGCGGGGCGAGCAGTCGGGCTGTGATCCTAGTCATTGCGTTGCCGGCCTCAGCCTTGGATCAATCAGGCGCAGCAGCGCATCCGCCAGGCTGTTGACTGCGAAAACCAGCGCCGCGACCACAAAGCAGATCGCCTGAAGCACCGGGAAATCCAGTTGCTGGGCCGAATGCAGCAGCAACAGGCCAATGCCCGGCCATAGGAACAAGGTCTCGATCAGCACCACGCCGGACACCAAAAAGGCGAACTGGGCGCCGATCAGCGCCACTGCCGCCGGCAGGGCGGCCGGCAACGCCTCTCTCCAGAGGATAAACCGCATCGAGGCGCCATTGGCTCGGGCGGTTCGTATGTAGTCTTCCCGCATGGCCTCGGCAACGCCCGCGCTCACCACCCGGCAGAGTTTGGGCGCGAGGAAGAAGCCCAGCGAAATGCTCGGCAGGATCCAGGCGGCTGGCTGATCGTAGCCCAGTGAAGGCAGCCAGCCCAGCCTGACGACGAATACCTGGATCAGCACCAGCGCCATCACGAAGCCGGGAATGCCCTGGGCCGCGGCCGTGAGCGCCGCGCCGAACCGGCGGGAAGCAGCCTCGGGCCGCTGGCCGATCCAGACGCCGGCGGGAATGGCCGTGATCAGGGTGAGGGCCATGCTCAGAACCGCCATCAGCAGCGTGCCTGGAAGTTGTTCCAGCGCCATCTTCAGGGCCGGCTGCCCGGTATAGATGGACACGCCGAAGTCGAGCTGCGCCATGCGGCCGAGCTGCGCCAGGTAGCGCTGCCAGGCCGGGAGGTCGAGGCCGTATTCGGCGCGGATCCGTTCGAGCAGCTCCGGGGTCGGATCCTCGCCGGCCAGCATCAGGGCCGGGTCGCCGGCAAGTCCGAGCGCGATGAACAGCAGCGCGTTAACGCCCAGCAGCAGGATCAGGAGACGCGCCGTGCGCTGCGCCAAGCCCCGGAGCACTATCCGGTCCTTTCCACCCGGTATAGCTGAGGAGCCCGGGTGCGCACGCGGAAGCCGCTCAAGCGCGGCCCCACCACCCACATGTGGCCGTACTCCAGCAGCAGCAGGCTTGCGGCGAGCTGTCGGTAGTCGAGCGCCAGTTCCTGGAGCAGGACCTCTCTTTGCCGCGTGTCCATTTCACGGCCTGCCGCCACCAGTTTTTCGCTCAGTGTTTCGTCGCAGAAGAACGGGCGTGCTTTGAGGCAGGAGTATTGCTCCATGGGACGCAAAGCGTCGTTGTGCGGCGCGGTGTTCCATGCCAGGGTGAACATCTCGGTGCGCCAAACGCCTTGGAAGAACTGGCGGATCCAGTCGGAGAACAGCACCCTGCGGAACGCCATCTCAACGCCCACCGCCGCCAGGTCCTGCTGCAGTCTGGCGAAGATTTCCAAGTCGTTGGGATAGGTGCCGGTCACGACCTGCACCTCGGTGGAGAAGCCTTGGGGGTAGCCTGCTTCGGCGAGCAGCGCCCGGGCCTTGTCCGGGTCGTAGGGGTAGGGCTTGATCCGCGGGTTGTGGCCGAAAACGTTGGGCGCCGATCCCTGGCTGGCTGGCGGCGCAAAGCCTTGAAGGATGTCTTCCGAGATAGCCTTTCGGTCAATGGCGTAGTTGAGCGCTTGGCGAACGCGCACGTCGGCGACCGGCGAGTCCGGATGCCCGCTCACGTCGAAGGCGAAGGCCAGGATCTGCCGCAGGATATCGGCATGCACCGTAAAGCCGCGGGCGCGGAAGGCGTCCAGTTGCTCGGGGCGCAAGGACATGGTGATATCCAGTTGGCCGGACAGGGTGGCCTGCAAGCGGGAAGCATGGTCGCGCAGCGGGTAGATCTCCACCCGCGAAATGGCGGGCGGACGCCAAGCGTAGGGGTTGGCGGCGAGCACCATCGCGCCGTTGCGGTTCTGCCAGTCCGTGAGCTGGTACGAACCCGTGCCCACCGGAGCGCGTGAAAAGCCTTGGCGGCCCAGTTCGCGCCAGGCCTGCGGCTCAACCATCATCGCCGAGGTGAGCCGGTTGGGCAGAACCGGGTCGGGCTCCCAGGTGGTGAAGATCAACGTGCGGGCATCGGCCGCCTCGACCTCGCTGACCCGGCGCATTTCCCAGCCTACCACCGTGGCCCGGCCCTCGTCGCTGACCAGCCAATCGAAAACCTCCTTGGCCGAGAAAGCATTGAATGGCCGGCCGTTGGCATAGCGCACGCCGTCGCGCAGCACGAAGCGCCAAGTATGGGGGTCCAGATTCTCGAAGCTTTCGGCCAGCAGCGGCACTATGCGTCCTTCATCGTCGCTTTCGGTGAGCGGATCAAAGATCTGCCGCCAGACCCAGTCGCCCGGCACGCCCAGAGTCCGGAATGGATCGCCGAAGCTCGCGGGCATCAGCGTGACCGCCATGCGAAGAGGCGCTTCATCGGCCAGCTGATGCCGCGCAGCGCCGGGCGCCTGGTCCATTGCAGAGTCCCCGCAAGCCACCGCGAAAGCAGTCAGGGCCATGCCGAGAACCCGTGCCGCACTCGTCATCGCCGGCTTCCGTCTCGCGGTCAGTCCCGCGAATTGTTTTCCCGCTGGCGCACCATCTCGGTGAGCGTGCGAAAGTCGATCTTGCCGCTTCCCATGGTGGGCAACGCCTCCACCACCACGTATTTTTTCGGCAGCGCCAAGTTGGGCAGCTGCTTGGCGAGTTTCCTGGCCACCTCCTGCCCGTCGATCGGCTGGCTGGTTACAGCAATGATCCGCGCGCCTCGCTTGGCATCGGGCAATTCCACCACGCAACACTGCGTTTCCGCCCCGATCACCGCATTGAGTTCCTCTTCCACGTTCACCAAGGAGATCATCTCGCCGCCTATCTTGACGAATCGCTTATGGCGGCCTTTGTGCCACAGGTAGCCATCCTCGTCGAGAATCCCGAGATCGCCGGTGTCATACCAGCCCGACTTTAATCGCAGGTGGGATTCCGCCACGTCGTTCAGGTAGCCGGACATCACGCCTTCGCCTTTCACCATGATCTTGCCGGTTTCGCCCGGCGCGCAGTCCTTCCCGTTGTCGATATTCTCGATTCGCACCCGGGTGCCCGGTATGGGCACGCCAATGCTGCCGGGGCGATTCCCGTCCCTTGGGTTCACAGAGATCACCGGCGAAGTCTCGGTGGTGCCGTAGCCTTCGAAAATCTCCATCTTGTGCTTCTCGCGGTAGAGCTGCCTGAGGGAATCGGGGCATTTATCGGCGCCCGATACGGCGAGCTCCACGCTGGAGAAATCTCCCGGCCGGGACTGTCTTGCATATCCTTCCAGGAAAATCGGAGTGCCGACAAGCAGCTGGGGTTTTTCCGCTTTGATGAGCTTGGCGATGACCTTGAAGTCGAGAGGGTTGGGGTAGGTGATGGCCGTCATGCCCAGGCACAGGGGAGTCCAGAGATGGATGGTCAGCCCGAACACATGGAAGTAGGGAAGCATGGCCAATATGCGATCCATTCCCTTGATGTCCATCATGTCGGAGAAGGAATCGATATTGGACAGGATATTGCGCTGGGTCAGCTGAACGCCCTTGGGGTCTTTCTCGCTGCCGCTGGTGAACAGTATGACGGCGGGGCTGTCGAGGTCGCCGCTGCCCGTGATGCGCTTGAGCCGCCCCAGCGGCAGCCTGGATTTCAGATAGGCCAGCAGCTTTTCGTAGCGGCTCAGCCCGGCCATGATGTCCTCGATGAACACCATGCCCGGCAATTCCTCGCAGCCGATCCGCTCGAGCAACGCGCGGGCCGTGACGATGGTCCGGAAGTCGCATTGCGCTTGCGCGTATCCGCAGTTTTTCGCGGCGCCGGTGGAATAGTTGATCATCACGGGCGTCACCCCGCCCATCAGCGCGCCCGCGACCGCCAAGGCCCCGCCCGACGAGGTGGGCAGCATGATGCCGATGCGGCCCCGCTCCAGTTCCCGGAAGCGCCGTGCCAGAATCAGCGCGCCGAGCAGCGCCTGCGAGTAGGTGATATCCCGCCCGATGGCCCTGTCCTTGATGGCCAGCTTGTTCGGGTGCTTCCTAGCCCATTCGATCAATCGGTGTTGCAGCATGGCCGCAGTTTAATCGAGCAATGGCCGCGCTTGAATAACCGCTGCGACCGGAAAGGCTAAACGGGCGATGGCTTCGGTGCGCTTATACTCGCTTGCATTGCAAGCACCCGATGGCTTGGGCGCGTCCCGCGCGATGAGGAGATACGAACTATGGCCAGCATCACCGTCCGCAATCTCGACGACGAAGTGAAAACACGGCTTCGCGTGCGCGCCGCCGAGCATCACCGTTCGATGGAGGAGGAGGCGCGCGTCATCTTGCGCGATGCCGTGAACGGCGGGCGAACCGCCCCCCGGGATTTAGCGAAGTTCACTCGCGAGTGCTTCGCGCCCCTTGGCGGCGTGGAGCTCGAACTGCCCCCGCGTGGCCCGATGCGCGAGCCGCCGGATTTATCATGAGCGGGCGGCATGTTTGTCATAGACACGAATGTTGCTTCCGAACTCATGCGCCCGGGGCCGGCGCCCGCCGTGGCGGCATGGATTGCTGAACGCGACGCTCAGGAGCTGTGCCTCACGGCGGTGAGCGAAGCCGAATTGCGCTACGGCGTGGCAATTTTGCCGGTCGGGAAGCGACGAACTGCGCTCGAAGCCGCTATGACCCGTTGGCTCGACCAAGGCTTTGGCGAGCGAATCCTCCCGTTCGATAGCGCTGCGGCCCGGGCCTACGCGGAGATCGCGGCCGAGCGCCGCCAAACGGGCCGGACGATCGGTGAGGCCGACTGCCAGATCGCGGCCATCTGCTGTTCGCGTGGCGCCGCCCTGGTCACGCGCAACGTGCGGCATTTCAGCGGCATAGGAATCGATATTATCGATCCTTGGGCGACTACAGAGAATTGACGGCAGTTATCGATTAGTCTCCATGTGCTTGGGAAAGTCAATTGCATGAAAGAAAAGATCGAACCCGACGTAGCGGGCTTTTTCGACACTCTATCCGGCGTGTCCAAGCATATAAGGATGTATTTTGGCGAGGTGCCACTTGCGAGCGGCACTTGTTTCTTCGTCATGTCCGCCGACGGGCCGGTGCTTGTCACGAACCGCCACAACTTTACGGGTCGTGACAACATTACCGGCGAGCCTCTCCACAATAACTGCGGCATACCGAACCACGCCGTTGTGACCCTGCATGGCCCCGGAGAAATCCACTACCACATCGACTTGCTGGACCACGAAAATCCCGATACGCCATCTTGGATCGAGCACCCCACATTGGGAGCCGAGGCCGACATCGTGGCGCTGCCCGTCAAGGAGATGGCGAACATCATAGGAGAGATCAACAGCGTTTCCTTAGACAGCGTCTCGTCGCAGGGGAATTGGCACCGGTGGGACGTGGGTAGCGAACTACAGGTCATCGGGTATCCGTACGGTCAAATAGGAGGGCCTTTCCCGATTTGGTCGAAGGGTTTCATCGCGTCCGAACCGGATGTGGATATTGCGTGCCTGCCCATATTCCTCATCGACTGTAGATCGCGACCCGGCCAGTCAGGTTCTCCCGTATGGGCGCGGTTCAGAAAGGGGGATGTCGTCACGCACAATGGACAAGACTACCAAGCGAAAGCGAATATGAACTACTTCCTAGGCGTTTATTCAGGCAGATTGCGTGGCGACTCGGATCTCGGGCTGGTTTGGAAGCGAAGCTGTATAGAGGAACTCGTGAACCACGCTGCGGTTCATGGGGTTCAGCACCGAATGGAGCGAGTGCGCCATCGCTTTTCTGCGTCCTCCGGCGGGGAATTCAGTTTGGAAAGTTTCGTCGGCGATGACTTTGAGTTGGTCACATAAAGGGTGGTGGTGTGCAGGCAGGGTTTAATGGATAGTTCCCGATTTGATGCGGGTTCCCGCATTTTGGCTGAGGCATGGATACTACCGCCGTGCTGTGCCTCGCTTTCGGCCAATCGCGAGCTCGTTGGCATCAGTTGGATTCGGGCGAGGCGCTAATGAACGAGGCCGACACCTGCCGCAAGTACGTCGTTCCCAAACTACAGGCCGCAGGTTGGGACGATAGGCCGCACGCGATCAACTCCAATCATTCATGGAGCGCAGTAGTTCCATAGTGGAATAGTCCCGGATGTCATCATCCGAGAACCCTCGGTTGCGCTGCCGTTGGATGTGCCATTGCTGAAATTCCTCGTAGTCGGCCAGCACTCGTGCGCCGCCGACGCTCTCGAAACCTGGCATTCCGGCAAGCCAGTTCCGCACCTTTCGCACCGCGATCTGATAGTCGCCGTGATGAGCTTCGATGTCCGATCCCGCGAGATCGGAAATCGCCGCCTGATAGCGGTAGCGCTCCTCCTCAAGGACGAGAATGACCTTCTCTTTCAGCATCCCAGTGCCGTAGCGTCGGCACCCGAAGTCCAAGCCTAGCTCGAAGGGCATGTTCAGGCGGTAGTACTCGCCCTTCTGCCGAGCCTGGCACCGGCAGAGATCGTGAACGGAGTATCGGGATGACTGGATGAGATCGAGTATCTTGCTGATGCGGGTTTCGCCGGCATCGCTGCGTTCGATGGCGATTCGCGGCTTGAGGCCGAGCCGCACCAAGCAAAACAGAATCGCCCGAAGAACGCGGTCGTAGTCCTCGTCCAGCGGGCAGTTTACGAAGACGCTTCGGTCGAAGTTGCCGTCCTTTGGCAATTCTTGCTATCCGTCCTATGAATGGGAGCCGTTGATGTGTGAGTCGCGCCCCCGGATCTGCCCGTCCCGCCCGAAGATGAAAACATCGCCGCCTTGATTGCGGGCGATCCTGCGGGCGGCATCGAGCGCTTCCTGCTGGGTATCGAAATGGCGCGTAACCCTCTCGGCGCCCGCCTTGCGAACGGCCCACCTTTTCCCGCGCGGAACAACATATTGTCCTTTGACTGACACAGGGCTAACTCCTTGTAAAGCTGGCGGTGAGTATATCACGGCATCCGTTCAGGTAGCCTTTCAGCTCTCACACTGTAGCAGTCTGCGGTTGCACGGCCAGCCCGGCCTCCTCGACATCCTGACAAAGCGCTTGAACGGTTCGCCGATGCTAGTTTCGGCATGGCTTGCTTCCCTTAGGCGGTTTTGGCGGGCGCGGCGGGCTTGGCCGGGTAGTCCTCCGGCTTGCCGGTATCGCCGGGCTGGATGACGAAATCGCGGCGGTCGCGGTACAGCGGCGCGCGGTTCAGGACGTACTCCTGGCCGTCGTCGAGATCGAGCTCGTCCCAGTGCGTCATCAGCCAATACTTATGGCTGCCGAGAAACAAATAGGTGTTGCGCATGGCGAAGAAGCGGCACTCAACGCCCTCGCCGGCCCGCAAACGGGCGCACACCAGCTCGAATAGCTGCCGCTGCTTGTCCTTGATGCTCAGCACGTATTCGTGCGGCCAGGTTTTCCGGTAGGTCACGGCCTCCCGCCAAGGCGCGCGACCGATCAGCTCACTAATCTTTAGATTTTCCATAACGTCTCTACTCTTTGCTTAGGGCTGCACGCTTGAGGCTTGCAGCATTTCAATCACCTCAATACTAGGGTTCGGCGGGCATTATAGGCCGCCCGCCGCCGCGCCTATCAACACCCGCAATAGATTTTGCGGCATTGGCGCATTCGGTCGGCGGCCAGCCTTCTCAGGCGATGAAGTCCAGGTAGTTTTCGGGATGGATCACCTCGAATGCGCTATCGGGATAAGCGCGGCGCCAAGCGGCCGGGGCGCGGGCGTTCCGGCGCGGGGACCATTTCATCTCGGCGGCGCGCAGCTGTCCGTCCAACTCCTCGATCAGGTCGATTTCCTGGCCATCATGCGTGCGCCAGAAATAACTTTCGCTCAAGCGGCCCGTGTACAGGTTGCGTTTCAGCCGTTCCGCCAGAATATAGTTCTCCCACAAGGCGCCCGTGTCGCCGCGTAGCGCAACCCCGTTGAAGTTATTGATCAACCCGTTGCGGATGCCGTTATCGTAGAAATAATAGCGGCGGTTCTTGGTGATCTCTTTGCGCAGGTTGCGGCTGAAGCCGTGTCGGCTGTAGATCACGTAAGCCCTTTCCAGCAGCCCGAGATAACGCTCCACCGAATTCCTGGCCATACCGAGCTGGGCGCCCAGCTCGGTGATGGAAACCTGCCGCCCGATTTGGAATGCCAGCAACTGAAGCAGGCGCCGCAATTTATCGGTGTAGCGGATGTTCTCAAGCTCGAGGATGTCCTTGAACAGATAGGCATTGATCAGCTCCTTGATATACATCCGGCGCTGCTCGTCCGATTCCATCAGAACCACTTCCGGATACGAACCGTAGATCAAGCGCATATCGAGACGGGCTTTGGTTTCGTGGGCATCCTCAATCGACCGCAGCTCCATTTGCGCCAAAGGCAGGAGAAGCAGCGTGTACTGGCGCCCGGTGAGCGGCTGACCGGTCCGGCGGGCCAGATCAAAAGACGAGGAGCCGGTTGCGATGATGCGCAGTCCCCGCACGTGATCCACCAGCAATTTCAGGTTCAAGCCAATCTCTCTCGCATGCTGCGCCTCATCCACGATCAGCGTTCGCCGATCGCCCACGAGCGCTTTCAGCTTGTCCACGGACTGGCTTTCCAGGTACTCCCGCGCCCCCATGTCCTCGCCGCTGATAACGAGGGCATCGGGTTCGCGCTTTTCCGCGTAGCGCCGGATCAAGGTGGTTTTGCCCACACGGCGGGGGCCGTACACGACCACCACCTTGCCGACCGTCACCAAGCGTTCAAGCCGGGCAAGCTGCGCCTGCGGGATATAAGGATCAATCACAACACTGACTGATTTTATATAAATAGAGATACTTTCCAATGCCTAAATAGAGCTTTTATGGCTATGGCGGGCAGTCTATTTGTTCCTGATAGATGCGCTCTCTGCATAAACCGCGGCAAGAGGTGTGCAGAGGTGCTGTAAGGGTCTATAATGCCGCGCCGTCAAGAGTGGGAGTTGACTTTGTCGATTTCGGTGTTCGAGGCCGCTCGGCCCGTTTTTACAGGCTTGATTGTTGCCGCGATGGTGGTGGTTGGCGCATTTGTCGGCCATTGGGCGCACGGCGCTTGGCTGAACGACCATACCCCCGTTCAGCCGATCGAATTCAGCCACGAAGTCCACGCCGGCGAAAACGAGATTCCCTGCCAGTACTGCCATGCTTGGGCCGATCGCTCGGCATCCGCCGGCGTGCCGAGCGTCGAGACCTGCGTTGGATGCCACAAGGGCTTGGCCGAGGTCCGCGACCGGCCCGAAATCGAGAAGCTGTTCGGCTACTGGGAGCGGGGCGAGGGCATTCCCTGGGTCAAGGTCCATGACACGCCCGATTTCGTCCATTTCCGCCACAAGCCGCATATCCGCGCCGGGGTGGAATGCCAAACCTGCCACGGGCCGGTGGAGGCAATGGCCCGCGTCACCCGGCGGGTCGATATTAACGAGGATCTCCGCATGCCCTGGTGCATCGACTGCCATACCGAGGAGCAGGTGGCCAACGGCCGGGACTGCCTGACCTGCCACTACTAAAAGCCGATGGTCAGCCGCAGGGATATTTTCAAGTATGCCGCTGGCGGCGGCGTGGGCGTGGGCGTGGGCCTGCTGCTCGGCGAGGTCAACCAGAGGCCGCTGGAGACGCTGCTCTCCACGCATATTCCGCCGGAGGATTTCTCGCCGGGCATCGATACTTGGTACAACACGCTGTGCCGCATGTGTCCGGCCGGCTGCGGGATTTCCGTGAAGGTGCGCGAAGGCCGCGCCAAGAAGATCGAAGGCAACGCCAGCCATCCCGTAAGCCGGGGCGGCGCCTGCGCTCTGGGCCAGGCTTCCCTCAACGCCTTGTACAACCCGGACCGCCTGCGCTCCCCCATGCGCGCCGACGGCGAGGGCGGGTTCATCCCCGCTAGTTGGGACGAGGCCTTCGATGAATTATCCGCCCGCCTGGGCGCCCTGCAAGCGGCCGGCATGGGGCGCCGGGTTTGGGTGCTGACCGGCGGCGCCTTGGGCTCCGGCGAAGAAGCCTTGAGCCGCTTTTCCGAAGCGCTGGGCGCCAACCTGCTGCGCCTCGCGCTGGACACCACCGCCAATGAGCAGGCGGCGGCGAAAGCGATCTACGGCTTCGAGGGGCTTCCGCACTACGATATCGCAAGCGCCGACCTAGTGGTTTCCTTCGGCGCCGATTTTCTCGGCTCCTGGCGTTCCCCGATCGCCTATGCCAAGGCCTACGGCGAATTTCGCCAAGGCGCGAACGGCCGCCGCGGCCACTTGGCGCAGATCGAGCCGCGCATGTCGCTGACCGGCGCCAATGCCGACGAATGGCTTCCGGCGCGGCCGGGAACCGAGGGCGCTTTGGCGCTGGCCCTGGCCGCCGAGATGCTGCGGCGCGGCCGCGGCGGCGAGGATGTGGCGAACTGGGGCGGTTTGAGCGGCGCGATGAGCCTTGCCGGGGCCGCGGAGCAAGCGGATATCCCGCTGGCCCGCGTCGAGGCGCTGGCCGAGCGCCTTGCCGCCGCCGAAACGCCGCTTGTTCTCGGCGGGGGCGCGGCTGGCGCAGGCACCCGCGGCGCCGCGGCGCTTTCCGCGGTTGCCGCGCTGAACCGCGTGCTGGGCGCGCCGGGCGGCACCGTGCGGCCCAACCTCGGCCACGCGGCCTCCTACGCTTCGGTGCCGGATATCGAGGCGTTCGCTTCACAGGCCGCTAGCGGCAACGTGTCGCTGGTGCTTCTGGCCGGCGTGGACCCGGCGCATGACCTGCCGGACTCGCTGGGGATCCGTCGGGCGCTGGAGCGGGCCGAGCTCGTTGTGAGCCTCGACAGCTTCATCAACGATTCCGCTTCCCAAGCCGACTGGGTGCTGGCAACCGACAGCTTCCTGGAAACTTGGGGCGACGATATTTCCTCGCCGGGGGCGGGCAGCTTGACGGTCACTTTGCAGCAGCCGGTGCAAGAGCGCCTGTTCGACACGCTGTCGATCACCGATATCGTCCTTCGCCTTGCTGCCCGGTTGGGCGGCGCGGTTGCCCAGGCGCTGCCGCACGCCGACGCGCAGGCGTTTACCCGCGCGGAATGGGCTAGGGTATGGCAATCGCTGGGGTTGAATGGCGACTTCAACGAGCGGTTCCGGCTGGCGCAGCAGAACGGGGTTTGGGACGCGCCCTTGGCGGAAGGCATGGCGGACACGATTTCTCCTGAGGTCCCGCCGCCGCCAGCGGCGCCCGGGTCCGAATTCGCGGGCGGCGAGTCCGAATATCCGTTCGTCCTCCATCCTTTCGTCACGCAGGGATTCCGCGAGGGCCAAGGCGCCAACCTGCCGTGGATCCAGGAATTGCCGGATCCGCTCACCAGCGTCGTTTACGGGAGCTGGGCCGAGGTGAATCCGGCCACCGCCGAGCAATTGGGCCTAGGCATGGGCGATTTGGTTGAGATCGAGTCGCCGGCCGGCAAGCTGAGCGTGCCCGTGGTGGTGCATCCCGGCGTGCGCCCGGACGTGATCGCCATGCCGCTGGGGCACGGCCACCGCGGCAATGGCCGCTATGCGAAGGGCCGCGGCGCGAACGCGGCTTCGCTGCTGGCCGCGCAAAGCGATTCGGCCACCGGCGCGCTGGCCTGGGCGGCCACCCGGGTGGCGCTGAAAGCATTGGGCAAGCGCGGTCGCCTCACCCGCACCGGCGGCCTGAGCCGAACCTTGGGCCGGCAGATCCTCGGCCCCGGCGGGGAGCATTAGGACGATGAGCAAGATCACCGACACGCTGCGCCAATACCGCGCCGATGGTTACTTCGCGGAGTTCGACTACCACTGGACCATGGCCATCGACCTGGACCAGTGCACCGGCTGCGGCGCCTGCGTGGTGGCCTGCCAGGCGGAGAATAATCTGCCCATCGTGGGCGAGAAGCGGATGCGCCAAGGCCGCGAGATGAAATGGCTGCGCGTGGAGCGCTACTGGGAAGGCGACTACCCCGACGCGCGCCTGAGCTTCATTCCCATCCTTTGCCAGCAGTGCGACAAGGCGCCCTGCGAAATCGCTTGCCCGGTGTTCGCCACCTACCACAACCAGGACGGCCTCAACGCGCAGGTGTACAACCGCTGCATCGGCACCCGCACCTGCGCGGTGTACTGCCCCTACGAGGTGCGCTTCTTCAATTGGTTCACCTACACCTGGGACGAGCCGCTGGAGCAGCAGCTCAATCCGGACGTGACCGTGCGCGAGAAGGGCGTGATGGAGAAATGCACGTTCTGCGTCCAACGCATCAACCGCGCCAAAGACCTGGCCCGAGACGAGGGCCGAAGGGTGGCCGATGGCGAGGTGCAGCCCGCCTGCGCCCAGTCCTGCCCCACCGATGCGATCGTGTTCGGCGACCGCAACGACACCGATAGCGCGGTGTCGAGGAAAATGCGGGATCCTAGGGCCTACGAGGTGCTCAAGGAACTCAACACCGCGCCCAGCGTCGTTTACCTGAAGAACGCGCGCGAGCCGCTGCACGCTGCGGATGGCGGGGGCCACCACGACGGGGCTAATGCGCAAGCCGCCGAACCGCGCGCGGCCGCCGCCGAGCCGCGGATGGTCGAAGCCGAAAGCGCGGTGACTTAAAGCCATGTCCTCAGTGCTCAGAAAGCAGATGTTCGACCACGGCCCGCCGTCCTACGCCGAGGTCAACCGCGATGTGATCAACGCGCTCACCACCACCACCTGGCGCTACTGGCTCACGCTGGGCATTTCCGCAAGCGTGGCGCTTTTATTCTTCATCGCCCCGTGGATCTACCAGATCATCGTGGGCGTGGGAGCCGCGGGCATGAACCGCAACGCCATGTGGGGCACCTACCTCTCGAACTTTATTTTCTGGATCGGCTTGAGCCACTCCGGAACGCTGCTGTCGGCGGTGCTGCACATCACCCAGTCGGACTGGCGCAAGTCGATCTACCGCAGCGCCGAGGCGATGACGCTGTTCTCGCTGATGACCGCCGCCTTGTTCGTGATGGTGCATGTGGGGCGGCTATGGTTCGTCCACTGGACCTTCCCGGTGCCCAACCCCATGGAGCTATGGCCGAATTTCCGCTCGCCGCTGATGTTCGACGTGATGGCCATCCTCACCTACCTCACGGCCAGCAGCGTGTTCATCTACATGGGCTCGCTGCCGGACTTCGCCGCGGTGCGCGACGCCTCCAAAGGCCTGCGCCGCCGGATCTACGCGGTGCTGTGCTTCGGCTGGCGCGGCACCGCCCAGGAATGGCACACGCTGGGATGGTCCTACACCTTCTTCGCGGTGCTGGTGATCCCGCTGGCGGTATCGGTGCATTCCATCGTGTCGTGGGATTTCGCCATGTCCACGGTGCCGGGGCTGCACCAGACCATATTCGCGCCGTATTTCGTTTGCGGGGCCATCTACTCCGGCACTGCGGGCATCGTCACCGTGATGTGGATGCTGCGCCGCTACATGGGCTTCGGCCGCTATATCGGCAAGCTGCATATCGACAACCTGTCGAAGCTGCTGCTGGTGCTGTCGCTGATCTGGACCTACATCAATATCTGCGAGCTATTCACCGCTTGGTACGCCGACACGTCGTTCGAGAACGAGGCCATTCTCTACCGGATATGGGAAGGCCCGTTCTGGTGGCTGTGGTGGGAGATGATCGCGTTTTGCGCCTTTGTTCCGCTGCTGCTGTTCTCGCGGCGGATCCGCCAGAACTGGAACTTGATGCTGGTGATTTCCATTGTCATCAATATCGGCATGCTCACCGAGCGTTTCGTGATCGTGGCCAGCTCGCTGCCGCGCAAGTTCCTGCCGGATGTGTTCGGCACCTACTTCCCCAGCCTGGTTGAGATTTCCATTACCGTGGGCTCGTTCGCGGTCTTCACCACGCTGTTTTTGCTGTTCGTGAAGATATTCCCGGCGGTGTCGATCTACGAGGTGAAGGAAACGCTGGCTCCGTTGCGCAAGCGGGAGGCGAGCGCATGACGTTGCTGGCCAGTTTCGCCCACGAAGACACGGCGGTGGGCGCAGCGGCGGCCCTGCGCGAGAAGGGCGTGGAGGATTTCGAGCTGTTCTCGCCGATTCCGCTTCACCATGCGGACGCGGCGGTGGGCCTGGGCAAGAGCCCCGTGCGCGTGTTCACGCTGGCGGGCGCCCTGCTGGGCGCGGTGGGCGGATTCGCGCTGTGCGTATGGACGGCCACGCGCTTTTTGCTGCCCACGGCCGGCCGGCCGATCATCGCGCTGCCGCCCTACCTGCTGATTACCTACGAAACCACGATCCTGCTGGGAGTGCTGGCCACGCTTTTAGGCTTTTTCGTGGTGGGCCGCTTGCCGGCTTGGAAGGACCGCGCGTACCGCCCTGCCAGCAACGTGGACCGGTTTGTGATTGCGGTTGCCGGAGCGTCGGCGGGCCAGGCGGAGGAGATTTTGCGCGCTTCGGGCGCCGAGTCCATCGAGCGGGAGAATGCGTCGTGACCAGCGCGGGAAAGGTTTTCGCGGCTGTAGGCCTCTTTGTGTGCGGCCTGCTGGGCTTGCCGGGCGGGCTTCAGGCGCTGCCATGGAACGACGACATGAAGGATCAGCCCAGCGTCAAGACCCAGGAGGAAGCGGTGGCTCTGCCGCAGGCCTCGGTTCCCAGCAACGGCGGGGAGCTGGACGGCCCGGACGGGATCCAGGATCTGGTGCGCGCCCGGATCAGGGTGGGCGAAACGCTGAGCGATCCGCTTCCGTCGGATGGCGCCGATGAAGCGCGCGCCGCGCTCAAGTACGAGTATCACTGCCAATCCTGCCACGGCGCCGGCGGCGCGGGCGATGGCAGCGTGGGCCTCAAGTACACGCCCAAGCCCATGGATTTAACCTTGCCGTACGTGCAGAACCAGCCGGACGGGCAGCTCTACTACACGATTACCCACGGCGGCGTGGTGATGCCCGGCTACCGGTTTGCGATTTCGCAGCAGGACCGCTGGCTGATCGTGCGCTATCTTCGCGGCGGCTTGCTGGAGCAGGCGGCGCGGCTGGCGGCGGAAGCGGCCGCAGCGCAAGCGTCCGGCGGCGGGGAAAGCGAAGCGGCTGATAGCCAAGCCGGCATGCAGGCGGCGCAATGAGCGCCGCCGCCAGCGCAACTGCGATGGGCCGCGCGCCGTTTTTGGCGCTCACCGGCCTGTTGGCGGCGCTGGCGCTGGCATCCTTTGTCGCGCTTTTAGGAATGGACGGCGAGACATTCCCTTGGGCGTTCGCGGTGGTCATGTGGATGTTCGCGACCGGCCTAAGCCAAGCCGGCATTTGCTTCACCGCGGTGATGCGCTTGTGCAAGGCCGAGTTCGCGCGGGCGTTCTACCGCATCGGCGAGGTGATGACGCTGGCGTTTTTGCCTTTCGCCTTTATCGGCTTTGCGCTTATATTCGCCTGCGGTCGCGAATCGCTGTTCTACTGGCTGAGCTACGACGGCGATTTGAGTCCTTGGCTGAACGAGGATTTTCTGCTCTGGCGGCACCTTGTGGCGATGACGGCGTTCTACGGCCTGTCGGTGCTTTATTTCCTCTGGGGGCTGTTGCCGGATTGCGGCGACGAGCGCGCTGAAACCGGCAGCGCGCTATGCCGCGCCGTGTGGCGGCGGCTGGCCGCTTGGCGGCGCGGGGTTGATACCTTCACGCTGCAACGGCGGCTATTCTTTTCGTCGTTCTTCATCCTGCTGTTCTACGTGGTCAGCAATTCCTTCGTCGCTTGGGATTTCGGCATGATGCTGGTGAAGCACTACCACAGCTCGATTTACCCGATGTACTTCATCCAGGGCATCAATCTGGCCGGCAGCGCCGCGCTGCTGCTGGTCACCGCGCTGCTGTGGCGCACCGAAGGCTTGCGGCGGTGGTTCGATAGCGGCCAGGCGCGGCAGATGGGCATCCTGATCACCGCGTTCTGCCTGTTATGGCTGTACATGTTCTGGGCGCAGTTCTTCGTGTCCTGGTTCGCCAATCTCGACCACGAGTACGGCGTGGTTTCAAAGCAAATGTACGGCCACTACCAGCCGTACTTCTGGGTGATGGCGAGCTGCCTGTTTTTTATTCCGCTGCTATGCGGAATCCTCGCTTGGGTGAAGCGCTCCTGGGCCGCGATGCTGGCGCTGTCGGCCGTGATCGTCGCGGGCTTTTGGATCAACCGCTACCTGCTGGTGATGCCGGTTCTCGATCCGGCGGATATCC
Source organism: Gammaproteobacteria bacterium (assembly GCA_026708965.1). GTDB lineage: Bacteria > Pseudomonadota > Gammaproteobacteria > Steroidobacterales > Foliamicaceae > Foliamicus. Next base: position 511 of record JAPOTY010000029.1, on the reverse strand, counting down.
CCTTCGCCAGCGCCGCCGAATGGTTGATCGCGGCGAGCGCGCTCAGTGCCTGGCTATTCCTGCTGCTCGCGCTAAGCCGCTGCCTGCCGATGATCTCCGAGTGGCAGATCCGCCACTACGCCAGCGAAAAAGAACTCGAAGCCGCCACCTGATCCCCCGGCGCCCTGACGCCCGCCAATCACCAATGCGCCCACCGTCGGTGCGATGCCAGTGCGCTTAAGCCGATACCGCCCTAATGGATTTCGGGGAGGGGGGGCAAATGACATTTGACCAACCTCCTGAGCGACTTCGAAATACACAGTCAGTATATACTGTGTTTATGGCGACAACGACGCGCTCGGCGCTCCCTTTTTCTTGTCTGCCTGTCCTGTTGGCATTCGTGCTGATAGGCGCCGCCGCGCTTGCGATGCCCCCAAGCGCGCTCGGCGCGCCCGCCGAGGAGGATGGGCCTGCTATCGAGGCGGTTGAGCTGAATGTGCGCGAGGTGATTGTGCTCGCGCTTCGCAACAAC
>JAPOTY010000004.1 GCA_026708965.1 Gammaproteobacteria bacterium | reverse complement strand
GAGGAAACCAAGGGCTGAGAAAGGTAAGAAATAGGAAAGGGTACAGCAGAAAGACGGAGAGAGGAGGGGGGGGGGGGGGGGGGGGGGGGGGGGGCGGAAGGGGGGGGGGGGGGGGGGGGGGGGGATCTAACCCCTGCTCTCCCTTCATCCCATTATTGCCGTTCCTACGGCGCAAGCGCATCCCCTTGCATCAAAAAGCTGCTGATTCCAGCCGCCGTTTCGCTGCTCGGCCTGGCCTTCCTTTCGCTGCCTAACGAAGCCTACGCAGGCGAACCCAAAGTATGGCTGCGGGAAAAGTCCGGCGCCACGGAATTCGATGGAGACGTTACATTCAGTATGGCTTGCGGCGCGAGCACTTGGGTATCGATTGTCACGCACGGCGCGGGTGGCCCGAGGGACTACCACCCGAATATTGATCCTAGGATTCTGCCCGCTCCCGAGCCGGACGAGATACTGGTCAGGCTAACGGCAACCGGCGGCGGCGCGGTCTTGTCCGATCCGGGCAGAAACGTTGATCCCGTGAACGGCGGCGATCCCGTGTGGGTGGAGCCGCAGGCAGAGGCAAGCTCGATTACGGTAAGGCGCTGGAATGGATTCTGGGGCAAGCGGGTAAAGAAGATTCTTTGGTATGTTCCAACAAGACAAGACGGAGGAGGAGACCCGGCTCATTTGACTTGCAGGAATATCCCCGACATCGGCAGGCGTTGCGAATTCCCGACTTGGACTGGCCACGATGGAAATTATTTCCACGTCAAGCGGCAATGCGCTTCATCGACTCCCGCTAGTGTGACCGTGACCGCAACCATAGTCGGGCGGGTCGATGGCGGCGTGACCACCATGCTTAGCCAGCCTCTGGGCGTGAACAGCGAGCCCGTGCGCGTGAACAGCGAGTCGGAGCAAGATCCCGGCGATGCCGTCATGGGCACGGGCACCCCCTCCGACCCCAACCCCCACGCCGGCCTCATTGCCGATGTGCGCGGCTACGCGGGCGAGACCGAGAATGGCGACGAGCATGTGCGGCGCTGGCAGCGGGTGCTCAAGGCCTTGGGCGAGACCGATGCGGAGTTCGCCGGCTTGGAGCTGATGACCGCGGCCGAGGCGCAAACCTACGCGGACAAGGGCTGGACGCGCTGGGAGCCGGTGGTGACGGCGCTGGAAAGCGGCGCGCAGCAGCAGCCGGCGGACGAGCCTGAGGCCGTGGAGCAGGATGAGGAGCCGGCAGCCACGGAGGAAGGCGAGCAATCCGAGAGCGAGAGCGCGGGCACCTCCTCCGACCCCAACCCCCACGCCGGCCTCATCGCCGATGTGCGCGGCTACGCGGGCGAGACCGAAAATGGCGACGAGCATGTGCGGCGCTGGCAGCGGGTGCTCAAGGCCTTGGGCGAGACCGATGCGGAGTTCGCCGGGCTGGAGCCGATGACTGCGGCGGAGGCGCAAACCTATGCGGACAAGGGCTGGGCGCGTTGGGAACCGGTGGCGGCGGCGCTGACGGCGCTGGAAGGCGGCGCGCCGCAGCAGTCGGGCGAGCCCGCAGCCACGGAGCAAGGCGAGGAAAGCGGGAGCCCGGAAACGGAGCCGGCGGACGACCCCGCGCCCGCGGAGGAGGACGAGGAGCCTGCGGCCGAGCCCGAGCTGTCGGTCTCGGATGCGAGCGGGCCGGAAGGCAAGCCCATGAAGTTCACCATCACGCTGTCGCCGGCCGCGGAGCACAGGGTGAGGGTGCGGGTTGAGACCCGGGAGTCGAGCCCGGTGTCGGCGGGCGAGAACCGGGACTACCAGCGCAACGGCTGGTGGGTGTATTTCGAGCCGGGCGAGACGGAGCAGCACCGCTGGATCCGCGCTTTCGACGATTCCCACGACGATTCCGGCGAGACTTTCGAGTTCGTGCTTTCCCGGGCGCGCGGCGCCGTGATCGCCGACGCGGTGGGTGTGGGCACGATCATCAACGACGATCCGCTGCCGGGCGCGTATCTGTCGCGCTTCGGTCGGGCGGTGGCCGAGCAGGCGCTCGGCGGCATCGCGGCCCGCATGGAGGCGCCGCGAGAGCCAGGGGCGCAGGGCCGCTTCGCGGGCCATGCGCTGTCGTCCTTCGGCGCGGCAACGCCGGATCTGGCAGGCACGGCCGAGCGTGGCGCGGACGGTTTCGCGAGCGACCGCCACGGCGCAGGCTTCGGCTTTAGCGAAGGCTTCGTTTCCTCGCCGGGCCACGGCCCGGGAAGCGCCTTCGGCGGTCCATATCCGTCGTATTCGCGAAGCATGACGCTGCGCGACGCGCTGCTCGCGTCGAGCTTCACGCTCACCGGCGCGGGCGGCGAATCCGGCGGCAGCCTGGCGCTATGGGGACAGTCGGCGCAAGGCCGTTTCTCGGGCCGCGAGGACAGCCTGTCGCTGCACGGCGAAACCATAACGTCGATGCTGGGGGCGGACTACGCGCGCGGGCGCTGGCTGGCCGGATTGGCTTTAACGCGCAGCGCGAGCGAAGGCGGCCACCGCGTTCCTTACGAGGGCTTTGGCGCGGGCTTTGGCGCCTGCCCCGCAGCGGTCGCCGGGAGAGCGGTTGCTTGCGGCGCCACGGCGGCAGAGGGCGACGGCGAGGTCGAAGCCTCGCTGACAGCCGTGATTCCCTACGTGTCGATGCGGGCTTCGGAGCGGATAACGATGTGGGGCGCGTTCGGGCACGGAACGGGCGAGGTGCGGCTTGCGCCCGCCTTGGGCGGCAGCCACCAAGCCGGCACGGCTTGGCGCATGGTCGCTGCGGGCCTGCGCGGCGACCTCATGCCGCTTTCGGCCTCCGGTCCGGCGCTGGCCGTTGTTTCGGACGCGCTGTGGACGCGGACCTCGTCGGAAGAGGCGCCGGGCCTTGCGGCATCGGATGCCGCCGTGAGCGGATTCAGGTTCGGGATGGAAGGAAGCTGGCGGATGGCTTTTGCCAATGGCATGGGCTTCGTTCCCAGGCTGGAGATGGGTTTGCGCCACGATGGCGGCGATGCCGAAACCGGCTTGGGGGTCGAGCTCGGCGGCGGATTCGCTTGGAGCGCGCCGTCGCTTGGATTGATGCTCGACGTGGCGGGCCGCACGTTGCTGATGCATGAGAACAGCGGCTTTAAGGATTCGGGGCTTTCCGTCTCGCTCGCCTTCGATCCGGATTCCTCAACGGGCCTGGGGCCGTCGTTCAGCTTCCGCCAGGATTACGGCGGCTTGTCGCAAGGCGGGCTGGACATGCTGTTCGCCGCCGCGTCGCTGGAGGAGCGCACAGCCAGCGCGGCAAATATGGCTGCAAGCCGCTGGACGATGGAGACGGCCTGGGGCTTCCCGGCCTTCGGCGGCCGCTTCACGGCCAGCCCGCATGCCGGGTTCGGGCGCTCCCATCTGTCGCGCGACTACAGCATCGGCTGGCGGCTGATGCCGGAAACCGCCAGCGCGGCCGACTTGTCGTTCGGACTCCGGGCCACCCGTCGGGAGAGCGACGCGAGCATGCCGGAGAACGCGCCGCGGCATCCGGCCGAGCACTTGGTCGGATTCGAGATTCGCGGGCGCTGGTAAACCCGCGCCGGCCAACATGAGCGGGCACCCGCCGCCAGCGGTTGCCCGCCGCCATATTCCAGCGGACGCAAGTAGAGCGAAGCCTGGCCGACCCTGCAATCGAAATCGATTCGGCGCCATGGCAGACCATGACCGCAGGAGGCAATACCTTGTTCAGAACCGCGATAGCCAAGCTCTCTGACCGTATCAAATCAGCTTCATTTCGCTTTTGTGAGTGATGCCAGCCAAATTAAATCCGTTCAATCTGCCGGGTAGAGCCGTGGAAACCACCTTTCCACGACATTGAGCGGGAAGCCTAGGCGCACGGAAGCACGCGGGCCCTTGGAAACAAGCAAGCCCTTCTTCAAGAGCGCGGAAAGTATTTGGCGGCTTCGACGTTCCTGGTAGCCCGTGATTGCTGGCGCCCGTCCGCGTGCGAATTCCCCCATTAGCAGCGCCTCGCGAAGCAAGGACATGGAGCGGGAAGGCAAGCGTCCGGCGGCGACTTCATCATCGGTGTAGAGTTTCATTCGCCGCAATAATTCGCCGGGTTGAAGGAGCGAACCCATAAATTCGACTTGGTCTATGCAGGTTCGCAAGAAAAACGCACAGAACTTCTCAAGTTGTGCTGCGGATCATTACCGTTATCAATCAATTTTTGCACTTCGATATGCGCACGGGCTTCCTGCTGCAGAGCGCGTCTTTTGAGGTCCGGCGAGTACCTGTCCTCCAGCGCCGCATCGATATCTCGCGGGTGTGTGTTGTGTCCCTCAATGAGATTCGAGTAGTAGCAATTCATGGACCGCACGAGATCTCCGACGCTTTCCTGCACGGTATGTTGGATCTGCGCTGCAAGCCCGCTTGCCTTTGCCACGAGTTCCACGGCAAGGTCGGTCATGCCCGCCTGATGATCGCGAGGCAGCATTGGTTCCATCATTATCGGAAGCATGGCGCCAATAATTTTGCCGGTTGGAATGCCGGTTTGCAATATATTAAAATCAATAACTTAGTAATCTAATTTGCAAAAATAATGGGAATTTAATGCCGATAAATATACCGGTTTTTCCATAGGCTCCAATCCCGTTTGATGCCCTTCTAGACACGGGTGCCCAAGCGACCTTGATTTGTACGGGTTCAGGCACATGTGGGACTGGGATCGGGTTGATCTGAGCGCGCTGGCCCAAATTCAAAATACTAATTTGACATGAATTAGTAGCAGATTGATATTTGGCGTGCCTTCCAGTCTAGGTTTTTTTCTCAATGAAATTGCTTCCTCCGCTGCCTTCCCTGAGCGGCTTGGGTTCCCATGAGCAGGTGGGGAAAATCCTGAATTGCCTTGTCCTCCCCATGTCCATTGACCACCATTCCCAAAACCGCTAAATTTCGCTCCATGGAATGGAATCCTTGATGCCGTGTCGGCGGGAGGCGAAAAGATGACTGATCAGGCCCTCACGCCGAATCTATGGGACCCCTCGCCAGCCGAAGCGCCGCAGGGGCAACGCGAGACACGCCGTCTCATCGGCAACGCCGCAAGGCGCCGCAAGAAGATGATCGCCTTCGGGTGGTACGGGGGCAAGTATGTGCATCTGGACTTCATCCTGCCCTATCTTCCCGCCGATGCCGAGCATTTTTGCGATGTCTATGGCGGATCTGCGGCAGTCCTCATCAACCGCGTGCCGGCAAAGGTGGAAACCTACAACGATCTCGACACGGAACTGGTCAATTTCTTCGCCGTTTTGCGCGACCAGCCCGATGATCTTATTCGTGGCATCGGGCTGACGCCGTTCTCAAGAGCGGAACTCGTCAAAGCGTGCGGCTCATCGGAGAACCTCTCATCTCTTGAGCGTGCCCGCCGGTTCTACGTTCGGGCGCGGCAAACCCGCACGGGGCTCGCGCAAACGAGCAGCGAAGGGCGTTGGGCTCACTGCGTCCTGACTTCCAGAGCTGGCATGGCCGGCGCTGTTTCCCGTTGGCTAGGAGCGGTTGAAGGGCTGCCGGAAATCGCACAAAGATTGCAGCGAGTGCAAATCGAGAACGCTCCCGCCTTGGAAGTTGTCCAACGCTACGACACGCCGAAAACGCTTTTCTACCTGGACCCTCCTTATGTTCATAACAGCCGGGGGGACTCGAGTGCTTACGGGCATGAAATGACCGACCAGGATCACCGCGATATGGCTGCTGCGCTGCAAAGCGTGAAGGGTCGGGCGGTGCTTTCAGGATACCGATGCGATCTTTACGACGAGCTATTTGGCGATTGGCGCCGAGTGGATGCGCCGGAGAAAATCTGCAACTCCTCCAAGAGTATCAGGCGGGAATCGTTGTGGATGAATTTCGATCCGGCTTCCGGCAGCAATGGCTTCGCCTGACCGGGAACGCGCCAGAGGGATACTGAACGATGTGTGGCAGGAAGTTTCCGATGAAGACGGCAAAGCCTATTCCCGCGAAGTCAGCCCCGCAGTTCGCGCAAACATCGCGCAGTTGCTGAAGTCGGAAGCCGTTTCCTTCACCTATAGCTTGCCGACGCAATTGCTCGGCAAAGTCACTCACCCGGAGCTTGACTGCCTTTGTCTTCAGCGCGGTGAAAACGAAGAATCCCAATGGGACCCGAGGAGTTTCGCCGCTAGTGTTGTCGTTCCGTGGGTGGATGATAACGAGCATGTTTTGGGGACCAGCAAGGATCCTTACGTAAGCAATCCGCTGCGGCAGGCCCGCGTCGTGCCGAATCCTCCGAATGTGCGCACAAACACGCTGCCGCTCTGGCAAGCACTCCATGAAGTTCTGAGTGATGTTGAAGCACGGAATGACCCAAACTACACATTGGCTGTGCTTCGGGAGGTGCTTCGCCAGACCCATGAGATTCTCAAGAGTCGTCAATTCAACTACCCGAAACTAACGCGCGTCAGCCTGGAGCAAACGCTATTGCTTGTTCGGCGGCTGCTAGAAGCCTCGCGCGAAGGCGAGCACGGGATGTCGCTAGCGGCCGCGCTGTTCAAAGTAATCGGGCGGCGATTTGGCCTATGGGACGAAGTGCGTCGGCAGGCATCGACCACCGCTGATCAAGCCAGCGGTATGACTGCCGACTTGGAGTGCCGCAGGCACGGTGAGACCGTTTACTCCGTGGAGATCAAGGAACGAACAATCAAGCTTTCTGACGTGGTCGCCTTTGACGAGAAGCTCAGCCGCGGCGGACTCACCGAAGCTCTTATCAACACGCCGGGGGTTGCGTCTTCCGATGCCGAGGGCATTCGGAATCGAATACGGCTCATGTGGGGCCGGGGCATCAACTTGTACAGCGCGAATATTGAGGAAATTGTCTCGGTCACGCTGAGCTTGGCTGGCGAAGCAGGCCGCCTAGAGTTCGTTGCCGAAGTAGGCAACCAGCTGGACGAATTCGCACGACCATCCGGCAAAGCCGCGTGGCGCGACCACCTAAAGAGCATTCTTGACGGGACCGAGTTCGGCTGACTTGTGCGTAATCTCGAGGATCCCAGATGAGAGACCCCCAGCCCAAACATGCGATATTGCGGTTCATTGCCACGATGCTCGTTCAGCAGACCGGGCGAACTCGACGTGTCTGGCGTGAGTCTCCGCAGTCATGGGAATGGCAGCCGTTGCTATCTTTGACCGGATCGCTTCCATCCTCTCGCGCGTCAGGCTTGGTCCTGATGGCGCACGAACGGAGAAGGCGATGTAGCGCCGCAACTCCCGCAGGCTCATGCAGACAACGCCTCGCATTCGCCAGCTAGTGAACAGTTTTGCTTTTTCTTCGTGCTCTTCAAATCCCACGAACTTCTCACCTGTTTTCATCTCGGCCTCGCCCACGAATACGGCGACAGGCCGAATCTCCCTAGGATTAACGATGCCGAGTTTGACCAAGGCCCTCGCGTGCCCTTCATTCTGCCGCAGCGGATTGTAGAAATGGAACCGCCTCGACTTGATTCCCATCATGCGGGACCAACGGCCCGCCGGTAATGTTTGCGTCCACCGTTGCTGGCCGGGACTTGCGAATATCCAACCGCCCATGTCCTTGGTCTCGATTACGAACACGCCGGCGGGCGATATGAGGATGTGGTCGATCTGTGCCGTCCCTCCCCCGGACGGAAGCAGCACGTCATTAAGCAGCGGCCAGTCCCGATAACGCCTCGCCAACACTGATCGGACCCATTGCTCGCCGGCGTTTGCTGGCGGCGCGGGTGTTCGCAATGCCGCAGCGGATTTCGGTTCGGGCCGATGCGGTGCTTTTTTCGGTGAGCGGACTCCGGTATCAGGCGACGAAGTCGGGGCTTGGCGTTTGCGGCGGAACAGGAATAACAGTGCCGCTACAACGAGTGCTCCTCCCAGCAATGCATCCCAAGGGTCGGTCGCTTCGTTCCAGCTTGGAGCAACCGCCGCATTATGGACGACGATTCTCTGACCTGCCTGCACATAGTCCGCTTCTTCGATCCGATTCCATTCCTGCAATTGCTCGACGGTGACGCCGTGCCGGATGGCAATCTCCGAGAGCGTTTCTCCCGGTTCGACGCGCACTGCTATTGTTTCGCTCATTGCTTGGAGTGATCGCTGGCCTCGGGATGTCGCTAACCGCCGCGCCACCATAACAGGGAACAAAGCGAAACGGCCCGAAACTTACGCGACCGTGGGGGTTGTTTATCCGATCCGAGATGAAACTTGGCGCAGCCGTTGACTGGATTTTGAACCCGCACAGTCTAGCTGCCTGCTTGTGTCGTCCATGACGATGAGAGCTCGATGCTTGGGGTGATATTCCTTCATGTAGTGCTGGATTCATCGAAGTAAAAGAAGTGCATGAAGGCTGATTCCTGGTATCGGGGATGTCTTGCCCTAAGCGCCTAATGCTTTCTTGAGAGTCGCGCAATTGTCTCTGTATTCGGGGATTAAGAGTGGGCCGTGAGGGAATCGAACCCGCAACCAATGGATTAAGAGTCCACTGCTCTACCTAGTTGAGCTAACGGCCCGGTGTGGGCGTGGCGTTGAGCGCCAGCCGGTGGGGGTGCAATATTGCCATAGCTTTGGGCCGCAAGGAGGGGGCGCCTTCGATGCCGGGGAGGTGGGGTGGACGATGGGACTCGAACCCACGACGACCAGATCCACAATCTGGGGCTCTACCAACTGAGCTACGCCCACCACGGTTGTTATGCGCTGTGCCCGGCTCGCCAACTACCGGCGCTCGCCGCCCAATTCCGCTTAAGCCGATGGCGCGCCTGGCAGGACTCGAACCTGCAACCACCGGCTTAGAAGGCCGATGCTCTATCCCGTTGAGCTACAGGCGCATCGACTGGTGAACCGGGAAAGCGGCGGCTTTTATGAAGCAGTGGTCGGGGTAAACGGATTCGAACCGTTGACCTTCTGCTCCCAAAGCAGACGCGCTACCAGACTGCGCCATACCCCGCCGCCATGCCGAGCCAGCGGGGCGCATGATAACACCGGACCCTCTGCTATAGTCTCCAGCGAGAACATATCGGTATCCGCATAGTCGGGTTGCCTGCCAAATGCAATAGCCAAAACGCTGGTGGGAGTAGCTGCCTACCGGGGCGAATGGGCAGGAAGCATCTCTACCGATATGTTTTCAATGGCCCGGCGCCTTGCCGGGAAAAAACAGAAATGAATCTCGAAGGGGCGGCGGGAAATGTTTATCAGATATGCGTTCGCAGCGCACTGGCTGCTGGCAATGGCGACTATCGTCCTTGTGGGATGCCAGCACAGTGGGATTCCGGCACAGGGTCCTATCAGTCTCCCCCAACCTATTCCGCAGGCTGGTCTTCCTCAGCCTATCCCGCAACCCGTCCCTTCCCCGCCTGCTCTTCCCCAGCCGCCTGCTCCCCCTGCGATTCCGAGCGTGCTGCCTACGGGAGAAGTCTCTTCTCACGGTTGCCAAGTCTCCCGAAATCATCCTGTGGCGCAAAGCGTGGAACAATTTCTATTCCCTATGCATAGGCAGCTAACAGAATGGGCAGGTTTGGCGACCGCGGGCTTAGCGGTGCCGGACCACCGAATAAGAGTTTATGGGCGGGAAGAGGGGCCCTGCGTCAATCTTGGAAATGGAGGCATCCAGCATATCGGATTGACCCCGCCCGACGATCCTCCAAGCGATGTGCTATATGGGAGAGGATCTCAATATATCTATCAATATGCGCATGAATTGGGGCATGTCCTGAGCAATCATGAGGACCGCCAAGCGCAACGCTTCGGATGGTTTGAGGAAACTTTGAGCGAACTCGCGTCGCTGCATGTGCTGCGAGCCAACGGCCGGGGAGCTTACGCCAACCGGGAAATAGGAAAATATGCGGCGAAGCGTGCTGAAATCAGTGATTTCGATGCCACCGGGCGCGTGAGCGAATGGTATCCCTACGCGATCGTGCGGCTGGGGCAGAGCAGCACGATTCGAGAACTCAACGGTGCCATTGCTTGCGAGCTTCTGCCTTATTTCGAGAACGATCCGAGGCTGTGGGAATCGGTGACGCATATCAACAAGTGGAGCGCGCGAAACGACGATTTTCGCGGCTATCTAGATCATTGGAGAGAACGGCTTGCAAGCAAAGGCTTGCCCGCCCGTGCGCCCGAAATCGTGAGGGCGGTCCTCTACGGAGAGGGGGACATTAGCGAGCCGCTTCCCGTATGTAATCGCATCGGCGAACTGGTTTCAGAAGAGGGTGAGGGTGACGCTTCCGGCGACCCCGAAGATGCTCTGCTTGAATCCATGGAGGATTACGACCGTGAAATCACTCGGGAACGTACCGCTATGGCATCTTCTGGGCACGGCATGATGTCAGGCGGCACTGTTCCTGCGATGGGAACGCCCGGCGGAGCGATGGTTGTCATTCCCAACGCGCCCATCAGCATAGGCAGCGAGAGTGTCGGCGATATGGAAGCTGCTGGCGGGGCCGCCGAAAAACCGGAACCCAAGTTCGAGATTCCGGAAGACATAGCCGAGGCCGCTCACGGAGAAGGTCAAGTGGCGCGGCAGATTCGTGAAGCAGCGGAACAGGAAGAGAATCCGCGCATACGCGAGGCGCTGTGGGAAGAATACCGCAAGCACACGGGGCTGAAATCCGAATAATCTCGGATCTCCTTGCCTCGTTGATTTGGCTCTCTTGAAGGGCGGGAGGCCCTCCCCCCAAGGAACCCCTCTTATTCGGGATGCCCTTGCTCCTAGGCTTTTAGGTGGCGGGTTCGGCGTAGGCGTCGATGCCGCGGGCTTCGGGCGACAGGTCCGAGAGGATGAGCTTGTGGCGGTAGAAGCGTTCCACGCCGGCGGGGCCCATGCGGGAACGGCCCAAGCCTGAGAGGTTGAAGGGTTCCTGCTCGAATTCGTGGACCGAGCCCGACAACGAGGCTTCGTTGACGCTCACGACGCCGCCGTTCAGGCGGCGGCCCACTTCCACGCCTTCCTCCTCGCTGCCGGCGAAGACGTTGGCGCTCAGGCCGTAGCGCGAATCATTGGCCAGTTCCACGGCCTCCTCGATGCTGTCGAAGGGCATGACGGGCAGCACCGGCCCGAAGGTCTCGTCGGTCATCACGCGCATGGTGTGGTTGACGCCGCTCAGCACGGTGGCGGGATACCAAGTGCCGCCGTCCTCGACGGGCTGGCCGCCGCAATGCACGGTGGCGCCCTTCTCCACGGCATCGTCGATATGCGACTGTATGGTCGCGAGCTGCTTCTCGAAGATCAGCGGGCCGATATGGCCCTTGTCGGGCGCTTCCGTATTGAGCGTGACGCCGGCGGCCAGTTCCGCCAGCCGCGCCACCAGCGCGTCGTGCAGCGGCCGGGCCACGTAGATGCGCTCCACGGACTGGCAGGCTTGGCCCGTGGCCGCCACCGAGCCGCGCAGCAGGACTTGGGCGGTGCGCTCCAGGTCCGCCGATTCCAGCACGATGGCCGGGTCCTTGCCGCCCATTTCCAGGAATGCGGGGATGAAGTTGCCGGCCGCGCGTTCGGCCACCAGCCGGCCGGTGCGCACGCTGCCGGTAAAGCACACCGCGTCCGCATTGTCGATCACGGCCTCGCCGGTGGCGCCGGCGCCCATGGCGTAATCGACCACGTCGGCAAGGCCGGGCACTTGGGCGAAGCACTCGCGCACGGGGTCCGCATGCCGGGGCGTGATTTCGCTGGGCTTGTAGAGGATCGCGCTGCCCGCGATCAGCGCCGGCACCGAGTCGATCATGCCCAGCAGGAAGGGGAAGTTCCAGGGCGAGATAATGCCCACCAGCGGGTAGGGGACCAGTTGCGTGCGCGCCATGATGGTGGGCACCGCGCTGTTTCGCGCCGCTTCCTTCTTCAACAGCTCCCGGGCGAAGCCGGCCATCCGGTCGGTCATCTGGCGCAGGTTGTCGATCTCGATATGCGTGATCAGCACCCTGCCCGTGTCGGCGCAAAGCGCGTCGAAAATCTTTTGGCGGTTGTCCTGCACGGCGTCGGCGAACGCGTTCATCGCCTCGATGCGCTTCTCCAGCCCCAGGTCCAGCCAGGCGGGCTGGTTCATGCGCAGGCGGTCGGCGGTGGATGCGACCTCGTCGGGGGTTGCGGGCTTGATGACGTGGTCGCGCTTGCCGGTGCGCGGGTTGCGGACATGGATGGGGGCGAACGGAGCGGTGTCGGCGGGCATGGGCGGATTTCCTTGGCCGTGGATGAGGCGAGCATTGTGCCATGTTCGGAAGAAAGCGGCTTGGCGGCTAATCCGCCTATTTCGCCGGGGGGGCGCGGAGGCCGCGCAGGATTCTGCCTGTCCCCCGCCATTCCTCGCCCAAATCGGCACAGGGCTTTAGCGGGCGTTTACAGCGAATAGGCGCCTTGCGCGGTGCCCACGATCACGAGTTCCGGGCGGCGGCGGGCGAACAGGCCCACGGTCACGACGCCGGGAATCTGATTGATTTCGGTTTCCATCTCCACCGGATCGAGGATGCTGAGATTGCGGACATCCAGGATATCGTTGCCGTAGTCGGTGACCACGCCTTCGCGGTACTGCGGCTGGCCGCCCATCGCGGCGAGCTTGCGGGCCACCGCCGAGCGCGCCATGGGAATGACTTCAACGGGAAGCGGGAACTTGCCGAGCAGCTTCACCCGCTTGCTTTCATCGACGATGCAGACGAACCGCCGCGAGGAGGCCACGAGTATTTTTTCCCCGGTCAGCGCTCCGCCGCCGCCTTTGATGAGGCGGCGGTGGTTGTCGGTTTCGTCGGCGCCGTCCACGTAGAGGTCCAGCGTTCCGCATTGGCCGAGCGGCAGCACCTCGAAGCCCAGCTCGCTGAGCAGGGCGGTGGTGGCTTGCGAGCTGGAGGCGACGGCCGTGATCCGGTCGCGCACTTCCGGGAGCAGGGCGATGAATTCGTTGGCGGTGCTGCCCGTGCCCACGCCCAGGCGGCAGTCGTGGCGGATCTGCCCGATCGCGGCCTGCGCGGCGTGGCGCTTGGCTGCCAGCGCTGCTTCTTTATCGGTTCTTTTCGATCGCAATCGGCTTTACCGTAAGGGGGGCGAGAAACAGCCTCGCGGGTAACCGGATGCCGCCATTATAGGGAGCAATGGCTTGCTCCCCGAGCGAGAGTGTCCGCCGGGAGCGAGGGCTTGATCCCGCAGCGAGTCAACGAGGGCTTCCGGCCTCCGAGGACAGGAAGGCTCCTCCCTGCCTTCCCCCATGATCCGGATCAGCGCCGGAACTGGTGGATCTGCCGTTCGGTAAGCACCGCATCCAGCGGCACGTCGGTCGGCTTGGCATTGAGCTTGCCCACTTGCTGAAATTCGTAGGCCAGGCCCACCAGCAGGGGGCGCCGCCAGTGCTTCGCGGCACTGCGGAACGCGAACGCGCGATCGTAGTAGCCGCCTCCCTGCCCGAGCCGATTGCCTGCGGAGTCGAAGGCCACCAGCGGCATGAGGACCACGCTCGGACATATCGCGCTGACCCAGCGCCGGGGCCGCCATTCGGGCTCGGGAATTCCCCATCGGTTTGGCCTCATCGTCTCGCCGCGATGGCATGGGGTGAAACGCATGTGCCGCCCGACCACCACAGGCAGCAGCACGCTGGCGCCGCGTTCCAGCGCCCATTCGATAATCGGCCCGCAGGATATTTCGCCGCGATGGGCCATATACGCCGCGATGCACCGCGCGCGCCGGAGCGCCGGCAGGGCGCGGGCGCGCTGCGCGCAGCGTCCGGCGGCTTCTTCGCGCTGGGCGCCGCTCAGGTTTTCGCGCGCCTTGCGCAGGGCGGAGCGCAGGTCATCAATGGGCATATTGCGGCTTCATGGTCTTGTGTCGAGGGCGCGCCGCGGATATTCCCGGCGGGAATGCGCTTGCTCCGGTTCAGGCGCCTCTTTTCCGGCGGGCAAGCCCTCTTTCCGGGCCGATTCAGCCTGCCGCCTGGACCTTGGCGCCCTCGGCGGCCGCTCCTTTTTCCAAGCGCCGCTCCACGCGCCGCCGGACGCTGCGCACGCTGTCGAGCGTTTCCGTGTTGCCGCGCTCCGCCGCTCGTTGCGACTGCAGCAGGGTGGTGGCCAGCTTCAGGCCGGCCAGCATGAAAACGCTGGCGGTATCGAGCAGGGGATCCTGCTGCTGCACGGCTTCGATATGCTCGTCGAGGAGCGGCGCGGCGTTTTTCAGAAGTTCGCGGTCTTCAGGTTCGCAAGCGATGGTGTGGTTCTCGCCCAGAATTCTGAGCTTCACGGTCTCGAACTTCCCGGTCACACGCTGCGTTCCATGCTGCGCAGCCGCTGGACCATCTCGGCGACCTGCTGACGCGCTTCCTCCCGTGTGTTGAACAGCCGCGAGCGCTCGCTTTGCAATTTCTCGCATTGGTCGAGCAGCGCTGCGTTCTCGCGGCGCAGTTGATCGTTGGCTTCGAGCAGTTCATCGATCCGCTCGGACAGCAACTCAATTTCCTCGTGCAGGTTGTGTTCCTGTGTCATGGAGCGCGAATATAGCACGGAAGGCTGGCAATTCTCGTGCAATGGTGTTTTTGTCGTATGGGCGGCGGCCAACCGGCTAAAATCGCGGCATGCTCACGCCTGAAGAATTCGCCCGACGCCGCGGCGAACTAATCGAAGCGCTCGGACCCGGCTGCGCCGCCATTGTGTCGGCCAGCCCGGAGCGCACGCGCAGCAGGGATGTGGATTATCCCTACCGCCCGGACACCAATCTGCTTTATCTCACCGGATTTGCCGAGCCGGAATCAGTCGCCGTGCTGCTGCCAGGACGGGCCGAGGGCCCCTTCGTGCTGTTCTGTCGCGAGCGTGATCCCGCTCGCGAGCTGTGGGATGGCAAGCGCGCCGGTCCCGAAGGCGCGATAGCGGCATTCGGCGCCGACTCCGCCTATCCCATAGGAAAATTGGACGAGTTCATGCCGGTTTTGCTGAAAGGCGTGGATACAGTTCACTACGACCTCGGCCACTACCCGGAATTCGAGGCGCGCTTGGGCGGATGGCTGAAGCGCCTTCGCGAGCAGGCCAAGGAGCGCAACAAGGCTCCTGTGCAAATCGCCGCGCTGGATTACCACCTGCACGAAATGCGTTTGTGCAAGGGCGATGCGGAACTCGATTGCATGCGACGGTCGGCGGCATTGGCCGTGGAGGCGCACCAGCAAGCGATCGGCCGCACCCGCCCGGGCATGCACGAATACGAAATCGAGGCGGAGCTGATCTACCGGTTCAAGCAGGGCGGCGCGACCGAATCGTATCCTTCCATCGTGGCCTCCGGGGCGAATGCCTGCGTGCTGCACTACCGCGACAATAACGCGCGGATGGCGGACGGCGATCTGCTTTTAGTGGATGCGGGCTGCGAACTCGAAGGCTACGCCTCGGACATTACCCGCACTTGGCCGGTGGGCGGGCGCTATTCCGCCGAGCAGCGCGCTGTGTACGAAATCGTGCTTCAAGCGCAGCAGGCGGCGATCGGCGCCATTGAGCCGGGCGTCTCCATTCTCGATCCGCATCGCGCCGCGCTCGATGTGATCACCAGGGGCCTGCGGCACATCGGCCTGCTCAAGGGCGAGCTCGCCAAGCTGGTGCGCGACCAAGCCTGCCGCGAGTTCTTCATGCACCGCACCTCGCACTGGCTGGGCATGGATGTGCACGATGTGGGCGACTACGAAGCCGACGGCAAGCCGCGGGCGCTGGAGCCCGGCATGTGCTGCACGGTCGAACCCGGCATCTACATTGCGCCGGACAACGACAACGTGCCGGCGGCGTTCCGCGGGATCGGCGTTCGGATCGAGGACGACGTGGCGGTGACGCCATCCGGGCACGAGGTGCTCACGGACGCGCTGCCCAAGGACCCGGAACAAATCGAGGCGCTGGTCGGATCGCTCTGATGCGCGATGTCCTGGTGGCCGGCGGGGGTCTTACAGGCGCCAGCCTCGCGGTGGCCTTGGCGGAACAGGGATTGAAGGTGGCCGTGGCGGAGGCCGTTGCGCCCGGGGATCCTGGCCAGCCCAGCCTGGATGACCGAACCAGCGCCATCGCGCGCACGGGAGTCCGCATTCTCAAGCAGCTTGATGTCTGGCCGCGGCTCAGCGAGGCGGCCAGCCCGATCCGCGCGGTGGAGATTTCCGAGCGCGGCTGCTTCGGCGCGGCGCGCATCGAGGCCCAAGCGGAAGGGCTGGAGAACTTGGGCTGCGTGGTTCGCAACCGGGTGCTCGGAAAGGCCCTTTGGGAAAAGCTGCGCGAGCTTGAAAATATCGAAATCTTCTGTCCGGCGCGGGTGCGGTCCGTGGAGACCGGCTCCGGTTCGGTTGCCGTCCGCATCGAAGACGGCGTGGTTGCACGCGAGCGCAAAGCAAAGGCCGGCGGCGCAAGCGGCGGTGGCGGCGAGGCCGGAACCGGCCGGAGCGGAACGATCCGAACCGTAAAGGCTCGGCTGCTTGCCGTGGCGGAAGGCGCGCGTTCGCCCTTGCGCGACGCCTTCGGGATTCCCGCGCAGCAGACCGACTACGCGCAGGTGGCCGTGACCGGACTGGTGCAGGTCCGCAAGTTGATCAGGCCCCACACCGCCTGGGAGCGCTTTACGGCCCAGGGCCCGTTGGCGCTGATTCCAGCGGGCGGGAACCGCTACGGGTTCGTGGTCGTGTCCGGCCGCGACGAAGCGGCTGCCCTCAAGGCCATGGAGGACGCCGATTTGCTGGCGCGCTTGCAGGCGCTCGTGGGCTACCGGGCCGGCCAATTCGTGCGCGTGGGGCGCCGGGCCGCCTATCCGCTGGCACTGAGCCGCGCTGCCCGCGTGACGGCGCCGCGCGCCGTGCTGGTGGGCGCCGCGGCCAACAGCATGCATCCGCTGGCCGCCCAGGGATTCAACCTGGCCCTGCGGGATATTGCCGCGCTCACCGAAACGCTTGCCGCGCAACAAGGGCCGCCGGGCCTTGACGCGCACCGATGCCCCCCGCCCGATCCTGGCGATGTCGAGCTGCTGTCCCGCTACGCAAGCTGGCGGCGCCGCGACCAGGCCAATGTGGTCCGCTTCACCGATACGCTGGCGCGGCTGAGCCGCCGCTCGCTGCTGCGCCCGTTGCGTGGCTTGGCCTTGCAGGCCTTCGACCTGGCCCCGCAAGCCAAGCCGCTGCTGGCGCGTTTCGCGCTGGGGCAGGGCGGGCGGATGTCCCGCTTGGCGCGCGGCTTGCCGTTGTGAGCGAACGATTGCCAGCCGCGGTGGCCGGCGGCGGTATCGTGGGATTGGCCTGCGCGCTGCTGCTCAACCGCCGCTGCGGCTGGGAGGTTGCGTTGGTGGAGCGCTCCGTGCCGGGAAGATCAGGCGGCAGGGCGCCGCAACGCGCGCTGACCCTTTCGCCCGGCGTGGCGGAGGTGCTGGCTGAATGCGGGCTTCGCCATAACGGCTCCGCTTATTCCGGCAGGGGGGATGCCGGCGCCTTCGGCGAAGGCGCAATGCCTCTGGTCCCGGGAGGGCATGCGTTCTCCCGGATGGTGGTCTGGCGCGGAGACGGCCCTCCGGCGCCCGGAAACTCGATTACCTTCGATGCGGCTGAGCTGGGCGTATCCGCCCTGGGTTGCGTTGCCTACGAGGAGCCCGTGCGCCGCGCGCTCTGGGAGCTGGCCGAGCAATGCCCAGGGGTCCACCTGCATTCCGGCGCCGCCTTCGAATCACTGGAAATCACGGCGGAACACGGGCTGTTGAAGCTTCAGGACGGCAGCGAAATAGCCGCCGAGCTGGTGGTGGGCGCCGACGGCGGCGATTCCAGCTTCAGACAGTTGCTGGGCATCGGCTTCGATTCACGGGGTTATGGTCAGCGCGGGCTGGTGTTTGAAGCCGAATCGGATCAATCCGGTGGAGACACTGCTTGGCAGCGGTTTGTGGAGGGCGGAACGCTGGCGTTGCTTCCTCTGGGCGCGGGGCGCTGGAGCATTGTGTGGAGCCTGCCCAACGCCCGCGCCGAATCGTTGCGCAGCCTCGACGGGAAAGGCCTCGGGAAAGCGCTCAACAAGGCCAGCGCTTCGGTGGCGGGGAAGCTGGTTGCGGCCACGCCGATCGCTTCGTTTCCCTTGCGCCGCGGCCTCGCGGCCCGAATATGCGGCGAACGTTACGCTCTGGTGGGCGAGGCCGCGCGGGTTGTGCATCCGCTGGCCGGCCAGGGCCTCAACCTGGGGATAGGCGATGTGGACGCGCTCGCCCGCGTATGCGCCCAGCGAGGCAGCGCGATGGTCGGCGATGCCCGTGCGCTGGCCCGTTTCGCCCGCGAACGAGCCCGCTACGGCCACGAGATGTCGTTCGGCATACACGCCATCAACGCGGCCTTCAGCGGCCCCGCCGCCCCGCTCGCCGCCCGCGGCATGGCCGCCGTCGATCGCCTCCCGCCCCTCAAGCGCCAGCTTGCCGCCCGCGCCATGCGCTAACCCGCCGTAAGCGCCGCTTCGATTTCGCTCTCTGCTTGCTTCCGTCTCCCGCGAGAGGAAGGCGCGCATACAGGCGGAATCGGATCGCCCTTCGCGGGAAGCGAGGCTATTCTGCGAGGGCCAGACGTTGCCAGCCGCTGTCCGTGTGGAGCAGGCGCGAACTGGGCCAGTAGCCTGGATCCAGCTTGACGGTGGCGACCTTGGTGGCCCCGGTGCCCGTGATGCCCTCAATGCGCATGATCCGCTGGCCGCCGGAGCGCTTCAGCATCCCGGAGAATTCCGCCAAGCTGCCCGTGGGCATTCCGTTCACGCTGGTAATCTGCAAAAACCGGACCGGCAGCAGGTAGCGGTGGGCCGGGGAACCGTAGGTGTAGTGCTGAATGGTCACGCCTTGCGGCGGAATCGCCATTTGCGCGGCCATTCCGCGCTGCGGTTCCTGCACCAGCGCACCGGCCCAAAACAGCACCTCGCGCAGTCCCTCCCAGCCCAGATCGACCGTATCGAAGGCCAGCGCGACTTCCCTGCCATTTCTCCAGACAACCACCTCGGCTTCGGCCCGCTCCGCGGTCGCGCGCTCCACTTCCCGAGGTCGGGTGGCGAGGCTGCCGTTGATCGTGAGCAGGATATCGCCGGACCGCATCGCCGCCGCCGCAGGCGTGCCGGCAACGGTTCGCGACACGCTCAGCACCTGCCGCCGCTCGCGGTCGTGCGCCTCGATCCGCTCGCGCCAGTTTTCCGGCAGGCCGCGCCTCAGCGCCACGCTCAATGGCGTCCGCTGCCACAGCACTTCAAGCGATCGCCAAGCCGCCCCGCGCCGCAGATGATCCAGCATCGCTTCAACGTTTTCCGCGGGAATGCCGCCCACAATTTCCCGCACGCGGTTGCCGGAACCGGTGGCGAAACTGCTCCACAGGGCGCTTACCCGGCCCCTTGAATCGAGCAGCACGCCGGAAATCTGCTCATCGGCATTATCGATCTCGAGGATTTCCAGGTTGGATTCGCGGAAAGCGCCGAAACTGGACGGTTCGAGGTTGATGGGCTTGAGTTCGCCCGCCTCATAGGAGCGGATGACAGGTTCCAGGTCCGGACGGAAGCCGGCGAGAAAGACTTGCTCGCCGGGCTTGGGCAGGCGCGGAGCGAATGACGCGGACTTAAGCGGCGTGGCGCCGAGCAGCGCTGGATCGTATTTCAGTATGGCGAGATTATGCACCGGATGGATAGAGGCCAGTTCCGCCGTGACCTCCAGCGTGCCGTTGAACGTGAGCACCGCGTCGCCGATGGTTTCCGGCGCCGTATTGCGGTCCACCGCCACCCATCCGCGCTCGGCGTCCACGATCAGCCCGCCGCCATAGTAGTGCTGGCCGTTCACCGCGGAAACGATGTACGGCATGTCGTACTGCACATGCACCAGCGAAGGCGCGATCCGCCGCAGCCTTGGATCGTCGAACCGGCGTGGCTGGGTGATGCGCGCTTCGGCCGCTTGCGCTGCCGGCGCCGGCGCCAGTTCCCGGCACGACCACTCGTCGCTCGAGAGGTTCGGCTGGCAGCGTTCCGCCGCGAACCACCGCCGGCCCGTGCGGGTGCTGCGCAACTGGTTGGATCTCGGATTGCGCGGTGTGCTGAAGCGGATTTGCGCGACATCGTCATGGCCGAGTTCGGCCAGCGCCTGCTCCACATCGTCGAGTTTTTCCAGCGGCCGTCCGTTGATTTCCCGGATGATGGAGCCGTTCTCGATCTCCGCCAAGCCCAGCATATAGCCCGGCTGAGCCACGTAGATGGTGTTGAGAGGAACGTTGAAGTGCCTGGCCTGCTGGTAGGAGGTCTGGTGCAGGAAGGCGCCGCCGAACGAGATGTATTCGGCCGGCGTGACCTGGTGCAGATCGCTGACTTCAACAGCCACCTCATGCATGGTTCCCTGGCGCTCGATAATCAGCGTGACCGCATCGCCCACCTGCTCGTCGAGCACGCCTTCCAAGCGAACGAAGTCAGGAAAGCGCTCGTCCCCAACCTGCAGCAGGATGTCGCCGGGCTTCAGTTGCGCCGCTGCGGCCGTTTCCCTCAGTGTGGAACGCACGACCAGCAGCCCGGCGCTGTCCGGGAAAGCGTTCCGCGCGCGGGCTTCCGACGCCTCATCAAGGCCCAGCCGGCGCAGCTCGTCGTAGGGCAGTTGCTCGAAGGTGGTCAGCAGCCCCCCGCGCGGCACCGGCTGGCCCTCCCGGATCAGTTCCAGCGCCCGCTGCACGCGGTCCAGAGGCAGGAAATAACTGCTGGCGGCGCGCGTCTGGCCACCGGCGTTCAGCGCCACGGCGCGGCCCTGGATATCGATCACCGGGCTGCCTGATGATCCGCCCGAGGTGCTGGATGCCGCCTGGATGTAGAAGGTATTGAAATCGTTGTAGCGGCCGAAGCCGTAATCGGGCGCAGCGCGGTCCAGCCGCGCGATGGTGCCGGCCAGAATCGAGAACCGCTCGCCTGCGTCGTTGCCCACCACCCGTATCTCGAGCCCGAGCCGCGCCGCTTCCGGCGCCAGCTCCAAGCCCTCGGGCCGGATATAGCGCAGGCTGGCCGGGTTGTAGCGGAAGAAACCGAAATCATGCACGGGATCGGCGTAGACGCGCTCAAGCTCGATTTCCTCCTGATTGGCGAACAGCGCCTCGCCGCGAACCGGGCCGGTGGACACAATATGCCGGTTGGTGAGGATGATGCCCCGTTCCGCGTCCACCACAAATCCGGTGCCGTCCAGCAGCGTATTCGATTCGGTGTCGAAGGGGCGCGTCTTGTTGACGCGCAGCGACACCACCGACGGGCGGATCTGTTCGAGCGTTTCGCGCCAAGCGGCTTCGTTATCCTGAGCCTTGAGGCTCAGGCAAAGCAGCATCAATGCCGCTGCCAAGGTCAATCTCATAGCCGTAGTTCTCCTTGAATTTCGCCTCAAGCCGGACGCGTTCGAAGCGATGGTTCTGGGTGCCGGCGCTTTCGGCCTTGATGGCGCCCAGCAGGGCCGCCAGCCGTCCTGTGTCGCGCCAGTTCCAGCCGCGCGCAATACCGTAGGCGAGACCGGCCCGAAAGGCATCGCCGCAGCCCGTGGGATCGGCCACTTTCCGCGCCTTCGCCGCCGGAATATATTCGCAGGTTCCGGAGTGGTGGATTCGCGCGCCCTCGGCGCCGTCGGTCACGATGAAGGCGCCGGTTTCGCTGCACAAGGCATCGTGGCTCCAGCCGCTATTGCGCAGCAGCAGTTCCGCCTCGTAACTGTTGACCGCCACCCAGCTCGACATTCGCACGCACTCGCGCAACTCGTCGCGGCTGAATGTGGGCAGTCCCTGCCCGGGATCGAAAAGGAAGGGCAGGCCGGCCGCGTGCATTTGCCGGGAGTGCTCCAGCATGGCCTGATGCCCGTCCGGCGAGATCAGCCCAAGCGCCGCGCCGGCCCCGGCCGGCAGCCTTTGGCGATGCGCGTGGTTCATGGCGCCCGGATGAAAGGCCGTGATCTGGTTATCGTCGAGGTCGGTGATGATGTGGGCCTGCGCGGTCAGCTGGTCGGGCAGCTCGCTGATCAGCGACGTGTCCAGGCCCCATTCCTCAATGCGGCGGCGGTAGCCGCCGAAATCGCTTCCCGCGCTGGCCAGGATCAGCGGTTTTTCGCCCAGCAGCGAGAGGTTGTAGGCAATATTCCCGGCGCAGCCGCCAAACTCCCGGCGCAACTGCGGCACCTCGAAGGCTACGTTGAGGAGATGTACCTTGCCGGGGAGGATATGTTCGCCGAAACGCCCCTTGAACACCATGATGCTGTCGTAGGCGAGCGAGCCGCAGACAACGGTTGTTGTGGCCGCCTGCACTGGAGCGGCACCCGGCATCCTGCGGTGTTGCTGCCTGCCGCCCGGAGCTCAGGAACCGCTGAGCGC
This sequence comes from Gammaproteobacteria bacterium, assembly GCA_026708965.1. GTDB lineage: Bacteria > Pseudomonadota > Gammaproteobacteria > Steroidobacterales > Foliamicaceae > Foliamicus. The sequence goes on along the minus strand of JAPOTY010000004.1, from coordinate 40,831 downwards.
CTCGAAATCGGGTCCGAAATCCGCCTGCGGCTCGCCGTCCGCAGCATGGATCTCGAAAACTTTATTGCGGGCAGCGTCGTGCTGCAGCGCCGCCACGCAAACCCGCGCCACATCGGCGCGGTTGATGAAAATGCCCTCGGAGCGGTTATCGCCCTGCTCGAATACGATCGTCTGGCCGCCGCCCTCGCCATCGCCCAGGCCGCCGGGACGCACGATGGTGTAGTCGATCCCGCTTGCCGCAACGGCTTCCTCGCCCTTGCGCTTCCACTTCAGCACGTTGTTGAACATGCGGTTGAGGTAGTGATCGTCGTCGGTGACGCCGCGCGACGACACCAGCACATACTGGCTCGCTCCCGCCGCATGCGCCGCCTCTGCCAGGTTGCGCGCGCCCTCGTAATCGACCTTCTCCGGCGTATTGTCCTCGCCGCCGCCCGCGCCTGCGCCGGCAGCATTGATAACCGCTCCCACGCCGTCAAGCGCCGCGGCGATGCTGGCAACGTCTTTGAGATCGCCGGCCACGGCTTCCACTTCAGGCCCCAGCCGTTCCAACGCCTTGGCGGCATCCCGCACAAAGGCGCGCACCGGATACCCTTGCTTCAGCAACTCCGCAACCACCAGCGAACCGGTGCCGCCTGTGGCCCCGGCCACCAGCACCAGCGGCTTGGGCTCCTCGGCAGGCTCCGCCGCCTCGGCGGCGGCCTCTACGCTTTGCTGGCATGCGGCGGCAACAAAGGCGGCAGCCAGAAGTCCGGGAAATAGCTGAAGTGGGCGCATGGGAAATCTCCTTGGGTTTGTGGGTTGCGTATCTTAATCAATGTTGCGTGCCTGCACACGCCCGACTGCATCAATATCGCGGACGCATGGGCGGCGCAATGGATTCGTGCCAAACCGCCGGCGCGGGTTCCGACGGTTCGGCCGCCTCAGGCGCCGAGCGTCCGCAAGCCCACGGCGGCGCGGATTTCGCGCAGCAGCGGCTCGCTGACGCTGCGCGCCCGCTCGGCGCCGCGCTTGAGTTCGGCCTCCACATCGCTCGGGCTGGCGATCAGGCGCTCGTATATTTCCCGTCCCGGCGCCAGCAGCGCGTCCAAGTATTCGTAAAGCTCGTTTTTCATTTCCGCCCAGCCGATGCCGCCCGCGTAGCGCTCGCGCATGGCGGCGGTTTCCTCCGGGCTCGCCACCGAGCGGTACATATCGAACAGCAAGCTGTCGTTCGGGTTCTTGGGTTCGCCGGGCGCCTGCGAGTTGGTCCGCACCCGCATGATGTGCTTGCGCAGTTGTTTCGCCGGGCAGAACAGCGGCACCACATTGCCGTAGCTTTTGGACATTTTGCGGCCGTCCGGCCCCAGCAGCACCGCCCGATGCTCGTCGATATCCGCTTCCGGCACGGTCAGCAGCTCGCCGTAGTGATGGTTGAAGCGCTGGGCGATATCGCGGGCCATTTCCACGTGCTGGCGCTGGTCCTTGCCCACCGGCACCCGGTTGGCTTTGAACATGAGGATATCGGCGGCCATCAGAATGGGATAGCAGTAAAGCCCCATCGTCACTCCGCGGTCCAGGTCGGCCACGCCGGCCTCGCGGTTGGCATCGTTGGCGGCCTTGTAGGCGTGCGAGCGGTTCATCAGTCCCTTGGCCGTGAGCGTGGCGAGGATCCAGGTGAGTTGGGGGATTTCGGGAATATCCGACTGCCGGTAGAACACGGCGTTTTCGGTATCCAGCCCCGCCGCCAGCCAAGCGGCGGCCACCTCTAGGCTGGAACATGCCACTTCGTCGGGGTTGCGGTTCTTGACCAAGGCGTGAAGATCGGCCAAAAAGAAGAAGCTGCTGTCGGCGGGCGCGCTGCGGCTCGCCTCCACCGCCGGGCGGATGGCGCCCACGTAGTTGCCTAGGTGGGGCGTGCCGGTGGTGGTGATCCCGGTGAGCGTAACGGGACTCGCGCCCTTCATCGCGCGCCGGCCAGTTCGTTCATGGCTTGCGCCAGCTGGAAATCGAGATCGGTGATGCCGCCGGCCTCATGCGTGTTCAAATGCACATCCACCTTCGACCACACATTGAACCACTCGGGGTGGTGGTTGAGGCGCTCGGCGGCCAGCGCCGCGCCGGCCATGAAGGCGAAGGCGCGCCGGAAATCCGCGAAACGAAACGACCGGTGCAGCTTGCCGCCGTCCAGAGCCCAGCCCGGCAGCTCGCCAAGCCGCTCCGCCACCGCCTCCGGAGAGAGCAATTCAGCCATTTTGTCCTCCTGCGTTAACCGCGTTGCTTGGCCCTAATAATCTCACATCCGCCAGTCTATTTCTTGGCTATGTGTCCACCTCGAGCTTGCTTGAATTTCAGCGCATTATCGGCTCTATCCCTGTCGGCGGCCGGTGTCGGCCAGTTGGACCGATCTCTTTGGCGGTGGCTGCGGCATCCAAACTGCCCAAGGCGTTCGCGCCGAGGCCTTAGTATCGATAATGGTATCATAACCGCACGCGAGGAGGCGAATATGGATATCGACTCGCTGCGGCGCAACCCGGGCGGAGTGCGTTTCCGTGATCTTTGCAGGATATGCGATGCCTATTTCGGCGCGCCCCGGCGGGCGGGAACCAGCCATCGGGTATATCGGATGCCGTGGCCGGGGGACCCGAGGGTGAATATACAAAGTCGGGGCGGAATGGCCAAGGCCTATCAGGTTCGCCAAGTCCTCAAGGCGATCGAAAAACTGGAGGATCAACGTGACTGACCACTATACCTATCGAATTACTTGGTCCGCCGAGGATGGAGAGCATATTGGGCTTTGCGCGGAGTTTCCTTCGCTGAGCTGGGTCGCTGCTACCCCCGCCGAGGCGCTGGCGGGTATTCGGAAGCTGGTTGGCGGAGTGCTGGCCGACATGAAAACCACAGGCGAATCCCCGCCGGAGCCGCTGTCCGAGCGTGCCTACAGCGGAAAATTCGTTGTGCGCATTCCGCCTGCGACCCATCGCGAGCTTGCCATCAAGGCGGCGGAGGAGGGCATCAGCCTCAATCGCCTGGTCAACTCGCGCCTGATTGCCTGATTCCGCATGTGCTCTAAAACCGGACGCTTTATGTGCTCCCTATAGTTGCCGACATGCGTGTTGACTACTTATGTGGACTATGCTAGCGTCGCCGCCATGAATCAGATCAACGTCTCTCAATTCAAAGCCAAGTGCCTCGCAGTCCTGACGCAGGTTTCCGAAACAGGCACCCCCGTGCTCGTCACCCGCTATGGCAAGCCGGTCGCCCGGGTCGTGCCTCCCCCCAAGCCGGCGGGTTCGGACTGGATTGGCAGCATGAAAGGCACGGTCCGGATTCCGGGCGATCTTGTCGAGCCGGTCGGCGATTTGGAGGATTGGGAGGCTCTGCGTTGATTTTGCAGCCGCGATAAATATCGGATCAATCAATTGAGACATGAATCTGCTGCTTGATACGCATGTCTGGATTTGGAGCCTGATTGCGCCGGATCGCATTCAAGAGAACACGCTAAAGGCATTGGCCTCGGAAGATGCCATCCTCCACCTATCATCGATCAGCTGCTGGGAGGTGTTGTTGCTTGCGGAAAAGGGCAGGATTGAGCTTGCGGCCCGCGCGGAATCCTGGCTTGTCGAGGCTTTGCGGAATAGTCCGGTTATTGAGGTTCCAATTTCCATGGAAATTGCCATAAGCAGCAGAAGCATCGCTGTGGCGAATCAGGACCCCGCCGACAGATTCATCGCCGCTTCGGCCAAGGTGCTCGGCCTCACTTTGGTCACAAGTGACAAGAAATTGCAAAGCTGCACGGAAATTGAGGTGTTAAGCGCATAGTTTGAGGTGCCCGCCTATCGGTGCTTGCAAGCGCTGCTTGGCTAGGCGGCGCGTCGCTCAGTTTGAGGATCGGCTATATGACAGCACGCAAAGAACCTATGGAAGCGGCGCCGGATTTCGATCGCGCCGTCGCCGAGGCGATCGATTCCAAGACCAAGCCTGTCGGCTCCCTGGGCAGGCTGGAAAGCTTGGCGGCGCAACTCGCCCGCGTTCAGCAAACGCTTGCGCCCAAGATGGAACGCTGCAAGCTGACCGTCTTCGCCGGCGATCATGGCATCGCTTCCGCGGGCGTCTCCGCCTTCCCTCCGGAGGTGACTCGGCAGATGCTGCTGAACTTCCTTGCGGGCGGCGCGGCGGCCAACGTGATGGCCCGCGCGCTGGGCGTGGATTTCGCTGTCGTCGATGCCGGTGTCACGGGGCTTCCCGTGGAGCACCCCCGGCTCGTTTCGCGGCGCATCGCCGCCGGGACCCTGAATTCCCTTGAGCAGCCGGCCATGTCGGCCGAGCAATGCGAATCCGCGCTGCGCGCAGGAAGCGAGGCGGGCGGCGATGGCGCCCACGAAGCGGTTTGTTTCGGCGAGATGGGCATCGGCAATACCTCGTCCGCCAGCCTGGTGGCCGCGAAGATTCTGGGCCTGCCCATCGACCGGCTTGTCGGCAGCGGCACCGGGCTCGATGCCGTCGGCCTGGATCGCAAACGGCGCGTGCTGGATGCAGCGGCGGCACGAACATCCGCTGAACTGGATCCATCCGCCGCTCTGCGCGAATACGGCGGATTCGAGTCCGTGATGCTGGCGGGCGCCATGCTGGGCGCCGCCCAAGCGGGCAAGCTGGTGCTGGTGGACGGCTTTATCGCCACGGTATCGGCGCTTGCCGCGGCGCGCCTATCGCCCGAAATCATGGGGAACCTGGTTTTTGCCCACCGCTCCGCCGAAACCGGACATTCGGTCGTGCTGGAGGCGCTCGGAGCCCGCCCGTTGCTGGAGCTTGATCTCCGGCTGGGCGAAGGCACCGGCGCCCTGCTGGCGTGGCCGCTGGTGCGGGCGGCCGCAGCGATGCTGCGCGACATGGCGAGCTTCGAGTCCGCCGGGGTCAGCGAGCGGAAGTGAGCCATCCGATTATGAAGGAATTGCGGGTCCTGGCGCTCGCGGTTCAGTTCCTCACCCGGGTGCCCATCCCGGCGGGGGCGGACTTCAGCGCGGCGCAGCTGGCCGCCGCAGTGCGCTACTACCCCTTGGTCGGCGCCCTGATCGGCGCTGTCTGCGCGGGCGTTTTCATGCTGGCGCAAGTCTGGTTGGACGGGCCGGTGGCCGTGCTTTTGGCGATTGCGGCCGGACTGGCGGCGACCGGGGCTTTTCACGAAGACGGCTTGGCCGACACATTCGACGGCATCGGCGCCTCGTCCGCCGAGGCCGGCCGCGCCCTTGAAATCATGCGCGACAGCCGCCTCGGCACGTACGGCAGCGTGGCGCTGGTCATGGCGCTGGGCATCAAGTTCGCTGCGCTGTCCGGCTTGGCGCCGGCAACGGTTTGCATCGCCCTGATTGCCGGCCATGGCCTTTCGCGCCTTTCCAGCGTGGCGGTTATCCAAACCAGCCGCTATATCCGCGAGACCGGCGCCGCCGCCGAGGCTTCAAAGCGCCTGGGCGCTGCGGGGGGCTTGGTTGTGCTGCTAACAGGCGCGGTGCTGGCGGCCGGGCTGGCGGCTTTCCTGTCGCCCCTCGCCGCGCTCCTCGCTCTGGCCGGACTGCTCGCCGGGCATGTGCTGATGCGGCTTTACTTCGAACCCAGGCTGGGCGGCTATACGGGCGACACTCTGGGCGCGGTCCAGCAGGCCAGCGAGATCGGACTCTACCTGGGACTGGCGGCATGGGCTTGATCCTGGTCCGCCACACCCGGCCCGATATCGCTCCGGGCCTGTGCTACGGCCAAACGGACGTGGATGTGGCCGATACTTTTGCCGATGAGGCGGCGGCGGTGCTTTCCGCCCTTCCGCAAGCGCGCCGGGTGGCATCCAGCCCGCTGAGGCGCTGCCGGCTGCTGGCGCAACGCATTGCCGATGCCGCAGGTCTGCCGCTGGATATCGACGAGCGGCTGAAGGAAATCGACTTCGGCGCTTGGGAAGGCCGGCCTTGGGCGGAACTGCCGAAACAGGAAATCGACGCTTGGGCGGATAATGTCCTTCACGCGCGCCCCCACGGGGGCGAAAGCGTGGCCATGCTCAAAAGCCGGGTCGATGCGGCGCTTGCCGATTGGTCGGCGCGGGACGGTCCCATCGCGATCGTCACCCATGCCGGAGTGATCAGGGTTGCCCGCTCCAAGGACCCCCGTCAGGCGTGGGGTTCCGGGGCTTCGGTCGGCTTTGGCGCAATCGTTGCGCTGCCGAATATCAACGGAGATCCGACCGGGGGATCGAGCCATGACTGACGCCAAGAAACATACCGAAAGAATGAAGGCCCAGCAATCCGCCCACCGCAAGCGGATGGCAGCGTCAACGACCGCCCAGCGCGGCTTGGTGCTGGTGTACACGGGCGACGGCAAGGGCAAGTCGAGCTCGGCCTTTGGCGTGATCGCCCGGGCGCTCGGATGGGGGCAACGGGTGGGCGTGGTCCAATTCATCAAAGGCAAGTGGAAAACAGGCGAACGCCAGTTTTTCTCGAAGTTCGAAGGCCAGATCGACTGGAGCACAATGGGCGAAGGGTTCACTTGGAATACCCAGGATCTGGAGCGCGACACCGTGGTCGCGCAGGCGGCCTTCCAGCGGGCGCGCGAATTGCTGGCGAGCGGCGATTACGACCTTGTTGTGCTGGACGAAATCAATATCGCCCTGCGCTACGGGTATCTGTCGGAAGCCTCGGTCATAGAAGGCCTCGAGGCGCGGTCGGCGCGAACCAGCGTGATCCTCACGGGCCGCGACGCCAAGCCGGAATTGTGCGAATACGCGGACTTGGTCAGCGAGATGCGGGCCGTCAAGCATCCGTTCCAGGCGGGGATAAAAGCGGTGCGCGGCATCGATTTCTGATCCGGGCGGAGCCGCTGCGCCCGCCGCAGCCCGTTGCTTATACCCGCCTCGCGGGAGCATCGGCGGCAGGAGCCGCCGCCGCCTTGACGCGCTTCTGATTGCGTCGCTAGAATGCGGGCAGATGGTGCCGCCTGGGCAAGGCGGCTAATAGGGAACTCGGTGTGAATCCGAGGCTGTACCCGCAACTGTGAGCTGGGAGCTTGCGGCCAATATGCCACTGGGGATATCTCCGGGAAGGCGGCCAAAAAGCGTTGATCGGCGAGCCAGGAGACCTGCCATCGCGTCGTTCGTTCGTCGGTCGGGAACATTGCCTTCGGACGGGAGCGAGCATCGGGGAAGCCTCCGATGTCCCTTCTCCTTGGTAGCGACATGCAGTAAGCCCTGCGGGTGCATGCAGTCGTTAGGGCCGGACTTGTCATTCGGTGCGCCCGCTGGGCGCGGAGGAGATAGACGATGCGCGCTTTCTGGATTACAGGATTATTGGCTGCCCAGGCACTTCAGTTCACGTTCGCACAGGCTCAGACGCCGGACGGCGGCGACGACGAAGCCCCGATCGACACCATTGTCGTGACCGGCACGCGGATTGAGCAGACGATCGCGGAGGCGGGATCGACGGTGCGGATTATCGATGCCGCCCGGCTGGAAGCGATCGGCTTCAATCACGCCGTCGATGCGATCGCCGCCACGCCGGGCGTGACCATCAACCAAAATGGCGCCTTCGGCGGCTCCGCCTCGGTGCGCATCCGCGGCGCCTCCAGCGATCAGACGCTGGTTTTGATTGACGGCGTGGCAGCCAATGACGCGTCGTCGCCTGGCGGCGGCTTCAACTTCGCCCGCTTGGACACCGCGCATATCGAGCGGATCGAGATACTGAGCGGGCCGCAATCGACGCTCTGGGGCACGGATGCCATCGGCGGCGTGGTGTCCATCGTCACCAAGCGGCCGGGCGAGGGATTGGCGGGAGGCCTGTTCGGGGAGGGGGGTTCGTTCGGTACCTTTCGGGGCGGCGCCTCTGTCAGCCACGGCGGCGATGCCGGGGATTTCAGGCTCGCCGCCACGCAGCTCGCGACCGAAGGCATTTCCAAGGCCGACGAGCGCAACGGCAATACCGAGAAAGACGGCTTCGATTCCTTAACCCTGTCGGCAAAGGCCGGGCTGAATCTGCCGGGCGGGGCGCGTATCGACAGCAGCATTCTGTGGAACGACGCCCGGGCGGAATTCGACAGCTTTCGATCCGGCGCGCAGGGGCGGGTCGGCGACGGCGATGAAATCAGCGAGACGACGGAGCGGTCGGCGCATGTGGCCCTGAAGGTGCCGCTGCTTGGCGGGCGGCTGGATAATCGCCTGCTGGCGGGCCGCGCGGAGATCGATCGCCGGAACTTCACCAACGGCTCCTCTAGCTTCGATGCCATGGGCGAGCGCACGCTCTTCCGCTACCAGGGCACATTGGAGATCGATCCGCGCAATACCTTGGCCGTTGGCGCCGAACGCGAGAGATCGGCGGCCAGCATGGACCGCAGTGTGCTCAGCGGACTGTTCGCTTTCTACGAATTCAGGCCCGCCGATCCGCTCACGCTCACCGGCGGTGTGCGCTCGGACGACCATGACCGCTTCGGGTCGGAAACCACGGCACGGTTTGCCGCCTCGTACCGGCCTTCCCCTGCGCTGACGCTGCGGGGCAGCTGGGGGCAGGGCTTCAAGGCGCCCACCATCTTCCAATCGACTTACTTCTGCTGCGGCGCCGCGGCAGCCAACGAAGCGCTGCGGCCGGAACGCTCCGACGGCATGGAAGTGGGCCTCGATTGGAAGCCGGCCGCCGATCGCGTTCAAGCCAGCATCACGCTGTTTCGCCAAAACACCGAGGATCTGATCAATTTCTCCTTCGGCGTTGGCGGCTATGAGAATATCGCCGAAGTCGAATCCGAGGGCATCGAAGTGTCGGCAAGCTGGGCGCTCAGCGACTATGTCGAGCTGCGCGCGGACTATGCTTGGATTGAGGCCAAGGAAAGCGACGGCGATCCGTTGCTTCGCCTGCCGAAGCATTCCGGCGACCTGTTGCTGGACTTCGATCCGCCAGGCGCCTTCTCAGGCGCCCTGCTGCTGCGCTACAACGGCGCGGAGCCGGACCGGGGCGGCGTTGAGCTCGATGCTTGGACGCGCCTCGACATCAACGCCCGTTACGAGATTTCCGACCGTTTCGAGGTCTATGGGCGCATTGAGAACCTGTTCGACACTCATTACCAGCAAATCCTCGGCTACGGGACCCCCGGCCGGTCGTTCTCGCTGGGCGCGCGGTGGCAATACTGAGCCGGGCCGCAAACCCGTGCCGCGCTGGCGGCGGGCTGCTGGCGGCAGCGCTGGCGGCGACGCTCGCCGGATGCGGGGTTGATTCGCGGGAGCCGCGTTTCGAGCAGCGGCGCCCGCAGCGCATCGTCAGCCTCGACTTCTGCGCCGATCAGTATCTGCTCAAGTTCGTCGAAAGGGACCGCATTCTGGCCCTGTCGCCGGATGCGGAGCGCGAATTTTCCTATATGCGCGGCCACGCCGCGGGGCTGCCCTCGGTTCGTCCGGTCGCCGAGGATGTCATCATCCTCAAGCCGGACCTCGTCGTGCGCGCCTACGGCGGCGGACCCGGGGCGGCGGCGATATTCCAGCGCGCCGGGGTGCCGGTGCACCACGTGTCTTGGGCTGAGGATATCGAAACCGTCGGCGAGGTGGTTCTGGAAACGGCGCGGGCGCTTGGTTCGGCGCAACAGGGGCGGGCCGTGGCAGCGGAAATGCAGGATCGCCTAGCGGCCTTGCCGACTCTTGCGCCGGGCATTGATGGACTTTACATGACGCCTGCGGGCGTGACCACCGGCCCTGGCTCGCTGGTCCACGAGATCATTGCGGCGGCGGGCTTGGAGAATTTCCAGACCCGGCCGGGCTGGCGGCCGATTCCGCTGGAGCGGCTGGTCTATGAACGGCCGGATTTCATGATTCCGGCCTTCTTCGACAGCCGGACGAATCATCCGCACGCTTGGAGCCCGATGCGCCATCCGGTGGCCAGATCCTTGCTTCAAGCTGGTGAATTGATCCCGATAGAGGGTGCCTGGACCGCCTGCGGAGCTTGGTTTTTGATGGACGCGGTGGAGGCGCTGGCTGCCGCTGCGGCGCGCTGAGCCGGGAGAGTCAATGCCCCGACGCCTTGGCATGCAAAGCAAAGCTGCGGAACTGAATGGTATCGATTCAGGATGCGGAGCCGGATCATGCGGATTGCGTTCGCAGCGCTGATCCTGGCCTGCGCCGCGGCGTTATTCGCCGCCTGCCTGCTGGGCTCAACGCCCATGGAGGCGGAACGGGTTCTGGCGGCGCTGGCGCTCGGCGGCGATCCCGGCGACCGGCTGGTGGTGCTGCATATCCGCTTGCCCCGCGCGCTCACCGCTTTCGCCGTGGGCGCGGCGCTCGGCGCCAGCGGCGCAGCCCTGCAGGGACTGCTTCGCAACCCGCTGGCGGGACCCGGCGTGCTCGGCATTTCCGCGATGGCCTCCTTGGGGGCGACCGGGGCCTTGTACTACGGCTTCGCCGCCTTGAGCGCCTGGGCCATGCCCACGGCTGCGATCATGGGCGCGCTTGCAGGCACCGGGCTGGTGGCCTTGGCGGCGCTGCGGACCACTTCAGTGGTCACTCTGATCCTTATTGGCGTGGGTCTTTCCAGTTTTGCCGCCGCTGCCATGAACCTGATGATGAACTTGGCCCCGAACCCGTTCTCCTTGGCGGACATGATTAATTGGATGCTGGGCTCGGTCGCCAACCGGAGCCTGCAGGATCTGGGATTCGCCGCGCCGTTCCTGATCGCGGGGCTTGGCATCCTGTTGGCCTCCCGGCGCGGACTGTCGGCCCTGACGCTGGGGGAAGAGGCCGCCAGCGGCGTGGGGCTGAACCTGCGCCGCCAGCGGCTGGCCATCGTTACCGGCGCGGGACTGGCCACCGGCGCGGCGGTGGCGCTGGCCGGCGTGATCGGATTCGTGGGTATTGTTGCGCCGCATATCGTGCGGCCCATGGTGGATCATGATCCGGCGCGCTCGCTGTTTCCGTCGGCTCTGCTGGCGGGATTGATCCTCGTGCTGGCGGATATCGGCGTGCGGCTGATGCCCGCCGCCAACGAACTCAAGCTGGGCGTGGTGGCGGCTCTGGTTGGCGCTCCGGCCTTCGTTTGGATCGCCATGCGGCGGCGCAGCGTCCATGACTGATTCGCCTGCCGGAGAAGGCTTGCGTCGTTCCGCGCAGGGGCTTTGCGCGCGGGGGCTGACCTTGGCCGCCGCTGGCGCAACGCTGGTCCAAGGCGCCACGTTCCGCTTGCGTCCCGGCGAACTGGTCGTTCTGCTCGGCCCCAACGGCGCGGGCAAGACCAGCCTGCTCAGGGGCGCTATCGGCCTGATGCCGCGGCTGTCGGGCTGGGCCAGGATCGACGGGCAGGACACCGCCCGCATGGCCCCCAGGCACCGGGCGCGGCGGCTGGCCTACCTGCCGCAGAATCGCCCCCTGGCTTGGTCGAACCCGGTTCGGGACGTGGTCGCCCTCGGCCGATTCTCCCATGGCGCTGCGCTGGGCCGTCTGCGGGGCACCGACCGGCAGGCCGTGGAGCGCGCGCTGGCCGCTTGCGATCTCGAACGGCTGGCCGGCCGCTCCACTGCGACGCTGTCCGGGGGCGAGCGGGCCCGGGTTCACTGCGCCCGCGCGTTCGCTGCCGAAGCGCCTCTGCTGATCGCTGATGAGCCGGTCGCGGAACTCGACCCGCACCACCAGTTCCGGGTGATGGACCTGATTCGCGACTTCGTGCATCACGGCGGCGGCGCGCTGGCCGTGCTTCATGACGTGGCGCTGGCCCGGCGCTATGCGGACCGGCTCATCTGGATGAAGGGCGGGCGCATTGTTGCCGACGGCCCGCCCGCCGAGACGTTGAGCGTGTCCCGGCTTGCGGAGATTTACGCCGTTCGCGGCCGCGTCGAAGGCGATCGCGTGGAGATGGAAGGCCCGCTATGACTAGGCCCCCGGCCGGCATCCTTCATGCGGGCTAAGGCCTTAATGGTGCAAGGCACCGGATCCGATGCGGGCAAATCCCTCATCGTTGCGGCGCTGTGCCGCATCGCCCGCCGGCGCGGGATCAGGGTGGCGCCATTCAAACCCCAGAACATGTCGAACAATGCGGCGGCCTGCGCCGGCGGCGAGATCGGTCGCGCCCAGGCGCTGCAGGCCCGGGCTGCCGGCTTGGAGCCTGAAGTCGATTTCAATCCGGTTCTGCTGAAGCCGGAGACCGATCGGCGTTCGCAAGTGATCGTGCGGGGCAAGGTGGTCGGCAGCATGGAGGCCGCCGATTACATGGCGCGGCGCGGCGCCCGCATGGACACGGTGCTGGCGAGCTTCGAGCGGCTCATGGACGCTTACGAACTGATCGTTGTGGAAGGAGCCGGCAGCCCCGCCGAGGTCAACCTGCGCGACGGCGACATCGCCAACATGGGCTTCGCCCGGCGGGCCGGGGTCCCTGTGTGCCTAGTCGGCGATATCGACAAGGGCGGCGTGATCGCCAGCCTCGTCGGCACGCAGGCCGTGCTGGCGCCGCCGGACGCGGCGATGGTCCGGGGCTTTGTGATCAACAAGTTCCGGGGCGATCCCTTGTTGTTCGACAACGGCGTGGCGGCGATTGAAGCGCATACCGGATGGCGTTCCTTCGGCGTGGTTCCCTGGCTCGCCTGCGCGGCGGATCTGCCGGCCGAGGATGCCGTGGTGCTCGACGGCGGGCGGCGCCATCCGGGAGACGAGCTTCGGATCGTTGCGCCGATGCTGTCCCGTCTGGCCAATTTCGACGATGCGGATCCGCTGCGGCTGGAGCCGGGCATCGATTTTCGCTGGATACCGCCCGGACGGCCCCTGCCCCGGGATGCCGATGTGGCGATCCTGTTCGGCACCAAGTCCACGCTTGGCGACCTGCAATTCCTGCGCTCCCAAGGCTGGGACCATGACCTCCTCGCCCACGCCCGCACGGGTGGGCGGGTGCTGGGATTGTGCGGCGGCTACCAGATGCTCGGCTCGCGGATCGAGGACCCGCAAGGCATCGATGGCCAGGTCGGCCAGCAGCCCGGGCTGGGCCTGCTGGATATCCAGACCGAAATGTCGGGACCCAAAGCCGTGCATCCGGTTAAAGGGCGCTGCGCGAGCACCGGCTTTCCCGTCACCGGCTACGAAATCCATGTTGGCCGAACCGCCGGCGGGGACTGCGAGCGGCCCATGTTCGATCTCGGCGGACGGGCGGACGGGGCGCGTTCCGCGAATGGCCTGATCGAAGGCAGCTATGTTCATGGCATCTTCGCGGAGGACGGGTTCCGACGCGCTTGGCTAAGGCGCGCAGGCGCGTCCGGGCGATCGGGCCTGGACTATGGGGCCGCCGTGGAGGCGGCGCTGGACGCATGGGCCGATCATGTCGAGCAGGCCGTCGATGTAGATGCCTTGCTGGCGTGCGCGGCGAGTCCATCCTTGCAACAAGCGGATTCGCCATGACGGCCGTTTTCGGCGGCACGCTGCTCATGCTCGCGGCCTGGCTCGTCGAGGCGCTGTTCGGCTATCCGGGCTGGCTCTACCGGCGCATCCGGCACCCGGCGGCGTGGCTGGGGGCGATGATCGGCGGACTCGACCGGATGCTTAATCGGCCGCCTGCCGGCCACGCCCTGCGGTATGTTCTGGGCATGGCGGCAAGCGTGGCGACCGTGGCGCTTGCGGCCTTCGCGGGCGCGGCCATCTCGGCGCTGCTGCCGGCATCGGCAGCCGGTTTCTGGGCCGAAGCGGTGATCGCCTCAAGCCTGATCTGCTCGCGCAGCCTGCATGTGCATATCGCCGCGGTCTCCAGCCCGCTGGCCGCGGGCGATTTGGCTGGCGCCCGTGTCGCGCTGGCCCATGTTGTTGGACGGGAGACCGCGGAATTGCCGCCTGATGGCGTCGCGCGCGCCGCCTTGGAGAGCCTTGCCGAAAGCACATCCGATGGCGTGGTCGCGCCGCTGTTTTGGGGCGTCGTCTTCGGGTTGCCCGGGCTCGCCGCGTACAAGGCGGTCAATACGCTGGATTCGATGATCGGCCATCGCAACGCGCGTTACGCGGCTTTCGGCGGCTTCGCGGCGCGCCTTGACGATGCGGCGAATTTCATTCCGGCGCGATTGACCGGGCTGCTGATCGCGGCGGCGGGCCTCAGGCCCGGGGCCTTCGCCGTGATGTGGCGGGACGCGCGCCGGCATCGCTCGCCCAATGCCGGATGGCCTGAGAGCGCGGCCGCCGGCGCGCTGGGCGTTCGGCTTTCGGGGCCGCGCCGCTATGGAGGCGCCGAATCGGCGGAGCCTTGGCTCAATAGCGGGGCAGGCGACCCCGGGCCGGCCGAGTTGCGAAGCGGCTTGGCTCTGTACTGCAAGGCGCTGGGCCTGGCCGCGTTGCTGCTCGGCCTTTTCGCGTGGCGCCAGTATGCGGTGCCATGAATGCCGTCGAGATTCACGGCGGCGCCCTTGATGCCATGCGGCGCCATTTTCCTGACGCGCCGCTGCCTTGGGTCGATTTGTCCACAGGCATCAATCCCTGGCCTTGGCCAGCCCGGGAAAGCCATTTCGAGGGTCTTCGCAGGCTGCCCGCCCAAGAGGATTTCGCCCGCTGCGCTGCGGCCATGGCGGCCGCCTTCGGAGCGCCCGAACGCGCGGTTTTGGCGGCCCCCGGGAGCGAATTGCTGATCCGGTTGCTGCCGGCTGTGCTCGCGCCTCGGCGCGTTGCCATCCTGGCGCCGAGCTATGGCGATCATGCGCGGGCCTGGCGCGCCGCAGGTCGCGAAGTGGTCGAAACGCCCGATCCCTTGGCCGAGGCTAACTCGGCGGATGCTGTGGTGATCTGCAATCCGAACAACCCGGACGGGCGGCGCTTCCCGCCGGATGAAATCGAGGCGGCGCATCGCCGCCTGAGCCAGCGCGGCGGCTGGCTGGTCATTGATGAAGCGTTTGCGGATCTTGAACCCGGCCTGAGCCGGGCGCAGCAAGGAGGATCCGGCCATCTGCTGGTGCTGCGCTCCATCGGCAAGTTCTACGGACTGGCGGGCCTGCGCTTCGGCGCCCTGCTTGGCCCCTTGCAAGTGCTCGAACGCATGCGGGCGCTTCTGGGCGTTTGGAGCGTGTCAACCCCGGCGCTCGCCATTGCCGCCGCCGCCTACTCCGACCGGGCTTGGCAAACAGCGACGCGTTCCCGGCTTGCACGGGCGCGGCGGCACCTCGACGAGTTATTGCGGCAGCGCCAGTGCCGCGTTTTGGGCGGCACCGACCTGTTTCGGTACGTGGAAGTCGCGGACGCCCGCGGACTCTGGCAGCAATTGGCGCGCAAGGGCATCTACGTTCGCCGCTTCCCCTGGTCGCCGCGCCGCTTGCGCATCGGGCTGCCCGCAAACCCCGAGGAGGCGCGGCGGCTCAAAGAGGCGCTCAGCCCTTAAGCGCTTGGGGCAGCCCGGCCACCATGAGCTCGACCCGCTGGCAGACGGCCGCGACGGCTTGGTTCAGCGAACCTTGGGCATCGCGGAATCGGCGGCCAAGCGGCGTGTCCGGCACCAGGCCCATGCCCGCCTCGTTGGACACCAGGATGACCGCCCCCGGAGGCCGGGCGAGAAAGCGGGCGAGCGCCGCCGCCTGCGTATCCGCCTTCCGGCCGTCATGCATCAGGTTCGAGAGCCACAGGGTCAGGCAGTCCACCACCACGACCCGCTTCGGGGAAGCGGCGGCCTCAAGCGCTTCGACAAGTTTCAACGGCGCTTCCACGGTGCTGAATCCGGATCCGCGCTCAGCGCGATGGCGCTCGATGCGCTCGGACATCTCCGCATCCGACGGCTCGGCGGTGGCGATAAAAACACGGTCCAAGGCCATGCCCCGGGCCAGCTCAAGGGCCCGGCGGCTCTTGCCCGACCGTGCGCCGCCAATCACAAGAATCGTTTCCATGCCTTCGCCAAAGGCCTCGATGAGCTATGCCAGTTCGGGCAGGGCGCGCGCGATCTTCGTGGTTTCGAGGCTCACGGTGGTCACGCGCAGCAGCAGGTCAAGCGGGTAGCGCGGATCGCCTGCGGTCTCGATGGCGTAGCGGTTGGCGTCGCTCACGATGCCGCTGGCCTTGTCGGTCTTGACGCGCTGGCGCTCCATGACCCATTGCAGCGCGGGCTTGCCATTCACGACGTATTCCCAAGCGTCCTCGGGGATATTGCGGATCGTGATATGCGGGTTGTAGATCACGGTGGAGCGGTCTTTGTTCCTGCCTGTCCCGGGGTGGCGCATCTTGGTGACGCGGAAGGCTGCTTCGGGATTCGCTGGCAGTTCGTTGCCGCCCGTGTCGATCATGGCGGGCCAGGGATCGACGGACTCGTAGCCCACATGGAGTTCGCCGAGCTGCTTGCCGGCATCGCGGAAGGCGCGGTAGTCCTCGACCGGCTTCACGCAGGGGATGCGCGGCAGTTCCTTGGCGAGATTGGCGCGGAAGCGCTGCCGGTAATCCTCGGAATGCAGCAGGCCGTAGATATAGTGGAAGATATCCTCGCGACTGATCGTTTCGGCAGGGTAGGCTTGGGTGAATAGTTCCAGAGCGTAGTCGGTGATGGCGTTGCGGCGCTTGGCGGCGGGCTGGCTGCCGGGATCGGAAAGCATGTCGGGCGAGGCATCCGAGGATGCTTCGTCGTAGAGCCAGATGGGGAAGCACTGGCCGGAATCCACGGTATGAAGATTTGGGAGCGTGTTCATCATAAGGGCTGAAAATCCCGCTCGCGCTCCTTTTCCTGAAATCGCAATCACCCGGTTGGGCGAGCCGGCATCCGGGAAGATTCGGGGCATCTGATAGACCATTTCGTTGAGACGGCGGCTGAAAAATTGCCACTGCTTCGTGAATGGCCGGTACATGCACGCCATGAATTCTCCATCGCTAACTTGCAAGACCTTACCTTTCCGGATGTCCGACTTGAGAGCGCGAGTCCAACCGATCCGGGCGCGATCAATTGTGACGAAATCATCGACTTTCGGGAGCGAGGCTCCGGCTGGTTCGGCGGTGCGCTTTTGAGCATTCCAGCGCCCAAGCTCGGCGTTGTAAAACGCAATCGTTGATTCGATGTTCTCGGCGAGCGCCTTGCGGGATGGATTGATGCACCACGCATCTCTGTTGGTGACGACGCCCAACGAGTAGTTGCTGAACAGCGCGTTTGCTGAGCCGGGCCCCTTGTTTCCGAGAACGGGGTGAGCATCGAAACCCGCATCACGCTGATCCAGCCAATCGCCGTGCTCATCGGGCGCAATCGCGGACCATTGGCCCTCAGCTTCGATGCCCCGAATGCTGCCAAAGCGGCGGATGTTGGTGAATTTCTGCTTGCGGTCCAAATCGTCCCCGATGTCGTGGAATAGGATGCGCCCCTGTTCCTTATGCTTCGGGTTTTTGATAAACACCGATATGGCTATGCCCGTCATGCTTCCCTGGCCGAACACGTTTTCACCTTCTCCGGCCCGCCCGCTGGATAACATGTTTTTGCGGACATCGCCCCGCAGGTGAAACACATGTATGGCTGAGAAGTCGTTAGCGAGGCACTTCCGCATCCCGTCGGCGAAGGCGCGTTCGACCCAGGCGCTCCCGGAAACGTATGCCATCACGCCGGCCTCGCCCAACCGGTCACTGCCCCAGCGGATCGCCCGGATATAGCTGTCGTACAAGTTCTGCAATAGTCCGGCGCGGGACTGCTCCGCATAGGTCGAGCGGATCCGCTGGTCCAAACCCGAATACGCAACGTTCTTGGCTCTGTCGTCTTCGCTTTTCTGCCCCGCCGAGTACGGCGGATTCCCGATAATCACGCGAACATCCGTCGCCTTCTGGCGCTCGCGGCGGTCGGTGTTGTCCTTCATGTAGAACGACAGCTCGTCTTCGCCCTCGTGCAGCGCGAAGGTGTCGGTGAGGCAAATGCCCTCGAAGGGCAGATAGCCCTCGCGACCAGCGATGGTGTGGAACACGGTTTCTATGTTGATGGCGGCGATGTAGTAGGCCAGCAAGACCAGCTCGTTGCAGTGGATTTCTTTGCGGTACTTGCGTTCCAGATCGTCCGGGGTAATCAGGCCGGATTGCAGCAGGCGGGTGATGAAGGTGCCGGTGCCGACGAAGGGATCGAGGATATGGACGCCCTCGGAGCCGAGCGTCTGGCCGAACTCGTTGCGGAGCACATCGTTGACCGAGTGGATGATGAAATCGACGATCTCGACCGGCGTATAGACGATGCCGAGCTTTTGCGTGGTGAGGGGGAAGGCGTTGCGGAAGAACTTGTCGTAGAGCTCCACGATCAAGGCTTGGCGGGCCTGCGGGTTGGTGATTCCGCTGGCGCGGCGGCGCACGGAGGCGTAGAACCCTTGCAGCGATTTCGCCTCGCGGTTGATCTGCGCTTCGTCGATGACGGAGAGCACCTCGGTCATGGCTTGGGAAACCGGGTTGCGCTCAACGAAGGGATGGCCTTGGAACACGGCATTGAACACCGGGCGCGTGATGAGGTGCTGCGCCAGCATTTCGATGGCATCGGCATCGCTGACGGACTCGTTCAGATCGTCGCGGACTTCCTTCAGAAAATCCTGAAAGAAGGCCTGAGCGTCGCTGCCGTCCTGCGCCACCAGGCTGCGGATTCGGGTGATGTGGCGCTCGGCGATTTCAGCCACGTCCTTGGCCCAGTCCTCCCAGTAATCGCGGGTGCCGCATTTCTCGACGATCTTCGCCATAACGGCGCGCGAGAACTCGTCGATGACAAGCTGCGCGGGGCCGCGCTCCTCGCCTCTATCCTGATCGTATGCCGTGTCGCCTTCGCCAATGCCGATGCCGCTTGGCTTGCTGCGGCTCGGCAGGTCTTCGACCGTTGCGGTCACCGCCCGCAGTTCCGCGCTATCGGCCGCGGAGCGCCCGTCGATGACCGCAATGCGGTCGCTCACGTCCTGGCCGAGGCCGCCTTGATTGATGACTGCATCCAGCCGTTCGTCATGGGCGCGCAGCGCGTTGAGTATCTGCCACACCACCCGGTATTTCCTGTTGTCGTTCAGCGCCACATTGGCCGGCACATCCGGGGGAACGCCCACCGGCAGGATGACATAGCCCATGTGCTTGCCCTCGGCCCTGCGCATCACCCGGCCGACCGCCTGCACCACGTCGATCTGGCTATTGCGCGGATGCAGGAACACGATGGCGTCGAGCGCCGGAACGTCCACGCCTTCGGTGAGGCAGCGGGCATTGCTGAGGATGCGGCAGGCATCGGGGCCGGCATCTTCCTTCAGCCAGTCCAAGCGCTCTTTTCGCGCCCGGGCCTTATAGGTGCCGTCCACGTGCCGAACTTCGCAATCAAAATCCGCTAGCGCATCGTCGTCGGCGCCATCCCGGTAGTCGGCGATGACTTCACGGAATTCATCCCGGACCATTTTTGAGCTCTTGATATTTCGGCAGAAGGCCAAGGCGCGTTTCATGGAGCCGGGGCGGTCGGCGCCGAGGCCCTCCAGCCCAACTTTTGACAGGGCCTTCCAGCAACCGACGATCCTGGTTGCGTCGTCAAGCAGCAACTCGCTATCGTCGTCCGCGAGTCGCTTTTGCACCGCTGTGCTCACCTCGTT
This sequence comes from Gammaproteobacteria bacterium, assembly GCA_026708965.1. Taxonomy (GTDB): domain Bacteria; phylum Pseudomonadota; class Gammaproteobacteria; order Steroidobacterales; family Foliamicaceae; genus Foliamicus. The sequence continues at coordinate 21,361 of JAPOTY010000004.1, read as the reverse complement.
CTCGTCCATGGCCAGAACGATCACTCGATAGTCGGTGAGGATGTCGCTATCGACGGCCCGCGCGAACCCGTGGTGGAACAGCACTTCGCCGTAAAGCTCCGGGTCGTCCATCGAGGCCAGAACGGCATCGGCCTCGCGGGCCTTGGAGCGGGCGTTTTCGCCGTAAATGCGCGGCGTGGCTGTCATGTAGAGGCGCTTGCGGCCGCGAATCACGCTGTTGTAATGAACCTTCACGAAATTCGACTGGTCTTCGCCGGCAAAGGTCACGCCGGTGGTGCGATGCGCCTCGTCGCAGACAATCAAGTCGAACTGGGGCAGACCATGCCGGGCTTGGGCTTCGGCGATCACCGAGATCGACTGGTAAGTGGCAAAGACCACGCGCATCGAGCGGGTGTCCGATGCGGCGAGGGCGGCAGCCAGCTTGTCGGCTTTGGTGGTGGCCGGAAATGCCAGGTCGGTTGCTTCCAACTCGGCCACGTCGAAGGCGCTCCGCCTCTTTCGCCCCACTTGCGTGTCGGAACACACCGCAAATGCAGTCATGGACAGGAGTGTATCAGCGCACCATTCGGGCACTGTTTGCGCCATCAGGGCCAGCGACGGCACAAGCAATAGGACACGGCCACCTTCGCCAGCGAGCTCTTCGGCGATCCGCAGGCTGGTGAGGGTCTTGCCCGTTCCGCATGCCATGATGAGCTTGCCGCGGTTGGCGGCCTTGAGTCCGGCTTTCACGCAGTCCAGCGCTTCAACCTGATCGGCCCGTAGCGTCCTGGGTTCCGGCCGGGTTATATCGCCGGTTGCTGCGAAGCGGGACCAATCGACCCTGCTTTCGCGCAGGTCCTGAAGGCCAATGACCGTTGTGGGAATCGCCTGGTCGTCCACCATGGCTTGGGCGTTATCGCTCCACGGGGGTTCGGTGGTTTCGACAATCAGCCGTTCGGCAAATTCATTCGTGCCTGAAGTCGAAATGAAACTGTCGATATCGGTTTTTTGAATGCTGCGCTGCGGGTCGAATAGCTTGCATTGAACAGCGGCCAGCCCGCCATCGTGGCGTGTGCATACTAGGTCGATGCCAATATCGGTGCGTCGCCTGTCATGGCGGCGCGCCCACTCGGCCCCAAGCTCGGCCTTGGCGAAGCGCTTCGACTGCAAGGGATCGGCCACCAGCCAGGCGGCGACGAGCTTCTCGAACGCGGCGCCCTTGTCGCGTTCGGTCATGGCTTGGGCCCGGTAGGAATCGAGCAGGCGGTCCAGTGAATTCATCAATCAGCCTGGCGCGTATTCCCAAGGATTCACGGTGCTGACGCCGGTATTGCGGAATTCGCCAGTATTCCGCGTGACTAGGGCGAGACCTCGGGTCGCAGCGGCTGCCGCGATGAAGGCGTCAGGCACATGGTCGTCCAGCGCCTCGCCTCGCCGACGCTTATCCTCCATGATTCGCGCGCAAGCGCGGGCATCGGCCAGCGTCCATTCGATGATTCGATCCTCGAATAGCTCGTCGAGAAGGTCCTGGAACCGGTCAGCCAAGCTGCGTCGACGCGGCCCGGGAGCGACACGGCCAATGCCGTTGAGTATCTCCCAAACGGTAATAGTCGCAATCCCGAGGCCCTCCTCGGCGATGGAATCCAGAAAGAAGGCGACGCGGGGGGCAGGCCGAGGCCGCATCATTTCAGAGACTACGTTCGTATCAATCAGCCATGCGACCGGCGCTGTCATTCCTCGCCCTCATTGAAAAACGACAGCGGCTTGCAGGGATAGCGCGCCGACGGTGGAAGCTCGATGCCGTGCTTTTCTCCAAAATACCGCGCGAAGGCCTCGGATGGCTTGGGACGGTGCTCGGTTTTGGTGCGCTTTTCGCGAATCAGCCGCCGGACCAGCTCTTCCATCGATACGCCAACCTGCCGCGCTTCGCGCCGAAGCCATGATTTATCCCCGGGATCAATATCGCGAACGGTGATGCTGGTGCTCATTCTGATGCCTCCTACTTGGCTGCAAGCCCCGCGACGGGATACTTCGCCATCAAATAATGCTAGCAGAAATGGCCGTCGAAGGAGTCTGATGCGCTGCGGGCGATTGGCGGTGCTGCTGCCAGCGAAGCGCACGCGGGCCCGAGCCGAATTTGATTTATCCGCTGCTTTTTGTAAGACTAGCTAGTTGGCGCTTCTGCGCGAAGCGCCGGTTTGCTTGCATTTCAGGCCACCTGCGGCGGATCAGTTGCGGGCGCGCAGCGAGGGCTGCGCCAGCGCTCGGGAAGCGCTTGCACCAGGGCCCAGCAAGCGAACGCTTATTTTGACGGCGTGTCACGGGGCGGCGGCGTAGCCGGCCCGGAACGGGGTGGCGCGGCGCTCGGTTTGAGGATCGGCTAGATGACAGCACGCAACGGACCTTCGCTTGAACGGCGGAATTTCGGCCCGCCGCCGAAGCATGGTTTGTACGACCCGGCGTTCGAGAAGGACAGTTGCGGAATCGGCTTCGTGTGCGATATCAAGGGCCGCCCGGGCCGGGGCATCGTCGAGGACGCGCTGGGCATGAACTGCTCGATGGAGCATCGCGGCGGCATCGGCTACGAGAAAAATACCGGCGACGGAGCAGGCATCCTCCTGGGGTTGCCGGACCGCTTCCTGCGCCGCGTTGCCGCGGAGAAATTGGGCGTGGAGTTGCCCGAGCGCGGCCGCTATGGCGTCGGCAACGTGTTTCTGCCCGCCGACGGGGAGGAGCGGAAGCAATGCCTGAGGCTGCTGGAGCGTGAAATCGATAGCGCGGGCCAGCGGCTGCTGGGCTGGCGGGAGCTGCCGATCGATCCCGATGGCGCGGATATCGGCAAGGCGGCCAGGGCGGCGATGCCGCATATGGTTCAGTTATTCGTCGGCAGCGGTTCAGGCGGAGGACAGGACGGCCGCGAGAACCATGCCCTCGCTGCCGACGAGTTCGAGCGCAAGCTCTACCTGATCCGCAAGCACGCGACCCATCTGCTGCGCGGCGACGAAAGCCTGGCGCAGCGGCAGTTGTTCTACGTATGTTCGCTTTCGTCCAGGGTCATCATCTACAAGGGCATGCTCACGCCCGACCAGATGGCGCCGTTTTTCACCGACCTGGGGCAGGCGGATTTCGAATCGCACTTGGCCATGGTGCATTCGCGCTTCAGCACCAATACCTTCCCGTCGTGGGACCGCGCGCAGCCCAACCGCTTCATGTGCCATAACGGCGAGATCAACACGCTGCTGGGCAACGTGAACGCCATGAACGCCCGCGAGGGCGTGCTCAGCTCGCCGCTGTTCGGCGACGATCTGGCCAAGCTTTTTCCCGTGGTGGAGCCCGACTGCTCCGATTCCGGCACCTTCGACAACGTGCTGGAGTTCCTGCTGATGACCGGGCGCAAGCTTCAGGAAGCGGTGCTGATGATGATTCCCGAGGCTTGGCAGCAGCACGGCGGAATGGACGCAGCCAGACGCGCCTTCTATGAGTACCACTCCTGCTTGATGGAGCCTTGGGACGGTCCGGCTTCGATCGCGTTCACCGACGGCACCTATATCGGCGCCGTGCTCGACCGCAACGGGCTGCGGCCGAGCCGCTACTGCATCACCGACGACCACCGCTGCATCATGGCGTCGGAGGTGGGCGTGGTGCCGGTGGCCCCGGAGCGCGTGGTGGAGAAGGGGCGTTTGCGCCCGGGCCGTATTTTCCTGATCGACTTCGAGCAGGGCCGCATGATCCCGGATGAGGAGATCAAGGGCGAGTGGGCGGCCGCGCGCCCTTATGCCGAGTGGCTCGACAAGCAACGCATCGAGCTAGAGGAGCTGCCGCCCGCGCCGCCGCCGGCGGCGGACGCGGCCACGCTAACGGCGCGCATGAACGCCTTCGGCTATACCGTCGAGACCATGGATATCATGCTGCAGCCCTTGGTCCGCGAGCTGCGCGATCCGCTCGGCTCCATGGGCAACGATGCCGCGCTGGCGGTGCTGTCCGATAAGCCGCGCATGCTCTACGACTACTTCAAGCAGCGTTTCGCCCAAGTTACCAATCCGGCCATCGATTCGATCCGCGAAGAGGTCATCATGGCGCTGGATTGCTACTGCGGCCCGGAGCGGAACCTGCTGGAGGCCACCCAAGAGCACGCCCGCCGGCTTCGCATTCCGCATCCGATCCTGTCCAACGAGGAACTGGCCGCCATCAAGCACCTGGATTACCGGGGCTGGAGCACGGCGGCCATCGATATCACCTACGAGGCCGGTTCGGGCGCCGCGGGCCTGGCGGCGGCGCTGGATCGTATCTGCGCCGAAGCAAGCCGGGCTATCGAGCAGCGCCGCAGCCTTATTCTGCTCTCCGATCGCGCCGTGGGCCCGGAGCGGGTGCCGATCAGCGCCCTTCTCGCCGTGGGGGCCGTGCATCATCACTTGGTTGAAACCTGCGCGCGCACGCGCATCGGCATCATCGTGGAAACCGGCGAGGCGCGGGAAGTGCATCATCACTGCCTGCTGGTAGGCTACGGCGCCGACGCCATCAATCCTTATCTTGCCTTCGAGGCCTTGTGGGCATCGCTCGAGAAAGGCTATTTCAGCGACGCGCCGCATGTCGCCACCCGCCAGGAGGTGGTTGACGCCTACCGCAAGGGCGCGGCGAAGGGCATGCTCAAGGTGATGGCCAAGATGGGCATTTCCACATTGCAGTCCTACAAGGGCGCGCAGATCTTCGAGGCGGTGGGGCTAGCGGATGATGTCATCGAGCGCGCCTTCAAGGGCACCGCCAGCCGGGTGCAGGGCGCGGGCCTGGAGGTTCTCGCCGAGGAGCTGGAGCGCCGCCATGCGCTGGGCTATCCGGGACGCAACGGCAATATCGCGGTGCTGCCCAATCCTGGCGACTTCCATTGGCGCCGGCATGGCGAAACGCATATGTGGGACCCGCAGGCTATCGCCGACCTGCAAGTGGCCGCCCGGGCCAACGACGAGAGCGCCTACTGGCGCTTCGCCAACCACGCCAACCGGGAAAGCACCGCCAAAGCCAGCCTGCGCGGGCTTTTGGCTTTTGTGAGCGGCGCCAACGGCGGGCCTGTCGAACTCGACGAGGTCGAGCCGGAAAGCGAAATCGTCAAGCGGTTCGCCACCGGGGCGATGAGCTTCGGCTCCATCAGCGCCGAGTCCCATGAAGCGCTGGCCGTTGCCATGAACCGCATTGGCGGCAAATCGAATACCGGCGAGGGCGGCGAGGACCCGCGCCGCTACGCGTCCCGGCCGAACGGCGATTCCGCGCGCAGCGCCATCAAGCAGGTGGCCAGCGGGCGGTTCGGCGTGACCATCAATTACCTGGCCAACGCCGACGAATTGCAAATCAAGATCGTGCAGGGCGCCAAGCCCGGCGAGGGCGGCGAGCTGCCGGGCCGCAAGGTCGATGCGACCATCGCCGCGATCCGCCATTCGACGCCCGGCGTGGGGCTGATCAGCCCGCCGCCGCACCACGACATCTATTCGATCGAGGATATCGCCCAACTCATCCACGATCTGAAGAACGGCAACCCCGAAGCGCGCATCAGCGTCAAGCTCGGCGCCGAGGTTGGCGTGGGGGCGGTTGCCGCGGGCGTCACCAAGGCGCGTTCGGACCACCTCGTGATTGCCGGTGATTCCGGCGGCACCGGGGCGTCGCCGCTCACTTCCATCAAGCATGCGGGCCTGCCTTGGGAGCTGGGCATTGCCGAGACGCATCAGACGCTGGTGGCCAATAACCTGCGCTCGCGGGTGGTGCTGCAAACCGACGGCCAGCTCAAGACCGGGCGTGATGTCGCGGTCGCCTGCCTGCTCGGCGCCGAGGAGTTCGGCTTCTCCACCGCGCCGCTGATCGCGCTGGGCTGCATCATGATGCGCAAGTGCCACCTCAATACCTGCCCGGTGGGCATCGCAACGCAGGATCCGGCGTTGCGGGCTAAATTCGAGGGCCTGCCGGAACACGTCACCAACTATTTATTCATGGTGGCGAAGGAGCTGCGCCAGATCATGGCGGCGCTGGGTTTTCGCGCGGTCAACGAGATGGTGGGCCGGGTGGATGCGCTCGATGCCTCCGCGGCGGCGGATCACTGGAAAGCCGACGGCATCGATCTGGCCGGTTTGCTGGCGCCGGCGCAGGAGCCGCCGGATTTTCTCGGCGCCTACGCCATCCACCAACAGGACCACGGCCTTGAGCATGCGCTGGACCACAAGCTGATCAAGCTGGCCGAACCGGCGCTGGAGCGTGGCGAGAAGGTGCGCCGCGAACTGCCGATCAGCAATGCGAACCGGGTGGTGGGGGGCATGCTGTCGAACGCCATCATCAGGCGCTGCGGCCCGGAGATGCTGCCGGACGGCACTGTCCATTTCAAGTTCCGGGGGCATGCCGGGCAGAGCTTCGGCTGCTGGCTGGCCCGGGGCGTGACGCTGGAGGTGGAGGGCGATGCCAACGACTACGTGGGCAAGGGCCTGTCCGGCGGGCGGCTGGTGATCTACCCGCCCGCCGAGTCGCGCTTCGCGCCGGAAGACAACATGCTTATCGGCAACGTGGCGCTCTACGGCGCCACCTCCGGCGAGTGCTTCTTCCGGGGGATGGCGGCGGAGCGGTTCTGCGTGCGCAACAGCGGCGCCCGCGCGGTCGTTGAAGGCATCGGCGATCACGGCTGCGAATACATGACCGGCGGCCGCGTGGTCATACTGGGGCGCACCGGGCGCAATTTCGCCGCCGGCATGAGCGGCGGCGTGGCCTACGTCTGGAACCCTCACGGAGGCTTCGCCGACCTTTGCAATCCCGAAATGGTCGAGCTGGAGCCGCTGGACGCGGAACCGGACCAGGCCGAGGTCCGCGAGCTGATCGAACGGCATTTGCGCTTCACCGGCTCCACCGTCGCCAAGGCGATACTCGATGACTGGCGGCGCAGCGCCGCGCAGTTCGTCAAGGTGATGCCGGTCGATTACAAGCGGGTGCTGGAGCAGCTCAAGACGGCTGCCGCCGCGGCCTGAGCGCAAGCGCGATGGGCAAGGCCACGGGGTTCATGGAGTACGCGCGCGCGGCGGCGCCGTATCGCGATGCCAACGCGCGTTTGCGCGACTTCAGGGAGATCTACACCGAACCCGATGCTGGGCGGCTCGCCAAACAGGGCGCGCGCTGCATGGATTGCGGAGTGCCGTTTTGCCAGTCGAACGACGGCTGCCCGATCCATAACCTGATCCCGGAATGGAACGACCTCATCTACCGGAACCAGTGGCGGGAAGCGCTCGACCGCCTGCATAAGACCAATAATTTCCCTGAATTCACCGGCCGGGTATGCCCGGCGCCCTGCGAAGGCGCCTGCGTGCTGGGCATCACCGATCCCGCGGTCACTATCAAGGATATCGAGATGGCGATCGCCGACCGGGGCTTTGAGGAGGGCTGGATCGTCGCGGAGCCGCCGTCCCGCCGCACCGGACGGCGCGTTGCGGTGATCGGCTCCGGGCCCGCCGGACTGGCCGCAGCGCAACAGTTGAACCGGGCCGGCCATACGGCGGTGATCCATGAGCGCGCCGACCGCATCGGCGGCCTTTTAATGTACGGCATCCCCAATATGAAGCTCGACAAGGTGGAAATCGTCGAGCGGCGCTTGAGCCTGATGCGCGAGGAAGGTGTGGAGTTCCGCGTGAACGCGCCGGTCGGCGACGGCAGCGGCGGCTCCATCGACGCGCGCGAGCTGGCGAAGGAGTACGATGCCGTGCTGCTAGCCACCGGGGCGACCGTTCCGCGGGATCTGCCCATACCGGGGCGCGATCTCGACGGCGTGCATTACGCGATGGATTTTCTGACCCGGAATACCCGCAGCCTGCTCGATTCCAATCTCGCCGACGGCAACTATATTTCCGCGAAGGACAAGGACGTGATCGTGATCGGCGGCGGCGACACCGGCACCGACTGCATCGGCACGGCGCTTCGCCACGGCTGCAAGAGCCTGGTTAATTTCGAGCTGCTTCCGCAGCCGCCGGCAACGCGCGCGGCGCATAATCCCTGGCCCACTTGGCCGGTGATTTTCCGCACCGAATACGGCCATCAGGAATCCGCGGCCAAATTCGGCAAGGATCCGCGCGTTTACCTGATTTCGTCAACGGAATTCGTGGCGCGTTCCGATGGGCGCGCCGGCGCCGGCGGCGGCAACGGGACGGGGAGCGGCGGGCGGCGGCTTGCCGGCATTCGCACCGTCGATGTGGAATTGAAGGACGGCAAGTTCGAGAGCGTGCCCGGCAGCGAACGGGAGTGGCCGGCCGACCTGGTGCTTCTGGCCATGGGTTTTGTGCGCCCTGAGCACGAGGTTTCCGACGCGCTGGAACTGGACTACGATCAGCGCGGCAACTACTTGGCGGAGTACGGCAAGTACCGCACCAACGCGGAAAACGTGTTCGCGGCCGGCGATTGCCGACGGGGGCAGTCACTGATCGTGAACGCCATCAACGAAGGCCGCGAAGCAGCCCGCGAAATCGATCGCTTCCTGATGGGCTCAACCGAACTCCCCTGAAGCAGCGGCCCCGGGCTTCCTCGCCCATTGCTTGCCCCTCCCTCGCGGGAGACGCATGAACCCATCCATGGGGCTCGGCTGGTTCGCGCCGGGACATCGGCGCTCACCCTGCCCCAGACGCTCCCGCGAGGGAGGGGCAAGCAATGGGCTTGAGCGGGCGGGCTGAAGGGTTAGCGCCGCCTCATGGATATTGCTAAGCGGTGCCCCAGCCGGGATGGAAGCCTAAGGGCAGGCCGGCTTCGGGGGTGAAGCCGTACATTTCGGCGGTCGGCAGCGCAGCGGTTACGACTTGGCGCACTTTCAGCAGGCGGTCGAGGTCGATGCCGGTGTTCAGCCCCATGGATTCGAGCATGAACACGAGGTCTTCGGTGACGATATTGCCGCTGGCGCCGGGGGCGAAAGGGCAGCCGCCGATGCCGCCTAGCGAGCTGTCCAGGGTGGTGATGCCTTCTTCCAGCGCCGCCATGGCATTGGCCAGTCCCAAGCCGCGGGTGTTGTGCAGATGCACTCCCGTGAGCTTTTCCTCGCCGATCTCGGAGCGCACCAGGCGCACTAGGCGCCGGATCTGGGCGGGATTGGCGTAGCCGGTGGTGTCGGATAGCCCCACTTCCTTGCAGCCTGCCTGCACCAGCGCATGGGCCAGTTCCAGCACCTTGCTTTCGGGCACCGGACCTTCCATGGTGCAGCCGAACGCGGTGGCAATACCAGCCTCGAAAATGGGGCGGCGCTCCTTGGGAAGCCCGTCCAGCATCTCGGTGATGCGCCGGACTTCCTCCAGCATTTCGGCGTGATCCTTGCGGACGTTTGACCGGCTGTGCGTTTCGCTGGCGGAGACCGGAATGCTGACCTTGTGCGTGCCGGCCGCGGCCGCCCGTTCCACGCCCTTCAGGTTGGGCGCCAGCGTGGTGACCTGCAAGCCGGGGATGGCGACGGCGTAACGCACCAGCTCCTCGCAGTCGGCCATTTGCGGCAGCAGCTTGGGGGGCACGAAGGAACCCACCTCGATTTCCGCCACGCCCGCTTCGGCCTCCGCCTTGATCCAAGCCTTCTTGGCCTCTGTGGGCATGATGGCTTTGAGGCTTTGCAGGCCGTCGCGCGGCCCCACTTCGCTGACTAGCACATCGATGCTCATTGATCCGCGTCCACGATTATTCGGTCGCACTGAACCGGCGCGCCGCTATGCGCGGGCGCCGCGTCAGTTGCTGCCCGCCGGAGCTTGCGCGCGCTGCTGACTCTTGCGCCCGATGCGTGTGAGGTGAACCCGGCTGGTTTTGCCGGCGCGGCGTTCGTTGAGGCGCGAAACCAGGCTGGCGACCTCTTCGCGCACTTCTTCGGCCTCGCCCTGCTTGTAGCCGGTGATGGTGGTAGTGCCCTGAGTCAGTTCGTAGCGATACCAGTCATCTGATTCCGAGCCGTCGGGCGATTCGGTCTGTTCCAGAGTAACGATCTCGAATGGCCGGGCGGCAGGCATTGCGTTGGGATCATCAGTCATGCCGCTTCATTCTACCCCGGCGGCTCTGCGCCGCACAAATCGGCCACCGCATAAAAGAAGCGGAAGCAAGGCGCTCGTCCGGCCTGCTGTATCCACAGATGCAGGGAAACTGTCGGCGGGGCCGCTCGTATAACATGTACTGCCGGATATTTGAAAACAAGGAATTACCGCCTATGCCGATCGTTGTTGCCGGGGCCACCGGAAATGTTGGCCGCCCCACCGTTTCCGCTCTCATTGCGCAAGGGCATTCGGTACGTGCCCTTAGTCGTTCGGAGGAGAAATTCGCCGCTCTTCCCCAAGGTGCAAGCGGTGCCATCGCGGATCTGGAGACCGGCGCCGGCCTGGATGCGGCGTTTGACGGTATCGATCAACTTTTTCTGATTACCGCCAACGGTGAAACCGAGACCGCGCGCGGGCTCAATGCGGTGAGCGCGGCACGGACGTCCGGCGTCCGGCGGATCGTTTTCCTATCGGTGCAGGGGCCCGATCAGGAGCCTCCCATTCCCCACAGCCGCAGCAAGCTGCCCATTGAGCAAGCGATCCGTGAAAGCGGCTGCGAATACACCATTTTGCGTCCCGGCTACTTTAATCAGACCGACCTCTCCGTTGTGCAGGTGGTGCGCGAATACGGCATCTATCCCATGCCCATCGGCTCGATCGGCACGAACCGCGTCGATACCCGCGATATCGCTGATTGCGCCGTTCGCGCGCTCACTGAGGATGGGCATGCCGGCGCTGAGTACGAGCTATGCGGTCCGGACACCATCAGCGGTCCGGGCGCGGCTGCGGTGTATGCCCGTTATTTCGGGCGCGAAGTCCGCTACGGCGGTGACGATGTCGAGAAATGGGCTGAGCCGATCAAGGCCTTTATCGCTCCGTGGCTGCTGGAATCGCTGAAGAAAATGCTTCTTTCCATGCAGAGGAATGGACCGGCGGCGGACGCGGCGGCGGTGGCGGCTTCCGAGGAGGCGGTCGGCCATCCGCTGCGAACGTTCGATGCCTTTGTCGCCGAGCTGGCGGCGGCCGCAAGGGAAGCCTGAATCGACCGCGGCGGTTCGTCGCCGAACGTTCCGCCTCTTCGCGCCGAGCCGCTCAGTACTGCGCGCCCCGCGGCGCCCAGTCGCAGCATGGCCCGCGACCGTAGTCGAGCGCGTACGCATCCTGCACATAAACCGCCTGGCAGCCGCCGCAAAAGGTCATGATCAGGTCTTGGGTCTCGCTGATCGCCCGCAGCAGCATGGCAGCCACCTCCAGGTTGATATGTCCCTGCGGAATCAGCGTCCGGTACATGTCGTAGGCGTCGCAAAGGCGTCGCCCTATCATCAGCCGGGTCAGATTCCGGGGAACATGGCATCGTGACCTCTCGTCGCGGACGAGCAGTCCGGCATGCATGAAGAGCGTCGCCAGAACTGTGGATTCGGAAAGCCTTTGCGGCGTGCTCAGGAAGCGGCCGATTCGGCTCGGCGGCCGCCCGCGCTTGCGCCGCGGCAACTTGTTGTGGCCGTGCTCAAGCACGTAGTTGGCGTAAGCCTTGCGTATCCGGTCGTTCGACAGCCCCGTGTAACGGGCGATGGTGCCGGTGCGCGCTTGCAGGCGCAGCATCCGCATCGCCAATTCGAATCGGTTCAACTCCCCCGCATAACGGCTTTGCGTTACACGCATGTTGTAACTATGTAGCGAGTCTGTATCCAAAATGCAACCCGAAAATTGGGTATTTTCGCTGCCTTTTTGGGGTTGATACGCATCCCGCAGGCTGTCTCAATAGCAGTCGGCCCGTGACGGTCGCCATGCAGTGGTCCAAATTCGGCCGGATCGGCATCCTGTCGGCATATAGGGAGGGCAGGAGTGCGCGGCTCAATGTGAGGAGGAGGCTATGGAAGAAGCGCGTGGAGAGGGTAAAAGGCTCAATGAGATCTACGAAATCAACCGGCGCTTCCTTGATCTGATAGCGCTGCAGGTCTTGGGCCGCGAAGGCGGCTACTACGGATTGCCTGCGGAGATGTGCCTGAGGATTGCGGAACTGGAGCCGTCGCAGCGCGATGCCGCGGCGACGGTGCCCATGCTTCTGGTGACTGCCGCGCGCCAAGCCGCGGCGGAGGTTTCCGCGGTCCACGACCGGGAGGGCGAAAGTTCCCGCCTGGCCGAGGATGTGGAGGTTACGGCACAGAGATTCACTGCTTCCCTATTGACTTGGCTGACTCAGGATGCGCAGCAGAATCATAGTTTGTCGTCGCTCTGGATGGGCGGGTCCGCCGCCTCCGGGGATTCCTTGCGGAAGCTGAGTTTTGCGGATATCCAGGTTCTGGCGCTCTACGCGGACAGGATCCTCGCCGCCTGCTTCACCGACAGGCCGCAACTCTGGAACGATCTGATTCACGCTGCCAAGACCGGTGATCCTCAGCTTCAGGCTCGCGCGCGCCTCGCTGCGCTATCGCGCTCCTACCCTCCGGAATCCGTCATCAAGGCGCGGGGAACACGCAACCCCCGGTAGGGCGGAAGCGGTGGCTTCGCCGGCCGCTTCCGCATCCCGCACCCCGCTGATGCCTGCGCAAGGCTTGAGTGGGGATATACTCTGTAAATTCGTGAGGGCCTGTAGCTCAGTGGTAAGAGCAGGTGGCTCATAACCACTTGGTCGCAGGTTCGAATCCTGCCGGGCCCACCAGCTGCGGCTCGATATGAGCCCATGAGGTTTTGAGCGCGATGCACTTTGTTGATCAGGCCTTGCATGTCTTGGCCAGCCTATTCCTTGTGGCCGTTGGAACAACGCTCCTTGTTGTGTTCGTTTTGCTGTTCGTGGATCTGGCGCAAACCGGCAACGCCGTGCGCCGCAACTACCCGGTTATCGGTCGGTTCCGGCCTATTTTCGAGTCCTTGGGCGAGTTCATGCGGCAGTACATGTTTGCCATGGACCGGGAGGAATTGCCTTTCAACCGGGCCCAGCGCGGCTGGGTGGAACGCGCTGCAAGCGCCGGCTCCATGACGGTGGCCTTCGGCTCCACCCGGGAAACGCGCCTGCCGGGCACTTCCATTTTCGTCAACGCGCCTTTCAGCCTTCTGGATGAGGAATGCCGGGATACTTCGGAGGTGACCGTGGGGCCGAACGGGCCGAATCCTTACACGACCAACCGCATTTTTCATATCTCCGGAATGAGCTTCGGCGCCATATCCAGGCCGGCGGTGATGGCGCTGGGCAAGGGCGCCGCGATGGCCGGATGCTGGATGAACACCGGCGAGGGCGGGCTTTCTCCTTGGCACTTGGAGGCCGGCAATGATGTGGTGTTCCAGTTCGGCACCGCCAAGAACGGCGTTCGCACGCCCGACGGCGAACTTTGCGAGAAGCGGCTGAAGGGGATCGGCGCCGAGCCGCAGGTGAAGATGATCGAGATCAAGCTCAGCCAAGGCGCCAAGCCGGGCAAGGGCGGAATTCTGCCGGGCGGGAAGGTGACCAAGGAGATCGCCTGGGCTCGCGGCATTCGTCCCGGTCAGGATGCGATAAGCCCCAACAGGCACCGGGAGGTGAGCAATAGCGGGGAGCTTCTGGACCTGATCAACCGGGTCCGCGATATCGGCGGCAAGCCCACCGGCTACAAGGCCGTGATCGGCAATCCGCAGTGGCTCGACGAGCTGCTGGAGCTCATCAACCAGCGCGGCCCCGACAGCGCTCCGGACTTCATCACCGTGGATTCCGGCGATGGCGGCACCGGGGCGGCCCCAATGCCCCTGATGGATAACGTGGGCATGCTGATCGCCGAAAGCCTCTTCATCCTTGTGGATGCCCTGAATCGGCACGGCTTGCGCGACCGGGTGCGGGTTGTGGCCAGCGGCAAGCTGGTGACGCCCACGGAGGTGGCCTGGGCGCTGTGCGCCGGCGCCGATTTCGCAGTGTCGGCGCGCGGCTTCATGTTCGCGCTGGGCTGCATACAGGCGATGCGCTGCAACAAGAACACCTGCCCCACCGGAATCACCACCCACAACCCCCGCCTTCAGCGGGGACTGAATCCCCCCAGCAAGGCGGTGAGCGTGGCCAACTATCAGCGCCGCGTCGAAGAGGAGCTCAAGATCATTGCCCATTCCTGCGGCGTGGCCGAGCCTCATCTGCTGCGCCGCGAACACTGCCGTATCGTGCGGCCCGACGGGCAAAGCGTGCCGCTGTCGGAGCTGTATCCCAGGGCGGCATAGGAGGCAATCATGGCAAATACGGCGCGCGTATTCCGGACGCTCCTGTTCGGATCGGTCCTGCTTTCCGCTTCGCCTGCCTGGCCTCAGGGCACCCATGCGCAGTCGGTATTCGGTGCCGATCCGAATCTCAGCGACGGGGCAATGGCCCTGAGGCTGGGCGATTACGATGAGGGCATCCGCCTGACGCTCGTCGGGCTGCGTTCGCCGGTCGGCAGGGCCCACAGCATGAAGACCCGCTCGGCGGCGCATAGCAACCTTTGCGCTGGCTACATGATGGCCTCGCAGTTGCGCAATGCGCGCGAGCATTGCGACGAGGCGCTGCGAATCATGAGGCGTAACTGGAGGGCATACTCCAACCGCGCGGTATTGTTTGTGCTCACGGGACAGCTCAAGCGGGCGGCTGATGACGTTGAGCGGGGCAAGCGCATCAACCCGAACTCCAGGCGTCTCGCGGAAGTTGAAGAACTCCTGGCGGCGCGCGTGGCGGCGCGCGGAAACTAGCGCCGTGGCGGGCAAAGGACTGAGCGCGCTCCGGCTTTCGGATGGCGCGCTGATTGACCCGCAGCACCGCGCTGGTTAGGATCAGGCATTGGGCTTTATTCTGGAAGAAGGGCATGCGTATGCGCCGGCATCGTGTGAGGTTGAGTTCTGAACATTAGGCTCAGCAGAAGGCGCTTGGTCGAATCGGGTCTGGCGGCGTTGCTGTCGGCCCCTTGGGCGGCTTCGTTGCGCGCCGCCGTCTCGGCCAACGTGTTGCCGGGCAGCGGCAGCGGCGCCGACGGCGCGGAAGCCGGGGATATCGTGCTTGGCGTGTCCGCGGCGTTTTCCGGGCCATCGCGGGGTTTGGGCACCGAGCTCTACCGCGGCGCGGCCGCCTGCTTCGCGCACGTCAACGACTTCGGCGGGATCAACGGGCGGCGGATCGCGCTCAAGATGTACGACGATGGCTACCAGCCGGACCCGTGCGTGGAAAACACCATGCAGTTGATGCTTGAGGATCAGGTGTTCCTGCTGTTCGGCTATGTTGGAACGCCCACCGTCACCCGCGTTCTGCCGATTCTGAAGAAGTTCCAGAGCGAAAATATTTACATGTTTTTCCCCTTCACAGGCGCGCAGCCGCAGCGGCAGCCTCCGTACGGGGAATTTGCCTTCAATCTTCGCGCCTCCTACGGCCAGGAAACGGCGGGACTGGTGGATAACTTCGTGCGCATCGGCAGGCGGCGCATCGGCGTCTTCTACCAGATGGACGCCTACGGACGCAGCGGTTGGGCAGGAGTGCGGTCCGCGCTGGCCCGGCACGGGGAACGGATCACCGGCGAGGCAACCTACGGCCGCGGCGCGAAGTTCACCGGCAGCATGCGCCAGCAGGTCGAGATCCTCAAGGGCGCCGCGCCTGATGCGGTTATCTGCATCGGTTCATACGCCGCCTGCGCCGCCTTTGCGCGCGATGCGGTGGACTTGGGACTCGAGGTGCCGATCGCCAACCTGTCCTTTGTCGGCAGCGAGAATCTGCTCAATCTCCTCACCGAAGGGCGCGAGGACAGCGAGCGCTACACGCGGCTGCTGGTGAATTCGCAGGTCGTTCCCAGCTACGAGGATCTCTCGATTCCGGCAGTCAGGGAATACCGGGAACTGATGGAGCGCTACGACCCGCAGGTGCCCGAGGAACTGGTCAAGGAGGAATATGCGGCGCTTCCGCAAAGCTTTGGCAGCCTGGAAGGCTTTTTGAACGCCAAGCTGCTGGCGGAGATTCTTCGTCGCCTCGGCGGCGATGTGAGGCGTGCCCGGCTGGAACAGGCGGTTTTTTCGGTCAGTGATTTCGACCTTGGCGTGGGCGAGCGGGTGTCGTTCGGGCCGGACCGCCGGCAAGGGCTGCAAACCGTCTATTACACCATGGTGGAAGACGGGCACTTCGTGCCCCTGGAGGACTGGCAAGCCAAGTTTGCATGACATGAAAATTGAAAAACTGTTTCAGCGCACGCGCTTTGGCATATTCGCCATGTTCGGCGCTATTGTGCTCTCCACCTCCGTCTTATGCGTGCTCACGGTTAGCACCGAGCTTTCGGCGGAATATGAGATCAACACCAGCAATATCGCCAAGACGGTGGCCAATTCCAGCGTGGATATCCTCCTCAACCGCGACTTGGCCACTCTGCAGTCGCTAGTGGACCAGTTCATCGAGATCCAGGGCATACGCTACATTTACATCACCAGCGAAACCGGGGACTACTTGGCGCACACGTTCGTGCCGGGGATTCCGGACGAGATCCTCGCCTCGGACCACCGGAGCACCGAGCCTGTGGAGCGCGATCTGCCGGGGTTGGGCATATTCCTAGAGGTGGGGAGCCCTATCCTGGCGGGCGTGGCAGGACATGTGCATGTGGGAATGGACCTGGATGTGGTCGCGCTCAAGATCCAAAGGGCCATCGGCCAGCAGATCTACTTGGTGGCCGTGATTCTGGTGATCGGGGTGCTGGCCGCCATCTGGCTGGTCAACTTGGCCGCCAAGCCCTTGGGCGAGCTGCTGGCCTATGCCGTCGAGCTTGCACGCGACGGCAATCCCGAGGCGCTGGCCGACCGGGCTGTTCTGGCCCGTAACGACGAGGCCGGCCATCTGGCCCGCCTGTTCCTCTACGTGGCCCGCAACGGCAAGGAGCCCGGCGCTATGAGCCCTGCGCCGCAGCCGGCGGACTAGGGAATCGCGGGCAGCGGAACGGAACGGCAGGAACGCAAATGCGTGCTCCGCGCATCTTGATCGCTTTTCTATGCACCATGCTGCAGGTATGCCTGGGCACGGTCTATGCTTGGAGCTTTTTCCAGACCATCCTGGTGCGCCAATCGGGATGGACCTTCACTGAAACCGCTTGGGCGTTCAGCATCACCATCTTTTCGCTGGGCGTGGCCGCGGCTTGGGCGGGCCAAGCCCTGCCGAGACTGGGGCCGAGGCGTCTGGCGCTGACCGGCAGCCTGATGTTCTGCGGCGGCTACATCATAGCCGCTTGGGCGCTGCATTTAGGTTCCATCCCGCTGTTCTACCTCGGTTACGGCGTGGTCGGCGGCGCCGGCATCGGCTTGGGCTACGTCACGCCCGTGGCGACTGTGGCCAAGTGGTTCCCGGACCGCAAGGGGCTGGTCACCGGGATTGTCGTGATGGGTTTCGGCGTGGGCGCGCTGCTGCTGAGCAAGGTTCTGGCGCCGCTGCTGGTGGTGCGCACCGGCCAGGAACTGGAGCAGGTTTTCCTGTGGCTGGGAATTATATTCGCATGCATCCTGATTCCCTGCAGCCTGTTCCTCGATGATCCGCCGGCGCCTGGCGGCGCTTCGTCAGGACCCAAGGCCTCTTCGCAACCCGCAAGCAGAAGGAATGCGCCGATCATCCCCTATCTAAGCACCGGCACCTTCGTCATTCTCTGGATCGTGTTTTTCTGCAATATCTCCGCCGGCATATCGGTCATCAGCTTTCAGTCCGAATTGCTGCAGGAGGTGTGGGGGCTTGCCGCTCCTGAGATGGAGCCGGCGGTGCTGGCCGAATATGGTGCGACTTTGATCGCGGTGAGTTCCTTGTGCAACGGCTTAGGGCGCCTGTTCTGGGGCCTGCTGTCCGACCGTATCGGCCGGGTGGCGGTGTTCCGGATCCTGCTGGGCAGCCAGATGGTGGTGTTCGGCATCCTGATGACCGAAACCAACCCTTGGGTCTTCTCGGCTCTGGTGTGCTACGTGCTGCTCTGCTTCGGCGGCGGATTTGCCACCATGCCCTCGTTCGTTCTGGACGTGTTCGGACAGAAGCGGATGTCGGCCGTCTATGGCGCCATCCTGACCGCCTGGGCGGCAGCGGGTATTGCCGGACCGGTGTACGTGGGCTACCTGAAGGACACCTATCCCGATCGGGCGGTGCTTTACTGCTTCCTTATCGGCGTGTTCATGCTCGCGTGCGGTTACGTTTTCTCCTACCTGCTCAGCGACTCCCGCCTGCGGCGCGGTCGGCCGACCATGAGCAGAACGCTGAAGGAATACGGCATTCCCGTTCCCCAGGCCCGCTGACTTTTTCCAGCGACCGTTTTCGGCCCCGACTCTCGCGGCAAATGCCCGCCACAAGTGGTACCATAAAGGGCGCTGTGCCAGAGAGACACGGGTGAATGCAATGAGTTACGACCAGCTGTTGCCGGACGACTTTCCCATCGGCGAGGACGAGTATCCCGAAGGCTTCCAGGAAGCCATTGATGCCGTCATCAAAGACGGCAACCGGTTGCTGGAATCCAATGAGGAGCCCGATGCTTGGGACGTGGCGTCAGGGCTTCTGGCTGGCGCCGTGCATTTCTGGCTTTTTTCCCGCCAGCCCTGCGCTGATCCGCTGTGCGAGTCCTGCGCTTCGGTGGCCACCGCCGAACTGCGCCTTGGGCGTCTGCTCGAGGAAGTCAAGCAGCATTGCGAGGAGAGCGAGTATTTTCATACTCCGCTGGACCGGAACGCCGGCTCGGCCTGAGTGGGCGCGCTAGCATCCCATGGCCCGGATTCACGTGACCGATCGGGACGGCGAGTCCCAAGTGGTGGAGGGTGCTGCCGGCATGAGCATCATGGAGATCCTGCGCGAGCTGGACAACGGTGTTGAGGCCCTGTGCGGCGGCATGTGCTCCTGCGCCACCTGCCACAGCTATATCGATCCTGCTTGGCAGGATCGGCTGCCGCCCCGTTCGCCGGAGGAAGATGAGTTGCTGAGCGAACTGGAGCACGTTCGAGATCACTCGCGCCTGACTTGCCAGGTTCGTTTTTCCGAAGATCTGGACGGGCTGGCGCTCACCATAGCCCCGCAAGAATAGGGCCGGCAGGCCCTGATCGCCGGCTTGCAGCGGCTCAACTTTCCCGCACCCGAATGGCCTGCGGGCGCGGACGATCTGCGCCGGCAGGTTCGCGCGTTCCTCAACGAGGCGCTGCGCGATATTCCCGTGGCCGAGCGGGCGCTTTCGTGGGACGCCTGCAGCCCGGAATTCAGCCGTCGCATGGGCGCGGCCGGGTTGATCGGTGTGGGCTTCCCGCGCCAATACGGCGGCGGCGGCCGCTCGCAGCTGGAACGCTTCGTTGTGCTGGAGGAGTGCCTGGCGGCAGGCGCGCCCACCGGCTTTCATTGGTTCGCCGACCGCCAGAGCGGCCCGCTGATCCTGCGCTACGGCAGCGAGGCGCTCAAGCAGGCGATTGTGCCGCGGATCTGCCGCGGCGAGCTGTGTTTCTGCATCGGAATGAGCGAGCCCGACTCAGGTTCGGATTTGGCATCGCTGCGGACCCGGGCGCGGCGCACCGATGCCGGCTGGATCGTCAACGGGACGAAAGTGTGGACCACCAACGCGCATCGAGCCCACTACATGATCGCGCTGTTTCGCACTGGCGAGGGGGGGCGCCGGCACGAGGGGCTGTCGCAATTCCTGGTCGATTTGCGCAACACGCCGGGAGTTCGCATGACTCCGATCCGCGATCTGGCAGGGCGCGAGCACTTCAACGAGGTGCATTTCGAGGACGCGATGCTGTCCGAGGACGCCTTGATCGGCGCCGAGAATAACGGCTGGGCGCAGGTGATGGAGGAGCTGGCGCTGGAGCGCGCGGGGCCGGAACGGTACCTATCGTGCCAGACGCTCTTCAACGAGTTGCTCAAAGTTCTCGGGGATCGCGAGGCTAGCGCTGTCGCTGCCGCTGCGGTTGGCGCTGCGGTTGCGCAACTAGGCGCGCTGCGTGCCATGTCGCTGTCGGTGGCGGCAATGCTGCAGGCGGGCGAATCGCCCAACCTTGAGGCTGCAATGGTCAAAGACATGGGCACGCGATTTGAGCAGTCGATTCCCGCGCTTGCCCAGGAACTGGTCGATCTGCCTGCGGATTCGTCCTCCGACGCGTTGCCGTACCAGCAGGCTTTGCGCCTGATGACCCTGCTGGCGCCTTCTTTTTCCCTGCGCGGAGGCAGCGGTGAAATTTTGCGCGGCATCATCGCGCGCGGGCTGGGTTTGCGGTAATGAAAGCCGATTCGCTGCTGCTTGACACAGTGGAGCGCCTGTTCTCCGAACAGCTGACGCCCGAATACCTGGCCGAGGCAGAACGCTCGGGCGGGGCGGAGTTCCTTTCCCTAGCGCAAGAGATTGGCTTGGACACGGTGCTGGTTGCACAGGAGGAAGGCGGCTATGGAGGAAGCTGGTCCGATGCATTCGTGGTTGCTGAGGCCTGTGGGCGCTACGCGGCGCCCGGATCGCTGCCCGAGATCATGGTGAGCCGCGGCATCCCTGGGAGCGATGGAACGGAGCATGTCTCCGTTGAGCATGTCTCCGTTGGGCGTTTGGCGGCGGCGCAGCCTTCCTTGCCGCTGGCGGCTGGCGCGCTGTTGCGGTCGGCGCAAATGGCAGGCGCCGCCCAGGCGCTGCTGGAACGGTCCGTCCGGTATTGCGGAGAGCGCGAACAGTTCGGTCGCCGGCTGGAAAGGTTTCAGGCGGTGCAGCAGCAGCTTGCCGAGCTTGCAGGCTATGTGGCCTGTATGCAGGCGGCCTCCCAGCGCGCATTTGCCGAAGTGCAGCGGCACGGCATGCCGGCAGGCGAGGAGGATGCTGCTTGGCTGGCCGTGGCCATCGCCAAATGCCGCTGCTCGGAACTGGCGCACCCCGTCACGCTGATCGCTCACGGCGTGCATGGCGCGATCGGTTTTACCGAGGAGTTCGGATTGCAGCGCTTCAGCAGGCCGCTATGGCGCTGGCGCGCCGATTATGGACGCTGCTCGGACTGGGCGCAGGCCATCGGTCGGCTTGCCATTGCCCGCGGCCCCGAAGCCACTTGGGACGCCCTCGCCCGCTAACCCAAAAACCCTCTGCTGTCTCTCGTCGAGCGCTTTCCTGGCGCGAGAAACGCTTCGATCCGCCCTGGGTTCCCGCGAAGGGCGCTTCGATTCGCCCTTTGTTTGCGCGCCTTCCTCTCGCGGGGCCGCTTTGATTCGCCCTCTGCTTGCTTCCTTCTTCCGGGAGACGCATGGACCCTCCATGGGCTTGGTTCCGCCATCCCTGGCTCCACATACTCCCGGAAGAAGGAAGCAAGCAGTGGGCTTGCGGGGTGCCGATCCTTGGGGGTCTGCGCCAGCCGGAGCCTCTTTGCGCGTTCCCCTCTCGCGGGAGTGTCGGCGGCAGGGATGCCGCCGCCAAGCCCCATGGATGGGTTCATGCGTCTCCCGCGAG
>JAPOTY010000006.1 GCA_026708965.1 Gammaproteobacteria bacterium | reverse complement strand
TCCCAACGTTCACGTGCGGCTTGGTGCGCTCAAATTTCGCCTTGGCCATCGGTTCTCCTCCTGTCCGCGCGCCCCGGCGAAGGGCGGGGCCTGAAGTTGCAACACAAACATAAAAAAGCCCACAACCGGACTTGAACCGGTGACCTCTTCCTTACCAAGGAAGTGCTCTACCGACTGAGCTATGTGGGCAGCGTTCATCCCCTTCCAAGTGGAGCGGACGATGGGAATTGAACCCACATCATCAGCTTGGAAGGCTGAGGTTCTACCATTGAACTACGCCCGCAATGCTCCGCAAGCCATTTTGTGGCCGTTCCCAGCCGGGCACTCAAAAAGCCCCAGGTGCGCAGCCACCTCTCGAACTGGAGGGGGTAGGATTCGAACCTACGAAGGCTGAGCCAGCAGATTTACAGTCTGCCCCCGTTGACCGCTTGGGTACCCCTCCGTGGACGGAACGCGCCATCATCCCACAACGACTTCGCGAATGTCAAGCGGCGCGCGGCTGCGCTGCTAGGAACAAAATAAACTGTCCGCCCTTGCAGCCAATGAACGGTACGGTTTCGCTGCTAGCTTTTCGGAGCGCGAGGTGGCGGTTGATGAGTCGGCCCCATTGGCGCATAAACGGTACAATGGGACCCGATGCCCCTTGGCTACGCTGCCGTTTCGGAGCGGAAGCGGCATTTTGCTTTAGGTTAGAGGATTGGCTTGATGAAATTTGGATCGGATGCGTTTTGGCCTGTTGTGATCGGGTGCTTCGTGATTGCGCCGCAAGCCGCGGCGGCGGATTTTGGCGAAATGGAAGGCGTGGCATCGAGCGGGAGCGCGGCTTCCATCGCTGCCGCTGATGCGTCGTTGCGGGAAACGGCAATGCAACCGGCCCAGGGGGGGGGGGCAGAACGAGGAGCCGGATGCCGAAACCGATGATGGCGCGGCGGAAGACGATGCGCTGGAGCTTGGGAACCAAATCGTAACCGGAACCCGCTTGCTGCGAGCAAGCTGGGAAACGCCCGGCCAGATGATCGTGTTCAGCGCCGAGGACCTGCTCAATACCGGCGAGCCCACGCTGGAGCGGGCGCTGCGCCAATTGCCGCAAAATATTAACGGCACCACCGAATTCGGGGGCGCGGGGCTGTACAGCCCGGACGACGCGCCCGCCGATTCGAGGCGCCTGCTCGGCACCGCCAATATCAACGGCTCGTCAACCGTGAACCTGCGCGGTTTGGGGGAGTCGGCCACGCTGATCCTGGTGAACGGCAAGCGGGCCGGCGACAGCGGCCTGCTGGGCGGCTTCACCGATATTTCCGAGTTTCCGGTGAGCATGATCGACCGGGTGGAGATCCAGCTCGACGGCGCCTCGGCGGTGTACGGCTCCGATGCCATCGGCGGCGTGGTGAACGTGATCCTGAAGAAGGATTTCGACTTGGCGCGGGTCAGCCTGCGGCGCACGGCGCGCACCGGCGGCGGCCTGACCGAAGACAACGCCACTGCCAGTTACAGCTTCTCTTGGGACGGGGGCTACGCCACTTTCAGCTGGGACGGCTACCGGGCCTCCGATCAGGACCTGAGCACCACCAGCCTGCTCGGCCTGTCGGTTCGGCCCTACGGCTACCCGGGCACGGTCAGATCGCGCTTCGGCACGCCGTTCAACCCGTCGTTCAGCCCGTTTTTCGGATCCCAGATCAGTCCGGCGCTCAACCAGGCCGCGATCGATGCAGGCCTGATCGAGGCCGATGAAACCGTCCGGCTGGTGCAGCTGCCCGTCGGCCAGGACGGCACCGGCCTCAGTCTCGACGATGTGTCCTCTTGGACCGTGAACGCCTTTCGCACCAACGAAGGCCGCATGGAAGAGATTTCTGTTGCGCCGAAAAGCAACCGCAATACGCTGCGCGCCTATGCCAGCCATGAGTTCGGCGGTATTGAGGTGTACGGCGGAATCACTTGGGCCACGCGCCGCACCGGCAGCAGGAGCGGCGCCGCGACGGGCGTCACGACTTTTCCGGTTCCGGCCGCCAATCCATACAACCCGTTCGGCGTTTTTGTGAACGTGGATATGGACGCATCCGGGTTGTTCGGCACCAAGGAAGTGAATGGCAAGCGCGACAGCGTAACGGCGGATCTGGATTTTTCCGGCACGCTGGGCGGCGGCTGGGATTGGCAACTCCGGTCTCGCTATTCGCAGCGCGACGTGGTGTCCGAATCGATCAACCACGTGAACCGCGAGGCGCTGGTGGCCTTGGCGATGAGCGACGATCCTTCGCAGGCGCTCAATGTTTTTGGCGATTCATTGCTCACCGACGGCAATAACGCGGCCATTCTCGCCGCCGCCAACTTCCAAGTGCCGTACGACCGCAACGATAGCGTCAACCAGATCGCCAGCAGCGAATTGATCGTGCGGCGGGATTGGATCCGGCTGCCGGGCGGCGCGGTCCGCTCGGTGTTCGGCGCGGAGTGGCGGCGGAATTCCCTCGACCTGAGCTATGGCAACACCCAATGGGCCGCGGCCGTGATTTCAAGGAATTCGCCGATCGGCTTCGCGCTGGGGGACGATTCGCCCAGCGCCGAGAAGGCCCGTCGCCGCCTGCGGGCGGCGTTTGCCGAGCTGTTCGTGCCGTTATTCAGCGAAGCCAATGCGGCGGCGGGCCTTCGCGACCTGAATATCACCCTAAGCGGGCGCCACGAGAGCACCGCAGGCTCGAGCAGCGCCTCGGCGGACTTGGACAGCCGCTATTCAAGCAATGTGTGGAGCGCCGGGCTCGTGTGGCGGCCGGCGGAGGCCGTTGCCGTGCGCTTCAATAAATCCACCGGCTTCCGGGCGCCCGACCTATCGAGCGCCTTGCTGTCCGCCAGAGCCACCAGCGAAACGATCCGCGACACGCGCGGTTGCACAGGCTTCTTTTGCGGCGTTAGCGTGCCGATCACGCGCATCGTGGGCGGCGCGCCGGGCCTGCGCCCGGAGGAGTCCACTTCGATAACTGCCGGCATTGAGGTGCGACCGCCGTTCGCGCCCGGGCTGGCCTTGCGGGCGAGCTACTACGACACGCTGTACCGCGACCGCATCGCGGTGCAATGCACAATACCGGCATTCAGCTTTAGCGATCTATCTCTCAGCGGCACTTGCGGCTACACCTTCACGCTTGATGCCAACGGCAATATCGTGTCGCAGGATTTGCGCGCCACCAATATCCAATTGCTGGACACCAGCGGCTGGGACTACGCCTTGGAGTGGCGGTTTAACGCGGGTGGGCATGCCTTGGGCTTTTCAGCCAGCATGACGGAGGTGAAGGAATATATCGAGGATATCAATATCTTCGATGGAATGCCCGCCGTTGACCGGGTGGGCACGCCGCTGCATCCGGCCAATCGCTTCTCGGGCAGCTTGTTCTGGGAGCGTTGGGGCTGGCGCGTTTCGCTAACCGCTTACACCAGCAGCGGCGTTCGCTATTCAAGCTTCTATCGCGATGCCTCGAAGTTCCCGACCGAGCAAATCGATTTCATGGCCAAAACGGACCCGGCGCTGGTGGCCAATCTGCGCGGCTCGGTCGATTTCGGCGAGTTCTGGGTATCGGCCCCGCCGCTGATGCAGGATTTGCGGCTGTCGTTCGGCATCAATAACGTGGGCAAGGCCTACGACAAGGTCAAAACGGATCCGCAACTGGACCGCCAGCTAGGCGCTGTGCCCAACGGCTTCGATGCCCGCGGCCAGCTCTACTATTTGGAACTCAGCAAGGAGTTCTGATCCGGGCCTTAGCGGCCCGCTTTATCTGTCCGGCGCGCCGCCCGCGGCGATAGAATATGGGCCGATGCAGGTTCGGGTGCTTGATTCGGGTATGCGCCAGTTATTGCGAAGCAGCGCCGCGTTATGGTTCCCCCGCGCCGCTGTTGCGGCATTCTGCATGGCTGCGGCGGCCTGTAGTTCCGCGCCGGTATCGCCCGCCCGCGCTTTGGATGCGCGGATGGACTGGCCCTGCGAAGTGCTCGCTATGGAATGGGATGCCGTCCGCGCGGTCGAGCCCGCCCAGACTGCCGCAAGGTCCGGCGCGCTCGCGCAGCCCGTCCGGCTTGAAATCGCGCGTTGCCGCCCCGAGGCCGCGCTTGCGGAGCGGCCCCCTGTGCTGGCTTACTCGCTGCTGCTGTCGCCGATGCCGGCGGCGGAGGCGCCGATCGTGATTACCGGAGTTCCGGATGACAGCTGGTTCAGGCTGCGCCAGATGATCGCCGGCGCTGCGGCAGCCGATGTGTTTTCGGAATTTGCCTACGACATGCTCCCGGCCACGTTCGATTTCGCGGGCGTTGCCGATCAGGAAACGCAAACCGTGGTCATCGCCATTCCCAGCGCGCCGGGGCGGATCGAGGTTGAAGTCCTCGCTTCGGGGGCTTGGCGTGCGGCGCAATCCGCGTCGGCGATTGCCGCCGGGGGCGATGGCTTTGTATCCGCGTGGTTCGGCGCGCAGCAATATGAGGCCCGCAACGCCCGGGCGCGGCTCACTGTGAGCGGCGAAACGCCCTTGGCGGCGCTCGCTCCGCCTGCCGGATGGCTGTCGGCGCAATGGCGCCGCGGTCGGCTTTCGGACCGCGTGTACTGGCGCCTGCCCGCCGAATAGCCGCTATGAGGGTGCCCATTTTGCCGCTGGCTCCACTCAACTTCCGATAAGCAGAGGGAAAAAAGCAAGCCGTCCATGAGCACCGTCCGCGAAGCGTCCGCCAAGCAGAGGCCGAAGCGTCCGCCGCCGTTTGCCGCCTCCCAGTACGGCAGGCTGCTGGCCTTCCTCAACATGCGGCTGGCCAACGAGCAGGACGCGCGGGAGCTGGCTCAGGAGGCCTATTTGCGGCTGCTTCGGGCCACCCGCGCCCGTCTGATTGAGGATCCGACCGCCTATCTTTTCCGCATTGCGCGCAATCTGCTGTACGAATGGTATGTGTCGTTGCCGCCGGACAGCGAACCGTTAAGCGGCAGCGCGCCTTCAGCCGACTTGGCGGTGGAGGAGCAAGCGGCCTTGGCGCAGCACATGGACCGCCTTGAGGATGCTTTGCGGCGGCTTTCGCCCAAGTGCCGCGCGGTGGTGCTGATGCATCGCCGCGACGGCATGACCTACAAGGAAATCGGCGCCGCTTTGGGCATTTCGGCTTCCATGGTGAAGAAGCACTTGGCGCACGGGCTGGTCTCCTGCCGGCTGGCCTGCGCGGATTTTGCCGGGGCCGAGCGGTGAGCAGGCGCCGCGAGCTGCTGGCGGCGGAAGCCGCGCAATGGCTGACGGCGCTGGAGGGCGCGGATGCCGCGCGGCGCGAGCAATTCGCGCAGTGGTTGCGAACCTCGCCTGAGCATGTGCGCGAATTCCTCGCGGCGGCGGCGGTTTGGGACAGCCTGCCCGGTGTTTCCGCGCAGCCTTCCGCCGCGGCGCTGGTCCGCCTTGCCAGCCGTTCGGACAATGTGGTGGCGCTGGAGGGCGCGCATCCCGGAGCGGCGAATCCAAAGGCGGAGCGGCTGGGGCGCTGGCGATGGGGTTGGGCGGCGGCGGCCGCCGCCGCGGCGCTGGCCTTGGCCGCGGCGCTGCGCTTGCTGGCGCCGGTTGCGGCGCCGCCGACCATGGACTACGTCACCGAAGTGGGCGAACAGCTGTCCGTGTCGCTGGCCGACGGATCGATGATCACGCTGAATACGCGCTCGGCGCTGCGGGTGGCTTATTCTGAGGCCCGACGCGATGTGTACATGGGCGGCGGGGAAGCCCTGTTCGAGGTTGCGGAGGATTCCGCGCGTCCATTCCGGGTGTTTGCCGACTCCGCCCTGATCGAAGCCGTGGGCACCCGTTTCAATGTGCGAAAGCGGCCCGGCGAAGTGGCGGTGACGGTGCTTGAGGGCGCGGTGGATGTTTCCCCGGGGCGTTCCGGCGCCAACGCCGCCGCTATTCAGCCGCCGCCAGCGGTGCGGGTGGTGGCGGATCAGCAGGCCCGGGCGGCGGAAGGCAAGGTTGTGCTCGTTGATCGGGATGCCAGCGCGGTTATCGCTTGGCGCGAGCGGCGGCTGGTCTTCGATGCCCTGCCGGTGCGGGACGTGCTGGCGGAATTCGATCGCTACCAGGCGCAGCCGGTGGTGATTGCCGATCCGGCGATAGCGGCGCTGCCCATCAGCGGCGTGTTCCGCTCGGACGACCGCGAATCCTTCCTCCAGTTTCTTGATCAGATGGGCATTGCCGAGCATTCCAGGCGGCCGGATGGCGTTATTCTGCTGAGCGCCATGGAGCGCCGCTAGCCGCCATAGCTCCGGGGGTGCCCGGTTTTCGTCGAATCGCGCTCTAACTCCCTGTGCGGCATGCGCAGCATGCGTTGCCCTATCTGGTTTTGATCGGGAGATTGGTTTTATGAAGTTGGATCTGATGCGTTCATGGCGGGTGGTTGCCGGGGGCCTCATCGTGGTTTCGCAAGGCATTGCGGCGGACGGCGGCGAAGCGGAGCGGAGCATCGAGGTGAAGGCGCAGCAGCTGCCGCAGGCGCTGATGGACTTTTCCGAGCAAACGGGAATGCAGCTGGCCTACATGGCCGGACAGGCCGAGGGCAAGACATCCAAAGGCACGCAAGGCCAGGACGAGCCGGAGGCGGCTTTATCCGATATCCTGGAGGGCACGCGCCTCGCGTATCAGTTCGTGAACCAGCGGACAGTGGCGATAGGCCCGCAGCGCTCCTCCCCGCGCCCGGCGCAATCCGCCTCCGGGCCGCAACCGGTTTTGCTGGCGCAGCAGCCGGCGCAAGGCGGCGGGCAGGATCAGGAAGCGGATGCCGAAACCACGGTGGGCGCGGCGGAAGACGATGCGCTGGAGCTTGGGAACCAAATCGTAACCGGAACCCGCTTGCTGCGAGCAAGCTGGGAAACGCCCGGCCAGATGATCGTGTTCAGCGCCGAGGACCTGCTCAATACCGGCGAGCCCACGCTGGAGCGGGCGCTGCGCCAATTGCCGCAAAATATTAACGGCACCACCGAATTCGGAAGCCGTTTCGGAGATAATTTGCAAGCCTTGCAGGGCACCGCCAATATCAACGGCTCGTCAACCGTGAACCTGCGCGGTTTGGGGGAGTCGGCCACGCTGATCCTGGTGAACGGCAAGCGGGCCGGCGACAGCGGCCTGCTGGGCGGCTTCACCGATATTTCCGAGTTTCCGGTGAGCATGATCGACCGGGTGGAGATCCAGCTCGACGGCGCCTCGGCGGTGTACGGCTCCGATGCCATCGGCGGCGTGGTGAACGTGATCCTGAAGAAGGATTTCGATCTGGCGCGGGTCAGCCTGCGGCGCACGGCGCGCACCGGCGGCGGCCTGACCGAGGACAACGCCACCGCCGCCTACAGCTTCTCATGGGGGCAGGGCCGCGCCACTTTCAGCTGGGACGGCTACCGGGCATCCGATCAGGACGCGAGCACCACCAGCCTGCTCGGCTTGGAAGTGTTTCCCTACAGCAATCCAGGCACCGTGAGGGCAAGATCGGGCACTATTTTCACGCCCCCGGAAATCAGCCCTGACCTGACCGAAGCGGCGATTGCGGCGGGCGCGATCGCTCCGGGCGAGAAGCTGAGGCTGGTGCAGCTTCCCGCCGGCCAGGACGGCACCGGCCTCAGCCTCGACAATTTATCCCAATGGACTGTGAATGCTTACGCCACCAGCACCGGCGCCGACCGCATGGAGCGGAGATCGGTCACGCCGGGCAGCGACCGGCATACGCTGCGCGCCTATGCCAGCCATGAGTTCAGCAATTTCGAGATGTCCGGCGGAATCACTTGGGCCACCCGCCGCACCGGCAGAAACAGCGGTCCGGCAGCGCGCAACTTGAACTTTCGGGTGCCTGCCGCCAATCCCTACAATCCGTTCGGCACCGCTGTGAATGTGAATCTCGACACCTCCAGTTTCTTCGGCACTCGCGAAGTGGACGGCGAACGCGACAGCATCACGGCGGACCTGGACTTTTCCGGCGCGCTGGGCGGGAGTTGGGAATGGGAGCTTAAATCAAGGCTATCGGAGCGCGAGGTGCTGTCCGAATCGATCGGTTTTGTGAATTTCAGGGTGATTGAGGATCTGACTGGTATCGAGAGCACCGATCCGGCGCAGGCTCTCAATGTTTTTGGCGATTCTTTTTTGACCGACGGCAATAATGCGGCGATTTTGGCCGCCGCCGGTTACCAGGTGCCCGACGAAATCAGCACCAACGTCAATCGAACCGCCAGCAGCGAGCTCATTGTCAAGCGGGCGCTTCACCGCCTGCCGGCCGGGCCGATCCGCTCGGTGTTCGGCGCCGAGTGGCGGCGCAATTCCATCGACGTGGACTATGCCGCCACCACATACGGCGCTCGCGTGGTGACAACCAGCTCCCCGATCGGCTGCTGCGGCGATCCCATCTCGCAAAAAGGCTCGCGCACCTTGCGGGCAGGCTTCGCCGAGCTTTTTGTGCCGATATTCAGCAAGGAGAATGCGGCGCGAGGGCTTCGCGACCTGAATATCACGCTGGGCGCCCGCCACGAGAGCGCCGCCCTCTCAGGCAGAGCCGTGGAGGGCAAGGCAGGCCGCTACTCCCAAAACGTGTGGAGCGCGGGGCTTGTCTATCGGCCGGTTGAAGCCGTTACGGCGCGTTTCGCCAAATCCACCGGATTCCGGGCGCCTGATGCCGCGAATATCTTGCTGCCCGTGGCCGTAAGGCCCGGCTTCGGCATCGATTTCCGCGGAGGAGGATTTCAATTCGCCAACTTCGACATCATCAGCGGCGGCAACGCCGACCTGCTGCCGGAGGAATCCACCTCATTGACATCGGGCATCGAGTTCAGGCCCCCGTTTCTGCCTGGGCTGGCGCTCAAGGCCAGTTACCACGACACGAGTTTCGTCAACCGCATCGCCAATCCGAATCCGCTCGGAAGTTTTATCATCAACGATGTGCTGTTCGGCGTCTTCGGGTTCCAGTACGAATTGGATGAGGAAGGCAATATCACGTCGTTCGACGGGCGCAGCGTGAATATCGCGCTGCAGGACACGCGCGGGTGGGATTACAGCCTTGATTGGCGCTTCGGCCTAGGCGGCCATTCGTTCGGATTTTCGGCCAGCGTGGCGGTTAGCGAGGAGCATCGGCAGGATATCAATACCTACGACATGGAGGCGCCGACCAACCAAGTGGGCACGTTCATTCCGAAAAACAGTTACAGAAGCACCGCGTTCTGGGAGCGCTGGGGATGGCGGCTGTCGCTAACGGCATACACCAGAAGCGGGGTTCGCTATTCGTACCCCGCCACGCCCGATTTTGATTCGCTGCCGCCGCTGATGGAACCAGACAGAAGGGGCAGGGTCATGAGCGCAAGCCGCACTGTTACCGTGATGGCCAAGACAGACCCGGCGCTGGTGGCCAACCTGCGCGGCTCGGTCGATTTCGGCGAGTTCTGGCCCGGCGCGCCGCCGCTGCTCGACCAAACGCGGCTGTCGTTCGGAATCAACAATATCGGCAAGGCCTACGACAAGGTCAAGCTCGACCCGGAAATCGAAAGCGGGCATTTTCGCAGGATCCGCAACAGCTTCGATGCCCGCGGCCAGCTTTACTACTTGGAAATCAGCACGGAGTTCTGACCTAGGTTGCGCAGGTGTATGCTTGAAAAGGGGAAAAATGAAAAAGACAACGGCAAAATGGTTAGGCGTATGCTCGGGCTTGGGTGGTGCTGGCATGGTTTTTTTCTTTGGTTAATTCCTTGGGGTGGCTATCCGCCGGACTCGTTTTGGTCATCGGCCAAATAGCTCTGATTCCGTGCTACGTCCTGCTGCATCGGTATTTGAAACTGAAGCGTGAAAAGGAATAAAAGTCGCAGATTGATGGGCGCGGACAAATGGGCGGGCGGCGGCAATTTTTGCAGGAGGCGGGCGCCGGTCAGCGGGTTTTACGGGTTGCCGCAGCTTCAAAGACGCGCAGGAAGTTTCCGCCCCATATCTTCGCGATCTCGTCCTCGCTGTAGCCCCGCCGCACCAGTTCGGCGGTGACATTGGCGGCATCGCCTTCATCCATCCATCCGGCAATGCCGCCCCCGTGGTTGAAATCCGTGGCCAGCCCCACATGGTCGATGCCCAATAGCTCCACCACATAATCCACTTGATCGGCTAGGTCGGCCACGGAAGCCCCTGGCAGGCGCTCATTGATCTGCCGGGTTTCCTTGAGGTAAGCGATGCGCTGCTCATCGGTTTCCCGCGGGTTCCTTCCCAGCAAATCGAAAATAGCCTCCAGCCGCTCCGGGCTTGGCTGTTTGAGGTAGGCGTCGAAGGCCACGATATGAACAACGCCGCCGGACTCCTTGACCGCCATCAGGGCGCGATCGGTCAGATTGCGTGGATGATCGACCAAAGCCCTGACACCCACGTGGGATGCCACCACCGGCGCGCTGCTCAGCGCCGCGGTTTGCAGCAACGCCTGCTCCGTAATCTGCGACACGTCAATAATCACGCCGAGCGCATTCAGCCGCCCAACCAGCGCCCGGCCGGCATCGGACAGGCCGCCGTGCAAGGTTGCGTCATTCCCCAGCGCCGCGCTGGGCCTAGCGGAATCGGCGAATTGGTTATGGCCGAGATGCGTCAACCCGACCATGCGCACCCCGGCGGCGTAGAACTCATCGAGGTGCTCGGCTTCCGCGCCCAGGCTGTAGGCATTCAGCATGGACATGATGGCGGACCGCCGCCCGGCGGCGCTGTGCCGGCGCACATCGTCCGCCGACAGGGCGAGTCCGATCCGGTCGGGATACATTTCAAGAGCCATGCGGCGAATAGCAGCCGCCTTCACGCGGGCTTCATCAAGCGCGGTCGCGTAGCCGGCGTGATCCAAACGACCCTGCCCCGTAAATAGCGCAAAAGCGGCGGCATCCAATCCGCCCCGCTCCATCTTCGGCAGATCAACCGGCTCAAATCCGTCAACGCCTGGATCGGATGCCGTGGTGGCGAAGGAAGCAGGAATATCCACATGCGCATCCAGCGTCAGCACCCGGTCATGCAAGGCCAGGATATCAGCCGGGACCTGCGCCAGCGATGGGACGCCGCAACACAGCCACGCCAGAACGCAAAAGCTGGCCCGCATCAGTCTTTTTCTCTCATGTAATACATTTCCTCAAGGCCTCTGAGCGGCCAAATGCCGAACTGGAAGGTTCCGGCGCCGTCGCGCAGCGGAATGATATTCTGGTAAGCGGCCGAATAGTAAAAGCCCTGCGCGGCCTCCCGGCAAGGAAACTGCGCGATCAATGTCATCCGGCGGGCCGGATAGGGATTCTCGAAGGCCTCCGCCGGCGGGCCGCTCATCAGATAAAAGCCGCCATATCGCTTGTAGAGCCCCGACTCCCTTAACGCCTGCCCGTAGCTGCGGCCATCCGGCTGGGGCTGGAATCCACGCGCCGAAATCTCTCCGTGGACGACCATGAGGACAGGGGAGTCGCAGTTTTCGATCTCATCCACGGACATCGGTATTTCCCCGGGCGGGCCAATCGGCGCAATGTCTTGCGCCATGCGGCCAGCGTCCTGATCCGCTGGCGCGGCAATATTTTGCGTCACGATGATGCGCACTCCATCGCGGTCAACGGTCAGGCGCTCTTCGGCGCGCAGGCCCATGGCTAAAAGGCCGGCAAGTCCAATGGCCGCGCAAGCTCGAAGTGGATGATGAAAGCCGCTCATAATGATCCTCCTGCCAGACGCTGGCATAATCGCTTCCCCTCATTATCAGCAAAATACCGGAATGATATCGATGACATCAGGAACCACGCGGCGGGCGTTTCTGGCTGGCGCGATCGGGGCGCCTGCATTGGCTGGCGCCGCTGCGCCCGCCGCCAAGCAGGATCTTTCCATGGTCAGCGCCCTGTTTGATCTGAACGATCCCGCGCAGCAACTGACCGCCGCCATCAAGGTCAAGGGCGATACAGGCGGCAACCGGGTATGGTTCTGGACCAGCGGCACGATGTCCGCGCTTCGGCCAGGCCAGGCGCCGACGCATCTGGCCAATCTTGAGGTGGCGCGGGTGAGCCGCTACACGCGCATCTCCGATTCGGCGTTCGAGCATCGCTATGCGGCGGGCCTGATGATCACGGACAAGGAAACCGGGGCCCTGATCGATACCTTCACCAACCCCTTGAACGGCCATGCGGGCGAAGTGGAATACCGGCCCCCCAGCCCGCGGCGGCAGGTCATTTCCACCACGGGAATCAAGTCCGACCGGCCCGACGGAACGGTCACCCCGGCCTCGTTTATCAAAAATCCCTATCTCAACGCCATGCAAATGCCATGGCTGCGGGTTGGAGATGCGATCTGGGTGGATTGGGACCAGCCCTTCGAATTTTTCGGCGCCCCTTGGACGGACGCCTACAAGCTCAGGACCACGGCCGCCGGACTGGATGATCCGGACGCCACTTCGTCGCCGATGACTTGTTCCTACTACGGTGAATCCAGCTACTATCCATGGCTCGGGATGAGCGGCGAGCCGGGTTATCTCATGTGGCAGGGTTTCGGCGGCAAAACCCACTCGACGGAAGCGCTTCCGGCCCGGATGAGGGCGCATTTCAACACGCTCTATCCTGCGTTCGTGGAGGATCCCGATCAGTTTCTGAAGACTTCCGGGTAATCAGGCCGACCAGGACTCCACCTCAGCCAGCAGCCCCGCGCGCCGATTGATGGGGCGATGATCGGCCACGGGCGGGCTAGAAGGCGTAGCGCAAGGCGATTCCCCAATGCCGCCCGCGAGTGAAATGGCCTTCGGCGATAAAGTTATCCGATGGCCGCCGCCGGGTGGCCGGATGCAGGTTCACGAACCGGCCGGAACCCGCGAGCGTGCTATCGTCAAACAGATTATTGGCATAGGCGGTGATCGAGATATTTTCGCTTTCCACCCCGGCCCGGAGGTTGGCCCGGTGGGAAGGGCCGTAATAGGCCGTGTTGAGCTCCGTGGCGAAGCGCTTGGCCTGATAGTTGTAATCGGCGCGCACGAAGTACTCCCAATCGGCCGTCAATGCCTGCCGCCAGGTTGAGTTAAAGGTCATGGATTGCTTGGGCGAATAGCGGGACTGGTTGCCTTCCACAAATTCAAGGCCGACATCCACGCCAAACAGATCGGTGGCCTCCCGGGTCTGGAAGCCGTCCCGGAATTCAACATCCGACAAGCCATAGGACAGTCCGGCGGTCCAGCCCTCGCTGATCACGTAGCTGATCTCAATTTCGGTGCCCACAACCGAGGCATCGCCCACATTGGTGAGCACGCTGTCCAACGTGGTTGCGTCATCCGGATCTCTAAAGAAACTGAACCGGCTCCATAGATCCTGCCAATCGACATAGAAAAAGGCGGCATTAACCAGCAGCCTGCTATCCATCCACAGGCTCTTCACGCCCAACTCGTAGGTATTGTTGAGCTCGGGCTCCAGGCGGAAATCCTCATTGGTGGCTTCCCGGGTTCGGCCCGGCCGGTAGCCCTCTGCGAACATCGCGTAGAGCATCAGGTCGTCCCGGGGCGCGTACTCCAGGATGATTCGCGGCAAAAACGCGGTGAACTTCTCGGAGAAAGCCTCCGGCGTGGCGCCTTGGTCCTCCTCTCGAATGCGGTCTTCCTGATAACGCCATTCGATATTGAGCGTGTAGCGCTCCATGAAATCGTAGGACGCGCTTCCGAACACCCCCCAGTTCCGAACCTGGTCGAATGTGGGGAAATTGGTTTGCAATGCGCCTTGCAGGCGGTTGGCGGTGCGCTCGTCGCGGCGGTAGGTGCCGCCCAAAAGCCAGCGGAAAGCGCCCTGCTGCGGCGAAGCGATCTTGATTTCCTGGTCGATGCTCTCGGTGCTGTACTGGTCCACCGCCTGGGGCGCGTTGGGGCCGCCGAAGAACTCAAAAATACTCACCGGCGTACGGCTTTGGTTATCCCGCTGCTCCCAGAACAGGTCGTTGTAGCCGGTCACCGATATGATTTCGTAGCCGCCGAAGTCGTAGCTGAGCCGCAGGCTCGTCAGCCAGGTTTCCTGGTCGAAGCCGGGGCCGCCGTAATCGGCATAGCCGTCGTCGCGCACATTGATCGTTAAATCATCGGCATCGAGCTCCCCGCTCACCCATCCGGCGGCATCCGCCCCGGGCTGATCCGGGTTCAAGGCCACAAAATCCCGCTTGTAGTCCGGAGCGAACTGCCCGTAGGCGCCCGGGCCGTTGTCGTCTTCCGAGTAGGTGACCCGCAAATCCACTTCCAGATTTTCCGAAGCATCCAGGAACAGGGCGCCGGACAAGGCCATGTTCTCCTTGCTCCCGTATTTCTCGCCGCTATAGGCGTTGGTCCAGCGCTCTTCCCCGTCGAAGGTCTTGTATTGCGCTCCGAGCCTGAAACTCATCCTGTTTTCAATGATCGGGCCGGAAAGATTGCCCTGCACCTCGAACTTGCCATCGGAGCCGCCGTCCAGGGCGATATCGCCTTCGAGCGCATCGGACGGGCGCTTGGTGATGTAGTTGATGGCTCCGGAAAAGGTGGACCGGCCAAACAAGGCGCTTTGGGGGCCGCGGATGATTTCCACCCGCTCCACGTTGCCCAGCGGCAGGTTGCCGAATGGAGCAACCAGCGCCACGCCGTCCACGAAATAAGACACGGCCGGGGACAGGCCGAAAAATTCCGGACCCTGCATGCCCCGGATCACCGGGCGCTCATCGTTGCCTATGGCGCGTGGCTCCAGCACCAGATTAGGGACGAAATCCACCGCCTCGAACAAATTGGACACCCCGCGATTGCGGAGTTCCTCAGACGAGAACGCGGTGATCGCCAACGGCACATCCTGCAGGTTCTCATCCCGCTTGCGCGCCGTCACCACAATTTCCTCAAGAGCCAACGTTTGCGCGGCGGCCTCCAGTGAAACCCCGGGCAGCATCGGCAAGACGAGCAAGGCCGGGAGCAGGACATGCCGGGAGACGCAAACACGCCTCCCCTCCCTTAAAGCGGCTCCAGCCGCCGGGCCGCGCTGGCGCTGCCGACGCTGCGAAATCGTCGATTGATTCATGGTGCTCATAGAGGATTGATCTCCTTTCGTGGTTGCCTCGCGGATGCTTCAAGCCCGCAAGCATGATTAGAGATTCTATTCGACGGAAATACTGCGGATGGATGCCCCGGCTACCCGGCTGCGAATCCGCCGGCATCAACCCAACCGAAATACTCCTTAATAAATAGGCGACAATAGCCCACGATGCGACGCAAGACCCTCCCGCTTCTGATAGGGCTCGTTACGGCAGGCCTGATCGCTGCGCTGGTGCTCACAAGGCCCAGCATGGCGCCGGTGGAGCAGGCCGAAATGCAGTGGCCGGTGCGGACCGCCACAGCGCGCTTCCAAGATCTGCGGCCCACCCTCAAGCTCTACGGCGAAATCGTGGCCGGCCGGGAGAGTGAATTGCGGGCGCTCACGCCAGGGGCGATCGTGGAAGTGGGGCGCAACTTTCGTGAAGGCGGCGCCGTCAGGCAGAGCGAGCTGCTGCTGAGGGTGGATCCTTTCGATTATGAAATCGCCCTGGCGGAGTTGCGGGCCGCGGCGGTGGAATCCGAAGCCCAGTTGCGTCTCAGGGAGCAGGACATGCAGCGGATCGAGGCCCTGTTCGCCGAAGGCAATGTATCCGCCCAGCAGCGCGACACAGCGGTTCTGGAGCTGCAAATGGCGCGGGCCGCCTTAGAGCGCAGCCAGGCCGGCGCCCGGCGGGCCGAGCGCGACCTGGCCGACACGCGCCTGGTGGCGCCCTATGACGGAGTTTTGGTCAACGTGGCCGCCAACCTAGGCCGCCAATTGTCCACCACCGACCGGGTGGCGAGCATTGTTGATCCTTCCTCGCTGGAGGTGGGCTTCCCGCTTTCCAACGAGCAGTACGGACGGCTGCTCTCGGAAGGCAGCCTCGCCGGACGGGAGGCCCGCATCTTCTGGGAGATCGGCGAAACCGAGCTGGAGTACGAGGCGCGCATCGAGCGCATCGGCGGCGAGATCGCCGCCGCCAGCGGCGGCATCCGCGTATTTGCCGAATTGCTGGACACTTCGGTCGATACGCCCTTGCGGCCGGGCGCCTTTGTGCGAATCGAACTTGAGGATCGCCTCTACTCCGGGGTGGCGCCCATGCCCGAAACCGTGCTTTATGGCGAAGACCGGGTGTACGTGGTGCAGGACGGGCGGCTGCGCACCCGCCATGTTGAGCTGGTCGGCTACGACGGCGAGTTCATGCTGCTGGGCGCCGCGACGGACAACGCCTTGCAAAACGGCGAGCAGGTGGTGATCACGCAACTTCGCGAAGCCGGCGAAAACGCCCTCGCGGTGATCGTGGAATAGGGCCTGTTGCCCCTCAAGATGGCCAGCAACCGCTTCCTCGTGTTCTTCGCCCGCCACAAGGTGGCCGGCAACCTGATTCTGGCGCTGATGATCCTGTTTGGGCTGCTGGGCCTGGGCCAGCTCAACCGGCAGCTGATGCCCGATTTCTCGATTGAGCAGATCCAGATCGATATCACTTGGACAGGGGCCAGCCCGCAGGACATACAGGCTAACGTGGTGGAGCCGCTGGAGCGCGAACTGCTGCTGCTGGACAACGTGGACAAGCTCGATGCCACGGCCTTCGACGGGCGGGCGGTGGTGAACGCCGAGTTCGATTTCGGCAGCAACATGGCCAAGGCGCTGACCGATGTGCAGTCGGCGGTGGCCCGGGTGGCCACCTTCCCGCAGGAAATGGAGCGCCCCGTGGTGCGCCTGCTGCAGCCCAGCGAGGTGATCTGCAATATCGAGATTTCCGGGCCGTTCAGCGAGAGCGCGCTCAAGTCGTACGCTTGGGAAATCCGCAACGATCTGCTGCAGCTCGGGGTCAGCTCGGTGCGCATGAGCGGGCTGCGCAGGAGCGAGCTGCGCGTTGAGGTGCCGGCCGAAACCTTGCGCCGCCTCGACCTGACGCTGGACGATGTCGCCGAGCGGATTGCGCGCTCCAGCCTCGATCTGCCGGGCGGCACCGTGGATAACGAACGCATATCCCGCCAGATCCGCAGCGAACGCCGGGCCCGCACGGCGGCGGAGCTGGGCGAAGTGGAGGTGCTGGCCAGCGATTCCGGCGAGCGCCTGCGCCTTAAGGATATTGCCCGAATCCACGAAACTTCAGCCGAGGGCGAAGTGGCGCGGCGGGTGGACGGGCATCCTTCGATCAACCTCAACGTGCGCCGCAGCCGCGGCTCGGATTCCATGGTGGCCCAGCAGATCGTTGAGAACTACCTCGAGACGTTCAAGGCCCGGGCGCCGAGCAGCCTCAAGGTGGAGCTGTTCGACGTATTCGCCGAGCAGGTCACGCAACGCGTCAACATGCTGTTGACCAACGGCTTCAGCGGGCTGCTGCTGGTGCTGGCCGTTCTCTACGTGTTCCTGGGCGGACGCCCCTCATTCTGGGTGGCGGTGGGCATTCCCGTTTCGTTTCTGGCGGCGATGGCGGGCATGGCCGCGGTGGGATTGAGCCTCAACATGATCAGCATGTTTGCGCTCATCATGGGCATCGGCATCATCGTGGACGATGCCATCGTGGTGTCGGAGCACGCCAGCAAGCTGCATGCGTCCGGAGTGCCCGGCGGCGAAGCGGCGGAGCGCGCCTCGCAGGTGATGTTTCCGCCGGTCATGGCGGCTTCCCTCACCACCTTGGCGGCCTTCCTGCCCATCCTCCTGATCGAGGAGGAGGTGGGAAGCATTGTGAGGGAACTGCCCATTACTCTGGGCTTGGTGATCCTAGCGAGCCTTGTGGAATGCTTCCTCGTTCTGCCCATGCATCTGCGTTCCGCGCTGGGCGCCCAGCGGCCGCCGGCGCGCTGGCGCCAACGATTCGAGACCGGCTTCGAACGCTTGCGGGACGGCTCTTTCAACCGGCTGCTTGAAAGCGCCCTGCGCCAGCGCTACGCCAGCGTCACCACGGCTGTTTGCCTGTTCCTCCTGTCCGTTGCGCTGATGGGCACCGGGCGCGTCGGCTTCGATTTCTTCCCGGCCCCGGAGTCGGATCTGGTTTATGCCAACTTTGCCTTGGCGCCGGGCGCCCCGAGGCGCGATTCGGAGGCAATGGTGGCGGAGCTGGGACGGGCCGCGCGGGCGGCGGAGCGCCGCCTTGGCGCCGCGCCGGAAGAGCTGGTGGTCTTTGGAGTGGGCTCCGTGGCCACCCGCGATCCGGGCGTGGGCAATGCGCCGCTGGAGGTGAGCGGCGACCACATGGGGGTGTACACGCTGGAACTGGCGCCCGGCGATATTCGTTCGGTTCGCAACGAGGCGTTTATCGAAGCTTGGAAGCAGGAGACCCGCCGGGCGGCGGGCGTGGAGAAGCTGATCTTCTTTTCGCGCCAGATCGCCGGGCCGCCGGGCGCCGATCTGGACCTGAGCCTTTCCGGCAGCAACCTGGAAGACCTCAAGGCGGCCGCAGGCTACGTGGCGCGCTGGCTGATGGCGGTGCCCGGGGTCGATTCCGTCGATGACGATCTGCCGCGCGGAAAACAGGAAGTGCTTCTTGAAATCACGCCGGCGGGCGAGGCCATGGGCTTTAGCGCGGCGGAAGTGGCGCGGCAGGTGCGCAATGCGTACGAAGGCGCGCTAGCGGACCGGGTCCCCAGGGAGGAGGAGGAGCTCAAGGTGCTGGTGAAGTTGCCGGAAGCGGGCCCGGGCCAGGCTGGACTGCGCAATTTGCACCTCCGCTCGCGCGCCGGCCAGGAGGTGCCGCTTACGGAGATCGTGAATCTGCGCCAGCGGGTCGGTTTCGCTCAAATCCGCCGAATCGACGGCTTGACGCAGGTGAGCGTATCGGCCGACCTGAATCCCGCGATCACCACCAGCGGGCAGGTGATCCGCGCCATGGAGCAGCAGGGCATTATCCGCACGGTGCGGCAGCAATACAGCGTGTCCGTGAACTTCAAGGGGCGCGCCCAGCAGCAAACCGAGGCGCTGGCGGATTTCCGCATGGCGGGAATCGTGGCGCTGGGCAGCATCTATATCGTGCTGGCTTGGGTATTCGCACGCTACGGAACGCCGCTGGTGGTGATGAGCGTTATTCCCTTCGGCCTAGTGGGCGCCATCCTAGGGCATATGGCCCTCGGCTTCAATCTGAGCATGTTCAGCCTGGTGGCGCTGTTGGGGCTGGCGGGCGTTCTGGTGAATGATTCGATTATCCTGGTTTCGGCGATACAGCGGCATCGGGAGGAAGGCGATTCCCTCATGGAGGCGCTGCTGGCCGGCGCCAGGGAACGGCTGAGGCCGGTGCTGATGACGAGCATCACAACGATCGTGGGGGTCACGCCGATTCTGTTCGAGAGCAGCGTGCAAGCGCAGCTGGTGCAGCCGCTGGCGATCACGCTGGTGTTCGGGATGATGCTGGCGCCGCCGCTGGTGCTGGTTTACGTGCCCTGCGTCATGGCCATCGGCGGCGATGCCCGCCGCTGGCTGCGCTCCCGCATCACACCCGCAGCCAAACCCGCCTCGCTCACCGGATAGCAACACAGCCGACCCTTTCCGGGCCCTTCGATCCCGTCTGTTCATTAGGCTTTCGGGCGCTTCGATCCCGCCTGTTCTTGCCCCTTCCTTCCGGGAGACTCATGCCGCTTCGGGTTCGCCTCTTTGCGCGTTCCCCTCTCGCGGGAGACGCATGAACCCATCCATGGGGCTTGGCGGCGACATCCCTGTCGCCGACACTCCCGCGAGAGGGGAACGCGCAAACAGGCTCCGGCTGGCGCAGACCCTAAAAGGGCT
This sequence comes from Gammaproteobacteria bacterium, assembly GCA_026708965.1. Classification (GTDB taxonomy): domain Bacteria; phylum Pseudomonadota; class Gammaproteobacteria; order Steroidobacterales; family Foliamicaceae; genus Foliamicus. The sequence goes on along the minus strand of JAPOTY010000006.1, from coordinate 141,819 downwards.
GGCACCCCGCAAGCCCACTGCTTGCTTCCTTCTTCCGGGAGTATCGGAGGCAGGGATGCCGGAGCAAGCTACATGGATGTATTCATGCGTCTCCCGGAAGAAGGAAGCAAGCAGTGGGCGAATCGAAGCGCCCGATGCCTTGCGCCTCCCGCGAGAGGCAAGCGCGCAAAGAGGGCGGATCGAAGCGACCCTCACAGGAAGCGAGAGCGAATCGAAGCGGCCAACGTCTGGCGTCTCCCGCGAGGAAGAGGGCAGAGGAAGCACACGCCAGCTAAAGCCCGGTTGCGGCATGCCACAACCGGGAGAAGGGGCGGGGAGTTAGGCGCCGACGGCGCGCAGGGGTTGGGCGGTGGGTTTGGGCGCCACCAAGGGCACGGGATCGAGCACCCAGGCTTTGGATTTGCGGCGCGCCGGCGAGGGAATGGCGTAAACCACGTTGCGCTTGGCGTGCATGCGCTTGAGTTCATCGGCATCGATGCGCCAGCCCTTCGCGTCCCATTCCTCAAGACGCTCGCGGTAGAGCCGGATCACATTGTCCCCCGGCATCAGCAGCTCGCGGGTGCTGCGCTCGGCCGGCGTGCAGACCGGGCCGAGCTTCTCGATCACGACGCGGTCCTGCTCGGCGATGGCGAAATTGCGCTTGTCCGTCTGCTTGTCGGCAATACCCAGAAGCCACTTGTTTTTGGGAATGATGCAGTTGCGCAGGGACACCAGGAAAGTGTGCAAATAGTGCTCATCCACCGGGGTTTCCCATACGTACTGATGGAACCACTTGGTGGGCGTGAGATGGATATAGGTGTACAGGCCATGGGGGCCGTGGTGGCCGGAGCCGGCATCGAGCGGGCCATCGTAGTTGCGGATCCGCTTCATCAGCCAGTTCTTCAGCGGCGGCGCCTGGAAAGTGTGCATAAAAGCGAAGCCGTGCTCATGCTCCTCGAGGCGCAGCTCGTTGACCTTGTAGTCGTTGCGCTCGCCGGAATAGCCGTGGGTGGGATGCACGAACTCGTTGTGGACAGGGTCCAAGCCATTCTCCACGGCGCGCTCGTAGTTGGCGTGCCAGTGGTAGTCCATGGTGCCGGCCCGCCAACCATCCTTGCCCCATTCCGGAATCGGCATGATGGGCGGGCGTTCCTCTTCGGGCAGATCGCCCAGAAACACGAAGATCAGGCCGTAGCGCTCCTCGGTGGGATAGGCGTCCACCTGGCCGCGCGGCGGCACCTTGGTGCGGCCTTCCGGGCCCAGCGAGGGAATATTCACGCAGCGGCCGCTGCCGTCGTACTGCCAGCCGTGATAAGGACACTGCACGCAGTCGCCCTTGATTTTGCCGCCCGACAGCGCCGCGCCGCGATGGATGCAGGTATCGCTCAAGCAGTGGGCCTTGCCCTCGGAATCGCGGAACAGAACGAATTCGTGGCTGAGCATCCGCACCCGGATGGGAGCCTCGGACGTGAGCTTCTCGGACCGTTCGGCGGCGTACCAGAAGTTGATATACATTGGCGTATCTCCTCAAGCGAGGGCGGGCTTTCGATTGTAACGCACCCCGGCTAAAGGGCCGATTCGGCAACTGGGCGCTGCGCCTCCGGGATTTGTTTGCGGCCATTGCGCGCCGACCCGCGCGCCGCTCAGAAATGGCCGGCCAACAGAAAGACGATCTCACGAAGCCGGCGGGTAGCGGGCAGGATCAAAGCTTGGAAAATGCTCCAGTTGCGGCCGAGCTGGGCGCCGAGCCAAGGCAGCACGAAGAACAGCGCCAGTATGATCGCGAAGCCGTGCCGCTCCAGGCTGGCCAGGGGCCGGGCCAGCGAATCCGGCAGCAGGCCCACGGCCACGCGCCCGCCGTCCAGCGGCGGCAGCGGCAGCATATTGAACACGGCCAGCAGCAGATTGAAATAGACCGCCACGTTCAGCATCTGCGCAAACCAGAACTCCAAGCCGGAAAGCGGCGGGTTCAGGGCGTGCAAAAGCAGCGCGGCCACCCAAGCCTGCAAAAGATTGCATAGCGGGCCGGCCGCCGCCACCTTCACCATGTCGGGGCGCGGGTTTCGCAGCCGGTGAAAGGCCACCGGCACCGGCTTTGCGTAGCCGAACATGAAGTCCCCGCCCGACAGCAGCAGCAACAGCAGGGGCATGGCCACCGTGCCGAAAGGATCGATATGGCGCAGCGGATTGATGGAAATGCGCCCCAGCCGCTGCGCGGTGTCATCGCCCAGCCTGAGCGCCGCGTAGCCGTGCGCCGCCTCGTGCAGCGTGATGGCGAGCAGCAAGGGCACGATCCAGAAGGACACTCCGTAGAGGATATCGGGGAGGGATTCCATTGAGATCGGCCTTGCGGGAAGTCGGGCGGCGGCTGGCGCGGTTCGCTCCGGCGCCTACTCGTCCTTGAGCAGATCATTCATGGTCTTGAACCACTGATCGCTCTTGTACACGGGCAGTTGGTACGCCCATCCGCCCAGCTTCGCGTTCAGTTGCGCAGCGCGCTCCTCCGGCCCGGGCGCGGCCTCTTGCGGATCCGTCTCGCCGCTCGAGCCGGGCGCTTCGCCGTCCGCCTCGTCTTCGCGGTCGCCTTGGTTGCGCGCGGGCATGGCGGCGGCGGAAAAAACGACCCAGTAGCGAGGATCATCGTCGGCCCCCTCTTCCGTCAATGCGGCGGCATCCTTGCGCACATCCAAGCTTAGCTTCAGACCGTCGAAAGTCTCATAGCTGGCCTCCGCAGCGCGGGGCAGCCCGCTCACCTCGGCAGCGGAACGCACATCGTTGGCCTCGACGTTGGCCAGCGCGCCGGCAATGCTGTTGGCCACGCTGCCGTAGCTCAGTTCGCGCCCCTCGGGTATATCCAACGGAGTGAAATTAAGGTCGCCTGCGTCATCCTTGCGAATTTCCAGCCGATCTTCGCCGCCTCGGTCCAGCATCACGCGCCTTATATCGCCGGACGCGAGATCAATGACCTCGCGGTCCAGCCAGTCGCGGGCAAGGTCCGACAGATCAAAGTCGGCGCTCACCATCCAGCTTTGCGCTTCGCCTGCGGTTCGGATATACGCCATTCCGGCGCCGGCCCGCCGGCCCACGATAAATCCCTCAGCCGGATGCCGGCCGCCGTAGTCCAGTTCCAGCAGGTAGCCGGTTGCTTCGGGGACGGACGGATCGTCCACGCCCAGTCGGGAATAGAACTCGGCCCGCGCCGTTTTCCTCTCCACCCGGCGCGCCTGCGCCAGCGCGTCAAGGAGGCTGCGAAAGCGCTCGAAATTGGCCGGATGCTTGTCTTTCTCGGCCACCACCCAGCCGTTTTCGCCACGCAGCAGAGTGGCCAGCACTTCGTTGCCGGCATGCACCACCCTGAGCGATTCCAGGTCGCCGATGCGCTCGGCCAGACCCGGCGCATGCAGCCCGCCCGTATCCTGGCCGCGGCCGAAATCGAAGCGGCTCAAAACCAGGATGGCCGCCAGAACAAGGCTCAGGCCGGCCAGGATGATGAGGGTGCGGCGGCTCATGATCCGCGGCGGCGGGCGCGGCGGCGAAACAGCGCCGCGGCCAGCCCGCCCAAGGCGATCAAAAGCGGCACCATGCCGATATTGATTATTTTCAGCACCGCGCCCAAGCGCTGGATGCTGGCATCCAGATTGCGGCGAACCTCGCGCAGCTCCTTGCGGATGCGCAAACGCTGGCTAGTGAATTTCTCCAGCTCCGCCTCCTGCTCCGGCGTGAGGCTGAGCGCATACACATCGTCGCGCGACTCCTGCAGTTCCGCAAGCCGGCTTTCGGTATTCGCCAGCTCCTGCTGAAGCTGGTCCTCGGTGCGGCGGAACTGCGCCTCGGCCCGCACGCGCAGTTCGTCCACCCGCGTGAACGGCCTCGAGAACGCCGCCCGGCCGCGAAGGCTCATAAGATCGGTGCTGCCGGCCAACTGGTCGAGCGCGTTCACCACGAAATCGCCGTTGCTGGCGAAGGCGGAAATCAGCCTCTGGCCAAACAAGCTTTGCGCCTGCGCCCACATCCGGTCGGACAAAAGATCGGTGTCCGCCACCACGATCGCCTGCACTTCGCCTTCCGCCAAGTATTGCGGAAGCGGGGCTTCATCGTTGCCGGACTCGCCCGGCGCTTTGGCTTCCGCCAGCGGGCCGGCGGCTTCCCCGCCGCCATTTCCTTCATCCGAAGCAGGCTCCGCCGGACGTCCGTCCGGGAATGCGCTCCCCGCCGTGCCGCTAAGTTGCGCCGCCAGCACCAGCGGCTCGCCGCCCGGGCTGAAGCCGGACCACAGGCTGCCGATATCGGGCGTAAAGGCCAGCATGTTGGGATCCAGAAACCCGGCATCGGCGCTGCTGCTCACCAGCGGCGAAAAATCCAGCGCGGCATCCTCCAGCGGCTTGAGATAGCCGGAAAACGCGAAGTTGAGCATATCGAGCTGGGCAGTCACCACGTCGCCCGAGCCGGTTGGCTGAAGGTCCACGCCGATATAGGCCGGGTGCCGGACGAGGGTGCCGTCGGCCTCGCTCACGCGCAACGCATAGCGGGCATCGCCCACCACCGTTCCGGCGGGCATCTCCAAGCCCCAATGGGACAGCAGCGCTTCGAGGTTCGAAGATCGATCGGCGGGCATTCCCGCCATCATGCCGTCCGGCGGACTCGCGGGATCGGCCTCCGCCAGAGGATCGACGAAAATCAGCGCCCGGCCGCCGCGGAACAGAAACTGCTCCAAATCGTAGAGTTGCCCGGGCGTGGCGCTCTTGGGATGCACCAGCATCAGCACGTCCACGTCCTCATCGAGCAGATCGTCGGTCCCGTCGAGGTTGCGCAGATCGAAAAGCTCACTGATCTGCGAGGTCATGATCCAAGGCTCCGTCATGCTGGTGGTGGCCGGATCGAAGCCGCCCGTGAGCGGCAGGCCGCTAATCAGGCCCACGGCAGGCTCGCCGCTGCGCGAGAGCGTGTACACGAGCTTGGCCAGATCGTATTCGAGAAACTGCTCGCGCTGGGGATCCATAAACGGGATGAACTCCTCTTCGCCCACCGCGTTGGATCCCGCCACGCCGAAATACAGCGGTTCGTCGCTGATCTGCAGGCGCACGCCCTGAAGCCCGAAAGCGGCGGCGCGATCCTCTTCCTCCGAGAACGGCGCCGGGTCGATGACGCTCACCTCGAGCCGGCCGCCGCCGCCGGCCTCGAATTCCACCAGCATATCCTCCACGCGGTCGGCCCAGGATCTCAGGCCCGGACTGTCCGCCAAACCGGACCGCGAGACGAAGAAATAGAGCCGGATCGGCTCGGGAATCGCGTCCAGCACCCGGCGGGTGCCATCGGACAGCGTGTACAGGCCCGCCTCGGTCAGGTCGAGCCGGACGCCGCGGAACGTCAGGTTGACCAAGCCCACCGCGGCTAGGAACAGCAGCGCCAGAACACCCAGGCCAAACCGCCCGTAGCGAAGGTTTCCGCCTTGCGCCACGCTAGTTTCCTCGCCCCAGGTCGAGGACAATGGCGTTGGCGTAGAGGAAGGCGGCGATCACGAGCAGGAAGTAGAGCACATCGCGCGCATCGAGCACGCCCTTGCTGATGGCGTTGAAGTGGGTGAGAAAGCCCAACGAGCCAATCACGTCCACCAGCACCTGCGGCGCCCAGCCCGCGAAGGCATCGAGCACCAGCGGAAATCCGGCCAGCAGGAACGCGAAGCACACCACCACCGTGGTGACGAAGGCCACAACCTGGCTGCGGCAGGCGGCGGAAATGCAGGCCCCGATGGCCAGGTAGGCGCCGGCCATGAGCAGGCTTCCGAAATACGCGGCGAGGATCACGCCGTTATCCGGATCGCCCAAGTAGTTCACGGTGATCCAGGTGGGAAAGGTCAGCGCAAGGGCGGCGGCGATGAAGCACCAGGCGGCCAGGAATTTGCCCAGCACCGCCTGCCAGGCGGCAATGGGCAGGCACATCAGCAGCTCGACGCTTCCCGACTGGCGTTCCTCGGCCCAAAGCCGCATTGAAACGGCCGGCGCCAGAACCAAGTGCAACCACGGATGGAACCCGAAAAACGGCGTCAGATCCGCTTGTTCGCGCTCGAAAAAATTGCCGAGATAGAACGTGAACACGCCGCTGAGCGCCACGAATATCACGATAAACACGTACGCCACCGGCGTGGCGAAATAGGCGCGCAACTCGCGGCGGGCGATGGTCCATACGGGCCGCATTACCGCTTCCGGCCCGTGGTGATGCTGCGGAACACTTCGTCCAGCCGTCCGGCCTCGGAGCGCGCCGCCAGCGCCGCCGGCGAATCGTCGGCCACGATGCGCCCGGCGGCGATAATGATGGCGCGGCTGCACACGGCTTCCACCTCCTCCAGAATATGAGTGGATATCACCACGATCTTATCGCTGGACATGCCGCGAATCAGTTCCCGGACTTCGTGCTTCTGGTTCGGGTCGAGGCCGTCGGTGGGCTCGTCGAGCAGCAGCACCGGCGGATCATGCAGGATCGCCTGGGCCAAGCCCACGCGGCGCCGGAAACCCTTCGACAGGGTCTCTATGCGCTGGTCGAAAACGGGGTGAAGTTGCAGCAGCGCGGCCACCTCCTCAATGCGCGCTTCGCGCTGGGCGCCGCGCAATTCCCGCACGTCGGCGATAAAGTCGAGAAAGGCCCGCGGCGTCATCTCGCCCCAAAGCGGCGCGCCTTCGGGGAGATAGCCGAAGGTTTTGCGGGCGGCCTGCGTGCGTGTCGCAAGGTCGAAGCCGTGGATCTCGACGCTGCCGGAGGTGGGCGCGAGGTAGCCAACGCACATTCGCATGGTGGTGGTCTTGCCGGCCCCGTTGGGGCCGAGCAGCCCCACAACCTCGCCCGGCTCTATGGCGAAGGAAATGCCGTCAACCGCCTTGATGGCACCGTAATTTTTGCTCAGAGAATCGGCCCGAATCATGGCCGCGTTATTTTAATGCGATAGCGCTTCGATTCGCCCCCGCTTCCCGCGAAGGGCAGGGAGTTATTCGGGTTTGCTAAAGCGCAGCGTGTAGCGGTCGGTTTCGCCGATCGCCAGGTATTTCTCGCGGTCCGCATCGCCCAGCCGCAGCGTGGGCGGCAACGTCCAAACGCCTTCGAGATGGTCGCGAGTGTCCTTGGCATTGGCGTTGATTTCGGACTTCGCATCAAGCGCAAACCCGGCGTTCTCGGCCAGTTCGATCGTGTGGGCCTCGGTGACGTATCCCGATTCCGCCTTCGGATCCTGCTCCTTGTCCGGATCGCCGCGGTGCTCCACGATTCCAAGCACGCCGCCCGGCTTGAGCGCATCGTAGAAAGCCTGGAACACCTCAGCCGCGTAGTCGCGCGCCATCCAGTTATGAACATTGCGGAACGTCAAAACCATATCCACAGGTTCCGGGGCCAGATCGATCTGGCCCGGATACATCGTGGTGATCTGAGCATTGCCGTACGCGTCCGGATGGGCTGCGAGCTTGGCCTTGTATGCGTCCAAGGCGCGGTTGAAGAACTCCGTATCGGTGCCGGCGGGGAAATGGGCGCCGTAGAACTGCCCCTCTTCGGCCACGAAGGGCGCAATGATTTCGGTGTACCAGCCGCCCGAAGGCCAGATCTCGACGACTGTGGAATCCGGCCGCAAGCCAAAGAACTTGAGGGTCTCGGCCGGATTCCGGGCGCTGTCGCGGGCGGAATTGGGCGTGCCGCTGCGGCTTGCGCCCCGATGCTCGCCCGCCAGCACAGCTGCCATTGCCTCGTCCCAAGCCGCCTCGTCATCGTCGGCCGCGATGGCGGGCGCAAGCCAATTAAGGGATAGGAATAAGAAAGCCGCCGCAGCGACCGCTAACGATCGGTTCATAGCCTGATCTCCGCGATTCAATCAATGATCGGGCGCCGGCAAAGGCATCCCGCACACACGAAGCCGACCCGGCCGCCGTGGCCGGGCTGATTCCGCTGGAAAAAGCGCATAGCCGGCGCGCCAGCCATGCGCCCATTCAATTGGCTTAGCCGGACGCGGCTTCTTCAGCCGCAGCGCCTGCATCTTCGGCGGCGCCATCGTCCCCGGCTTCATCCATGTCCATGTCCGTTTCCATGTCCATGTCCGCACCCGCATCCATTTCCATGTCGTCCATGCCCATGTCAACATCCATGTCCATGTCCATCTCGGGCATAGCCTCTGCGGGAGCCATCTCCTCCTCAGAGGCCATCTCCTCGACCGGCATGCTCTCGGCGGCAGCGGAATCATCCGCCGCGGCCCCATCATCGCCCGCCGGCGCGCCGCCGCCACAAGCAGCCAGCGCCAAAGTTGCGGACAACAGCACCAAGTTCAAACGCACCATGGTGTTCCTCCAAAATATTCCTAGCCAAAATCAAACCCGCGCATTTCGGCGCGGATGCAACAAGCCTACCAGAATCAGGCCGGAAAGAAACCCGCCTATATGCGCGAAGAAGGCGATGCCGCCCTGCCCCGGCTGAATCGGCAGGCTGCGCGGGGGCCGGCTGTCTCCGCCTGGACGTTTCGCGGTCCAGCGCGGCGCGCAGCGGGCCGCTCACTCACACACCGGCCGAACGCCCCTGGCCAAGGCCGCGTTGTAGCGGTCGAGCGCGACGCTCATGCCCGCAATCAGATCGCCCATGCGGTTTTCCGGCGCAGGATGGGTGGACAGGAACTGCGGCGGGCGCGCCCCTTGAGACTTCTCTTCCATGTTCTTCCACAGCGTAATGCTGGCGCGCGGATCGAAGCCCGCATCCGCCATGTACGCCAGCCCCACTTCGTCCGCTTCGGTCTCGTGCTTGCGGCTGAACGGCAGGGTAAGGCCAAGCTGCGCCAGCACCTGCGCTTCCTGCTGCATGCCCACGCTCGCTCCGAGCACGGCCGCCGCGCCTTGGGTCACCATGCCGCGATTCATCTGCGCCACTTGGTGCTCGCGCGTGACATGGGCGATTTCGTGGCCGATCACGGCGGCGAGCTGGTGCTGGTCGGCGGCCACATCCAGAAGGCCCGAAAAGATGCCGATCTTGCCGCCCGGCATGGCGAAGGCATTGGCATCGGGCATGTCGAACACCTCGATTTCCCAAGCGCGGCTGGCGTAGGGCTCCTCCACCACGCGCAGCACCGACTGCGCCACGCAAAAGATATAGGCGCGCTCGACCGGATCGGAGGAAATCGGCATCTGGCGGCGCATCTGCTGGAACTGCTGGTTGGCTTCCACGCGTATCGTGGATTCACTGACGCAGCCCGCAACGGCGAGCATCATTGCGAAAAGAACCAGCTTCCTCATTCCCGCCTCCTGATATTGTGTCCTGCCCGGCTCCGGGATCTAAGAAAATGCGGGCGCGGCGATGGCCGCGGCCGGGGATGGAGCAGAATCCAGTTCCACGCCGGCATTGTTTTTCATCAAGGCGCGCTCGGCGCGGTAGCTGGAGCGAACCAGCGGCCCCGCCACCACTTCCACAAAACCTGCCGCCAAGCCCTCCGCGCGCCACTCGGCAAATTCCGCCGGAGGGATGAAGCGCTCCACCGGCAAATGGTGCGGCGTGGGGCGCAGGTATTGCCCCAGCGTCAGCAGGGACACGCCGCGCGAACGCAGGTCGAGCATGGCCTGGCGCACTTCCTCGCGACGCTCGCCCAAGCCGAGCATGATGCTGGACTTGGTCAGGATGTCCTTGCCGAGGGATGCAGCGGCCTCCAGCACCTTGAGCGACTGGTCGTAGCCGGCGCGCGGATCGCGCACCCGCCCGGTAAGCCTGCGGACGGTTTCGATATTATGGGCGAACACGGTTGGGCCGGATGCCAGCACCGCGCGCACGGCCTGTTCGCTGCCGCGGAAATCCGGCGTGAGCACTTCGATCGCCGTTTTCGGGCTTGCGCGGCGAATGGCCTCAACACAGCTTGCGAAATGCGAAGCTCCGCCATCGGGCAGGTCGTCGCGATCGACCGATGTGAGCACCACATAGCCCAGGCCCATAAGGCGCACGGTCTCGGCGGCGTTGCGCGGTTCCTGCGGATCCAGCCAGCCGCCGGGATTGCCCGTATCGACCGCGCAGAAGCGGCAGGTTCGGGTGCATACGCCGCCCATGAGCATCAGCGTTGCGGTGCCGGCATTCCAGCATTCGCCGATATTGGGGCAATGCGATTCCTCGCACACCGTGGCCAGACGGTGACTGCGCATCAGCTGCTTGAGCCGAAGATACCGCTTGCCCGAGGGCAGTTGCGCGCGCAGCCAAGGCGGCTTGCGCCCGGCGCGGTCTTCGAGCGCATCGGCGCGGCGCTTCTGGCCGTCGCGGATGGCACTGAATCCATGCGCGGTGCGGTATTTGGCACCGCTCACCACGGGGATGGCCTCCAGGGCGGTGAGCGCCGTGCGGGCGCGGCTCGTCATACCGCCAACCGGGAAGCGGCGGCAACCGGCCGGGCGCCACTGGCGCTTGAACGAGCGCCACCGGCGGCCGAACGAGCGCCACCGGCGCTCGGTCTCTCGGCCGCGAGCAAGCGGCGCTTTCGCTGGAGTCCGCCGCCGTATCCGCATAGCGTGCCGTCCCCGGCCACGATGCGATGGCAGGGCACCAACCAAGTCACAGGATTGGCGTTCATGGCCCCGCCCACCGCGCGCGCGGCGCCGGGCCGGCGCGCCCGCCGCGCCAGTTCCCCGTACGACTCGGTGCAGCCCGCCGGCACCCCCAGCAGGGCCTGCCAGACATCAAGCTGAAAGGCTGTGCCTCGCAGCAGAACCTCAACCGTTTCCGCGCGGGAAGAAAAAAGACCAGCCGCCTTTTCCTTTGCCCAGTGATCGTCGCGCCTCAGCTTCGCGCCCCGCCAGAGGCGAGCAAGCTGCTCCTGCATCCTATCTTCCGGGCGGTCGGCGTAGCCTAGGCGGGACAGCGCGCCGTCCACTTGCGCCAGCAGCATCGGCCCTAAGGGGCTGGACGAAAAACCGACCGTGACGCGGCGGCCCTGCGCGGATATCCGGTCGCGATCTTCAACGCGGGCTCGCACTAAAGGAGGAATCAGATTGGCGTTATTCATGGCGCTGCTTAACGTAGGGCGGCACTCCGTTCAAACAGGAGCTTGAAGTCAAGTTTAGCAGCCTCCGGGACCGGCGCAGACAGCGGCTAGCCGTCGTCCGAAGAGGGCTTCGGCCATAACGGCGGCAGCGCGCTGCCGCGCCATGCTCCGCGCGGCGGGGCCGAACCGCGCGCAGTGCCGCCCCGGGCGCGCAGCCCGGCGCGGGCGGCCCTCATCAGTTGCCCGGGATCCCAATGCGCCGATTGCGCGGAATACAAGGCGGCCGAAAGGCGGCGGCAAGGATCCGACAGCGGTTCGCCGCAACGTTCGGCCAGTTCGCCGAGGCTGCGGGGCGGCGAAGCTTCGAAGTATTGCCTCGCCCAGGCAAGCAGCGCCGCTTCAGCGGCTCGCGCATCGTCTTGCCTGCATGCGGCGGCCAGTGCCGCCAGCGGCTTCGCCCGGCGCTGCCCGGCATCGCCGGACCCGGCGGCAAACCGGGTTCCCAGTTCCCTGCGCCGGCGGCGGGCGGCCAGTATTCGATGCGATATCCACCAAGCGGCAGCGGTCAAAAACCAGCCGGCAGCGAAGAGGCCTGCCAGCCATTCGTTCAGCGCGCCGCCCTCGGCGCGCGTTGCGGCAGTTCGCGCCACGGCAGGAGCAGGCGGCCCCTGCGCCTGAAGAACGCGCCGGGGCAATTCGGTCGTTTCCCAGCGTTCCCGCAGCGTATTCCACCAATGGATCCGGATCGCAGGCAGCGCCACCTCGCCGCCGCCTAAGGCCAGCAGGGCGGCGCGCTGGCGGCGAACGCCCACCACGCCGCCGACGGTGATCTGGTCCTCGAATTCCGCCCGCTCGATAAAGTGCCGGAAGTTGGGCCCGTCGCCAGGATCGATTTCGGGAATCTGCCGGGCGGGCTGGCCTTCAATTCGCACGCCCAGCAGACGAATGAGCGGCTCGCCCGCAATCAGCGCCTCCGGCGGGCGCTCGAATTCGTCCCAGATGCGAACGCTGCGGGCCGCTAGCCATCGCCCGGGCGGCGGCGAAGGCACGGCGCGCGCCACCAGCCTTTCGGGCGCGGCTTCGGCCACAAACCTGCGGGTGCGGAAACCGAACTCGCCGCCTATCCATTGCAGGCTGACTGGCAGCAGCAGCAGTTCACCGGCCGATTGGGGAAAAATAGCGTAACGGCGTTCCAGCACCAGCGAGTCGGAATCCCTCGGCCGGGCCGTGTGCTCGCGGGCGTTTCCCAGCCGCTGGATCAGCGCTTCGCCGCTGAGCAGCGCCGGTTCGTCAACGTCGCGGATGCGGTCGGCGCGGCTGGCCCCGGCCGACCGGTAAACACGCACCGTGTAGAGCACCTGCGAGCGTTCCCAAGGACGGCGCTCGCTCAGCTCGGTACGCACCACGAAGGGAGGATCAACGGCGGGATCTTGCGCCGCCGCCCCAGGCCAGGGGAACACGACCAGCGCCAAGGCAGCGAGACGGCGGCGGCGGTTCACCAGGGCGCCTCGGACTCGCCCGGCCACAGGGGCCTGCCATCCTGGTCCAGGCCCCGGGCGCGGTACTGGCGCTGAAACTTGCGCCGCAGCAAGCCCCCTGGATCATCGGGCACCTGCTGCAGCCAGCGGCGCGCCTGGTCCGGCGGCATGGGGCCTTGCGGGGAAGCCTCGTCATCCGCCAGCGGCGCGGCCGCTTCCTCGCCGCCGCCATGCTCAAGCAAATCCGCCGCGCCGTCGTTCGATGCTTCGTCCGGGCGGGCGGCGCCGGCGGGCGCATGCTTCAGGACCGCCAGATTATGGCGGGCATCAGCGTACCCGGGATGCTCAAGCAACAGTTCCTCATAAAGGCGAATCGCATCGGGGATATCGCCGGCCAGCGCCAACGCCGTGGCCCGGTTGTAGCGGCCCGCCGGCGTGCGGGACGGTTCCAGAAGCCGCGCGGCGGCATGAAACCGGCCCTGGCGATACAAGGCCGCGGCCTTCCAGGCCGGATCGTCGAACAGGGCCTCCGCGCGGGGGAAGTCTCCTTGCTGGAATGCGCGCGCGCCCTGGCGGTCGGAACTCGTGAACCAGCCGTCGGAGGCGAAGGCGCCAAGCGGCACCGCCAGCACCAGCGCCAGCGCCCAGCCCCGGCGAAATGCCAGCGCCGCCAGCGGGGCAAGCAGAATCAGCAACAGCGGCCCTTCATCGCGCCAGCGCCGCGCCTGCATGTCCCTCTCCGCGACCGCGACCGCGGCCCTTGCCAGCGAGCCGCGGCGCAGCAGTTCCTCCAGATCGGCATTGCCCGCGCTGATTGGCCGGTAGGCACCGCCGCCTTCGCGGGCCAGGCGAAGCAAGGCATCCTGATCGGGCCTGCTCAGCACCAGGCCCGAGTCCCGGGAGCGCAGGAAACCGCCCTGCATGTCGGGAACCGGCGCGCCGTCGCGGGTGGCGGCGCCCAGCACCAGCAGCGTGTGGCCGGCATCGCGCAGCTTGCGCGCGGCGTTAACGGCCCGCTCCCCGCCGGCCGAATCGGTCAGCAGCAGCAAGCGTCCCCGGCGCGCCTCGGCCTGTTCCAGCAAGCGCTGCCCGCGGGCGATGGCGGTTGCCACGTTGCTGCCGCGGCTGGGCATGATGTCGGGCGCCAGCACGTCGAGCAGATTAACCACGGTGGCGGCATCGGTGGTGACGGGCGCCACCGTGAAGGCGTGTCCGGAAAAAGCCACCAGCCCGGTGCCGCCCCCGGCGCGGAGACGCAGGCTCTCCTTGACCTTGAGCCGGGCGCGCTCCAGGCGACTGGGGCTCAGGTCGCCTGCGAGCATGGAACGCGAAACATCCAGCAGCACCACCAACTGATCGGCGCTGCGGTTGAACGACTGGGGCGCCTGCCGCCAGGCGGGTCCCGCCAGCGCCAGCAGGCAAACGGCAAGACCCAGGGAGGCCGCAAACCGCCCGAGCCAACCGCCTTGCGCCCCTCGCCGACGCAGCACAAACGGCGCCAGCGCCGGATCCACCACCCGAATCCAGGGTCCCCCCGACCGCCGGCCTGGAATCCAGGGCAGCGCTGCCAGCGGCAGCGCCAGCAGCCATAGCGGCCGAATCCAGTGAAGATCGAACTCCATCAATGCGCTCCGGTCGGCGCCGCGGCCAAGGCTAGCGGGCCCTCCAGGCCAGCATCAGGCCCAAAGCCAGCGCCATCAATAGCGGCGGCAAGTGCGCCGGGCGGCCGCCGAGGAGGTCCGGCGGGTCGAGGCGGGCGGGCTCCAGCCGGTCCAGTTCCGCGTAGATCTGTTCCAGACGGCCCTGTCCGCCCGCGCGAAAATAGCGCCCGCCCGTGGATGCGGCGATCTTCAGCAGCGTTTCCTCGTCCAGCTCCGCGGAAAGATCGGGGGCCGCCGCGGCGGTGGAGCCGATGCCGATGGCGTAGATCTTCAGCCCGGCGGCACGGGCCAGTTCCGCCGCTTTCATCGGCGCCAGTTCCCCCGCCGTGGCGGCGCCGTCAGTGAGCAGCACCAGCACGCGATGCTGGGCGGCGGATCCTTCCAGCGACATGCGCTTGACAGCCAGCGCAATGGCGTCGCCCAGGGCGGTCTGGCGACCGGCCAGACCCACCGAGGATTCATCGAGAAAGGCGCGCACGGTGGCCCGGTCGAATGTGAGCGGCGCCTGCAGGTATGCCTGGTCGCCAAACAGGATCAGGCCCACGCGGTCGCCGGCGCGCCGCTCGATAAAATCTCCGGCCACCGCCTTGATCGCTCCGAGGCGCGAGGCCGGTCGTCCCGCGAGATTGGCATCGCGCACTTCCATGCTTCCCGAAAGATCCACCGCCAGCATCAGGTCGCGGCCCGTCACCGGAGCCGTCGTTAGCGCATCCAGCAGCACGGGGCGCGCGGCGGCGCACACCAGGCACAGGTAGATCAGCGCGGCCAGGAGCCCGTCGGGCGAGCCGCGGACCGCCATTTCGCCAGCGCCAACGCCATGCGAAAAGCGCATGCGGTCCGATACCTCAAGAGCGGGGCCGGCGCTGCGTTTGAGCGGCGCCAGGAACCGCCATGCGAAAAGCGGCAGCGGCAACAGCAGCCACGCCCAGGCCCACTCGAAAGCCAGCGTCACGAAACCGGCCTTCGCCGGGGGCGCGATGCCCCCGCTCCCCGGGCGCGGCGTATCCACGCCGTCACGCTGCGCGAGAAGGCCCGCGCATCGAAGTCCGCCCGCTTCCGATAAGGACCTTCAAGCAGCGCCGCGGACGGCTCGGGAGCGGCGCCCCGTCCCAAGTCTTTCAGGCAATCGAGCCAGGCCAGGCCCACCAGCCCGGCGGTTTGGCGGCGGCCGTTCAGCAGCACCGCGCAGGAGCGCAGCAGCATGGAGACCTCGGCCAGCAGGCGGGAAATATTGCCGTGCCGGGCGTAGTCGGCCTCGATCGCCCGCATCCTCGCCAGGGCCTGCCGCTTCCAGGCAGGCAGGCGCCGCAGCCGCCAGATCACCGCTGCCAGCGCTGCCAGGGCGATCAGCCACCAGCCAGGCTGGGGCGGCCACCAGGAAGGCTCCGGCGGCAGGTGGATATCGCGCAGCAGCGCGGCCAGCCCGGTCGCGTCGCTCACCGCCCCACAGCCCTTGCTCGTTCGCGGGAAGGGTCCCGATCGGTGCGGAACTCTAGACAGGCGCCGCCGCTGGCGCGGGCGATATCCGCCAGCGTCCGCGTGGTTTCCGTAAAGGCGCGGCGAAAGCGCCGGCGCTCGGCCGGGGCGCTGCTATCGAACTCCAGTTCGCCAAGCGGATCCCGCACCGCATAGCGGCCCGGCGGCGGCAGGTCGCGGTCCAGAGGATCGTAGAGGCGCACGATCAGCAGCGGTCTTCTCGCTGCCAGACGGCGAACGGCGGCCACATCGTCCGCGCCCAGGAAATCGCTGATCAATACCAGCCGGCTGCCCCATGGGGCATGGCGGCGCAGCAGCGGCGCGGCCGCGCTCAGCCGCGGAGCAAACGAATCCGCCGCAGGCGGCCCCCCGCGGAAAGCCGCCGCCAGCGCGGCGGCCAGCGACTGCACGCCCCGCCGGCCCGATAGCGGCGGACTCAGGGCAAAGCCTGCCGAACTCATCACCAGGGCCGACACCCGCTCGCGCGCCGCGCAGGCCGAGAAAGCGATCATCATTGCCACCCGCGCCGCCAAAACCGACTTGAACACGCCCATCGTGGCGAAATGCATGCGCGGCGAAAGATCGGCGCACAGCACGCACGGCCGCTCGCTCTCCTCCTGATAGAGCTTGGTATAGGGCCGTCCGGTTCGCGCCGTGGCCTTCCAGTGCATGTGCCTGGAATCGTCGCCCGGCTGCCAAGCGCGCAGCTGGTCGAATTCCATGCCCCGGGCCCGCAACGGCGCAGCCGCCGCCCCGCTGCGGGCGTGTCCGGCGGTTGGCAAGGGCCAATCGAAGCGCGCATGGCGCATGGCCAGCAGTTCCGGCAGACCGATCCATGTGCGCCCCCTTCCCTTCGGGCTCTTCAGCATGGCTCGACTCAGGGCACCGCCACGCAATCGAGCAGGCGGTCGATCACTTCCGCGGAACTACGGCCTTCGGCCTCCGCCTCGTAGGTCAGGATGATGCGGTGGCGGAGCACCGCCGGCGATAGGGCCTGGATATCGCCCGGCGTCACGAAATCCCGTCCGCGCAGGAAGGCGCGCGCCCGGCTGCAGCGGTCCAGCGCGATCGATGCGCGCGGGCTGGCGCCGTAGCTCACCAAGCCGTGAAGCGAGCCGTCGCGCGCGCCAGGATCCCGTGTGGCGCGCACCAGTTCCACGATATAGCGCTCCAGCCGTTCGGCCAAATGAATCCGCAAAACCTTGGCGCGGTCGCTCAGCACCTGCTCCACCGCGTAGCCCGGCACCTGCTTCCCGGGCTGCCGACGCTCCCCGGATGCCTCTAGCCGGGTGAGCGCCACGATCCGCTGCTCATCCTCGGCGCCGGGATAGCCGATCGTGGTTTTCATCAGGAAGCGGTCGAGCTGGGCCTCCGGCAGCGGATAGGCGCCTTCCTGCTCAATCGGGTTTTGCGTGGCCATCACCAAAAAAGGCTCCGGCAGCGGCCAACTCTTCTCCGCCACGGTCACCTGCTTCTCCTCCATCGCCTCCAGCAGGGCCGACTGCACCTTGGCCGAAGCGCGGTTGATTTCGTCGGCCAGAACGAGGTGATGGAACAGCGGCCCGGGGCGAAACTCGAACCCGCCCGTCTGCGGGCGAAAGATATCGGTGCCGGTAATATCCGAGGGCAGGAGGTCGGGCGTGAACTGGACGCGGTGGAAGCTGGCGTTCAAACAACGCCCCAAAACCTTCACCGCCCGGGTCTTGGCCAGCCCCGGCACGCCTTCCACCAGCAGATGGCCGCCGGCCAGAAGGGCGATCAGCATATGCTCGATGAACTCCTCCTGGCCCAGCACCTGCTCCTCCATGCGGCGCCGCAGCGCCGCCAGCGGCTGCGACCGCGGCGGTTGGAGCGCAGCTTCGGCGGACATAGGTTTCAGGCAAGCCAGCGATCAGTCATAGGCCAGCGATTGTAGCCCCCGCATTGCGCTCCGCCGCGCCGCATGACACCCGCAGCCAACCCGACACGGCAGCGCAGCGGTAGCCTGTTGCGCCTGCCCCTATTGCGTGGAGCGTCTGGGGCAGGATGCCCCAGCCGAGCCCCATGGATGGGTTCATGCGTCTCCACGCAATAGGGGCAGGCGCAACAGGCGGGCATGCCGGAGCCTTTCGGAACCGCAGCGCCAATGAACCATGCAACAAGCGGGCAAGCCAGTCCATACTTGCCGCATGGAAAGCGGAAGAGCACCGCGCGGGCGGATAAACAGGCAAAACGCTTTGCTGGCGCTGGCCGTGCTGGCGCTATGGCAGCCGCTTGCCGCCGCGCAAAACCTTGACGGGCTGGCAAAGGCCCGCGGCGTGCTGGAGGCATCCGGCGGCGCCTGCGTGCTGCTGGACTTCTGGCTGGCGGAAACCCCGGCCGAGCAGCGCCGCGGCCTCATGCACATGCGCGAGCTGCCCGAAACACAAGGCATGCTATTCGTTTACCGCCGCGAGCAGCCGATCAGCATGTGGATGAAGAATACCTACGTGTCGCTGGACATGCTATTCATCCGCGCCGACGGCCGCGTGGCCCGCATCGCCGCAGGCACCCGGCCCCTGAGCCTGGAAAGCATCCCGTCGGGCGAACCCGTCAACCGCGTGCTGGAACTGAAAGCCGGCGCCGCGGCGCGCTGGGGCATCAAGCCCGGCGACCGCCTCCTTGCGCCCTGAACGTAAGGCAATGCCCGCAAACAGGTCAGGCGTTGCCGCCCGGCGAAAGCCTTTGCAGGGGCAGGGGCTTGTCGGCGGCTGCAAGCGCGCGCCGAAATACAAGGCTTGAGAAGGCCCAGGAGGCGAACAGGCCTCCCGCTAGGACCAGCGGCGCGAATACCTGCAAACCGGGAACCAGCAACGATGCCATGAGCCAGACATATAGAAGAACGATAATCCCTATGTACCCAGAGAAAAACGCAATATCCTGCTGCGGTCGAACCAGTACAGCAGGACAAAGCAGAGCGCCGATGCCGACAGCGCCCGTCAAAGGCAGGAAAAGATCGGCCGCAGCCGCAGGATTCAGAATATGGAGCAGCGGAAAGACCAGCGCCACCTGAATCAGCACTAGGATCGTCGGCAGCAGCGTGACGCTGGCGCCAAGCCTGCGGGCGGAGAGCGGCAAGCCCTTGAGCACGCGGAAATTGGCGAAACGCGGCACCGTCGCGACGAACCCAATTGCGACCAAGCAGGCAAATATCGCTCCGCGCACGAACGGGGCGCTCAGGTCCATGCGCGGATGCAAATCACTCAGCCCCGGCAAGCCCCTCACCGGAATATCGATGGCAAAGAAACCGCCGAGCCCGGCCGCGATCGTGATCGGCATCCACAGGCAGCCTGCCGTGATCGCGGAAAATCCCGTCAGCTTTCGCGCCAGCGGCAGCCGCTTGCGAATTGCCGGTTCAGGCACCGTCAATCGCGGTTTGGAGCGCGACCTGCGCGTAGTGAGCAACGCCCGCATTCGTGCGAAGCCAAGGGCCGATGCGGCGGCGCCCAAGGCTAGGAGAACCAGCAGATGTTTCGGTTGCCACGCATCCGGGGAAAGCATGAAATGGAACGAACCAAGAAACGAACCGAAGAAGGCGTATTCCCCGGTCAGCCATGCCGTAAAAAATAGCACCCATATCGCGACTCTCGCCCAGCGTGGCATGGACTCCCCGCCATACTTGCGCCCGGAATTATCGAGCGCGTCCATGCAAAAGCATAAGCCGGCCAGAAGGAACGCCCAGGCAACGGCCATTGGCACAGCAAGCCAGCCCGCGCCGCCATCCCAAGATGCCGCCAGCCATGCAATCAATATCAGTCCCAGAACCCAAATGGTGGAAACGCCCACCATCGAAGCGAAATAGGCCTTCGCAAGCGCGTATCGATCGATCGGCAGGTGCATCAGGACTCGTGTGAGCCCGCTTTGGTGTTCGAAGAGAAGAAGGCATATGAGCATGCTCGGCAAAGCGATGCCGGAGACAACCAGAAAAGAGCCGAATCGGTGAGGGCCGTTCATGCTGTAAGCCAGCAGCGCCAAGGCCAGGTAGAGCGCGCCGCCCGGGATCAGGAAGCTGGACCTGCGCTTCAGAAGATCGCGAACAATGCGGCTAGTCACGTTCCTGGCCCTCGACCAGACCCGCGAAGAGTTCTTCGAGAGTCACCGGTTGCACGGATATTCCGGTCGCGCCGCATTGAGCAAGGGCCTTGCTGTACCGGTCGGCGGAATCCGTAAGGACGCGCTGCCGGTCGCCGTCGCGCTCAAAAAGCCGGCCCCCGGGCGGCGGCTCGCCGCCAAGCGCGAAGCTCACTTGCCGATAGGTCTCCAGCAGCTGGTCGGTGCGCCCCTGCGCCAGCAGCCTGCCTTCGTTGATCACGCCGATGTAATCCGTGAACCGCTCCAGATCGGCCAGGTTGTGCGACGAGATCAAAACGGTATGGTCCTCGTCGCCCATCAGGGCCAGCAATTCCGCGAACAAATCCTTTTTCGAGGGCACGTCGAGACCGATGGCGGGCTCGTCCATGATCAGGACCCGGGGTCGGCGCGCAAGTGCCAAAACCAGGCCAAGCTTTGTGGCGCCGCCGAGCGAAAGCGATGCGATCTTTTCATCGGGATCGAGCCGGAAGCGCCTGAGCAGGTGGCCGCAGTAAGCCTGATCCCAATCCGGATAGAAGGCGCGAATAAAGCGGATAGCGCGCCGCACATATTTCCAGGAAACAAAACTGGTGTGCGGGCTGACGTACGCGGCGGCGAGTTTCAGATGCGCCTCGTCCCGCCTATGATCGCAACCGAGCACCCGGATTTCTCCGGCCTCCGGCAGCCCCAAGCCGAAAATCAAGTCCAGCGTAGTGGTTTTGCCCGCGCCGTTTGGACCCACCAGGCCGTAGATGGCCCCGGCGGGCACGGCGAGATCCAAGGGCCCCAGTTGAAAGCGCGGATATGTTTTTCTAAGCCCGCGGATTTCGATGGCATTGGTGCTTTGCATAACTATTCCTCGGAAAGGGTTTCTGTGGCGACCCGATTGACGAAAGCCTTGGCCTCGGCGGCGCTCAGACCGGCCTCCTTGGCTTCCCGGATTGCCGAACGGATCAGCGCCTGCGCATGCCTGCGCTTGGCGGCACGGCTGCGCTCGCGGCCATCGGTGGCGACAAAGGTGCCGAGTCCCTGACGGCGGTAGATGATTCCTTCTCTCTCGAGCTCCTCGTATGCGCGGCGCACGGTGATGATGCTGACCAACAGTTGCCCCGCCAGCAGCCGGAAGGACGGCAGCGGCGTATCGCCAGTCAGACGCCCCTCGCCAATCTCGCGCTTGAAACCGTTGACGATCTGCTGATATAGCGCGTCGGGCGCGGCCGGTGAGATCGGACCGATCTGGACGGCGATTTCCGTGCGTTCACTCATTCTGGTGTGTATATATAACATATACAGTTGAGCCAAGCAACACCAATGAGTTGCTAGCCCTCATTCCGAAGGGCGGCGCAGCTTCGACAGGTCCTTGCCGCGTTTTCCGGTTTTTCTTAAGTCGCGTTTGAATTGGCTGGACCGAACCGGTGTCAGCATTTCATATGCCGAGGTCCTCGAATAACTCTTCGGCGCTGCCGAAACGCTTGCCCTCGCCCTGCTCCAACTGGCCCATAGCCTTGCGCGTAGCTGAATTGGGCACCTTAAGGGCGAAAGGCAACCTTTCCTCGTTGGCTACGCGTATCAGGAGCAATCGAATTGCGTCGGAGACCGACAATCCCATGGCCTGGAGCGCTTGCGCGGCTCGCTGCTTCGTATCGCTGTCCCGGCTAGTCGTCGCTGGGCTTGAAGGCTTCCTCGAGGGCTTTCTGGAGGGGCGGCGGGGCGGTGGCGTAATGATCGAATTCCATGGTGTAGGCGCCTTCGCCGCCGGTCATGGACTTGAGCCGGGTCTGGAAATCGCCGAGTTCGCCGATCGGAGCCTCGGCGGAAATGACCACTAGGTTGCCCGGGATGGAATGATTGCCGCTGATGCGCCCGCGCGCGCCGGACAGATGGCCGGCAATATCGCCCATGTGCTGGCCCGGGGTCGTGACTTCGATCTTCGCGATGGGCTCAAGCACGATGGGCTTGGCTTTGGTGATGGCGTCGATAAAGGCCTTCTTGCCGGCGGCCACGAAGGCCACCTCCTTGGAATCGACCGGATGGTGCTTGCCGTCGTACACGGTCACGCGGATATCCTGCAACGGATAGCCGGCCACGGCGCCTTCATTGAGCACTTGGCGCACGCCTTTCTCCACCGCCGGCATGAACTGCGAAGGGATCACGCCGCCCACCACCTTATCGACGAATTCGAAGCCGCTGCCGCGCGGGAGCGGCTCGATATTGAGGAACACCTCGCCGAACTGGCCGGCCCCGCCGGTCTGCTTCTTGTGGCGGTGATGCCCCTCGGCCTTGCGCGTGACCGTCTCGCGGTAGGCGATGCGCGGCTGGCGCGTTTCGACCTCGAGATTGAACTCCTCGCTCATGCGGTCGAGAATCACCCGCAGGTGCAGCTCGCCCATCCCGCGCAGCACGGTTTCATTGGCTTGCGCATCGAACTCGAGCAGCAGGCTGGGGTCCTCGGCGGTGAGCTTGGCCAGCGCGTCGGAGAGCTTTTTCTCGTCACCGCGCTGGGTTAGCTCCAGCACCACGCCGTGCATCGGCGCGGGCTTTGGCGGCGGCGCGAATTTCAGCTGGTCGTGGGCATGGTCCGCATGCAGCACGCTCCCATAGGAGAGCTCGTTGATCTTCGACAGCGCGGCGATGCCGCCGGGGCCCACCGACGGCACTTCATGCGACTCGGCGCCCTGGAGCGCGTAGAGGTGCGCCGCCTTGACGGCCTTGCGCTGGTCGTCGAGATAAAGCGAATCGCCCACGCTCACCTGGCCCTGAAAAACGCGGAAAACGCCCATCTTGCCCACGTACGGATCCACGTTGATCTTGAACAGCAGCGCCACCGTGTCCGCGTCCTTGTCCGCCTTCAGCGCCACCGCCTCGCCGTCCAGCGAGCAGGCCGGCGGATTGCCCTCGCGCGGCGACGGCGCCAGCTGGTTCATCGCGTTGAGCAGCTGGTTGATGCCGGAGCCGGTGGCGGCGGACACGAAACATACCGGCACCAAGTGGCCGC
Organism: Gammaproteobacteria bacterium; assembly: GCA_026708965.1. Lineage (GTDB taxonomy): Bacteria > Pseudomonadota > Gammaproteobacteria > Steroidobacterales > Foliamicaceae > Foliamicus. The sequence continues at coordinate 119,166 of JAPOTY010000006.1, read as the reverse complement.
GCCGCAGGGCGCGCTCGAACGCGCCGTGCAGCTGCTCCGGTTTCATGTCCTCGCCCTGTTCCAGGTACAGCTCCATCAGCTCGTCGTCCAGCTCCACCACCTGATCGACGATGGTTGTGTGCGCCTCGGCGACGGAATCGAAATCGGTGTCCGCGTCCTCGGGCTTGAAATAGCAGTCGGCCACCCGCGCGGCCTTGTCCGCCGGCAGGTTCAGCGGGATGCACTCGCGCCCGAAGGATTCGCGGATCTGCTCCATCAGCCCGGGCAGGTCGGCGGTCTCGCTATCGATATGGCTCACCACAATGAACCGGGCCCGCTTCATTTCCGCGGCCGCGGCCATCGCCCGGCGGGTCATCAGCTCGATGCCGGCGGCGGCGTTGACGACCACCATGGCGGTTTCCGCGGCGGGCAGCACGCTTAGCGCCCGCCCGGCGAAATCCGCGGAACCCGGCGTGTCGATCAGATTGATATGGGCGCCGTCGTGCTCAAGATGGCAGAGGGCAACATCGGCGGAATACTGCAGGCGCTTCTCTTCGGGCCGGTAGTCGCACACCGTGGTGCCGCGCTCGATGCTGCCGGGCGCTTTGATCGCGCCGGAAGCCGCCAGCAGTTTCTCGGCCAGCACCGTCTTGCCGGCGCCGGAGTGGCCGAGGAAAACGATATTGCGGATGGAAGCGGTGGATGGATGGGTCATATTCGGCAAACCTCGGCGTTATTCTCCATATCGGCGGGATCAGGTGGCCTAGGCTGTTTCCAGGGCCTGTTCGAGCGTCTCGCGCAGCGGCGGGGCGGGCGCGCTTTCGAGTATCGCCTTGAGATTCGACAGTCCCTGCTCGTACGACGGCCCGATCATGCCGTCCATCATCAGCCCCGCATAGCGTCCCATGGGGTTGCCGCCCATGTCCGTCTCCAGAGTCCAGGTGAGCACCGAACCGCCCTCCCGGGCATCGATCAGGTAGTCCGCATAGGCCATTCCGCCGGTGCCGAAATCAAGCAGCGCGCGAACCCTGGAATAGGGCAGGCTCTCCACGATTTCCTGCATGCCGTCGCCCACCTGCGGATGGTCGCTGTACCAGAGCATGCGCGAACCGGCGCCGATGGCCGGCCCCTCGAATACATAGCGCGTGGCCGGATCAATCCGGTGCCAAGGCTGCCAGCGGTTGAACTGCCGGAAATCGTTGACCATCGCGAACACCTCCCGCGGCGCGGCATCGATTTCCACCGACCGCTCCACCCGCACCTCGCGCGGAAGCAGGAAACCCACAACGAGGAACAGCACTAAAAGCGCAACGATGCCGGTCAGCATTCGCTTGATTATGACCATGCCGTACCTCCCTCGCTCCAAGAAACCTTCCCGCGCGCCGCGACGCAAGGTGCGGGAATTTACCACAGGCCGCGCTAAAGACGGCTCGGCAAGCGCAAAGACCGGCGGCGGGCACAATAGGCGGGGCGCGCTATCGGGGACGGGGGCGGGGGCCGAACAGGGCGGTGCCAACGCGCACCAGGGTGGCGCCGCACTCCACTGCGGTTTCGAGGTCGGCGGTCATGCCCATGGACAGGGTGTCCAGGCCCAGGCCGGAACCGTTCAGCTCGTCGAAAAGGGCGCGCAGGCGACGATAGGCATCGTCCGGCGCGCCGGGCATCGGCATGCCCATGAGGCCGCGAAGGCGCAAACGCTTCTGCGCGCCGATCAAGGCCGCCAGCCCGGGCGCTTCGTCCGCAGGCAATGCGGGACGGTCGTCGCCGTCTTGCATGCGCACCTGTATGCAAACGTTCAAGGGCGGCGAATCCGCCGGACGCCGGGCATTGAGCCGCAGAACGTCGCGCTCCCTGATCACCGTATGCATCCAGTCGAACCGCTCGGCCACAAGCCGCGCCTTGTTCGATTGCAAACGACCGATGAAATGCCACCTTGCGCCGGAAGACCTAGGCGCATCCATCTTTGCAACCGCCTCGCCCACGTAATTCTCCCCGAAGTCTGTCAAGCCCGCCCGCAACGCCGCGCGCACCACCTCCGCGCCATGCGCCTTGCTGACCGCCAGGATCCGGACATCTTGGGGCGAAAGCCTCCCGCGCTTGGCCGCAGCAACGATTCGCGCCCGAACGGCCGCTAGCCGCCCAACGATTTCGCCTTCTGTCATCATCGTCACAAATTCTGCAATGCAGCCTGTCTCATATCGCACCGAAACAGGCGCAACCATACGCATCGCTTAGGCCGCTTTGCCGACAACGATTCAACGTCCGCATCTTGTTCGGGAAATACCCACAGCGTTGGACCGCGTAATGGGGGAAAGCTGATTGGCAGGCACCTCCCCCTCACTGCTGGCGGCGATTTCGAAAATCTTCGAGGTTTTTTTGGAATTGGCGCTCTTCCGGCAGCAAGGCCATCGCCCTTTCATAAGCATTTTCAACCGCAGTGGCGGGCTCACGCAGGAAATCACGAACCCGTGCCAAGTCGCGCCAAGCAAAAGCATGCCTCGTTGGCGGCGCATCAAGCTGAATGACCCGCTCAAGCAGTTCCCGGGCTTCCGCTAGGAATTTACGGTTGGTTGCCTTCCATGGACCGCGCCGCTTGCGACGGGCATACCCCGCCAATCTGATTTTGGTTTGTGCGAATTCGTGCAGAGCTCGCGGATCCGCTTGGATTGCAACACCGGCCCTCTCGAAATAGTGGTGGGCCTGACTTTCTTTGCGCAGCCGCCGGGACAGTATTGCGGCATCGATCGCATCTTGGTTTTGCGCGCTCAAATGAAGTTCGCCAAGCAGCTTTTCCGCTTTTCTTTTCTCGTTGGCATCGAACCATGCCTCTATCATGGTGTTGGCCACATGAGGTCGAACATGCGGGGCGGCATGCCGCTTAAATGCTTCCCAAGCTTCTTCCGCCTCAATCAATTCCTGCCGTTTTGCGTGCGAGCGGATGACTTCCGCAGCAAGCACCGCGGACTCGGGACTCGCCTTCCAAGCGGAGATCAAGCGGCGGTGCGCTTCATTCTCATCGCCCAAGGCCCGGAGATGGCCAGCGTCGCGAAGTGCTGATAGAGCGGCATACTCGGGATGGGCAGGCAAAGTTGCGAGAAAGTATGTTCGATCCTGATCAAATTCGAATCGGGGCGGGGGCGAGCCGTTCTCATCCATTGCCCTGAAAACCTTGGCCAAGCCCGTCATGCGACCTTCCGCGAACTTCAGCTCCTTGAGGAATTCGCCTATGCGCCGGTTGCGCGCAGGCACTGGACGGAGTTGCCCGTCCCTTGTCAAATGCTCCGGCTCGATTCCGGGAACCGGTCCGGGGTAGCTAGTGACTTCGATGCGATCCGGGTATAGGTAAACCTTTGACGGTTCCGGCTGATCCACATCGTAGCTGCGGTGATAGAGAGCGTTTGCTAGTGTTTCCCGCAACGCCGGCAGGGGATAACTCACCCAACCGCGAACTTGGCTACGATCCCGCTGTTTTTCCAGATGAGTGGCGGACAGGTTTTCCAGGTGATTCAGGCAATCATGGAACTGATCCTTAAGCGGACCCGCAAACGTGCGCTCTTCGAGAACATCGCCGCTGCGGTCGGCAGCAAACTGGACCACCTCGATTTTCGCCCCGCGAAACCATTGCGCAGGCTCGTTGGAAAAAAACAAAAGGCCCACATTGCGTGGAGATTCATGCTGATTCACAGGCCTTGTGATTTGCATGTTCCGGTACACCACGTTGGCATCCGGCTCGTCTAAGAGGCTGCTTTGGATGTCCCTGAGAAACTCGCGCACCTGCGTTTCCCGCAGGTCCTCCACCCTTGCTTCGCGGGCCGGACGGTCGTCCCAGGGCACTTTCGCCGTCTGTTGAATCAACTGCCGGAGCATGTCTCCTTTTTGCTCCGCATTGACGGTTTCGGATCCTAGGCGAACCCAGTACCTGGAGGCGCCAGTATCGCCATCCGCACCGCGGTGCGGGCGGATATCGCTCGCAGGCGCCCAGACAACCAAGACTGCGCGCTCATTCACGATTTCCGGCGAAAGGGTCGGCTGGTAGCTTGGATCTAGCCGTTTGCAGTTTCCGCTAATCCACTTCTGAGCGCCATCCAGCTCGCCTGCCTCCAATCCTTTCGGTGGCAGTTTGGCGCGACCATCCTTTTCTTCAACGCCCAAAACGATATAGCCGCCGTTGAGATTATGAAAGTCGTTTGCAAACGCGCAAATGGTCTTGAGGATCTGAGGGCCGGTTGTTTTTGGATTCCACGATGCCTTGAACTCCACCCGCTCGGATTCAATTCCGCGGCAGTAGAGCAGGTTATCCAGATTAATAGGAAGGATGCCGGGCATCGGTAAATCCAAGAACAGGGCGCAGTTGCGCCGAATGATCTATTGGCTGGAAATTCTACTCCGGCGTAACTTCCCGAAGGCAACTTCTGGCGGGCCAAGGTCAGTTGTGAGGGTCGAACGGGGGCAATGCCGACGCGAAAAGGAACAGCCCCGCGAAGTAAGGCGCGGTGGCGTGGCCCGCCGTTCTCATGCTGCGGCTTGAGGATAGATCCACTCGGCGGGGAATACCGGTCCGTCCACGCATACCCGCTTCATGGCCAGCCCATCGGGCGTATGCGCCTGAACCGTGCAGCCAGCGCAACCGCCCACCGCGCAGGCCATGTATTCCTCCAGGCATAACTCGGCATACACGCCAAATTCCGCTGCCAGCCGGGCGGATGCCCGAAGCATAGGCTCCGGACCGCAGGCATGGACAGCCACTTGAGGCAAACGCTCGCGCGGCAGTTCACTCAGCCATTGGCGCGCCAGGTCCGTTACATGGCCGCGATAGCAGCCGTTAAGCCCCGCGTTGCTGGCCAGCTGCGAGGGCACGCCCCACTGTTCGGCGCAGCGCAAACGGCTGTTCTTGCCGTGCTTTTCCAAGGCGAAGGGGAAAGGCAGCTCGGAGCCCAGAAACAGCCGGGGCTTCCATTGATCCTTGCCCGCCAGCCGCCGGGCTTGGAACAGCACCGGCGGAATGCCGACCCCGCCGCCCAGCAATAGCACAATCGGGCGCGTCTCGGAGATTGAAAAACCGCGCCCGATCGGCCCCATTGATTGCAGCGTGTCCCCCGGTTCGGCGGTCGAAAGCAGCGTGAGCCCCTGGCCGCCGGTCTTGTAGAGCAGTTCGATCCAACCGCGCTCGGCATCGGCCAGCATGATCGACAGCGGCCGGCGCTGTGGCAGTCCCGAACCGCAGCGCAAATGAACGAAGCTGCCGGGACGGGCCGCCGCGGCGCAACGTGGCGCGCGCATTCGCAGACGGTGCTGGCCGCCCGGAAACGACCGCTGCGACAGCACCTCGCCTTCCTCCACGAAGATGCGATCAGCAGGCATGGCGTAGCCGAATCACCCTGCTTGCTTCTCCTGCCAGCTCCTGGCAATCACGCAGGCCGCGAGGCTATCAAGCTGCCCCTTGCGGGCCCGCCGGCCCTGTTCGCCGCTGGAACGCCGTTCCCGCAGCCAGGCGCCGGCCTCCCGGGTGGTGAGGTGTTCATCGATCGTCTCCACCGAAAGCCCGTAGCGGCGTTCCAGATGCCCGCGAAAACGTGCGAGCGCAACTTCCAGCTCGGCGGCGGGCCTAGGGGGGCATCCCAGCACCAGGACTTGGGGATGGTACTCGCGAACGAGCCGGTCCAGCTCGCTCCATTGGGGCAAACCGCCACGCGCCGGGAGGTGTTTGCGGGCCGTGATCACGCCGCCGGTGGCCGTGGCCACGCCCACGCGCTTCAGACCGAAGTCGAGGGCAATTGCAGGCTCGGTGCGCATGGGGAACGGCTTGTTGGCGCCGGGGGCTGCGAAGATTCGCGAATCAGGCGTTGCCAGCCTGCAGCCCCAGCCGCGACACGTCCACGCCCAGCAGCGCCGCGGAAGCCGCCCAGCGCCGCTCATACGGCGTATCGAAGAGTATTTCCTCGGCCGCGTCCGCCACCATCCAGGAATTCGAACGCAGTTCGCGCTCCAGCTGGCCTTCGCCCCAGCCCGCGCACCCCAGAGCCAGCAGGGCGCGGCGCGGGCCCTGGCCGCCGGCAATGGCCGACAGCACATCCCTCGATGTGGTGACTTCGATATTTCCGCACATCGAAATCGTGGAATCCCAGCTTCCTCCGGTTTCATGCAGCACAAAGCCTCGTTCGCGATTCACGGGTCCGCCCTTGAGGATTTTCTGGTTGGCGAGATCGTCATCCTGGCTGTCCAGCGAAAGTTGTTCGAAGACTTCGCCGAGATTCATGCTTGAGGGCCGGTTGATGATGATCCCCAGCGCGCCATCGGCATTATGGCCGCACAGATAAGTCACGGTTTGGCGGAATCGCGAGTCAGGCATTCCCGGCATGGCGATAAGAAGTTTGCCGGAAAGGGAGTTAATTTCTTCCATGACCAATCGAAGCAGGATGCCTGGCGCGATTATAGCGGCGCGGGCGGGCTGCTAGCCTTTCAGGCGCTCCAGCAGGCTGTCGAACAGCAGAGCCGCGGCATCCACCCCCGCCAGTTCCTGAATCTCCCGGATTCCCGTGGGGCTGGTGATATTCACTTCCGTGAGGTAATCGCCGATGATGTCCAGTCCGGCAAACGCCACGCCGCGCACCGCCAGCTCGGCGCCCACCCGCTCGCATATCTGAATATCCCGCGGCGTGAGTTCGCATGCCTCGGCGCGCGCGCCGGCCATGAGGTTGCCGCGGTTGTCGTCGCCGCGCGGCACGCGGTTCAGCGCCGGGCTCACCGCCCGCCCGTCGATCAGCAGGATGCGGCGGTCGCCGGCGGCGATTTCCGGCAGATACCGCTGGGCCATTGCAAAGCGGGTCCCGCCAGCGGTGATGGTTTCGAGAATCACCGCAAGATTCTTGTCCGCCCGGTCCAAGGCGAAGATGGAATGGCCGCCCATCATATCCAGCGGCTTGACCACAATATGCCCGTGCTGGTCCAGAAAATCGCGCATCCGTTCCGCCGAGCGGGTGATGACGGAGGGCGGCGTGAGGTCGGGAAACCAAGCGACGAAGGCCTTTTCGTTCACGTCGCGCAAAGCCTGCGGATCGTTGACGATCGTTGCGCCCTCAGCCTGGGCGCGCTGTAAAACGTAGGTGGCGAAGATGTATTCCGCATTGAATGGCGGATCCTTGCGCATGAAAATCAGGTCGAGCTGGCCGAGAGCCAGGTCCTGCGGCGGTTCGAGGCGGAACCAGTCGGCATCGTTGCCGGTGACGGCAAGCGGGGCCGCGGCTCCGAAAGCGCGCCCGTCGCGAATATCGATATCGTTGAGCGTGAAGTGAAACAGCCTGATGCCGCGCCGCTGCGCCTCGCGGAGCAGCGCCAGGGTGCTATCCTTTTGCGGGGCAATGGTGCCAATGGGGTCCATTACCACGCCCAGAGTGCCGGTTTTCATGGTGGGAGAGAGTGAGTTGGAGCGAGCCTGCGGTATTTTAAGGGCGCTCCCGGGCCGGGGCAGCCGCAAAGCGGGGCGAGCGTGCTTATCCTGAACCGCCGGACCGGCCTTGTGGAGGGCGCGCGGCTTTCCTTGTGTCCGCACCGCGACGAGCGGCCGCCGGAGAGCCAGGCCCGGCTGATCGTGCTGCATGCGATTTCCCTGCCGCCCGGCCAGTTCGGCGGCAACGAAATCGAGGATTTGTTCCACGGGAGGCTGGACGGTTCGGCGCATCCTTTTTTCAGCGGCTTGGCGGGCATGCGCGTATCAGCGCATTTTCTGGTGCGCCGCGACGGCGAGCTCGTTCAGTTCGTGAGCGTCCTTCAGCGCGCCTGGCATGCGGGAGAGTCGCAGTTCCGAGGGCAGCCCCACTGCAACGACTACTCGGTGGGCATCGAAATCGAAGGCAATGAGTCCACGGCTTTCACCGATAGGCAATACAATCAGGCCTGCGCCGCCATCGTTGCGCTGCGGGCCGGACTGCCGTCCCTGCGAAGCGCGCCGATCGTGGGCCACAGCGATATTGCGCCCAGCCGGAAATGGGACCCGGGGCAAACATTCGACTGGGCCCGGCTGGCGGCGGATTTGGCAAGGGCCGCGGAGCACAACCCATGAAATTGATTGCCCTGCTGATCGGCATCTACGCCGAGCGCTTCCTGGCGCGCTGGTCGCATTTGCGCGAGTTCCGGCCGTTCGAGGAGCAGGCCAACCGTCTGGCGGAAAAAGCGCTGGGCCTGGATGCGCGGGCGGCACCCTGCATCATCGCCGGGATGACGCTGGCCTGCGCCGTGCCGGTGGGCATCGTGGCCTGGCTTCTCAGCGACAGTTCGCTGGAAATTCTGTGGTTCGTTTTCGCGGTTGCGGTGCTGCTGGCCTCATTCGGCCCCCGGGATCTGAAGGCGGAGGCGCTCGATTACCACCAGAAAGCCGAAGCCGGCGACAGCGACGGGGCCAAAGCGCAAGCCGAACTGCTGCTCGGCGGCAGCGCGCCGGAGGACTCCGCCGAACAAGCGGCCGCCGTGGAGCGGGCGACCTATCAGGAGGCCAATAACCGCATCTTCGGCGTGGTCTTCTGGTTCCTTGTGGCCGGTTCCTTGGGCCCCGCGTTCGCCTTCGGCTTCCGCGCGCTCAACAGCCTGCGCCGATACACGGCCACCCTCGAAGGAGGCGAGGCGCTGCATCGCGCCGCAGTGATGCTGCATGGGCTGGCGGCTTGGGTCCCCGCCCGCATCACTTCCGCCAGCTTCGCGCTGGCCGGCAACTTCGACGACGCCATCAATGCCTGGCGGGACACCAGGGCCAACAATCAAAGCAATCTTTCCGGCGGCTCCAACGCGGTGCTGGGCGCGGTGGGCGCACAGGCGCTGGGCGCCCGGCAAGACCGTGTGCGCGGCGCCGTGGCGCTGGTGGAGCGCAGCCTGTTCTTCGTTTGGGGGCCGATCGTGGCGGTGGCCGTGATTCTGGGCTGGGTCTATTAGCAAGGCGGCATCAGGGCTGAAGGCGGCTGGCGTTCCAAGGGCCGGCGCGGCACTCCGATCCGTCGGCGGATTCAAGATCGCGGGACCAGAGGATGCGGTCGTGAAGGCGCGCATCGCCTTGCGCCCATAGCTCCACGGCGCGAGCGAACAGGCGATAGCCTCCCCAGAACGGCGGGCGGGACACGGCCCCAGGGGGCGGCTCGGCAGTCCAGTTTTCCCCGTCGCCGCCGAAGCGCGCCGCCGTTTCGTTCATCCGGGCGTTGAGCGCCGCGCGGGAGGAAACCGACCGGCTCTGCTCGCTGGACCAGGCGGCAAGCTGGCTCTGCCAGCTGCGGGTGGCGAAATACGCATCGCTTTCCTCATCCGGCGACGCCACCACCGGGCCGCGAATGCGCGCCTGCCGGCCTAGGCGATCCCAATGGAACACAGCGCAGGCTTCGGCGCGCGCCGCGAGTTGGCGGCCCTTGGCCGACCCGTAGTTGGTATAGAAAACCAAATAACCCTTGCGGTGGTCGAAGCGCTTGAGAAGCACCACCCGCGCATCCGGGCGGCCTTCAATGCCAGTGGTGGAGAGCACCATGGAATGCGGATTGGGGCGGTCTGTCAATTCCGCCGCCAGCGCCAGCCATTGCCTGAGGATGGGCAGCGGATCGTCCGGCGGCGCGCCGCTGAGATCGGCCAATGGCGCCGGCATCACCCGTCGCCGGCGCGATCACCAGCGCGCCCTGTCCAGTTGAAGCTTTTCATTGCGCGAATTTTAAGGGGAGCCAAAGCCAACGCGCCGTGATTCTTGCCGGGGCCTTGCCGGGATCAGGCAACGCGGTCGGGCGGCTCCTTGCCGGCGAAAAAATAGTCCAAGTTCTCCTTTACCCGCATCCCCATCGCCTCGCGGGTCTCCCGCGTCGCGCTGCCGAGATGCGGAAGCAGCACGACCCGGTCGATTCCCTTGAGTTCCGCCGATACCTCCGGTTCGCGCGCATAGACATCCAGCCCCGCCGCGGCCAGCCGTCCCGAGCGCAGCGCCTCCGCCAGCGCCTGCTCGTCAACCAATGCGCCCCGGGCGGTATTGATGAGTATCGAGCCGCGCCGCATTCGTTTCAATTGCGGCTCGCCGATCATTCTTTGCGTCACCGGCGTCACGGGGCAGTGCAGCGACACGAAGTCGCTGGTCTCAAGCAGGTCGTCCAGATCGGCGCAAACCTCAACGCCCAGCTCGCGCGCTTCCTCGTCCGCCAAAGGGCGCGGACCGAAAACGCGAACGCGCATCCCGAAACCCGCCCTTGCCCGCCTGGCCACGGCTCTGCCGATCCGGCCGAAGCCCACCAGCCCCAGCGTCTTGCCGCCAACCCGCACACCCGGAATATGCGTCGGCCGCCAACCGGCCCAATCGCCGGCCCGCAGCATGCGGTCGCCGCTCACCACGCCCCGCGCCGTGGCCAGTATCAGGGCCAGGGTCAAGTCCGCCGTGCAATCAGTCAGTACATCCGGCGTGTTGGTCACCACAATGCCCAAACGGCGCGCCGCATCCAAGTCGATATGCTCGAACCCGGCGCCGAAGTTGGCGAGTATGCGGGCGCGGCGGGCGGGCGCTCCCACAACGCCCGCATCCACCTGATCGGTGACCGTGGGGCAAAAAGCGTCGGCCGTCCGCAGGGCCTCGCGCATGTCGGACGCGCTCATCGGCTGGTCCGGCGCATTGGATATGACTTCGTAGTCCTCCGCCAGCAGCGACTCCGCGCGCCCCGGCCAGCGCCGGCTTAATACAACCCTCGGCCTCAACGGCACGGGGCGCTACTTGCGGGCCGCCAGATAGCGCCGGCCGCTTTCCATCATGCGCACGAACTCCGCCTCGTTGCCGCTGCGCACCAGCCGGGAGAGTTTCTCGACCGTGCCAACCAGCTCGCCCAGCACCTCGGCGCCGTGCGGATTCAGCTTCTGGATTTCGAAATAAAGATGCGGGTTATCTTCCGCCACAGCGTGGGCCACGGCGAGTTGGGCATCGAAAGTGGTGCTCGACATGCGGGCCAGCGCCGGCGCCTGCTCGCCGCTTTCCTCCAGCGCGTTGATAAACGCCAGGTTGATGGCGTGGGACACGCCCAGCACCCAGGCGATAAGCCGGTCGTGCTCATCCATCGGCACGCGCAGAATCTCCACCATGGTTCCCGCGAAAACCTCGGCGGCGGCCTTGGCCGCCTCCGCCGAGCCCACATCCATCAGAAGCACATGGCAGCCGGACAGAAGGTCGGTGTCCGGGCCGAACATCGGGTGGATGGAAGCCACTTGCATGCCGGCCGAAGCCATGCGGGCGAGAATATCCTTGACCGGATCCTTAATGGAAGCGATATCGAAGATTAATCCGGCATGGCCCGCCTGCTGCATTTCAGTGAGAATGCGCGCGCTCACGGCAACCGGAGCGGCGACCACGGTCAGTTCAAATTGGTCCGGCGCGTCCTGCCAGCATTCGACCTGCGGCAACTTGCTCGGCGCTTTGCCGGGATCCGCCACCGTCACGGCATAGCCTTGCGAGCTGAGGAACTCGCAGAACCAGCGCCCCATCTTGCCGCCGCCTCCCACCACCAGCGCCCGGTGGCCTTCGCCCCGGCCGCGGGCCCGCAGGCGCACGCGCTCCTGCCGCGACAGCGACGCGTTGATCAGCAGGCGCACGATATTCTCCGCAAGTTCCCCTGGCAGGCCGGCGCTTTCGGCTTGCCCGCGCGCCCTGCCGATCACCCGCACTTCCTGGGCGAAATCGCGGGTGGGCAGGCCGGCATCGTGCTTGTAGCGCCCCACCTGCGCGGAAATCTCCTGGCGGCGCGCCAGCAAGCCGATAATGTCCCGGTCGATAGCGCCGAGCTGTTTCCTGAGGCTTTCGAGGTCCGGCATGAGTTCGCGTTCCGGCAGCGGAGCGCAAATTGTACGGGCCTCCGCCGGACGCCCCAAGCCGACAGGCATCTGCGTCCGGCTATTTGTTTTCGGGGGCGGGCAGGTTGAGGGCGGCGGCGACGGCGCGCCAAGGGACGAGCTTGAAGTTCTGGCGCTCTTCGGGGAGGCGGTTGAAGCCGTCCTGCACCACCAGCAGGCCCTGCTCGAATCCAGGGCCCAAGTTGGCGGAGGTGGCCGCTAGGCCGTCGGTTTCCTCGGCGCCGTCGATGCCGGAGGCCGGATCGTCGGCCACGCGCACGGAGCCTAGATAGCGGTCGCCGTCATTGAGATCGTAAAAGGCGTAGGTGTAGTCGCCCTGGCTGGACGCGACCAGAATCGCGCGCCCCTGCTCGGTGCGATAGATGCCCAATCCCTCCACGTCCGCGGCAAGGCGGTCTGAATCCACCGAGTCGAGCAGCGTTTTCTCATCGAACCCGCCGGCGCCGGCCGGCATTTTCCAGATGCCATGCTCCTCCTCGCCGATATAGGCGATGCCCGTATGGTCGTCCACCACGCAGCCCTCAGGCTTGGTGGGCAGCGAAAACTGGTCGATGCGCTCGGGTTTGAGCGCGCCGCCTTCGTTCAGCCGCCAGATCTCGTATTCCCCGTCGCTGCCGTTCACATAGGCGTAGGCGATGCCGGCGGCATCCAGATGCATGCAGATGCCGTACGGATCCCCGATCTCAAGCGCCTGCTCCAACGCCAGTTCCAGCTTCCCTTCCGCGGAAACGGTGAATATATCCATCGCTCGTTCCGTGCGGTTGGTGGCAACCGCCAACGTCGCCGCGCCGCCGGCCATCGCCACGCCCTGGCGCAAATCCACATTGTTCACGCGCCCGCGCGGCAGGAACTGCACCTCGCGCCCGGCAAGGTCATAGACCGAAAGGCCGCGACGCTTGTCGGTGCCCAAAATCAAGCTCATCGAAGCGTCTTCGGGATGTATCCAGATAGCCGGATCGTCGGCCGCATCGCCCCCGCCCCGCACCGGTTCCGTCTCCGCCACCGCATAAACGGCAGCAAGGTCGGCGTGCGCCGCCGCCGCCGGCTCTTCCGAACACCCGCCCGCCAACAGCGCGCCCAATCCCGCTGCCAACGCGCTAAGAAAGAGTGGATGAAGCATCGGGCGATATGAGCGTGTCAGCTAGAAGCTGCGGTAGGAAACGCCGAACACGAACGAGCGTCCGATTTCGTCGTACTGGCCGTTGTAGCGCGAACGCCCATAGTAGCGGTAGCTGGGCTCCTCGCCCAGGTTCATGGCGTTGAAATAAAGCTGAAGCTGCTCGCTCACGTCGTATTTGACGGTCAAGTCGATCTGGTGATGGCCGTCCTCGTACAGATCGTTATCCTGGCTCTCCAAATTAATCTCGGCAATGCGATTGCCGATATAGGCCGATGACAGCCTCACGCTCCAGCCGTAGTTCTCGTAACCCACCACGAAGTTGCCCACCAGGTTGGCCTGCGACGGCAACCTCGACTCGTTGCTGCGTCCGGCATCCGCGCCTAGGCCCAAATCGGCATCGCTGTCGGTGAACGTGGCGTTGGCCATCAGGATCAGCCCGCTCAGCGCCCCGGGCAACTCGGTGAACTGGCGTGTCCATCCCAATTCCAGCCCGTAGAGGTTGGCCGACTGGCCGTTAAGCGGCTTGAACACCTCAAGTTCGGTCACGGCGATATTCCCCGCGTACTCGGAGGCATCGGCCACGGAACTCACATCGGCATCGAACACGAAATCGTCGATGCGCTTGTAGAACGCGCCGGCGCTGAACACGCCCATGTTGCCGGGGTAGTACTCCAAGGCCAGGTCCAGATTGCGCGACTTGTAGGGGTTGAGCTCCGGATTGCCGGCCTCCACGGCCATCTCGATCTCGTCGCCGTCCTGCTCGATTTCGATGGCGTCGGGGGTGGGGTTCAGGTCGCCGAACGACGGTCGGGCGACCGAATGGGTATAGGCTCCGCGCAGGATCAAGTTCTTCGAAACCTTATAGCGCACATTGATGCTGGGCAGCACGCTGCTGTAGTCGCTCTCGTAGCTGGACTCGGAAATCTGCACATCGTCCTCGCGCTTCACATCCACTTCGCGAACGTATGCGCCCTTGGCGGTGAAGTCGGTGCCCTCATAGCGCACTCCGTACACCAGCCGCAGATCGTTGATATCGATCCGCTGCATCAGATAGAGCGCGGACACGTTCTCCTCGATCTCGTAGTCGGCCGCCGAGCCCACCCGGGAGGCATCCTCGTCCATGATGAACGGGCAGGCGTCCTCGTCGTAGCTGTCCAGCAGGCAGGCGGCGGATCCGCCGATATGGCTCCAAACGAAATTGCGCTGCAGACCAGGGTTCACGTAGGGTCCGTAGGCGCCCAGCATATAGTCGGCGGCGCCGGTCACGAATTGATCCAGCGTGGGCACGGAGTCGAACGCGTCGTCGAATTTCTCGAACAGCCGCAGCCCCGCGTCCCGGTTCTTGTCGCGCGCCCGGTGCTTGGCGCCGAAGCGGATATAGCCGGGGTGCCCGCCGAAGGTCATGTCGCGGGTGATATCCAACTTGAAGGCGGTTTCATCATCGTTGGTGAAGTTATCCTCGACGGCGATCTCGTCCAGCTTGAAATTTTCCGCCACGGCACCGTCGGCGCTGAAGGAAAGCGAGGGCACCCGCCCAAGGTTCTCGTAGCGGGCATATTCCACGCCTCTCATCTCGAACTGGGAATCGATGCGCCCGGGCTCCTCCTCGCTGGCCTCGGAGTAGCCGACGCTGTATTCCAGCGTCCAGTCGCCGATCAGGTTCTCGCCGCCCGCCAGCACGGAAAGGATTTCCTGCGCCTCGTAGCGGTCCTTCAGCTCGCGCTGCAAGCGGGTGTCCCTAGCCGTCAAGCTGTTGTTGTCGTATTCAATATCGCCCCGGTCGAGCTTGAATTCGATCCGGTTGCGGAACTCCTGGTCGGAGAAGTCGCTATAGAGCGTGCGCAGGTAGTAGCTGGAAGTATCGCTGGCGCGGAAATCCAGATTGAGCGCAAATCCGTTGCGCTCGCGCGTGATCTCGTAGTCGCGTTTCTCCATTTCCTCGTGGTAGCGCACCCCGCCGTCTTCCTGCCAGCCGCCGTCGGCCTCGAGGTTGTCGGTGCCGAACTCGCGCTCGTTGGCGGAAACGCTCATCGCCAAGCCCAGTTCGCCGCCGGCCAAATCGAAGGCATTGGTGAAGGTGCCGGAGAATTTGCGGCCGCGGCTGCCTTGCAAATCGTTGTAGAACGACTGCCCCTTGATCCGGTAGCTCATCTCCTTGCGGTCGAAGGCGCTGAGGCTCTTGATATTGATGGTGCCGCCGATGGCGTCGCCGTCCTGGTCCGGCGTGAGCGTTTTGGTGACCTCCAGGCTTTCGACCAGATCTGAAGGAATAACGTCCAGCGCCACATTGCGCCGGTCGCTTTCCGGCGCGGGCACGTTCAGCCCGTTGATGCTGGCCACGTTGAGCTGCGGATCGATGCCGCGCACCCCCACGAACCGCCCTTCGCCCTGGTCGCGCTCAATGAACACGCCGTTGATCCGCTGCAAGGCCTCGCTTACGTTCTCGTCGGGAAACTGGCCGATTGAATCACTGGTCACTACGGAAATCAGGTTATCGGCCGAGCGCATCCTGTTGATGGCGCCGTAGGCCCCGGCCGCCTGCCCCACCACGATGATATTCTCCATAGCGCCCACTTCGGCGCCAATCCGCACATCGGCCCGCCCGGTTTGGCCGTCGCGCACGGAAACCGCCATGGAAACCGGCGGCGCGCCCACGTAACTGACTTCCATGCGGTAGTCGCCGGCGGGAACGCTCTGAAACCGGAACCGGCCCGCCGCGTCGGTCACGCGCTCGACGTTCAGTTGCGGCAGGCTCACGATCGCTCCTTCAAAGTACGCCTCTGCGGACTGGTCGCTCACGCGCCCTTCCAATGCGCCCTGGGCGAGCGTCAGGCCCGGGAGCGCTGCCGAAAGCAGCAATGCAATGGCCGCATGGCGTGCATGGGCGGATATTGATGGCATGGCGCAACCTCCAGATTCGGCGCGGCGCAGCAATGAATGGCGAACGCGGGGTATCTTGAGGGCTGATGGCAAAACAAACGTTACGGATTTTTTACAATTTCGTTACACCGGAAAAGCGGCGCGAGTTTGGCGGGCGGCGGCTTGCGTTAGAGTAAGCGGCCCGCCCCCTTCCCTATCAGGAATACATCCACTAAGGCTAGGCGCGGCGCCGATGGCTGAGGTTGAAAAGGCAGCACCTTAAGGAGAACAAGCGCGATGACAGGCAAAGCACAACGGCTTGATGAGCGACCGGCCAATGGCGACGGACGCCGGTTCGGGCAGCGTTTTTGCAGGCGGAGCATGGCGCTGATGCTGGCATGCGCCGCGCTGGGACCGGCAGCGGCCCACGAAACGCACGACACGCACGAAACGCCCCCGTTTGAAGACAGGTTCCGCCAGCTTGACGAAATACTGCCCACCGCCAACGCCTATCGCACCGCCACCGGGGAGCCCGGCCATGCTTACTGGCAGCAGAAGGTCGATTACTCGATCGATGTGCGCCTGGACGAGGACAGGCAGCGAATATCGGGATCGGAAACCATCACTTACCACAATCATTCGCCGGACACGCTCAACTATCTGTGGCTGCAACTCGACCAGAACCGTTACCGCAACGACTCGATCGCCGAAATGACGCGCACTTTCGAGGGCGCGGCGACCGGCGATGAGGCCGGGGACGCCGCGGCCCGCATCAGCCTGCGCGACCTGCAGCGGCTGCAATACATGGAGGACAGCGCGCTCGGCTACGAGATCCATTCCGTCACCGACAGCGCAGGCGAGCCGCTCGACCACACCGTGGTGGGCACGCTGATGCGCGTGGACCTGCCCGCCGGACTGGAGCCGGGCGGCCGGTTCGTTTTCTCGGTGGATTACGCCTACAACCTCGTGGACGGCACGCATATGCGCGTGCGCGGCGGCTTCGAGCGCTTCCCGGACGACGCCCGCACCGGCGGCAACCATATCTTCGCCGTCGCGCAATGGTTCCCGCGGCTGGCCGCCTATACCGACTATGACGGCTGGACCAACAAGGAATTCCTGGGCGGCGGCGAATTCACGCTCGAATTCGGCGATTACGATGTGGCCATTACCGTGCCGGCCGACCATATCGTGGCCGCCACGGGCGAACTCGCCAACGCCGCCGAAGTGCTGACCCCCGAGCAGCTGGCGCGGCTCGACCGGGCGGCAACGGCCGAGCGCCCCGTATTCATCGTCACTCCCGACGAAGCCCGCGAGAATGAACGCGAGGGCGCCTCGGAAACGGCCACTTGGCGCTTCTCGGCGCGCAATGTGCGCGATTTCGCCTGGGCCTCGTCGCGCAAATTCATCTGGGACGCCAAAGGGCTTGAACAGCCCGGCGCGGAGCAGAAGCGGGTTATGGCTATGTCCTTCTATCCCAAGGAGGGCGGAACGCTGTGGTCGAACTATTCCACCGAGGTCGTGATCCACGCGCTTGAGGTGTACAGCCGCTTTACCTTCGATTACCCCTACCCCACGGCGCAGTCGGTCAGCGTCGGCTTTCTGGGCGGCATGGAGTATCCCATGATCTCCTTTAACGGCCCCCGGACCACGTTGCAGGAGGACGGCTCGCGCACCTATTCCCTGGCCGAAAAGCGGTTTTTGATCCGCGTGATCATCCACGAAATCGGCCACTTCTTCTTTCCCATGATCGTGAATTCCGACGAGCGCCAATGGACCTGGATGGACGAGGGCTTGAACAGCTATCTCGACGCGGTGGCGGGGCGCGAATGGGACCCGGAGATTTCGTGGACGGTGGAGCCGCGCCATATCACGGGCTACATGCTGTCGGAAGAGCAGGTTCCGATCATGACCCAGTCCGACAGCCTGCTGCAGGCGGGCCCCAACGCCTACGGCAAACCCACCGCCGCGCTCAATATTCTGCGCGAAACCATCATGGGCCGCGAGCTGTTCGACTTCGCGTTCCGGGAATACGCGCGCCGCTGGAAGTTCAAGCGGCCCACGCCGGCGGATTTCTTCCGCACCATGGAGGAGGCCTCGGGCGTGGATCTGGACTGGTTCTGGCGCGGCTGGTTCTATACCACCCGGCATGTGGATATTTCGCTGGACCGCGTGTACGAAATGCGCCTGGACAGCGAAGATCCCGATATCGATTTCCCGCGCCTGCGCGAAATGGAGAAAGCCGAGCCGCCTTCGGTGTTCGTGGAGCGCAACCGCGAGGAGGGCAGGCGAAGCTGGGTGGAGAAAAACCCCGATATTCGCGACTTCTACGACCGCAACGACGAATTCACGGTCACCAACGTGGAGCGCAATCGCTACCGGCAGTTCCTCGACGGATTGGAGGCCACGGAGCGCGCCGCGCTGGAAAGGGCGGTGGACGAGAACCTCAACTACTACATCCTGGAGTTTTCCAATCCCGGCGGGCTGGCCATGCCGATCATCCTTCAGGTGGAGTACGAAAGCGGCGCCAAGGAGAATATCCGCATGCCGGCGGAAATATGGCGGCGATCACCCCGCCATCTTAAGAAGCTGCTGGTGAAAGACGAGAAAATCCGCGCCTTCGTGGTCGATCCCCTGCTGGAAACCGCCGATGCCGATATCGAGAACAACTATTATCCGCGGCGCATCATTCCGGCGCGGATCGAAAGCTATAAGGCGCCGGAAAGCCCGGATCTGGCGGAGCGCGACATCATGCACAACATCACCATCGAAGCGGACCCGG
This sequence comes from Gammaproteobacteria bacterium, assembly GCA_026708965.1. Taxonomy (GTDB): domain Bacteria; phylum Pseudomonadota; class Gammaproteobacteria; order Steroidobacterales; family Foliamicaceae; genus Foliamicus. Next base: position 100,585 of record JAPOTY010000006.1, on the reverse strand, counting down.
AAATTAGCGAATAAGCGGCGCCATCTGCTCGCGGCCTTCGGCATCGGCGTTTTCGGGCGCCGCCTTGGGCTGCGGGCGCCGGCGTTTGCGGCGATCCGCCCGCGCCCCGTCGGATCGTTCCTTCGCCACCCGCTTGAGCAGCTTGCGGTCCACGCCGCCGGTCACGTACTGGCCGTTGAAGCACGACACGTCGAACCCCGTGATTTCGGCATGGCGGAAATTCACCGCGGAGATCAGATCGCCCAGATCCTGGTAAATCAGCCGGTCGGCGCCGATCCGCTCGCGCACCTCCTCCTCGCTGCGCCCGGAAGCGATCAGCTCCCCGGGCGCCGGCATATCGATGCCGTAAACGTTCTGGTAGCGCACCGGCGGGGCGGCCGATGCGAAATACACCTTCTTCGCGCCCGCCTCGCGGGCCATTTCCACGATCTGCCGCGAGGTGGTGCCGCGCACAATGGAGTCGTCCACCAGCAGCACGTTCTTGCCCTTGAATTCCAGGCTGATGGGATTGAGCTTCTGGCGCACCGAGCGGTCGCGCTGGGCTTGGCCCGGCATGATGAAAGTGCGGCCGATATAGCGGTTCTTGATGAAGCCTTCGCGGTACTTGACGTTCAGCCGGGTGGCCACTTCCATGGCGCTGGTGCGGCTGGTCGATGGAACCGGGATCACCACATCCACATCGCCGGGATCGATTTCGCGCAGCGCCTTGTCCGCCAGGCGCTCGCCCATTCTCAGCCGCGCCTTATGGACTGAAATCCGGTCCATCAGCGAGTCCGGGCGGGAGAAATACACATACTCGAAGATGCAGGGCGTGTAATGCTTGCGGGCCGCGCACTGCCGGGTCACGGCCTCTTCGCCGTAGCCGAAGAACCAAGCCTCTCCCGGCAGCACATCGCGCACCAGCTCGAAGCCGAGCTGCTGCAAAGCGACGCTCTCGGAAGCCGCCAGGTACTCAGGCCCCTCCTTGCCCTCCCGGCGCCCAACCACCAGGGGCCGGATCCCGTACGGATCGCGGAAGGCCACCAGCCCATATCCCAGAATGAAGCAGACCACCGAGTAGGCGCCCTTGCAGCGCTTATGCACGCCGCGAACGGCCCGGAACACCGCTTCGGCATCCATCGAACGGCGCGAGGTGCGCAGCAGCTCGTGCGCAAACACGTTGAGCAGCAGCTCGCTATCGGAACGGGTGTTGAGATAGCGGCGGTCGCGCATGCGCATTTCCTGCGCCAAATCGCGCGCGTTAGTGAGGTTGCCGTTGTGGGCCAGCGCAATCCCGTAAGGGCTGTTAACGAAAAACGGCTGCGTCTCGGAGTTCTTGTCCGAACCCGCGGTGGGATAGCGCACATGCCCCAGGCCGGCGGCCCCCCGCAGATTGTGCATATGCCGGGTGCGGAAGGTTTCGCTCACCAGCCCGCGGCCCCTGCGCTTGCGGCAAATGCCCTCGTCGTCGGTCACGATGCCGGCCGCGTCCTGCCCGCGATGCTGGAGCATGATTAGGGCATCGTAGATTTCCTGGGCCGCCAGGCCCTGGCTCATCAGCCCAACGATCCCGCACATCACTGGCCTCCCAGCGCTCTGAGAAGCAGATCAAGGGCATCGCTGGCCGGCTGCAGAAAACGCTGGCTCAGCGAGTCGCGTATCCAGCTGTCCGGTCCGACATGTATGCACAAAAGCAGAAGACCACCTGCCATCAGCCAGCCTTTGGCGGCACCCAATAATATGCCGAGAGCGCGATTCGCGGAAGCGAACACGCTGTCTTCCACGGCCCTGGACAACAGTCCCGAGAGGGTGGTTCCGGCAAGCAGCACCGCGATCAGCAGCCCCAGGCGCGCGCTCCATAGCGCAATCGAGTTGGCGACTTCCGGGCCGCGGAAGATCGCGGAGGCAAGCGGGTTGCCGGACAGCCACAGCTCGATTTTGCCGGGCAGGCCGGGAAAGGCAATGGCCGCCACTAGGTCGCCAAAGGCGAACGCCAGAAAAATCGCCGCCGCCCAAGCGGCCAGGTTCAGCGCGGCGCCCAAAAACCCGCGCTGCATTCCGCGGTAGCCGGCCCACAGCAGAATCACCAGCGCAATCCAGTCGAAAGGACTCACGGCGCCTGCGCTTCCCAGCCGGTGATAAAGGAGGGATGGCCCTGCAAAGCGAGCTGCGCCTTGGCCGACTGCGCGTCGCCGCGGGTGGCAAACGGACCCACGCGAACGCGGTAGAGGGTGCCGCCTTGCTTGGTGGCGGCGGCAATCCTCACGTTATAGCCCTGCTCCCGGCACCAGTCGGATAAAGCCGCCGCATTGCCGCGATTAGCGAAGCTCCCCAACTGCACGCCCCACTGAGCCGCAGCGGGCCCGGCCGGCTCCGCTACTGCGCCGGGGCTCGGCGGCGGCGTGGCGGAAGACCTGGCAGGCTGCGGCGCGCGGGCCACCGACCCCGGAGGCACCCGCTGGGCTGCGGCACCCGGGCCGGGCGGACGGCGGCCTTCTTCCGGCCCGCCCGCGATATCCGGTTGGGCGGGCTGAAGCGCGACGGGGGCCGCAGGATTTCGGAAATCCTCTTCGTCCGGCATGCGGCCGCCGTCCCGCGGGCCGATTACCAAGGCCAGAATCACGAGCAGGCCCACCAGAACCACCCCGCCAACCAGCCGCTCAAGCACCGGCGATTGCATCCCTTGCGATTATAAGCCGCGAGCGCCCGCAACAGCGCCGCGCACTGACTTCACGCGCCGATGGCGGCCCCCGGCCAATCGGCTGCGGTTGGCTCCGAGGGCCAAGCCCGCCTCCACGTAGCGATGGGGGGCGCCTCGCCCTCCCCTGACTCGGGATGCCTTCGCTCCCAGGGTCGGAGCGGGGCGCAACCCCGCTCTCAGGATCAGGGCGTGTTAGCACTACGCGCTAGTCGACGGCTTCCTCGCCGCTCGCTCCGGCGGACTCTTGCTCGGCTGCGGCCGCCTTCGCGGCTTCTTCCCTGAACAGCTCGTCCAATCGGAGTTGCAGATCGTTGCCGCGCAGGTTCCGACCGACCGTGACACCGTCGGAACTGACCAAGAAACTGGCCGGGATGGCGTTGACGCGATACATCTTGGCCACGGGGCTATCGAATGCGAGTTCGTCCGACACGTTGAGCCACTCAATGTTGTAGTCGTCCTCCGAGGCCTGGCGCCAGGCCTCGCGTTCGTCGTCTAGATTGAAGGCGAGGATCTCGAATCCCTGCTCCCTGAATCGCTCGTATGCCGCCTTTAGGTGAGGAATCTCGGCAATGCACGGCCCGCACCAGGAAGCCCAGAACTCGACCAGAGTGAACTTGTTCCTGGCCACGACATCGAAGAGGCGGATTTCCTCGCCGGACAGGTCGTTGGCCGTGAAGTCGCGGATCGCGGCGGCCAGTTCCTCGACGCGTTTGGCCGTGAACACCTTGAGCAACTGCACCGTCAGGTTCTCGCCCAGCAGGGACTCCAGTTCCTCCATGACCTTCATCTGCTCCTCGTCCTCACCGTCCTGCCAGGCGGCCCGCAGCGCAAGCAGTCGGGCAATCGGATCCTCATACTCAAGATAGATGACGCGCAGGGATTCGGTTGCCGCTTCGCCGGGTTCATCCAGCGCGGCGCGAATCATCTCGTTGTAGTCGCCGCCGCTGAAGGTGAGAGCGTCCGTGGCGGAATCCCACAGGACCTCGTGCTCACCGCCGGGCTCCGCAATACCGCGCACCCGGAACTCGTCGGCCTTCGCGCCGGCCAGCAGGTTCAGTTCGATGAGCAGGGGCTCGGATAGCGGAATCTTCATCGTGGCTTCGCCGTCCTGAATGATCGCGATGCCCAGCACCTTGAAGCCCGCGTCGGTTCGCGGGTCGGCGTAGCCGATTTCAATCAGCTCGCCTTCGAACTTGTCCAAGCCGCTGGCCGTCACCGTGATGTCGCTTTCCGCCGCCAGCGCCGCGCTTGCGGCCAAGCACAAACCGAATAACAGATGTTTTTTCATGGTCGTTGTCCCTGGTGGGAGTTTATCTTGCTTTTCGTTCGATGGAGGATCAGGGGATGGCCATTGCGACGGCCTAGGCCTCTTCCTCTTCGTCCGGCGACAGTTCCTTCTCGGCCGCCTCTTCGCGCTTGATGCGCACCTGCAAATCGCCGGCGTAGGCACTGTCCTTCATCCGCTCGGCGATCGTATGCAGCACACGCAATACGCCCAGGCCACGGTCGAGGCCGTTGGCCCGTACGAGCTCCAGCAGTTGCGCCCCCTCGCCGGAGTCCTGGTACAGGCCCAGCAGCGTCAAACGCTGCTTCCATGGGAGCCGGCCTTCCTCCAGTATTCCGGCCACTAGGTCGAACCGCAGGGATCCTCCGCCCGCTTCCGCAAGGGAAGCCAGCAGCACGAGTCCTTCGGCGCTCAAGGGGCGGCCGCCGACTTCGACGCTCTGAAGGATGCGGGCCATCAGGCCGGCGTCCGGCGCATTCGCTTCGGCGCGCAATTGCCGAATCCCGAGCGGAACGAGCAACTGGAGTGCATCGTACTGTTCCATCTTTCCGCCGGCCAGCAAGTCCAGCAGCATGCCAGTCGTTGCCGCTACCCAGTCCGGCATGCCCGGCCATTCGCCGTCGCCCATCGGGAACAGCCGCCGCTGCCTGCTGAGAACCTCCTGCGCCGCGGTAAAGCCCTGATCGTCGTATTGGTGCCGCTGAGTCACTGCCGGAAGACCGTAGAGCAAGCTGAGGACGCTCAATGCCTGGAACCTCTTCCTTAGCTGCATATCCCGCTGTTCTTCCGGCGTAAGCGCAGCCGGACCCGCTTCCAACAGCATGGCGCCGAGAATCTCCGTGGCGCGCGCCAGGTCGCCCGAGCGTGCAAAGGCGCGCGCCAGCTCGACCGCCTTAACCGCGCCCGATTCGTACAGGCGTTCCGGCAGGTCCAGAACACCCGGTGACCGGCGGCGGGCCTGCGCGAACATCTCCTCCGGCGAATACACCTTTTCCATGGAGGCAAGCAGAAAGGCATCGAACAGCATGTCGTAGGCCGGAATCGCCTCCGCAGGCCGGGCGAGAAGCAGGACTGAATCCAGGACCTCACGGGCCGCCTCCGAGGGCAGTCTTTGCGCAACTTCACCGATCAGCTCCAGGAGGTTGGCGGGGTTCGGTTGCTCCTTGGGAAAGCCGAAAACGAAACGCTCCTGATCCCCATACTCGTTGTGCTGAATCCTGCGCGCCGCCACCAGCTTGTAGTAATCCACCGCCCGATCCACCGCGCCGGCAGTGGCAAGAACGCGGGCGGCAAGAAGCAGTTGGTACGGCGAGGGGTCGGAAACCGCCTCCAAACGGGCTTCGAACGCCTGCAGGCCACCGGGGCCGAATTCAACCCTCTCTTTGTCGCGCAGCATCATCCACAGGGTGAATTCGTGATCGGTGATTTCCTGTAGGTTCAGGCGCTTCCACAGGTACTCCAGTCGCCGGCCGTCGTTGGACGCCTCGGCCAAGTATTCATAGAGCCGGCTGAATCCCGTCCGCGTTCGGTCCGGGACCGCCCGCAGAAAGGCATCCAGTTCAGCCGCGCCGTAGGGGGCCTCCGCCACCGCATCGAACAGCATGCGTGGCTCGGGAGGCTTCTCGCCCATCGCACCGCCGTTTCCTCGCACCGCCATCACCGCAGGCGCCTTCTTGCCGGGCTCCGGCATCGGAGTATTCAACAGAACGCCGGCGAGGAACGTCAGCGGCATAGTTCCCGGAGGAGGCCCGTACGGAGAATTGCGGGGCGCCAGCAGACTCCGCCACGCCTCCCGAAGGGCCCGCCGACCTTCCTCGTGATCACCGGCTTTCAGTGCCTCGCCCAGACGCTCGACGGGTCCCTGCCGTCGGCTCTGCTGCCGTGGCGCGCCAAGTGCCATCAGCGCAGAACCTGCCGATACGGATCCGGAATCCTCCTCGAAAGTTTGCATGGCCTGCAGCTTGCGGATGATTGCGGCCACCGACCCGGGCGAGCGCGACTGCCGGGTCGTTACCTGCTGCAGGACAGCGGGATCGCTGAAATCCGGACCGCCGTCCGAAGCGACTTCGGCGGCTTCCCCGAATCGCTGCTGCGAACGGAAAAACAGGAAATGCGCCAACCGCCATCCAGCATTGTCCGGCGCCGCCCGGTACTCCTCGGCGATCGCGTCACCGGCGCGGTCCGCATAGCCCAGGTTGAGCCACACGACGATCCGATCGGCCCGGTATCGGGAAGGATCGGGATCCAGCGCGGCAAGTCTGTCCAGCATAAGGTTCTGGCGTTCCCAGCGCTCCAGCGAAGGCAATTGATAATAGAAGCGCGAAGAGAATTCCCGCTCGTAGGCCGCGCGGGCCAGATCAAGCGGCACTGCCTCGCCGACGGCAAGCTGGTCGAGCAATTCCGAGCTTGCAGCCTCCAGGGCGTCATTCAGCCCGGGTGCGTAAAAACGCTGGGGGAAGCCTTGCGGCGACGGAAGATTCTCTTCCATCTCGACGATCAAGCGGAATGCTTCGCCGTTTCGGCCGGCATATATGGCATCGAGGAACGGTCTCGCGTCGGGCATGTTCGGCCAGCGGTTCGCGACGTAGTCGGATACGCGGTACAGCACTTCGACATTTTCCCTGCGGCCATCCACGATCATCATTGCCTGGGCGACCGTGTGGAACACGCTGTCGTCATTGGTCTCGAGGCCGGAAAGGAATTCGATGACCGTGTCCGCCACCTCGCTGCGCTGCGCTGCGGTCAGTTCTTCCTTGAGCAGCGGGCGAACGCGGCTCAGGGCATCGGCGCCCAGGAAAACGATGCCGGCAGCCCTATCGGAGCCGGCGTCCTCCACCTCGGCCTGAAGAAAGCGGATCCGGTCCTGTGTGCTTCCCCGCTCCTCGAGGTATTTCCAGTAGCCGCTGTTGTCGTTGGAACCGAACGGGCTAGCCGGCTCGGCGCCGGCGCCGGGATCCAGCAGCAGCGCAATGACTTCCTCCGGCGGCGCCAGGGGCTGCCCGGCCACTTCCTCCGCCCGAAGGAGCAAGTCCGCGTTCGAACCCACCAGCGCCTTGAACGCGTCGCGTTCTTCCAGAAGCTTTGACGATGTGGCGAGCGCTAGGCGCCGGAACTCGGGCTCGCCGAGCAGTCCCATCGCGTAGCCTAGCCCTTCCGTGAATTCTCCGTCCAGAATCCGCTCGCCCAGCAGCGTTTCCATCTCGTCGAAGGCGCCGTCCAGCCTGAGCAGCTGCAGTTGGGTCTCGAAGTCCTCCCGCTTCCCGGCCAAGGCCAGCTGCCTCCGCAACGGCAACTGCGCGGCCAGCGCGCTGTCGTCGTCAACCGTCACGCCTTCGGGCAGCGTCCGGCCGGCTGCTCCGTAAGCCGCGATCAGGTGCTCGGCAAAGTCCCCGCCGTTGCCGAAGTGCGCCAGCAGCCGACGGTCGGCATACTGCGCGAGGTCCCCGTCATCAAGGAAGAAACCGACCGTTCGGATCAGCCGGGCGGTGCGGTCCAGCCGGGCATAGCGGGCGAGCGGCAACAACTCCTCGTCGGTGCGGTCGAGCACATTGCGCAACTCGGTGTCGAAGAGGGCCTTCAGTTCCGCGGCCGCCGCCTCGGACTCTTCCACGCCCTCAGGCCAGCTCAGCAACAGCCCCTGCTCCAGCGATGCATAGTGCTCGCGGTATTCACGCGACACCGTGGTGTCGGTGCGCTGGTTCATGATCGCTTGCCACGAGTTGGGGGCAACCGGACGGGCGGCGGCGGCCAATACCGTGGACTGGCGGCGCAGCACGTCGCCGATAGCCTGCATATAGCGCTGGAACGCCACATCCTCGCGGCCGATTACCTCGTAGAGGAACCCGGTCTTGTGCAAGAGTTCCAGGCTGTCCCGGTTGACGTTGAGCGCGCGGTTGTAGAACACCCGCGACTGCTCGTCGTAGCCGGCCTCCTCGAACATCTCCGCCTTGGTCCGGTCGATATCGATCATCCCGGTAATGTCGTCGATCATCTCGAAGGCCCGCTCGGCGCCGGAGACATCTTCCCGCGCCAGCAGTGACTTGCCGACATCGATATACACCTCCGGCGGCAACTGCTGGCGGAGACCGACCAGGCGGCGCCCATACTTGAGCTGCCGGTCGATATCGCCGCTGCCGGTGCTGAATCCGCCAAAGCCCGCGTTCGGCGTGGCCATGGTCAGCAGCTCGCGCAGCACGGCGGGACGCCTCAAGCCCGCCTCGGCCAGCGAGTTCTCCAAGGCCAGGAAGGAAGCCTCGGTATCGCCCTGCTCGCGGGCGATGTCGGCCAGTAGTTCATAGAGGTAAAACCGGTTTGCGCGGGAGGCAATGCGCTCCAGGATCACCCGCCGGGTCCAAGCCAGGGTATCCAACGTCTCCGGGTCCGGTTGCTGGAAGAAGGTCGTGGTGCCGATCAGGTTCAACACGCCGTCCACCGCCACCACGAAGTCGTTGTCCTCGACCGCGTTCTCGGCAAAGAACTGCAGAATCGCCACCGCCTCTTCGGTCTGGCCGTTGTTGTCCATGACGTCGGCCAGCAGCAGCAGGTTGTCGCTGTTCTCCGGCTGCTCCACCAGCGCCCGGCGATAGGCCTCGACCGCCTGGTCGACAAAGCCCGCCGTGGAGAAAATACTCGCCTCGAACTCGCCGGTTACGGCTTCTTCGTCATACGTGCGCAATTCCTCGATCCAGCGCTGAATCTCGCCCAGCCGCTCGTTCGTCCCGGTGGCGAGATCGAACGTCAACAGGTTCAGGATGATGCTCTGGATGTGATCGAGCCGGTTGTCGATGTCGATCTCATACAGGCGGCGCAAGGCCTGGTCGTGCGCCGGATAGTCCTCCAGCAGCATGTAGACGTGCGCCAGCAGTTGCTGATGGCCGATCACGTCCTCGCCCATCGACTCGGCATACTCGTCGATGATCTCGATGGCCGACAGCTTGTCGCCGGACTCCACGTATATGCGCACGAGCAGGTTCATGTGGTTGCGGTTGGCGGCGCCCCTTATCAGCATTCCTTCCAGCTCCACCGCCATGTCGCCGAGGGCGCTCAGCTCGGCCGCCAGCAGCAGCAGCTGGCTCTCGGCGAAGCTGCGCCGCGCCGGGCTCTCGACACCCACCCAGATGTCGCGCCACAGATCCAAAGCCTCGGGCTTGCGGTCCACGATCGTGTAAAGCCAGGCTAGGCGCATCTGATCGTCGTAACCGAGCTCGCCGCGAACGTCCCGGATGGCTTCGAACACCCGCAGCGCTTCATGGGGCCGGCTCAGACGTTCATAGGCATCGGCGAGTTCCACCAGTTCGGCGGCGTCGGGGGGCAGGAATTCTTCGAGGCGTTCGAGCGCGTCAAGCGCCGGTTCGTCGTCGCCCCGGTCCAGCCAGGTCTCGAACAGGAACAACAGCGCGTCGACATCCGGGCCGTGCGCCTGAAGGTGGCGCTCGATCATCGCCACGCTTTGATCCACAAAGCCCATCGCAACCATCAAACGACCGCCTTCGACCAATACGCCCGCGCGTTCGCCATTGCGATCCTGAAAGGTCGCCCACACGGCCAACGCCGCGTCGTTGTCGGCGATGTTGAGATAGTGCGCCGCCAGGCCGTCATACCACTGCGGCTGGGCAGGCTCGGCATCCATCATACGGCGATACTCGCTCACCATCGCGTCCGTATCGCCGGCGGCCTCATACAGCGAAACCAGTCGGCGGCGCTCGGCAATATCGGCTTCCGAACTTTCCAGTTGACCATACAGTTCGAGCGCCTGCGGGTAATCCTCGGACTCGATCAGGGTCTCCACACGCAGGCGCAGCAGGTCCTGGTCTTCGGGATCGTGCGTGGCCAGGTCGGCCAGCAGGAGCGCCAGTTCATCGGCGCTGCGGTACGACTCGGCCAGCAGGCTCAATGCGTAAAGGCGATCCACGCGAACCGGCGCGTCCGCATAGGCGAGCCAGGCCTGCTGGCGCGCCAACTCATGCGACCCGGCGCTCAGCGCCCACTCCGACAAGCGCAAATACTGCCGGTAGAGCCGGTCCGCCCCGGGCAGGGGCTGGTACAACTCAATCGCCCGCTCCGGGCGGCCCAGCAGCGCCAGCACCACGGCGGCCTGGTTGCGGAAGGACTGGTCGCGCTGCGACGCCAGTTCTTCCAGGACCTCCACGTTGCGCGAACTGACATCCATCATCGCCAAACGCACCCGTATCAGCCACTGCTCGTCGCCCTCGTCATAGGCCTCGGCCGCCCGCTGATACCACTCGCGCGCCGCGTCCTCATCGCCGCCGGCATCCAGCAATCGCGCCTTCAGCAGCAGCGCCTCGCGGGTCGGCGAGCTCTCCAGCGCCAGTTCCGAGGACAGCACCGCGTCCTGGATCGCGCCGTCGCGCCATTGCAGATGCGCGATCGACAGATGGGACGCGGCCTGGCCTTGGGGACTGAGCGTGCCGGCGCGCGCATAAGCCCGCAAGCGCGCCACGGCGCGGTCGATGCCGGCGCCGGTCAGAACCGTTTCGCGATAAACCGCGGCGACTCTCTCGGGCTCGAAGCGCTCGGAAGCCTGAAGCGAGGCAATCAGCTCGGCCAGCGCAGACTGGGCTTGCGCCGGGGTCGGGATGCAAAGGAAAGCGAGCACCAATGCCAGAGCAAAACCCCGGGGACGAAGGCATCCCGCCTTCGGGGAGGGCGGGACGCCCTGCCCCCCGGAGATCCAATGACGTGACCTGTTCTTCATCGTTGCCATCCTCAACGCGGCCAGCGGCGGTAGGCGATGTCCGCGAGGTAGGCAAGCAGGGCGGCCAGGAGCAGCCACGGCCAAAGCCGCGTCACGTCGCCCGCGCGCAGCCCGCCGCCGGCGCGAATCTGCGCGGCGTCGCCGTCGGCCAGCACGGCGCCGCCAGTCAGCGCCGCCAGTTCGTCCAGGTCAAGCGCAGAGGCCGGATCGACCTGGGTTTCTTCGAACCGGTCGGAGTAAGGCGCGATCGCGATGCGCTGCGCTCCCGGGCCGCGGTTCGGTCGCACGACGACCCGTATCGCCTCTTCCGGCGCAGCGGAAAAATCGGCCTCGAACAATCCGGGCGCCGTCTCGATCAGCGCAGCCAAAGGCTCCGCCATTTCGCGACCGCTTGCATCCACCAGCCGGGCGTCGGGCGCAAGCAGCGGGTCGTTGTCGTAGCGCCGCACGCTCAGGTGGGCCCGGTTGCCCCGGCGCTTCAACCCCAGCTTGAAGGGTTCCTGGTCGGAGGCCGTGCGGGACACGATTCGTCCCAGGAACTCGGCATAATCCGGCCATTCGCGCCAGTCTTCCGTGCCCTGGCCGACCGGTTCGGTCATCAGGGCCGTCACCCGGCCCAGCCCGTACCGCCAAGTCGAAAGTACCGGATAGCGGGCGTCCGCGACCCGGATCAGCATTTCCGCTCCGTCGCGCGGCTCCACCTGGGCATAGCCGTTCAGCGGCGGCAGGGCAGAGGGATCCACCGGCCCCCACCATCCAGGTCCGCTCAGGCCGTCCAACGCAAAGCTGCCGCGCTTGTAGCGAACCGCCTTGCGTATCGCGGGCCGCTTCAGAATCAGTTCCACTAGGCTGAACTGGTTGCCCACGCCGTAGAAACGGCCCTGGCCCCAGTTCGCGATATCGGACATGACTAGGTTATGTCCGCCCTGTCCAACGAGGATGGTCGAAACGTTGATGTTGTCGCGCGAGATGCTGCGCGCCATCGCCTCGTAATTGGCATCCTCGACGCCCGCATCCGTCACGAGAATGATGTGCTTGAAGCGCGCACTGACGTTCTGCAACCCATAGTAGGCTTCCTGGATCGCGGGGTACAGAACCGTACCCCCGATGGCCTTCATGCGGCCGATAGCGCGGTCGATCTCGATCTTGTTGGAAGCCGGCTGCAGCGGCACCGCCCAGTGCTTGGCGCCATAGAACTCGACGATCCCGACCCGGTCGTGCGGTTGCAGGCGGCGCACCGCGATCCGGGCGATCTGCTTGGCCAGCTCGATGCGCGTTCCGCCCATGGAGCCGGAGGTGTCCAGTATCAGGGCAAGCGCCACGCTGGGATCGCTGATGTCGTCTTCGCCGGTAATCTCCACCGGCAGCAACTCCGCCACCGGCGTCTCGAAGTAGCCGCCGTCGGCAAATGACGCCTGACCGCCGCTCATGATCAGACCCAGGCCCCGATCCACGATCGCGCCTTCAAGGCGCGCCTGGAAGGCCTCGGAAAGCAGGCGGGCCGGAACGTCATCGATGATCACAAGCTGATACGGCTCAAGGTCCGTATTCTCGTCCGGCGCGGCCGGATCCGCCGTGTCGATTTCGTGTCCTGGCCCCAGGATTTCGGCAAGATGCTGCGCCGCGCCCTCCTGGCGCGAACCCAGGTAGAGAATGCGCAGCGGCGCCTGGATCGCCGCCGCGGCCTGCAGGCGATTGTTGCCGGGATCGTCCCCGGCGCCGGGCTCGACCAGCAGTTCCGCCGTTACGTCAAGAAAGCCCGGTTCACCGGCTTCGAAATCGACTTCAACATAATGGCGCCCTTCGCCCCGGAAGGGCTCGGAGCGAGCCAGCTCTTCCCCGTCCGAGCTCAGCACGAGTTGCATCTCGGCATTCGCACCGTTGACTTCAGCCGTCGCCCTCAGCGATTCCCCGGGACGGCCCGTGCTCAGTTTCAGCCGCGCCGGGAACGCATCGTTGGAAGCCGCCCCGGGATCGAACACATGCACCGGAATGTTGCGCTCGGCAAGCTGCGCCGCGGATGGCGCCCAATCGCGGTTGGTGGCCAGGCCATCGGAAATCAAGACCACGGACCCCCGCTGCTCGCGCGGAATCGACTGACCCGCAATCTCCAGCGCCTCGGCCAGGGGCGACGCATCGCGTTCGCCCGGCACGATCCGCCTCGCGCCGTTCTCGTTCGCGGAACTGTCCTCGCCTTCCGCGCCCAAGCGAATAATGGTTGCGTTACCGCGACCGGCCAGTTCGACAAGCAGCGCGGAAGCCGCCTGCGCGCCGCGGCTGCGCGCCGCCGCCGACATGCTGGCGGTTTCGTCCAGCACCACGACATGCCGTTCCTGCTCCACATCCAGCACCGTCACCGGCTGCATCAGCGCCGCAATCAACAGTACGAACAGCAACGATCGAATAACCCCATGCCAGGTCGTGCGCGGGCGCGCGGGCCAGAACCACAACGCCGGCACGGCTAGCAACAGCAGCGCGGCCAGGGGCCAGGTAAAGGATATGCTCATCGCACCCGGTCCCTACGGCATCATCCCGCGCTGGTAGGCGTACCACTCCAACGCGAGCAGCGCCAGCGCGGCCAGTATCAGGAGCAGCGCGAGCAGAGAAGGCCCGGCCAATCCCGCGCCCGCGGGGGCGAATGCGGGCAGTTCCACGCCGGTCTGCGCCGTCGTTACCGCCGTGCTCAACAGCGAAACCGGATACGAAAGCCCTCCGTCGGGCGCTTCGAGCGTTCCCGAGCGCGCCGGCGGCAGGTCAGCGCCCAGCAGGCGGGTCGCGCTGTCCCCGGGGCCGGTCAGCGCGAATTCCGATGATTCGTCGGGCGCGAGCCTGCCCGCGGCCAGATACGAGTAAACCGCATCTTCCTCGATCAGCCAGCGGGCGGCGCGGGAAACGAACAGCGGGAACGCCCGCGACACCGTGAAGTTGAAACGCTCATCAAGCAGTTCCAGCCAAACGGAAATACTCTTCGACTCGCCACCCGACGTTTGCACGCTCACGGGCCGGCCGGTCTCGGCGGCTAGTCCCGCACCGTCGATCAGGTTCAGACCCAATCCCTGCAGGCTGTCGCGCAAAGCCGATTCCGCGTCCGGATTTCCCGTGTACTGAATCTCGAAGGCGGCCTCCTGTTCGTTCATGGGCGCGAATTCGACCGCCGACAGATCGCCGCCGAACGCCTCGCCGGCCCGCCGGAATACCACTTCCGGATCGTCCCCGGCCAGCATGAGGCCGGGATCGGCCTGCACTGCGTCCACGAGAACGGAACCCAGCGTGGCGGACACGGCGACCTTGAATTGCCGGCGTTCGGGCAGGCGCAACTGCGCCACGTTGTCTGCGGGCAAGGCGTCCGGTTCGGATAGGCGGACCTCCAGCAATCCGCCCGCGGTGGGTATATCGCGGAGGACAAAGCCGTCGGGAGGCGCATCCCGGATGACCGCTCCGCTCAGCGGCGCACCGTCAAGACTCAGCTCCACGTCGCCCGGAAGTGTGCTGAGGTTTCCGGTGGCCTCCAGGCGCACCAGCACGTCAACGGCGTCCCAGCGCCCGGAAGCGGCCGTGCCCAGACCCATGGCCACGATGCCGCGGTTCGGTCCCGGTTCTTCCAGACCCTGGGCGCGCTGGACCTGAACGCCCTCCGGTAGTCCATCCAGCACTTCAGCGCTGACCGGGGCGCGCCCGTAAATGATCAGGCGCACCGATTCGGGGTAGGCGCCGGGCAGCGCAAGCAGGTCGAGTTGTTCCTCCACCGCCGAAGGCGCCCCTTCGGGCATGAGTCCGTCCACCCGGCGATCGAACAGCAGGCTTTCCTCGTCGGCATTCAGAAGCTTCAGGTTCCGGGCGCCGCCCCAGATGACTTCGCGCTGGTCGTCCGGCAGGCTCCGCAAATCGTCGCGAACGCTTTCGATGGCGCGCTCAAGGGCGCCCGGCGCGGACATGTGCGCCGATCCGTCCAAGAACAGCACATAGTACTGGCCGCTCTCCGGATCGTCCACCCGCGGCTCGGCCAGGCCCAGCCACAGCAGCCAGCAGATCAGCAGGCTCAGCAGGTAGGCCAGCCAGTGGCGAAAGCGCCGGCGGAACACCCGCACCGGGGCGTCACGGGCCGCTTCGCGCCAGAACATCGCGGTCGGCACCGCCACTTCGGTATAGCGGATGCGCAACTGCTGAAGCACGTACAGGAGTCCGGCCAGACCGGCGGCGCCCGCCAGCAACCACGGCCAGGACAGGTTGGCGAAGTTCATATCTCGATGCGCCCCGCCTCGAATGCCGCCGCCAGTTGCGGCAGCACTTCCTCGTCGGTATTGAGTCGCAGGAAGGCCGCGCCCTGCCCGGTGGCGAAGCCGGTCAGGCGCTCGTTGAAATCGTTCACGATCGCGCGGTAGTTGGCGAGAATAGCGGGCGTAAGCGACACGTCCACGGCCTCGCCGGACTCGCAGTCGCGAAGGCGCACATCGCCGCGCATGTCGCGGCGGCCGGCCGGGTCCAGGTCGTGGTTGCCGATCAGCTGCACCAGCAGCAGGCGATGCCGGGTCTGGCGCAGCGAGCCCAGCACGGCATCCAGTCCGACCGGGTCGTAGAAGTCGGAAATGACGGCCAGCAGCCCCCGGCGCAGGCGCAGCCGTTCCACGCCTTCGATCGCCTGGACCAGTTCGGTGTTGCCCTGCTCCTCGAGTTCCGCCAGTCGTTCCGCGACCCGCATCAGGCGGCCGTGTCCGGAACCGTTCTTGAGCTTCATTTCCAAGTTGTCCGAAAAGGAAAACAGCCCCACGCTGTCATGCTGGGACAGGCTGATGGAAGCCAGCGCCAGCGCCACCTTCAGCGCCACGCCGATCTTGGGCGCGGCCTCAAAATACATGCTGCTCGAGCGGTCCACCAGCAGGTAAACGGGCAGTTCCTGGCGCTCCTCGAACACCTTCACGACCACGCGGCCGAGGCGCCTGTAGATGTTCCAGTCGATCGTGCGGGTATCGTCGCCCGGCACGTAGGCCTTGTAGTCGGCGAACTCCAGGCCGGCGCCCTTGTCCTTCGAGAGCTGCTCGGCATGCCGGCCGCCGCTGATGATGCGACGCGCCCACAGGCTGAAGCCCTGCAGCGCGGTCAGGAACTCGGTATCGAAGAATTCGTCAACTTTGGGGGCGGCCATGCCTATGGTTCGATCTCCTCAACCCCGGGCTGGAAGGCGTCTCGACTTCGGCGAGGGCGGGACGCCGCGAGGGTCATGCCCTCGCTCCCAGGCTAAACGCTCAGCTCGCCGTGTGCGGCGGCTCTACCGACTGCAGCACGTCGTCCACCAGCAGGTCCGGCGTGACGCGGTTGGCCTGCGCGTGGAAGTTCACCAGGATGCGGTGCCTCAGCACGGGCAGCGCCACCGAACGGATGTCGTCGGTGCTGACCGAGAAACGCCCGGCCAGCAGCGCGCGGACCTTGCCGCCCAGAATCAGCCCCTGCGCGCCGCGCGGGCTGGACCCCAGCGCCACGTAGGCGCCGATGCTGTCTGGCGCGTAATCGCTGTTAGGCTGAGTGCCCATGACGAGCTGGACAGCGTAGCGCTGGGCCACCTCCGGAACGGCCACGGCGCGGGCCACCGCGCGCAGGCGCACTATGGTCTCGGCATCGGCCACCGGTTCGATCACCACGTCCTGCTCGCCGGTCGTGCGCTCGAGGATGGGCGCGTATTCCTCTTCGCCGGGATAGGACACGATCTGTTTGAACAGGAAACGGTCCAGCTGTGCCTCCGGCAGCGGATAGGTGCCTTCCTGCTCCACCGGGTTCTGGGTCGCCATCACGCTGTAGGGCTCGTCCAGCCGGATCGTGCGGCGGCCCACGGTCACTTGGCGCTCCTGCATCGCTTCGAGCAGCGCCGACTGGGTCTTGGGCGTCGCCCGGTTGATCTCGTCGGCCAGCACCAAGTTGGCGATCAGCGGGCCCTGCTGGAACGTCAGTTCGTGGCCGCCGCCCTCGGTCTCGGTCAGCACCATCGTGCCCTGGATGTCCGCGGGCATCATGTCGGGAGTGAACTGAATCCGCGAGAAGTTCAGGTTCAGCGCCTCGCCCAGCGACTTGACCAGCATGGTCTTGCCGAGGCCGGGCACGCCTTCCAGCAGCACATGCCCGCCGCACATCAGCGCGGTGAGCACGCCGTCTATAACCTCTTCCTGGCCCACGATCAGCCGCCCGACCTGGGCTTTGACCCGGTTGAATACCTCGGTGAATTCGCCGGCGCCGGCCCGGGCGCGCTCGGCGGCCGCATTACTGTCCGTCATTCGATTTCCTCCGGCGCTTCTTCGCCATTCATTCGTTGAGCAAGAAAATAATTCCGCACCACGTCCCGGCCCAACGGCGGGATTTCGCGACGCAGGGTGTGGCCGACCGCAGCATCGCGCGCCGGCCGTTCCCGGGCCAGCGCCGGTTCCGCCTGGTGCTCCTCGGCGCGCCCCTGCTCGCTCTGGATCTTCATGCGCCCCGGGTTGACCTTGCCCTGCAGGTAATCGGGCAGCGGAACGCCCAGCAGCATCGCGGCCACGCCGCGGGTCTTCTTCAGGCCGGACGGGCCGCCGCGACCGTTCAGGTCGTCGCGTTCCTGATCGCTGTCGGCCGATGGCGTCAGCGACCGGTTGACCGGCGCCTTGCGCTGGCTGAGCAGCGGCTTGCTCGCGGAACCGGCTTTCTGCTCCTCGTCCTCTTCCTCGTCGCCGAAATCGGAATTGCCCTCCGGTTCCGGCTGCCGGGTCTTGTCCTGCGCGGCGGCGTGATCGGAAGCCGCCATGCGGCCGCCGGACATTTCGCCCTTGCCGCCCTTCAGTCCCGCGGATTCCTTGGGCTGATCTTCCTCTTCTTTGGGCGGGTCCCTGGGCTTCTGCTTCCGTGGCTGGTTTTTCCGGGATTCGCTCTCGTCCTGCTCCTGCTTTTCCGCGCGCTGGCCGGAAGCGCCGGACTGCGCCTGCCGCGCCCGGTTGCTGCGCCGGGCGTCCGACCCGGCGGCGCTGCGATTCTCGGACTGCCGCTGGGCGGAAAACTCGCGAGCCTCCATCTCGCCCGGACGGCTTTCCGCCTCGGACTCGGGCACCTCGACTTCGGTATTGCGCCTGGCCGCGAGGGAAGACGGGCGCGGCTGCAGCGGATCGGGCAGGACCTGCGCGAGGTCGGATTCCTGGCGAAGGTCGCCGGGAATCGCATCCGCGACCAGCGTCTCGCCCGCGGATGCCTGCGAAGCGGAGTGCTGCCCTATCCAAAGGGCGGCGGCGAGCAACGCCGCAGCCAGCGCGCCCAGCCTGCGGCGCGGGGGAATCCAGTCCGGCGGACGGATGGCGGGCGGCGGCAGCTTGCGCTCCAAGGCGGTTTGCGCATAACCCCGCGCGTCCTCCACCGCCGCCTGCTCGAAATCGCTGCGGTCGGACTTGGCCAGGTACTGGTCGGCCGCCTGCAGGCGGTCGTTGAGACCTAGGTCCCGGTCGTACAACGCCAGACACATGCGCCGGTCGATGCGATGCCGCGCGAAATCGAACAGCACGCAGCCCGCAACTGTCAGCACGGGCAGCGCCAGCGCAATCAGGACCGTCAGGATCAGGCCGAAGGGCCAAAGATTCGTGCCCGCCGCCATGCCCAGCAATTCGGCCAGCAGGACGGCCCCGCTCACGCACAGCGCGGCGGGGAAGAGCAATCGCAGATAGCGGTCGCAGGCGCGCAGCAGCAGCCAGCGCCTGAGGCGGCTGGCGCCTTGGGCGGCAAGGCGGTTCAGCTGTCCCTGAAGACGATCGGGCGCAGGGTCGGGCAACATGGCAGGTCTCGTCGCCTACGCCGATACAGGGCCTATCCGCCAACCTCCATGAGCAAAGGATCGTCCGCTGCCAGCAAGGGCTTGAGGCGCTCCATTCCGTTTCGGGCGCTGTCTTTCAGCGCCTGCGAACCTGCGAGCAGCGGCGATGCGGCGCGCTGGTAATTCGAGTAGGCGCGCCGGTGGCGCCCCAAAGCCTCGTATGCGCGTCCGAGTTCATGACGCACCAGGCTCTCCTTTTCGGGATCGCCGCTGAAACCGGCGGCCAGGAAGTACTTCCATGCCTGCTCGGCATCGCCCGCCTCAAGATAGCGGTCGCCTAGGATCAATTGCAGATCCTGCCGCAGCCCCGGATTATCGGAGCGGGAAACGTATTCCAGCGCTTCCTCGCCCAGCGCCATGATCAACTCGGAGCGGGCATCGCGGTCATCCGCGAGAAACAGCGGCTCCAGCGTTTCCTTGAGCCAGCCCGACTTCATGCGCTCCAGCGTGGCCGAAAGACGGTAATTCACCGCCTCCATCTGCTCTTCGACCGGGGCGTTCTGCTCCAGTCCCAAGGCAAACATCAACTCGGCCGCCTCCGCCACGTTGCGGTCGTCCGGGTTGCCCTGATGATACGACCGCAGCGCCTCTCGGTCCTTGTTCGCCGCCGCCGTGTAGAACTCGAAATCGGCCTCGGAGTAATTGGTGTTCACCACCGGCGCTAGCGCCAGATAGCCCTGCAGCGGGTTGATTTCCAGCCTGAAAGCGGTCCAGAGGCTCAAACCGGGAACCACGAGCCAGTCCCGTGAAAGTTCCGGATCCTGCGAGAAATCGGCCGGAAACAGCGCCGCCATGCCGGACAGCGGAACGCGCTGATCGCCAACGCCGAAATGGATGTTCGGCACGTCGCCGAACGGGTAGCCCAGCCCGCCGGCCAGCGCCGCATTGATGTAGCTGTGATAGCCCGCGGTATTGAATGCCATCAGGGAGCGGTCTTTTTCGCCGATGCTCAGCGGCGCCAGCACCCGGCCTTCCTCGGTGGTGCGCAAACCGGTGACGATCGACTCCGCCCACAGCATCGCGTCTTCCACCTTGGCTACGTCCGCGGGCGTGAAGCTGACTTCGCCGGCGGCCAGGTTCATGCCGAGCGCGTACTGGCGCAGCACCGGGCCGCCTAGGATGGCAGACACGTCGATATCCTTCAACTCGACCGAATACTGCCCGCTCAGATTCTTCAGGAACAGCGTGCATTCGGAGGAGGCCTCGACATCCTCCTTCGGCACCTCGATGCGCAGGCCGTCGGCCAAGATCTTGATGGTTTCCTCGCCCTCGCCGTATTCCACATAGCCGAGAATGCAGTTGTAGATCCTCAGCGGCTGCTCATCGGTGTAGTCAAGCACCAGGTGGGTTTCCTTGTGAAACTTCTCGGTGCTCAGCACCACGCGCACCAGCACGTGATCGCCCACCAGCCTGGCTTCCGCAGCACCGCCCGGAGACCCGCTTTCCTGCGCGACCGCCGGTTGCGCCAGCAAGATCAGGGATGCGATCAGCGCGGCCCCCGCCGACCGTGAAAATATGGGCCTCATCAGTAAACCTCCCGTTTCATTCTTTCTCCCGCCGATGATTGCCAATATGGATGCGGCAAGGACGGATAAAGGTCGCGGCCCAGCACACCGGCATGGCGGTTGATTACATCACGCCCATCTTGCCTGAACCTTACCGGCCCAGCGTTCGCGGCACCCGTCCAATAGACCGGCCAGCCTGCGTTGAGGGCGCAGTCAGAACCGCAGCGCGAAACTGGCCCCGCCGCGTTTGCGGTTGGCGGCTCTGACGCTGCCGCCATGCAGCGCCATGATGGAGCGGGTGATGGCCAGGCCCAGGCCGTGGCCTTGGCGGTTGGGCGGGCTTTTGGCGAAGGGCCGAAAAATATTCTCCAGTTCCGCTGCGGGAACCCCCGGACCCTGGTCTTTGACCGTTACGCATCTCTTCGGGCCCACCTTCACCTGCAACGTCTGGCCGGATTTGCTGAATGACAGCGCATTGTCAACGAGATTGGCCAGCGCCACCTCGAGCAAGCACTTATCGCCATCAACCTGCACCGTTTCGCTGGCCGCGTCCAGATCGATTTCAACGCCCTGGCCGATCACGATCGGCGCTCTTTCCGCCACCACGTTTCTGGCAACCTCCACCAGATTCACGGCGCTGGAAGGCGCGGACTTGTTGCGCACGCTCATCAGGCGGAGCAGTTGATCGACCAAGCGCGCCATGCGGCGGAGATCATTCCTGAGATCGTCCTTGTCCGCCCCGTCAGGCAGGTTTTCTAGACGGGTTCTCAGCACAGCCAGCGGAGTGCGCAACTCGTGCGCAGCCGCCGAGATGAAGAAAGCCTGCTCCTCGTTGGTCCGCTCAACGCGCCGGATCAACCGGTTGATCGCCCGCACCATCGGCACAATTTCTATCGGCAGGCCTTTCTCAGGCAGCAGGCGTCCGGGGGCCTGCGGGCCCAGTGATTGCGCTATATTCGCCAAGCGCCGAAACGATCGCACCAGCAGGAAGAGCACAAGCAGCACCCCGGCCAGAATGGCGCTGCCAACCGCCAGGTAATCCTTGAACCAAGCCCAGAAAAGCGCCGGGCTGAGACCTGCCAGCAAGCCTGTTGCCTGCTTCACCGCAACCTCGATGCCGCCCACCTCGTAGTAGTAGTACTGCCCTCCGGACCGCCGGTAGCCCGACCGTCCAACGGCGCCGTCCTCATTGAACTCGAAGCTGGCGAAAGAGCTGACGCGATTGCGATCGGGGCTTTCAGCGGCGAAGAGCAAATCCGGCAAGCTGAATGCATGCGTCCAGCGCGGCGACATTCCAATCTGGAAATCCTCCGCTCCGCGCTGCACGTACAGCCGGAACCGATCGTTCGCCGCCATCACTGCGCGTATTTCCTTGGTCTCCAAGAGCGTGCGCAAGGGCGTGTCGGCCTTCATCTGGGCCTGCGCCGCAGCGCCCACGGCAAGGTACAGAGTCCGTTGAAGGGGGTCGGGCCGTTCCATCGTAAGCACTGGCAAAAAAACCAGCAGCGTCACGCCAAGCACCAGCAGCGCCAAGGACAGCAGCGTGGTCTGGCCTATCAGGGAACGATGAATGGGGGGCAGACCGCCTATTCCGATCATCCGGCTCCGTTTTCCCGCAGCATGTATCCCATGCCTCTCACAGTATGTATCTTCACGCCGCAGGCGTGCTTGGCGAGCGTTTTCCTCAATCTCGACATATGCGATTCCAGCGTGTTCGACTCGAACTGGTCATCGTAGCCGTACATCGCCCTTTCCAGCGCCGGACGTGCCATCACCCGGTTCACGCCGTGCATCAGCTGTTCCATCATCAACATTTCACGCCGCGGCAGAACGAAGGGTTCGCCGTCAAGATCGAGGTTGCGGGTATCGCAATCCAGGGTCAAGCGGCCCACTGTGATTGTGCGCCCGACATCAGGGGCGTGCCGCCGCTCCGCCGCTCGAATCCTGGCCAGCAGCTCCTCCGGCTCAAACGGCTTGACCATGTAGTCATCGGCGCCAAGATCCAGCCCTTCGACGCGCTCCTGGAGCTCTCCGAGAGCAGAAAGGACAAGGAACTTGCACGATAATTTTTTCTCTTGGGCGAAATGAATCAGGTCCACGCCGTCGCCGTCCGGAAGGCGGCGGTCCAGCAGCACGACTTCGTACTGGCTGCCCTGCAGCGCGGCGCGGGCGCTGCTCAAGCTCCCGGCCAGATCGACCACGTAGTTGTGCCGGTGCAACAGGCGCCGGGTAACAGCGGCTAGATCGTGATCGTCCTCAACCAGAAGTACCTTCATCGGCAAGAGCGCACGAGCCAACGCATGGCTGGCGGCTGTATTTCTATTCCCTCCCCAGTTCGTACTGGAGTTCAAGAAAAAACACACGTCCTCGCGCATCCCAGCGCGTGGGATCGTAAGGCAGTGTTTCGAACACCGTGTAGTGATCCTCGTCGAAGATATTCCGGCCGCCGCCGCGCAACCTCAGACCGTTGGCGAACTGGTAGGTCAGTGTGAGATCCACGGTCGTGAGTGAATCGGTCTCAATAGTCGGCAGCCTTTGGAATAACCGCTCGCAGCGTCCGACCACATGGAAACAAAAACCCGCCCGGTCGTTCTCGTAACCTGGCCGGTAATCAATGAAGAGATCCGCCGCGAACTCGCCATACAGCCAAGTGAGGGCGCCTTGGATCCTGTATTTGTCGGGGCCTTTGACAGTGCCTACGCGCTGCACGGCCGGACTGCCTTCAACAGCAGTGAAATCGTTTTCCAAAACCCGCGTGTAAGTAAGTCGCGGATTAAGGGAGCCAACGGGTGTCTGGAACGCGTAATCGGCATTCAGGATCAAACGCTCGTCTATTTTTTCGGCCAGGTTGATATCGTAGGAATACACTTGGGTTATGTAGCCGTCGGCATCGCGCTCCACGATCGAGCCCAGAGCGAAGCCCACTTCGGGATGTTCGATCAAGAGGCTGCCCGAGTAATAAATCCTGTTCTCGTGGTCCACCATCGACCAATCCGCGGATAGCGTAAGCCCCGGCACAGACGAGGGGGTCCAGTCCAGAGCGATCCGGTAATTATTCGAGGTTTCCGATTCGATGTCCGGATTGAACGATGCGAAGTAATTTGGAGGGCGGATACGGCCCGTTTCGCCATCGGGGTGATAAGGATCGATAAAGTATCCTGGAAATGTCCTTGGATTGCTGCGGTTGAACAAATCGTTATAAACGGGCGGCTTGAACGCTTTCTGATAGGAGAGCCTTGCCGTTAATTCCTGGACAGGCTGGTAGTAGATGCCCGCTCTGTAGGTGGTGTCCGATTTGGTTTCAGTGACCAGATTGGCCTCGCCCCGATCCACGCGGGAAAAAGAAGGAATTTCTGTCCACCCCACGCCGGGAGTCCAGACCGACCGCGTGCCCGGAGCGTTGGCCAATGTTACGCCGCCTTGCGCGCCTTCGTACTCCTGGCTGTCCCGGCGAACTTGCAGGCTGACCTGCAGATCATGGATTCCGGGGAGGGCGTTCGCGGGCGTGACCAAGGGGAACGCCAACTCCGCATAGTACGCGGTGTTTATCGCGGTGGGCCTTTCAACTCCCTCGTAAGTCTCCCTGCCGTAGGCGCGCGTTTGCCCCTCTGCGCCCCATATCGTGCTGTGGCTGTAAATGGCCTCTTTTTTGCGTTCTCCTCCAAGCACATAACGCAAAGGACCGCCGAATATTTCAAAAAGCTCCCCCCGCATCAGCGGTCTGGTTGTCGTGATCTCGGTAAAGCCCAAGCTTGGCCCCAAGGCATTGGTGAATAATTCCTCGAATGCCGAGCCCTGCACCGTGCCGTCGCCAAACAGATTGAGCGCTACGTTGGGATCGGAGCTCTCAAGCGCGCGGTAGAAAGCCTCGGCGCTCGGGTCCCAGCGCGAGCGCCGCCAGTCGGTGCGGATCTGCCAGCCGAAATTCTCCGATTCCGAGCGCGAGAAATCGAGCTGAAGCTGGTGCTTGCTAGCGATTTCCCAATACAGGCCTGCCGAGTAGGTGGTTTTCTTCTCCTCCGTTTCCGTGAATGAATGGGGAATGCGCCCGTCCTGCAATTCCCGCAGCGGATAGTAGCTCACAACGACATTCCTTCCGAATGGGTTGTAGGCGTTGCTGGCAGGAACAACGTAGCTGGACATGCCGCTTTGGAATAGCTGGCGCGATTCGATTTCCGACCGCAGCCCGCTGGCGTAGATGCGCAAATCTTCGTTGATGTATTGCTCCGCATTGAAGCGAATCGACATCGTGGTCCGGTCGGCGCCGTTCTCGGGGGGAACGAAATCGAAAGGCGTGATATCGCCGCTGAAATCATCCGGCGAGGCGCCCACGCCGCTTTGCCCCTGGGGAAGCTGCAGCCAGTTCGTCGCAAAAGTGCGGGTTGCCGGGTCGAACGACCTCCTGCAGCCAGGGAAAGTGAGGCTGCCGTTGTGTTCGCATACGATGCCTGGCTGGTTCCAGGCGGTGGTGTGCCGCTTGTCGAACTCCGGACCAAAGTCGCCCCGGAAGTCGTTGCTTCGCCAGATCCTGTAGTTGTTGACAGGATCGGATTGCGACTGCGACGCGCTTCCGCTGAAGTTGCCGCTGCGCCACGAAAAGCCGCCCACGATATCGAATTTCCGCTTATCGGAATCGGTGCCGCTCCACTCATTGCGCGCCGTGGCGGTAAGCCCGCGGAAATCCTTCTTCAAAATGAAGTTGACCACGCCGCCGATGGCATCGCCGCCATAGACCGCCGAGGCGCCGTCCAATTGAATATCGACCCGCTCAACCGCGCTGATCGGAACATGCAGAATATTGGCGAAGTTGCTCTGATTGCCGGCCCGCCCGGCAATCCGCCGCCCGTCCAGAAGAACCAGTGTGTTGGCCGACCCCAGAGCGCGAAGATTCACCGTGGAAGTTCCAAGTCCCAAAGCTCCGAGGTTTTGGTCCGTGTCGGCGGCGCCGCCTCCGAACAGCATGTCTGTTTGCGAGGTGATCGAGGCGAATGCGTAGGGGAGTGTGCGGAACAGGTCCTCCAAGCTTGAAACGCCGCGGCGGGACATTTCCTCAGCGGAAATCGAAAACACTTTGGCCGACGGATCTCCGCCGATCAGCTGGGTTCCCGTCACAACCTGCGGCCCAAGCTCAATGGCTTCCTCTTCCACTAGGAGCCCCCCCTCATCTGTTGCCTGCTCCTGCGCCAGCCCGAACGCAGGCGCGAGGAATACAAGAACAAGGGCCTTGAAATTAAGCCTCAGGACTAAATCATTCATTGTCTTTGCCTCCCCGGGATAAAGCGGGACCCTTCCGCGCCTTCCCTCCAACTCTTCCCTTCGCCGCAGGCAGCGAACGAAGCGCCGCCGATCCAAGATGGCCCTTTCTACCACGGCCACCATGAGAATACCTTGCAAAAAACTTACGCGCTCGGATTTTCCGCTACAGCGGAAGCCATCGATCAAACTGGCGATTCGTGCCAGGCTGCATAGGCATAGCCCGCTGTCAGCCCAAAGCAGCGGGCGGCAGGGGCATAAAATAGCGCCCTTTCCCCCTTTACTTGGCATTGCATCATGTCCGGCAACACCATCGGGCGCCTGTTCAGCGTCACCACCTACGGCGAAAGCCACGGCATGGCCCTCGGGGCCATCGTGGACGGCTGCCCGCCCGGCATGGCGCTTTGCGAGGCGGACATACAGGCGGATTTGGACCGGCGCCGGCCGGGCCGCTCAAGGCATACCTCGCAGCGCCAGGAGGCCGATCTCGTGCGGATCCTGTCGGGCGTATTCGAGGGCGTGACCACCGGCACCCCGATCGGCCTCATCATCGAGAACACCGACCAGCGGCCGCGCGATTACTCCGCGATCAAGGACAAGTTCCGCCCCGGGCATGCCGACTACAGCTACCAGCGGAAATACGGAATCCGCGATTACCGCGGCGGCGGGCGGGCTTCGGCCCGCGAGACCGCCATGCGCGTGGCTGGCGGCGCGATCGCGCGCAAATGCTTAAAGGAGCGCGCCGGCATCGCGATATTCGGCTACGTGGCCCAGCTGGGCCCCATCCGGCTCGGCTGCCCGCGTCCCGATATCATCAACGACAACCCGTTCTTCTGCGGCGACCCGGGCCGGCTCGGGGAACTCGAAGCCTTCATGGACGAGCTGCGGCTGGCCGGCGATTCCATCGGAGCGCGCATCAACGTGGTTGCCCAAGGCGTGCCGCCGGGCCTCGGCGAACCGGTGTTCGACAAGCTCGAAGCCGCCATCGCCCACGCGCTGATGAGCATCAATGCGGTGAAGGGAGTGGAGTTCGGCGCCGGGTTCGCGGCCGTGGAGCAGCGCGGTTCGGAGCACCGCGACGAAATCCGCCCGGGCGGCTTCGCCAAGAACGACGCGGGGGGAACGCTCGGCGGAATCGCTTCGGGGCAAGACCTGATGGCGAGCATCGCGCTCAAACCCACTTCCAGCATCCGCAAGAAAGGCGCCACCGTGACGCGCGGGGGCGAGGCCACCGAGATCAGCACCGGCGGCCGCCACGACCCCTGCGTGGGGCTGCGGGCCACGCCCATCGCCGAAGCCATGCTGGCGATCACGCTGCTCGACCACTTCCTGCGCGACCGCGCGCAATGCGGCGATGTGGACCGCCGCGCCGCGCCCGCCGCCCGGACCCGCGAGGCGGCCGGCTGACATGAGCGGCTACAGCGTAGCGGTAGTGGGGGCCACCGGCTTGGTGGGCGAAACCATGATCCAGATCCTGGCCGAGCGCGAGTTTCCGGTCGCTGAATTGCATGCGCTCGCCAGCGAAAAATCGCGCGGCAAGCCGGTGGAGTTCAAGGGCCGGCAGATCACAGTGAAGGCGCTCAATGATTTCGATTTCTCCGGCGTTGAGATCGCCCTTTTTTCCGCAGGCGCGGATGCCGCTAAGGAGCATGCGCCCCGGGCGGCGGAACAAGGCGCAGTCGTGATCGATAATTCCTCGGCGTTCCGCTACGACGACGATGTGCCGCTGGTGGTGCCGGAAGTGAATGCCGAATCACTGGCCGATTGCCGCCCGCGCGGCATTGTGGCCAATCCCAACTGCTCGACGATCCAGCTTGTGGTTGCGCTGAAGCCGCTTTACGATGCCGCCGGCATCGAGAGGTTGAGCGTGGCGACCTACCAGGCCATATCGGGAGCGGGACGCCAGGCCATGGAAGCACTGGTGCGCGACACGGCCGAAATGATGGCGGGCCAGGGCCGTCCCGAAGAGGCGGCGGATTTCGGCGGCGGCAACGCAACGAATGGCGGGCAAGCCCCCAGCGCGGCGGCCCCGAGCGTGGCCTTCAATGTGGTTCCCCATATCGATGCCTTCCAGGACAACGGCTACACCAAAGAGGAAATGAAGATCGTTTGGGAAACCCGCAAGATCCTGATGGAACCGGCGCTTCGCATCCACGCCACCGCGGTTCGCGTGCCGGTCTTCTTTGGCCACTCCGAGGCAGTGAACGTGGAGCTCAAACGGAAGGTGGCGGTGCCGGAGGCGCTGGAATTATTCCGCGCCGCGCGCGGAGTGATCGTGATGAGCCAGAGCCAAGCAGGCGGCTACCCCACCGCAGGCATCGAGGCGGCGCGCTCGGACGGTGTTTTCGTGGGCCGGGTGCGCGAGGATATTTCGCATGAGCAGGGCCTGAACTTCTGGGTGGTGGCCGACAATGTGCGAAAAGGCGCCGCGCTCAACGCCGTGCAGATTGCCGAGTTGCTGATTCGCGACCATTTATAGCGGCGCGTGACACGCTGATGCGACGACACAGGCGGAATGCGACTCTAACCGTCCCGCTGTTCATCGCGCTGCTCGCCACGCCGGCCATCGTGCAGGAGGGGCTGGTCTCGCCGTGGGCGTCGTGGGGCTTTCCCCTGCTTTCCGCCGCAGGCGTTTTCGCCGCTCTGGCGGGCGGGCTCAGCCTGGCGTGGACGCTGGGCGGCGGCAAGCCTTCGCGCCAAACTCGGGGGAGCCGCGAAAAAGCCGCCAGCGCCCGACAGGAACCCGCCGGCGATGACGGCGCTGCGGAAAAGCCGGAGCCGGATATGGCGCTGGACGAGCTGGAGCCGGAGAACCTGATGGACCTGGCGAGGGCGCTTCAGGAAATGGGCCGCCACGGCGACGCGCTGGAGGTGCTGGCGCGGGTGGCCGAGCTCAAGGAGGGCGATTACCGGGAGGACATGGCCCGGGCCTTGCGCCGCATGCGGCGCCAGTGGCGCCCGGAGCCGTCTGCCAACCCATGACCGGCGCGCGGCTGGCTATCGGCCTGGAATATGACGGCGGCCGCTATCGCGGATGGCAGGAGCAGCCCGGCAGTCCCAGCGTGCAGGAGGCGGTGAGCCGGGCGCTCGGTCGGGTGGCGAACCACGAGGTGCGCTGCATCGGGAGCGGTCGCACCGATGCCGGCGTCCACGCGATCGAGCAGGTGGCGCACTTCGATACCCGCGCCAAACGGCGGCCGCGCGACTGGCTGCTGGGAGCAAACACCTATCTGCCGGACGATATCAACCTGCTATGGGTGCGGCAGGTCGAGGCCGGCTTTCATGCGCGCTATTCAGCCACGGCGCGCACCTACGCCTACCTGGTTCTCAATCGCGCCGTGCGCTCGGCGCTGGAGCGGCATCGGGCCTGGCTGATCCGCCAGCCGCTGGATGCCGAGGCCATGCATCGGGCGGCGCAAGCGCTGCTGGGAGAACAGGATTTCAGCTCGTTTCGCGCCGCCAACTGCCAGGCCAAGTCGCCGGTGCGCAGGATCGAGAGCATTGAGGTGCGGCGGAGCCACGAGCGGGTATGGATCACCTGCCGCGCCAACGGTTTTCTTCAGCGCATGGTGCGGAATATTGCCGGCTCGCTGGCGCTGGTGGGCTGCAGCCGCCTGTCCCGGGAAGGGTTGGCGGAAATCCTGGCGGCCCGAAGACGCGATGCGGCGGGGCCGGCCGCGCCGGCGCAAGGCCTCTACCTGCGCCGAATTTCGTACCCTCAAACAATGCTTCCCGAGCGGCGGGAAACGATGCTAGGACCTGTTGGCGCATAGGGCCAACAGGTCCTAGCCTAAAATCAAAGCGTTATGGCGATTTCCTGGTTACGGAAATTAATGCCGTCGCGAATCACAACGCGGCGGACGCGGAAATCCGTGCCCGAGGGCGTTTGGGTCAAGTGCGATGCCTGCGGCGCGCAGCTGTATCGAACCGAAGTGGAACGAATCCAGCACGTGTGCCCGCAATGCGGACACCATATGCGCCTCGGCGCCCGGCGGCGGCTGGAGCTATTCCTTGACCAGGGCACGGCAAAGGAGCTATCGCCCCGCCTGCTGCCCAAGGACCCGCTCAAATTCAAGGACACCAAGCGTTACGCCGACCGCATCAGCAGGGCGCGGGACGACAGCGGCGAACTGGAAGCCCTGGTGGCCATGACCGGCCAGCTGCATGGGCAGCCGATCGTGGCCAGCGCGTTCGAGTTCGGCTTCATGGGCGGATCGATGGGGTCGGTGGTGGGAGAAAAGTTCGCGCGCGCGGCCAATTACTGCCGCGAACACAGGATGCCGCTGGTCAACTTCGCCGCATCGGGAGGGGCGCGCATGCAGGAGGCGGTTTTTTCCCTGATGCAGATGGCCAAGGCCACTGCGGCGCTGAGCGCGCTGGCGCAGGCGGGGCTGCCCTACGTGTCGGTGCTCACCCATCCCACGATGGGGGGCGTTTCCGCGAGTCTGGCCATGCAGGGCGATATTGTGATCGCCGAACCGGGCGCGCTGATCGGGTTCGCCGGACCGAGGGTCATCAAGCAGACGGTGCGCGAGGATCTGCCGGAAGGCTTCCAGCGGGCCGAATTCCTGCTGGATCATGGGGCGCTGGACATGATTCTGGACCGGCGGTCCATGCGCTCGGAAATCGCCCGCCTCCTCGCCAAACTGCAAAAACAACCCGCCCCCGAATAACCCCGCCGGACGCTCCCAGCCTGCCTCTTTGCGCGCCTTCCTCTCGCGGGAGCTTCAGGGCGTCTCGGGTTCGCCTCTTTGCGCGTTCTCCTCTCGCGGGAGACGCATGAACCCATCCATGGGGCTTGGCGGCGGCATCCCTGCCGCCGACACTCCCGCGAGAGGAGAACGCGCAAAGAGGCTCCGGCTGGCGCAAATCCTCAGAGGGTATGCACCCCGCAAGCCCATTGCTTGCTTCCTTCTTCCGGGAGTATCGGAGGCAGGGATGCCGGAGCAAGCTACATGGATGTATTCATGCGTCTCCCGGAAGAAGGAAGCAAGCAGTGGGCGAATCGAAGCGCCCTGATTCCTTGCGGCCCCGAAAAGGGCGATCGCGTAAACGGGCGGGATCGAAGCGTAAGGGCTAGGGGCAGAGGTCTTGCGCGTTTAGGAGGAGGATGCCGTGGCCGCCGCGTTGCAGGTCGGGCTGGAAGAACGGCAGTTCGGGATGGCGCGCCGCGAAGTCTTCGGCGACTTCTCCCAGTTCAAGCGCCAGCAATCCTTCGGCGGCGAGGTAAGCGGGAGCGGCGCGCAGGATGCGTTCCCCCAGCGACAGCCCGTCGCTGCCGGCTTCCAGGGCCAGCCGCGGTTCGTGGCGGTATTCCGCCGGCAGGGCGCGGTAGGCAGCAGTGGGCACATAGGGCGGGTTGGCGACCACCAAGTCGAAACGGCCTCCGGCGCCGGCGAATAGATCGCCCTGTCGCAGGCTGACTCGGCGCGCCAGCCCCAGGCGGCGGATATTGCGCTCGGCGAGGTGCAAGGCAGCCGGGGAAATATCGGTGGCCACCACCTCGCTGCCGGGAAAGGCGAACGCGCAGGCCGCGGCAATGCAGCCCGACCCGGTGCAAAGCTCCAGGACGCGCCGCACCCGGCCAGCATCCAGCCAAGGGGCGAAACCGCTCTCGATCAATTCCGCCAGCGGCGAGCGCGGAATGCATACGCGCTTGTCCACCTCGAAGCGCATTCCGGCGAACCAGACTTGGCGCGTCAAATAGGCCAGCGGAATCCGCCGCGATACCCGCAGCCTCGCCATGCGAAGCGCCCGAGCCCGCTCGGCGCGGGACACGCGCCGCTGGAGCAAGCCGCTGCGCTGCCAGTTCCCGGCGCCGCAAACATAACTGGCCAGCGCCAGCGCCTCGCCGCCCGGGCCGGGCATGCCGTGCTCGAAGTGAGCCCGTGAGCGGGCTAGGCAGGCGGTCAATTCATCAACGAGACGGGAAAAACGCACGCGAGGCTATCCGGTGATCGGCAAACCGCAAAATATTATGAACAGCCGCGCCAGGCTGGCAACAGCGGCAGGCGTTCGGCGGCTGGCACACGCTGCGGCATTGCTCAATCGTCCGGGCCTTGTTAGCGCCATGCGATGCCGCCCTGTCGGGTCTGTTCGTCGCCCGGCAAGGCGCGGCAACGATGGATGGCAAGCCCCGCATCAAACAGCGCATTAGAATCGAGGCTCCCGCGATAGGCCATTCCCTATGCTTGCCCGACTTCTGGTTCGCCTTCACTCCCTGCTGCCGCTGCTCACGCTCAGCCGCCTGGCGGCGCGGGCGGCGCGTTTCCGGGGGCCGGGCGGCCTGCTAATCCGGGCGTTTGCCCGGATCTATTCGATCAACACGGCGGAAGCGGCCAAACCCGTGCCTCAAGGCTACGCCAGCCTAGGCGAGTTCTTCGCGCGCGAACTGAAACCGGGAGCGCGCCATCCCGACGGCGGCGAGGAACGGGTGGCCTGCCCCGCCGACGGTTTGCTCACGCAATTCGGATCCATCAGCGACGCGCTTTTGCCGGAAGGCAAGGGCGTTCGCTACTCCATGGAGCAATTGCTGGGCGGCCCGCGTTGCGCGCAGCCCTACAAGCATGGTCGATTTGCGGTGATCTATCTCCGGCCTTCGGACTATCACCGCGTACACATGCCCATGAGCGGGCAGTTGCGGGAAATCGTTTATCTCCCCGGACAGCGCCTGCCGGTAAAACCCGCCGTCATCAAGGCCATGCCTTCAACGCTGGCGACCAACGAACGGGTTGCGTTGCATTTCGACGCGGCCGGCGGGAAATTCTGCGTGGTGATGGTGGGCGCCTTGAACGTGGGCTCCATCAGCACCGCTTTCGGCATCCGCACCGATGCCAATGTGCCGGAGGTGCGGACACGCTGGCGATTTCCGGGGCCGTCGGGCGAAAAACGCAACCGCGGCGACGACCTCGCGCATTTCAGGCTGGGCTCCACAGTGGTGCTGACAGCCACGCAAGGACTGGCGGACTGGCTGCCGGAACGCCGCGAGGGAGAGGAAGTGCGCTGCGGCCAAGCCTTGGGGCGGCGGCTGTCCGCGCCGGCCTGACCGCCGCCGGCGATCAGGCCCGGCCCATGTACTCGCCGGTTCGCGTATCGACCTTGATGACCGCGCCTTCCTCCACGAACAGAGGCACCCGAACCACCGCTCCGGTCTCCAGCGTGGCCGGCTTGACGCCGCCGGTGGCGGTATCGCCCTTCATGCCCGGATCCGATTGAGCCACTTTGAGTTCAACGAAATTGGGCGGCGTCACGATGAGCGGGGCGCCGTTGAACAGGGTCACGCGGCAGCGGCTTTGCTCCACCAGCCACTGTTCGCAGCCGCCCATGGCGGTGGCTGAAGCCTCGTATTGCTCATAGGTTTCCACATCCATGAACACCCAGTCCTCGCCGGTGCTGTAGAGGTAGTCCATCTCCCGATCGACCACATCCGCCGCCGGAATCGACTCGCCGGAGCGGAAATTGCGCTCGATGACGCGCCCGGTGCGGAGGTAGCGAAGTTTCGCCCGGGTGAAAGCCTGGCCCTTGCCGGGCTTGACGAATTCGGCGCCGAGGATGGAGCAAGGCTCGTCGCCCAGCATCACCTTCAGGCCGGATTTGAACTCGTTGGTGGAATACGATGCCATTTACGCCTCAGCCGAACAGCTCCGCCATGAAATTGAGCACGGACTGCCACGACCGGCGGTCCGCCGATTCGCTGTAGCCGATGCCGTCGGCCAGCGCCGGCGCGTCGTGGGTGAACCCGTGAAGCGCATGGCCGTAGGCGTGGATCTGCCAATCCGCGCCCGCTTCGGTCATTTCGGTGGCGAGATCGATCACTGTGTCCGGCGGCACCATCGGATCGGCCCAGCCATGCAAAACCAGCACCTTGGCGCTGATCTTGTTGCCGTGGGTATTGCCCGGCGTATTAAACACGCCGTGCAGGCTCGCCACGCCCTTCACCGGCGAGCCGACGCGCGCCATGTCGAGAACGCATAGCCCGCCGAAGCAGTAGCCGATCGCGGCCATATTGCTGCCATCGACTTCGGGCTGCGCCGCCGCGCTGGCCAGTCCGGCGTTCAAGCGCGCCTGCAGCAGCGCCCGGTCCTCCATCAGCGGCTGCATCAAGCCAATGTTCTCCTCAGCGCTCCGCCCGCGCACACCCTTGCCGTAAACATCCAGCGCAAAACCCACGTAGCCTTCCCCGGCCAGCTTCTCCGCCGCCTCGCATTCGTGCTCGGCGCGCCCGCTCCAAGCGTGCGCCACCGCCACCGTCGGCGCCGCCGTCGCCCCGCGCGCGTCGTCCCAAAACATCCGCGCCTCGAAAACCTGATCCCCGTGGCTGTATTCCACGTCCCGCATGCGTATCGCCATCCGCCTTTCTCCGGCAAGCCTCCAATCGGAGCGCGAATTTTATCCCCTGCCCCGCCGCCATCAACCACCGGTTGGACTCGCAAAGACGAAAATCATCAGGAATTCGTGCCTTGGCAAGCAAGCCGGAATAATCGGCCCAGCGCTTCCACGGGGCTGATTGCGGGGATAGGCGAGCGGCTGAAATCCTTGGTGTTCCTCGTGACGATGTATTGTGCGCCGCAGGCGCGCGCGGCGGCCACCTGCATGGCATCCTCAAAATCATTCATCGGCAGCGACGCGGCGTACCAAATCGCGTCCGCGCCGCATTCAGCGACCGCCACGAATCGCGTCAGCTCAACGATGAAATCGCGGGCATCCGCGCCGCCGCGCTTCGAAGCCACGAGATAGTAGAAGTTGGAGATGGTGTGCCACGCAATGAAGGCGGACCGCTCGCCATTCTCGAGCCGCTCAAGAATATCCGCCGCGGATTCCGAATAAGGGCTTCGGTCGAGCGCGATATCGATCAAGACATCCGTGTCCAGCAGAATCATAGGTATTTTTTCTCCAGCGCATCGTAACGGGTTCCGCCGCGATTCGCTAACCGCAGCTTGCCGCGCCAGCGCGACGCGAAAGAAGGCCTATCCTCATTGACCAGCCCCCTTAGCGACTGCTCAATCAGCGACGAAAGCGACACGCCTCGGGAGCGCGCGTAGCGCTTAGCCATGGGCAGCATCTCGGCATCCACCGTGACAGTCAGTTTCCTCTTCACCGCTGCGGCACCCGCGTAATGCAAAAGATACGTATATCATAACCTGCAATACGTATTTCAGTCGCAATGCTGCATCGGACCATGCCGCTAGAACCGGTGGTTGCGGAGATACTGATCGAACTGGCCGAGCGTTGTACGGCTTTTGACCGCAGCATTTGTGTATTACAATTCGTCATTCATAATGAATCACAAAAGGAAGCGCATGGAATGACCATTCTCAGCATCCGGCTCACGCAGCGCCTTGCAGCGCATTTGAGCGAAGAAGCCCGACTGTCGAAGCAGCCCAAATCGCTGATAGCCCGCAAGGCCTTGGAGCGGCTCTTGGAGGAAAAGTGCCGTGAACGCTTCCTAGCCCGCATGGCCAAGGCAGCGAAGGCTATAGACTCCGAACACGCCGCTGCCATCGCGGAAGAAGCACTGCCTTTGGACAACGAGGCTCTGACCTTAACGGAGAGCTGGGAAACGCTTAAGCATGACGATTGAAAAGCACGCGCACACGATCGCCAATATCCGGCGCGGCCAAGTTTGGACAGGCAACCTTAACCCCCGTCGCGGCCAGGAAGTCGGCAAGGTTCGGCCGGTGCTCGTTATTCAGGGCGATTGGCTGAGCGCCGCGCAAAACCGCACGGTCGTTGTTCTGCCTCTAACCAGCGATATTCGCAAAGCGCGGGAGCCGCTTCGAATCACGCTTCCGGCCCGCGACGCTTTACGCGAAGATTCGCAAGTCATGGTTGACCAGCCCCGCACCCTCGACCGCAGGCGCCTCGGCCCGGAGCCCCTAGCGGAATTGACCGCCGCCGAGATGCTCAAGGTTGAGGAAAGCCTGCTCGCCGTGATGGGTATAACGAATACCCGATACTTTTTTGACCGCTCAATGACAGAGAACACATAACCGATCGAACGCCGCGATTCGCCAACCGCAGCTTGCCGAAGTCGTAGCGCGAAGTGTTATAGAAGTAAAAGCCGGCGGTCACGGCGCGCGCTTACGTCGCCAGGGCGGCATCGACTTGGTCGAGTTGCAGGGTGAACATTTGGGCGTACCAACCGCCCTGGGCCATAAGTTGCGGGTGGCTGCCGCGCTCGGCGATGCCGCCGTCGCGCATGACCAGGATTTCGTCGCTATCGACGATGGTGGAAAGCCGGTGGGCGATCGTGAGGGTGGTTTTTCTTCGGCATAGCCGGCGCAAGGCGTGGATGACGCTTTTTTCGGTTTCCACGTCGAGGCTGGAGGTGGGCTCGTCGAGTAACACGACGGGGGCGTCCTTGAGGATGGCGCGGGCAATGGCGATGCGCTGGCGCTGGCCGCCGGACAGTTTGCTGCCGCGCTCGCCGGCCGGCGACCCGTAGCCTTCCGGCAGCGCCGCGATCCATTCTCCCAAACCCGCCGCCCGCGCCGCGGCCTGCATTTCCTCGTCGCTGGCGCCGGGGCGGCCAAACAGGATGTTGTAGCGGATGGATTCGTTGAAGATATAGCTGCGCTGAGACACCACGGCGAATTGCTTCTGAACCGCCGCCAGCGACAGCCCGGCAAGCGACTGCCCGCCGATCGCAATTTCCCCCTTCTGCGGGTCCCAGTGGCGCAAGAGCAGATTAACGAGCGTCGATTTTCCGGCGCCGCTGGGGCCCGCCACGGCCACATGGCGCCCGGCCTCGATATCGAGCGAGAAATTCTCGAGCACCGCGGATTTACGGCCCCACTCCGAGTCATCGGAGCCGTACTCGAAGGTCACGTTGCGGAAATGCAGCGAAGGCGAACCGGCCTCGGCGGCGGCGCGGGTATTTGGCGCCTCGCGCGCGGCAGGGGGCTGATCCATGATCGAGAATAGTCGGCGCGCGGAAATCATGGACACGCGAAAATCGGTGTAGTTGTTGGCCAGCCCTATGGACGTGTAAAAACCGATCACCGAAACGCCCATCAGAGCCGGCAACTCAACGAAAGCCGAAATCCTGCCGGCCAGGGCCAGTTCGATGCCCCACCAGGCGGCGGCCAAAATCCCTGCGGTCACGAATATCTCGCCGAGCGCCCGTTGCGTGGCATCGGCGCCGTACAGCTTGTCCTGGCCTTCATGCATGGCGGCGCCGATGCGCCACAGCTCGCGGCCGCGGCGCTTTTCGTAACCGAAGGCCACAGTATCGCGAATGCCCTGGATGCTGTCAGCCACGTAGGCGTTGACCTGTCCCAGCTGCTCGCGATAGGAAACGCCGTCGCCGCCCAGCTTGGCCACCAGCCAAGGCAGCAGGAAGGTGGTGGCCAGATAGAACGGCGCCAGCACCGCCGCCAGCGAAGCATCGAGCATGTAGCACCAGGCCAGAATCGCCCCGGGCACCACGATGGCCGCCACCGCCGGAGCGATTGTGTGCGCGTAGAAGGGTTCGATCCGCTGGCAATCCGACATCACCCGGCTGACCGCGTCGCCCGATTGCAATTGCGAGGTGCGGGCGGGCGCCAGCGGCAACATGCCGTAATAGAAGCGGTTGCGCAGCGCCGCGAGGATGCGGAACGCAACGTAGTGCCCCGTGTACTGCTCGGCATAGGACGCAACGCCAACGATTGCCCCGGCAATCGCGATCCATTTCACCTGGTTGAAGATCACCTCCCATATCACCGCGCCTGGCTGGTGGGCGGCAACATAGATGCCCACGCTGGCCGCGGCGATGCCGAGCACGGCCGCCTGCGAAACGATCCTGGCCACACGCGCCGCCAGCGAAATGCCCATGATCCAGGCGAAGGGCCTCATGTGGCTCAAAAGCCGCCAAATAATCCGAACGTTGCTTTCCTTGGGTCGGCTCATGCGGGCGCCCCCGGCATTGCGGATGCGGGCGCAAAACCCGTCCGGCCTTCCAGTTCGCGTTTGGCGCGGATCATGCCGGCGTAGATGCCGCCGCGGGCGAGCAGTTCCTCGCGGGCACCGCTTTCGGCCACCGCGCCGCCCTCCATCACCACGATGCGGTCGGCCTGCTCGATGGTGCTGAGGCGGTGGGCGATCAGCAGGACCGCCTTGCCGGCGGTCAGGCGCCTTAAGGCCTGATTCAGCGCGGTTTCCGTTTCCACGTCGATCTGCGAGGTGGGTTCGTCGAGAATCACAATGGGGGCATCCTTGAGCAAAGCGCGGGCAATGGCCAGGCGCTGCGCCTGACCGGCGCTGAGCGCCATGCCTTGATCGCCCACGCGCGTTTCCAGCCGCTTCGGCGTGGACCGCACGAAGTCGTAAAGTTCGGCGCCCTTGAGCGCCCGGGCAAGTTCCTCGTCGGTCGCGTTTTCCCTAGCAACGCGAAGATTCTCCGCGATGCTGCCGAAGAACAGGAAGGGATCCTGCGGCACCAGCGCGATTTGCTTGCGGATGTCATCCACCGGCAGATTCCGCTGCGGGATGCCGTCATAAAGGATTTCGCCGGACTGCGGATCCAAGGTTCGCAGCAACAGGTTCGTGACGGTGGTTTTCCCGGAACCGCTGCGGCCCACCAGGGCCACCGTCTCTCCCGGATTCAGTTCCATGGTGAAATCGCGCACCGCTGGCCGGTCCGCGCCGGGATAGGTAAAGGCAACGTCCTTAAGAATCACGCGCGGCGCCTTGCCTGACAAGCGCCTCGGCGCCTGCTTGCCCGGGTTGCGCGCCAGCGGAACCTCGTCCAGAAATTCCCGCACCTTGCGCGCCACCTCCCGGCCCAGCGCCCCGGCAAAGAAGAACTCGCCGATCAGCAGCAGAGTGCGGCTGAACTCCAAGCTGATGAGCACCACCGCAACCGCTTCGCCGGGCGTGATATGGCCGCCGGAATAACGGTACAAAGCCACCGCCATGGCCACCGCCGTGGAGAACAGCGCAAACCCCAGCTCCAGAAAAATAAACTGCGACTGGGCAACCGCCAGCAGCTTCATGGTGGCGCGGCGCTGCGCCTCGTTGCCGGCTTCCATCGCCTCGCCGCGCACTCCGTCCTGATTGAACATCTTGAGCGTGGCCATGCCCTGGATCGAGTCCAGATACTGCGAGCTGTTGCGGTTCTTCACCTCCTCGTTCCGGGCGCTGATGCGCCTAAAGCCGCGCGCCGACGATCCCACGAACAGCGGCGTGAGCGGAACGCCGGCCAGCATCCACAGGCCCACCACCCAGTCGATCCAGAAAATCGCCGCGCACAACATGAACGGTATCGCGATCGCCACCCATATCTGCACGAAATAAACGCTGAAGTAGTAGTCGAGGTACTCAACGCCATCGGTGGCGATATTTGTGATTTCCCCGGTGCGGCGCTTTCCGAGCAGGCCCGGGCCCAGCTCCGCCACTTTCCTGTGGATGCGGTCGCGCACATTCAGCTTGGCCTCGCTGGACGCCCGGAACTGCCCCGTGCGAAACACCCAGGCGAGCGCGGCTTTCAGCAGCGCCAGGCCCGCAAGCAACGCGAACCACTGGCGCACCAGGTTGGCGCCCTCCCAGGCGGCATCCACCGCCAGCCCCAGCACGTAATAGAGCAGGATGGTCATGGGCATCGTGAGGATGCCGGCAATCAGGCCCACCCGCACCCACTTCATCGTGGCCGCCGTGACCAGCCTGTCATCAACCCCAATCACGAAACAACACCCTGGCTCCTAGGAACCCGAAGCGCCGCCGTTTCTAATCGCCGGGGAATTCCGCGATGCCGGCCAGCGAGCGCTCCACGCCCACGTTCACGGTTGCGGCGACCGCGCCGGTTTCAAGGTTCACGCGCGAACAATCGCCGGTAAAGAAATTGCCGGCCAGCACATGCTCGCCATCCGCCGACACGCACAGCGTGGCCCAGCCGAAGCCCGGAAGCGGCACCTTGCGAAGCAGCTCGCCTTGATCGCTCAAAATATCAATGGCGTTTCCGCAAAGGTGCAGCAGCGCGCCGTCGCGGGCGTATCCCACCGCAAAGCACATGGCGCGGCGATCTTCCTCGGGCAAGGCCAGCACGTCTTCCCCCTGCCGCGAGGCCGCGAGATCAAAGCGCATGATGCGCTTGCCCGTCTCGGAGGTGTAAACCAAGGTTTTGCCGTCGGGCGCCAGCGTTGAATGCGTAACTCCCAAAAAGCCGCCCATCCCGCCGTGGGTTTCGGTGGCGTGCTCGGCCACTAAATCGCCGTTGGCGTTGTACTCGAACACATGGCCGTCGCCCAGCCTGTCGCTGCCCGGCATTTTCTTAAGAACAGTTTGAAGCGGCAGCCGGATTTCCGATCCCACCATGTGCTCGGCCAAGTACACCTGCCCTTGCAGCCCGAAATTCACGTTGGAGAAGGAGCGCGCGGCGAAATCCCGGCGCGGCAGCCGCCGGCCGTTGGAATCGACCCGGATCACTAGGTGGGCGTTGCTGTCGAAGGCCCAAAGCACCCCGCTGGAATCGAACTTAAGGCCGCCCACCAAGTGGGTGCTGTCATCGATCCACAGCACCCCTTTCTCTTTCAGGCCGGCATCGTACTGGATGATGCGGCCGCGGCCCGCATGATCGTCTTCCGGGTCGTTGAGCAGCGTGGCCCCCGCGAACACATCGCCGGGAGCGAAGGGTTTAAGCGTCGATTCGGTATTCATTGGTTTCATCCTCTCAGGAATGGAGTGACAGCCGCGCCCCACTGCGCCGGGTTGTCCGGCAGCAACAGGGCCTCGCAGTGCGCGTGCTCGCCCGCCAGGCGCTCGCTCAATTCGCGGGCCATATCCCATTCGGCAGTGGCCAGCAGCACCGGAATCGCCGTATCGGCCAGGCGCCGGCCGGTGCGGTAGCGGAAATGCGCGTGGTAGGCCTTGCGCCACATGACCGGCGCCCGAAGCACTTCCACCACGCGGCGATGCACCATGTCCGCATCCAGGTACGGCTCGCCCTTCAGTTGCGTGGCGGCCTTGCGCGAATACCAAGGAAAATAAACGCCCTGATCGCGCATCATGTGCCAAGCCTCGAGCAGGTGTCCGCCATGCCACAGCGGCTTGATTTCCGGCGTGTAATTGGCGAGCAGGTCGGACTGCTCCTCCGGCGGGTGGTCGATCAGCC
This sequence comes from Gammaproteobacteria bacterium, assembly GCA_026708965.1. Lineage (GTDB taxonomy): Bacteria > Pseudomonadota > Gammaproteobacteria > Steroidobacterales > Foliamicaceae > Foliamicus. The sequence goes on along the minus strand of JAPOTY010000006.1, from coordinate 60,243 downwards.
CGGTCACCACTAGGCGCCGCACCCGCCCCGGATGGGCGATCGCCAGGTCCAGCAGCACCGAGCCGCCGCCCCAGACGCCGTAGCCGGCGACTGAATCGAGGCCCAGGGCATCCAGCACCTGCAACAGGGCTTCGCGGTAGTCGGCCACGCTCACGTCGCCTTCGCCGATAGTGTTGTCGGAATCGCCGTGTCCCGGCAGCTCCACGGCCAGCACGGGATGGCTGCCGATCAGGGATTCGGCAAGCTCCTGCACCGTTCGGCCCGATCCCGCGGCATCGTGCTGCACCACCACCGTGGTCCCGTCCGCGTCCGTGTTGCGGTAAACGCGCACCTGTCCGCCGGCAATCGCAACCATCTCGCTCCACAAGCGCCCTTCCAGCGCTTGCGCCGGCGGCGATGCCGGCGGCACCGGCGCCGGATTCGCGGAAAGCAGCTCGAAGCAGTTGTCCAGCGCCGACTGCCGCGTGGGACAGGAATAAACCGCCACGCCTTCCGGCGGCGGCGGCAGGCGCTCCAGCTGCGAGGCGAGCACGTCTCCCACCCAGGCCGTCACGAGGCCCGGCACGGCGAGCTGGGCAACCGCCTCGCCGCCGTCATGCGTGAAGGCGCAGGCATAGGCCGTCCTGTAATGGTCGCCGGCGCGGAGGAATTCCAGCACTTGCTCTTGCAGGCCCTCGGGCGGGGGCAGGTCGTATTTCATGCGCGTGGAGGCGCGCAGGTCGTACCAGGGAAAGAACATCAATTGCTGGCGCAGCCGCGTCCACAGCCAAGCCAGATGCGAGCCGTCGAAGGCGGGCACGAAGGCGGGCAGATAGTTCTTCAGAAGCTCGGCCTGCTCCTCCTCGTTGAATGCGCCGTAGCCGTTCACGGCCACCGCGGTGATCAGGTCCGGGTGGCGGGCGGCTGTTTCCACCGCCATGGCGGCGCCGGTATGGAAACCGTAAAGGCCGGTCTTTCTGATGCCCAGCGCGCGGATGAACTCGGCCACGCAGTCGGCGAAATCGGCCATGGCGAGCCCGTCTCCCCCGATCGGGTCCGAGGAGCCGTAGCCCGGCGTGTCGGGAGCGATAACGGTGAAATGCCGGCCCCAGTCCCTCATCAACCCCACGTATTCCAGCGAGGACTGGGGCGACTGATGCAGCAGCACCAAGCAGGGACCATCGCCGGCGCGGCGGTAGTGGACCTGGCGGTGGCCGTATTTCCCCCGGATGCTCACGAAATGCCGGCTTACGATGAGCGGTTCATTATTCATGTCTCAACCTCCTTGCGCGGCTGCGCGCGCGAGCCGCCAAACCATAGCAGCAGTCCCAAAAGGCATGGGAACAGAACCAGCACGGAACCATAAAGGGGGGCGTTGGCGCCCTGCTCCTGGAACAGGAAGCCGCCGATCGGAGGGGCTATGGTTCGGCCCCCCCACTGCGACGACTGAAACAGTCCCAGCACCGTGCCGCGCTCGGAAACGGATGCGTACTTCGAGACCAGGCTGCTGATGCTCGGCACCAGCAGGGCGTTGCCGCCAGCCAGCACGCCCAGGCCCAAAAGCAGCCAGGGATGGCCGAACAGGTCGGCCAGCACCGCCGACATCGGCAACGTGCCCGCCTCGCCCTGGGCAGCCCCGGAGATATAGCCGCTGGCCGGCACCGTGCCTAAATTGGCCAGCACCATAAGGCCCGCGGCGTAGAGAATAATCCCGGCGGCAACCACGGGAACTTCGCCGAAACGACCGGACACGCGCCCAACAAGAAAGCCCTGCACCAAGGCCACCAGCAGGCCCAGATAGAGGAACTGGGCGCCCACATGACGAGGCCCCCATCCGAGCTGGTCGCCCACCCATAAGGGCATCATCACCTCGAACATCCCCGCGGCGGTCATCCACAGCAGCCCGACCACCAGCAGGCGCGATACTTCCGGGCGCCTGCTCACCTCGCCCCACTGGCGCAAATCCGAGCTGAAGGGCTGCGCCGCCATGCGCTTTTCCGGAGGCAGGCTCTCGCGCATGAACAGGAGAATCACAACCAGCAGGACACCGGCCAGCGCCGCTCCTAAGAGGCCCGGCCGCAAGAGGCTGGCCGTGTCCACGCTGCCTCCTCCCAGCATCCCTCCCACAAACGGCCCCAGAATGAAACCGAGGCTGATGCCCGCGCCCATGATGCCCATGCCCCGGGCGCGGTTCTTCGGCGTGGTGCTGTCGGCCACCCACGCCTGGCTCACCGAAAACAGGCCGCCCGCCAACCCGCCAACCAGACGCGACAGAAACAGCGTGAGCGCATCGTAGGCAAAGGCCAGGCCGAGAAAAGCGATCATGCTGAAGGCCGAGCAAACGGCCAGAATCAGCCTGCGTCCGTAACGGTCGCTGAGCCGTCCCCAGATGGGCGTGGCGATCAGTTGTCCGATCGCATAGCTGGCCACGATCCATCCCGCCATCGCCGCCCCGCCGCCGAAATCCTCGGCAACGAACATGATGGACGGCAGCACGATGCTGAAGCCCATGGCGCCCAGCAGCACCAGCGCGAAAATAATGAACATAAACCGGAACCCGGCCAGAATCAGGGGGCATTATGCCTTCAAGGGCGCGAAGGTTAAGATACGCCCGCCATGCCGGATCAAAACGCGGAAGTGCTGATCGCCGGGGCCGGGCCTGTGGGCTGCACGGCGGCGCTGGCGCTGGCGCGGGCCGGCGTTTCCGTGATCCTGGCGGAGGGCGGCGGCACGCTGCCGCTGGAATTGCGCGCCTCCACCTTTCATCCTCCCACCCTGGACCTGCTGGACGAGCTGGATCTGACCCGCCGGCTGATCCCGCTGGGCCTGATCACGCGGGATTACCAGTATCGCGACCGCGCCACCGGGGAGGCCGCGGTTTTCGATCTGGGGATTCTGGCCAACGACACCGGGCATCCTTACCGCCTGCAATGCGAGCAGTACAAGCTCACCCAGGTGGTGTGCGAAATGCTCGATGACTACCCCAACGCCAAAGTGCTCTTCGGCCGGGAAGTGATCGGCGCGCGCCAGGACGGCGACGGCGTTCGGATGCTCTGTTTCACCGGCGAGAAGGAGGAGCTGTACACGGGCCGCTACCTGATCGGCGCCGACGGCGCCAACAGCACCGTGCGCAAGAGCCTGACGATGCGCTACGTGGGTTTTACCTATCCCGAGAAATTCCTGGTGCTGAGCACGCCTTTCGATTTCGCGGCGCACATGGAAAACCTGAGCAATGTCAACTACGTGGCGGATTCCGAGGAATGGTGCGTGCTGCTGCGCACCACCGATTTATGGCGGGTGCTGCTGCCAACGGTTCCGGGCGAGCCGGACGAAAAGTTCCTAGCGCCGGAATACGCCCAGCAGCGGCTCAACGCGCTGGTGCCGCGCGACGAACCCTACGAGGTGGCGCACCGCACGCTGTACTGGGTGCATCAGCGCGTGGCGGAAACCTATCGCGTGGGCAATATCGCGCTTGCCGGCGATGCGGCGCATATCAATAATCCGCTGGGCGGCATGGGAATGAACGGCGGGATCCAAGATGCCATCGTGCTGGCGGAGAAACTGATCGCGATCCTGCAAGAGGGCGCCAGCGAGGATATGCTGGACCTATACGATCAGCAGCGGCGCAGCATCGCGACCGAATTCATCCAGAAGCAGACGATCCGTAACAAGAAGCGCATGGAGGCGCTGGACCCGGACTCGCAACGCAAGCGCCAAGCGGAATTCATGCGAACCGCCGCCGACCCGGAACGCGCCCACGCCTTCCTCCTGCAAACCAGCATGATCCAAGCCTGGCGCGACAGCCAAGCCCTCGGCCACACCTGACCACTACCAATAACGCTTTCCCGCCAACAAGCCCCATGGATGGGTTCATGCGTCTCCCGCGAGGCGGGGATAGACGCAGGGCGAGGATAAGCACGAAGCGGAGATAAGAACAAGACCAGGGAGCAGCACAAACAAGTCTCTACTTCCGGGCGAAGCGGGCGCGGCCGGCGGTCAGTTCGGCATGCTGATCGAATGCGTCGAGGAAACTTCGGGCGGCGGCATCCTTCTTGAGCCAGGCGTCCAGGAAGGCGGTCGTTGCGCCGGCGAGAATCGCAAGGCCCTCGGCATCATGCGCGCCGCCCTTATTGTCGGGTCCGCCCCGGTCTTCCCGGCAGATCAGCCCGCCCAAGTAGTGGTCGCCCTCCTCCAGAACGACCGAGTACTTCCGGCCCGCAGGGCTTAGCAAGTAGGGCGCCATGCGCCACTCCCACGGGTAAATGGTCGGCCCGCCAATATTGCCTAGGTCCAAGGTGCCGCCCGTCACCATGACCGGCCCGCGGATTTGGTTGAATGAGCCATCGGCCATCTGCGGCATTTGGCCCACCCCGCTCATCACGACGGCCGCGTCGAAGCCAAGCGCATAGCTGACATTGTCGGTGCTGTGCAGATCCTTGAGCGGCTGCCCCCATGTAATTTGCGCGACCATTCCGCCGAAGGAATGCCCCGCCACCGCCTTGCGTTTCCAGTCGATGCGGTCGCTCAAGCCCGGTATTTCCTGATCCGGCGCAAACAACGCATCAAGCACGCGGCCCACGTCGGAAATACGAATATAGACCAGGTTGCGGATATCCTCGGGCGTCATTTTGGCCTCGGCGGTTGGACAATCGGGATGTTCCGGCAGCACCACCACGTAGCCGTGCGATGCCCAATGATCGGTCAGCCCGGAATAGCTTTCCCGATAGCAATTGAAGCCATGCGAATACACCACCAGCGGAAACGGCCCGGCGCCATCGGGATAGGCGATGCGGGCGCGCAGGCGGCGCTGGCCGGGATCGGCGGGCAGCCGGTGATTATCGATCACCTGCACGCCGTGCGGGCCCCATTCCGTCTTGTAGGCCTCGGGCGCCGCATCAGCCGGGCCCGCCAGCGCAACAAGGCAGGCCAGCGCGGCAGCCGGCGCCAAGCAAAGCCTTGGGCGCTTGAATCCGAACGCCGAAGCGGCAATTTGATCGATCCGATTGTGCATCAGCATGTTGCCTCCCGCAGGCCGGCCCGCAAGGCCGATTGAATATACTTGGCGGCTAATCATAGTCCGAGAGTAGAAGGGGTGTGTGCGGGAAACGGCTCAAGATGAGGCGCAACATCTCAACGGTATTTGTGCTGCTGCCGGCTATGGTGGCGGCTGCTTGCGGCGGCAGCGGCGGAATCCAGTCAACCCCGCCTCCTCCCGCCCAGATCGTTGTCGCGCCCCGGCCCGAGGGGCAGGATCCCTTGAATTTCCCCAACGATCCGGGCCTGACTCCGGCCGAGGAAAGCGAACGCAGCGCCTTCATCGGCTCAACCGAATTCGCCAACCAGTGGAGCCTGGCCGAGATCGGAGCGGACTATGCCTATGCCCGCGGCTACACCGGCCAAGGCGTGACGGTGGGAATCATCGACACGGGCGTCGATCCCGGCCACCGCGCGCTGGCCGGGAAGCTCCACCCCCGCTCCGGCGTGGCTTCCCGGAGCTGTCCCAACGGAACCTGCTCTTTCAGCGCCATTCGCGACACCGATTCGCACGGAACCGCAGTGGGCGGCGTCATCGCCGCCGCCAGGAACGGCGGCCCCATGCATGGCGTGGCCTACGAGGCGGAACTGCTGGCCCTAGGCATTCAGCTGGGAACCGCGCCGCCCGACTACCGGCCCGTGGACCTCGGCAATCCGACTTCCTTCCGCAGCTTGGACGAGCAAAGCCAAGGGCTGTACCGCAGAATCGGCAGCGCAACCCGAATCATCAATCACAGCTTCGGCTATGAAGGCGTGGTGACCGCCTACACGGCGGCCCAGTACCGGGCGGCTTTCGGACGCACCGTTAACAGCCTGATCCAGGCCGGCACGCCGGACGCGGACAAGATCATCATGGTGTGGGCGGCGGGCAACTCCAACGGCAGAAGGGATGCCCGGGGAAATCCGGCCGACGCTTCTTCGCCGAACCTGACCGCAGCCACCCCGCATTATTTCCCGGAGCTTGAAGGCCACTTCATTTCGGTGGCGGCCACCGGCCGGGACGGCATGATCGCGAATTACTCCAATCGATGCGGAGTGGCGGCGGATTACTGCATGGCGGCGCCGGGCTCCGGCATTTCCGGGCCGTTCGCCAATACCGACGGTTACGGAAACTGGAGAGGGACCTCGCTAGCCGCGCCCCAAGTGGCTGGCGCGCTGGCGCTGATGGAAGAGGCCTTCCGCGGGCAACTGGGCTCCACCGAAATGGTCAGCCGGCTGTTGGCGGCGGCGGACAAATCCGGGATTTATGCGGATCGGGATATTTACGGACAGGGCTTGTTGGATGTGGAGAAGGCCACGCGGCCCATCGGCCCTGCGCGCGCCTCGCTCGGCCGCAGTCTGGACGGTCCGGCCGTGGCTCTGCGACGCACGGCGATAGCGGCAGGACCGGCCTGGGGCGATGCCCTTGAGCGAGGCCTCGCCGGACGGGAACTGGCGGTATTCGACCGCCTGAATGCGCCTTTCTTCATCCCGATGGAGGCTTTTCATGCGCCTTGGGCGATGGACGGCGGCGCGCGCGCGGACCGCCGCTTCGCCGGATTCCTCGATCGTGCCTCGAAAACCACGCCGGAATCCATCGCGATGGTCGGCGGATGGATCCTGTCGTCCGCGCGGAACCTGACCGCCGCGCTCTCTCCGAACGGAAGCGCCCGGTCGGCGCCCGACCGGTCGGCGGGCATTCAAAATGCCTGGATCGCGCTCGGCGCCCGCGGCGTGGGCATGGCGCGAGATTTTTTCCCGGCGGGCGGGCGCAGCCGCTTGCGAGGCGGTTTCTTCGTGCAGAATGCCGGCATCACGCTAGGCGAGCGCCTGGCCGCGCCCGGACGGACCCACGGCGCGTTCCTGAACCTAGACGCGAGCGGCGCTCACGGTCGCGTCTCAGCGGAATTAGGTGTGCTGCGGGAATCGGAGCGCCTCCTCGGAGCGGGCGCCAGCGGCGCTTACGGCCGGTTGGCGGGGAACACCTGGTTTACACGCCTGGTCGCGGAGCGGGAACTCCGGGGCGGGCTGCGCCTCATGGCCGCGGCGCAAGGCGGATATACCTCCGCCGAGGTCAATCATGGCCTGCTGCGAAGAGCTCGGCACGTGCTGAGCAGCGCCTACAGCGCGGGAATTCACTGGAAAAGAAAAGCGCCCGACCATGCCGGGCGCCTCTGGCTGACGGTATCGCAGCCGCTCAGGAATGAATCGGGAGCGGTGGAGCTGGACTACCCTGCGGGCAGAACCCGGGCGGGCGCTGTGGTGCGGGAAACGGCATGGCTTGCCGCAGAGCCCTCAGGCCGCCAGCTCGATATGACGCTGGGCTATGAAACCGCTTCGCGCTCCGGCGCGAGCAGCGCGCCTGCATGGCATCTACGAGCGGAGTTCTGGCACTCGCTCCAGCCCGGCCATCGCGCCGGCGCACACCCGGAAAACACGCTGTTCCTAGCCGTATCCCGCCCTTTCTGAAAAACACGCAGGCTATCGGGAAAAGCCGCCCGCAACCTTAGCGGGCCGTATCGCCTTGCTGGAGCGGGCCGCCCTCGCGGGCTAGAGGTCGAAGGCGGTTAGGCGCGAGCCTTGGCTGTCGCATTCCAGCGCCCAGCCGCGGCGGAACCAGTCGCCTAAGACGGTTCGCACGGCGGGCGCGCCGTCGAGTTCGAATTCATGCACCGCCGGGCGGTGGGTGTGTCCATGGATCAAGCGCCGCACGCCGTAAAAGCGCATGGCTTCGGCCACGGCTGATGCGTTCACGTCCATGATCTCCATGGGCTTGCCGCTGGTTGAAAGGCGGCTGGCGTCGCGCGCCTGCGCGGCCAGCGCGCGCCGCGCCGCCAGCGGCAGGGCCAGGAACTGAGCCTGCCACTTCGGATCGCGCACCATGGCGCGGAATTGCTGGTAATCGTGGTCGTCGGTGCAGAGACTGTCGCCATGCATCAGCAATACCCGCTCGCCGCCGATCGCGACAACGCTGGCATCCTCCAGCAGCACGGCCCCGCTGCGCCGGGCGAAATCGTCGCCCGCGAGAAAATCCCGGTTCCCGCGGGCGAAAAAGACGGCCGTGCCGCCCGCCGTCAACCGCGCCAGCGCCTCAACGACCTCCTGCGCCAGCGCGCTGTCGTCGTCATCGCCCACCCAGGCCTCGAACAGGTCGCCCAGCACATAGAGCGCCTCGGCGCCGGCGGCGCGTTGTTTGAGAAAGCGGTGAAAGGCGCGGGTTGCTTCGGGCCGATCCGCATCGAGATGCAGATCGGACATGAACAGAACGCTCATTGATTCACGCGCAGCACCCGTTCGATGATCACCGGCGCCGCGGGCACGTCGCGGTCGAAGCGCCCCCCCGGCCCCGTGGCGCGGTTGCCGATATCGTCCACCACATCCATGCCGCCAACCACCTGCCCGAAAACCGCGTATCCCCAGCGCCCGGGCCTGGGATCCAGCGCAACGTTATCGCTGAGGTTGATATAGAACTGGTTCTTGGCGGAATGCGGGTCGCCGGTGCGGGCCATGGCGATGGCGCCGCGCACATTCGAACGCCCGTTGCCCGATTCATTGGGCAGCGCCTGCTCCACCGCGCGTTCCTGGAAATCCACGGAAAAACCGCCGCCCTGAATAACGAAATCCTTGACCACGCGATGGAAGATGGCGCCCTCGTAGAAGCGGCTTGCCGCCAGCCGGAGGAACTGCGTGACCGTGAGCGGCGCCTCGAGGGCGAACAACTCCAGCGTGAAGGCGCCTGCGGTGGTTTCAATGCGAACCCGGGGGAAAGGCTCCATCGCCTGCTCGTTCCCGGCCGGCTCCTGAGCCAGGGCGCCAAATGCGGCAAGCGACGCAAAACACAGGGCGGCGCTTGCAACCAATGAATTAACTCGCCTCATTCGGGAACTCCTTAGGTTTGTGACTGGGCGGCATCCAGCGTATTCTGCAACAGCATGGCCACGGTCATGGGGCCCACGCCGCCCGGAACGGGCGCGATCCAGCTGGCGCGCTGGCGGGCCTGATCGAATTCAACGTCGCCGCGGAGCTTGCCGTCGCTCATGCGCGTAATGCCGATGTCCAGCACCACGGCCCCCGGCCGGATCCATTCGCCACGCACCAGCCCCGGCTGGCCCACGGCGCTAGTCAGGATCTCCGCCTGCCGCACGTGCTCTTCGAGATTGGCGGTAAAGCGGTGGCATACGGTCACGGTGGCTCCGCACAGAAGGAATTCCAGCACCAGCGGCCGCCCCACCAAGTTGGAGGCGCCCAGCACCACGCAGTGCTTGCCCTTGGGATCCACGCCTATGCTTTCCAGCATGCGCATAACGCCCGCCGACGTGCAGGGCCTGAGACGGGGGGTGCGCAGCGCCAGCAGGCCGAAGGTCAGCGGATGAAAGCCGTCCACATCCTTATCGGGATGGATGGCGCTAACAATCTTTGCGGGATCGATATGGCCGGGCAGGGGAAGCTGAACCAGGATCCCGTCGATCGCTTCATTGCGGTTGCAGGCATCAATGAGCGCCAGCAGCTCCGACTCGGTCGTGGCCGCCGGCAGATTGTGGTCGATCGACCGGATGCCCGCCACCGCGCAGGCGCGCCGCTTGTTGCGGACGTAAATCTGCGAGGCGGGCTCGTCTCCGATCAGCACGGTGGCCAGCGCCGGCGCCCGCAAACCCGCCGCTAGCCGCTCCTTAACCGTTAGCCGGATTTGTTCGCGGACTTCCGCCGCAATGGCCTTGCCATCAATCAGTTGCGCGGTCATAAAAAGCGTGTAAAGGACGCAAAGCGCCCAAGCCCGTTCGGTAATGGCAAGCATCATATCTGACTGGGCGGCCGCTAGCCACCCGGCATGACGTTCAGGTGACGGCAAAGGTCAAGGTTGCTATCATCCGGTGACTTGCTGCGTTGTTTCCAAGTTTCCGCGTCCGGGGGTTCCACATGCGATTTTCGATCATTCTCTTCGGCATGGTGCAAGCGTTGCGGTTGGTGGCGCGCTTGTATCCCAAGTTCAGAGACCGGCTCAAGGAAAGGAACCTCATTGCCCAGTTCAAGTTGCAGGACAACTCGGAAGGCCGCTGGGTGCAGATCGAAAACGGCAAGGTCCGCTCCCGCAAAGGGATTCACGAAAAGCCCGATTTCTCAGTTATCTTCAAGAACAAGGCCATTGCCGAGGAATTCCTCACGCCGCCCTTCGACCAGCTGGTGAGGATCGATGCCGCCAAGAACTTCAAGCTGCTGGTGGAAGGCTCCGACGAGCTGGCGGTATGGTTTATGACCACGCTCAACGAAATGCAGCGGGTGCGCTGGAAGGGCGGCACGCCGGTGGGCAACGGCGTGGTGCGCTACACCAACGGCACCAACGGCGGGCCGGTTTTCGTCTACGTGAAAGACGGCAAGATCCTGCGGATCACTCCCGTGGAGTTCGACGACGAGGACGCGCCGTCGTGGACCATCAAGGCGCGCGGCAAGGAATTCACGCCGCCGCGGCACACCACCCTGGCCGCCCACGGGCTGTGCCAGAAATCCATGGTCTATTCCAAGAACCGGATCCTCCATCCCATGAAGCGCGTTGACTTCGATCCCAATGGCGAGCGCAATATCCAAAACCGCGGCAAATCGGAATTCGTGCGCATCAGCTGGGACGAGGCGCTGGATATCGTGGTTAGCGAAATCAAGCGCTCCAAGGCGCATGGCCCGGGCGCGGTGCTGGTTACGCACGGCTCGCACCACCAGTGGGGCAACCTAGGGCATTACTTAAGCGCCTTCAACCGCTTCTGGAACCTCATCGGCTGCTCCAAGCTGCACAATAATCCCGATAGCTGGGAGGGCTGGTACTGGGGCGCCATGCACCACTGGGGCAACAGCCTGCGGCTGGGCACGCCGGAGTTCTACGGCACTGTGGAGGACTGCCTCAAGGATGCGGAGCTGATGGTGTTCTGGTCGAGCGATCCGGATGCCAGCTACGGCTACGAGGGCACCATACGGCGCGAGTGGGCCAAGGAGCTGGGCATCCCCATGGTGCATATCGACCCGTTCCTCAATCACACCGCGGCGCATTTGGGCGGCAAGTGGATATCGCCCAAGCCCGGCACCGATTCGGCCCTCGCCCAGGCGCTGTGCTACGTGTGGATCACCGAAGACCTCTACGACAAGGAATTTATTGAAAAGCGCACCACAGGCTTCGGCGAATGGAAGGCCTATATCCTCGGCGAAACCGACGGCACGCCGAAGACGCCCGAATGGCAGGAGGCAGAAACGCGGGTGCCGGCGCGCGAAGCGCGGGCGCTGGCGCGCCAATGGGGGCGCAAGAAAACCTATCTGGGCGCCGGCGGCTGGGGTTGCGGCTTAGGCGGCGCCGGCCGCGGTCCCATGGGCGTTCAGTGGGCGCGGATGATGACCATATTGGGCGCGATGCAGGGCTTCGGCCGGGCGGGCGTGAACTTCGGCAACCTCCAGTTCGGCGCCCCGCTGGACTTCTCCTTCTACTTTCCCGGCTACGCCGAGGGCAGCATGTCGGGCGAGCTTGCCTATAGCGCCAACGCGGCCAACAACTACCAGCGCATGCCGCATGTGGTGACGATGAACTCGTCGCGCCAGAATATTCCCAAGATCCGCCTGCCGGAGGCGATCATGGAGGGCCGCGCCGCAGGCTATCTCACCGATGTTTCCTCGGTGCGCGGCCAATTCCTGCGCTACGGCTACCCGGCGCCCGGCCACGCGAAGATACAGATGATGTACAAGTACGGCAGCCCCAATTTCGGCACCATGGTGGATTCCAACCGCTGGGTGAAGATGTACCAGTCGGAGAATCTGCCGTTCGTGGTCAACCAGTCGATCTGGTGGGAAGGCGAAACGCCGTTCGCGGACGTGATCCTGCCCGCCTGCACCGTGTTCGAGCGCTGGGATATCGGCGAGTACTACAATGTGGGCGCGGGCTACGTGCATCACATGTTCTCGATGGTCAACCACCGCGTGGTGTCGTTGCAGCACAAGTGCATCGAGCCGCTGGGCGAATCGAAATCCGACTACGATATCTTCCTGGCCGTGGCCGAACGGCTGGGGCTGGGCGCGATGTATTCCGAAGGCGGCAATACCGAGCTGGACTGGTGCAAGCGGGTGTTCGATTCGTCCGACCTGGCCAAGCACACCACTTGGAAGAAATTCCTCAAGAAGGGCTATTTCGTGGTGCCCGCCGACCCGGAAAACGCCCGCGCGCCCACCGCTAGCCGCTGGTACTACGAGGGCCGCAAAAAGGACACGCCCGAGCCCTATCCGCTGCCGGCGGACTACGTGGGCGAGTTCGGCGAGGGGCTGCAAACCACTTCCGGCAAATTCGAGTTCCTGCCCGAGACCTTGAGCCAGATCGACGATCCGGCGCGCCCGCCGCTCAACCATTACCAGAAGAGCTACGAGAACGCCGAGGCGGATCCGGACCTGGCGGACTTTCCGCTGCAACTGCTCACGCCGCACACGCGCTACCCGTTCCATATCATGGGCGACGACGAGGGCTGCACGCTCCAGGATATCCGCGAGCACCGGGTGAGGGTGAACGGCCACGCCTATCTGGTGGCGCGCGTCAATCGCAAGGACGCGGAAGCGCGAGGGGTGAAGGACGACGACCTTATCCGCCTCTGGAACCACCGCGGCTCGGTGGTGTGCGCGGCCCAGCTGACCGACCGGCTGCGGTCCGGCGTGGTGAGCGCCTGCACCGGATCCGCCCAGTACCGGCCGGCCGGCGAGCCCGGCAATTCCACCGATCTGGGCGGCTGCGTGAACATGCTCAATCCAAAGAAGACCATTACCGAGCAGGCCAGCGGCATGGCCCCCAACACGTCGCTTATCCAGTTCGAGAAATGGACCGGCGTGGACACTTGGCAGCGGTCGGAGGCGGCGTAATGGCGAAGAAATGGAACATGGTGGTGGATATCGCGCGCTGCGATAACTGCCGCAACTGCTTTTTGGCCACCAAGGACGAGCATATCGGCAACGAGTTTCCCGGCTATTCGGCCCCGCAGCCGGAAAGCGGGCATAGCTGGGTCGATGTGAAGCGCCACGAGCGCGGCCAGTGGCCGGTCGTTGCGGCGCATTTCATGCCGGTGATGTGCAACCATTGCGACGACGCGCCCTGCATGAAGGCTGCGAGCAACGGCGCCATCAAAAAGCGCGCCGACGGCATCGTGATTATCGATCCGAAGAAATCGAAGGGCCAAAAGGATATTGTGGATGCCTGCCCGTACGGCGCGATTTTCTGGAACGAGGAGGAGCAGGTGCCGCAGGCTTGGTTCTTCGACGCGCACCTGCTCGACGAGGGCTGGAAGAAAACCCGCATTGAGCAGGCCTGCCCCACTGATGTGTTCCGCTCGCTCAAGGTGGAGGATGCCGAAATGCGGCGGATCAGCGAGGAGGAAGGCCTGCAAACGCTCAAGCCGGAGCTCGGCTTAAAGCCGCGTGTGCATTACAAGAACATGCACCTGATCACGCACTGCTTCGTGGCCGGCTCGGTTGTGGAGCATGTGGACGGCGTGGAGGAATGCGCCGCCAACGCCGAAGTGGTCCTAAGCCGCAACGGCAATGAGGTGGCGCGCGCCAAAACCGACCTGTTCGGCGATTTCCGCATCGACCAGCTGGAAAAAAACAGCGGCCCGTACCAGCTGGCAGTAAGTTCGGAGTCTTCCGGCAGCGCCGCGACGGCCTTCGATCTGGGCGAGGACAGCCTTCATCTCGGAACCATCGCGCTTGGAGAGGAAGCGTAAAAGCCCGGAAGCGCGCCGCCGGCGGCCATGTCGCGTTCGACTGCCCTCACCCACATCGGAGCCCACAAGTGGGCCAGATTGGTGTTCTTCTCAATGTCCGTCTTGGCCTGCATAAACGCTTCTTGAATGGCTCTCGCCGAGCGCCATTGATTGCCAACCAGAAGTTGCGGGTCAATTGGCCCTAGCTGGCTCTGCCTTCCAAGGGTGATCACATCGCTGGCAAGGCTGATCATCGCCCCTCCAGACATTGCAAGAAAGGGGACATTTGTGCTTTGCGTTGACACAACGTGATTTTCGCTTGACAAAGTAGCTACTGGAAGCTACTTTCAAATGATGCTGTCGGTCGGCATTAAGACACTCAATAACCGCTTGAGCGAATACGTGCGGTTGGCGGCTTCCGGTGAAACCATTCTGGTCACGCACCGTAACCGCGTTGTGGCCGAACTTAAGGCGCCTCGACCGACCAGAAGCCCTGATCTCGCCGATGCCTTTCTTGCCGATGCGGTCCGCAAAGGTTGGCTGCGCGCCCCCCTGCTGTCCTCGGATGGCGCTCTGCCGGAATCGAATCCGGTGGCCCCTTTGAGCGAAATTCTCCAGGAACTCGACGCGGACCGAGACAACCGTTGATTTACGTAGATACCTCGGTTGCGCTGGCGCAATTGTTGGCGGAAGACCGACAACCGCCCGCTTCACTCTGGGGGGAAACGCTGGTGTCCAGCCGCTTGCTTGAATACGAGATATGGACGCGCCTGCATGCGCGCAAGGTGGCGGATTCCCACGGGGAAGCCGCCCGCAATCTTGTGGGCCGCATCGCCTTGCTGGAGCTTGCCCCGCCGATTCTGGCCCGTGCCATGGACCCTTTCCCGCATCCCATTCGCACACTGGACGCATTGCACCTTGCGTCGCTCCAGTATCTCATTGAGCAGCGACAAAAAGTGCGGCTGGCCAGTTATGACCGCAGAATGCTGGCCGCCGCCCAATCAATGCAACTGCCGACCCTTCCCCTCTAAATCGCGAATAGCATCGCTTGACGATCGCATGGGGTATTCATCAACAGTCCCGACTGCAACCAGGTATTATTGTATCGCCATGAAACGCTTGGCCTGTCTATTGATTGGTGCAGCGGCGCTGTTTATCGCCGCCGCCGCAGAGACCGAAGAAGTAATCAGCTTAGACTTAGAACGATTCGAACTCTGGAATGACTGCGCGCCAATGGACCTCATAATCGAGGACTTGCCCGATGCCGCGATCGAAATCGGGCTGAAGAAGGAAGCAATCGAGACCACTGTGCGTAGCAGACTGAGAGCGGCGCGCCTGTTCGATGCTGGCAAGTCCCAGTATCTTTATGTCAATGTCACTATGACAGAGCTTGCTTTCAACATCAGTTTCGAATACAAAAAAGTACTTTACGACCCTGCGTCAGAGCGTCATGGGTTCGCCATCACTTGGGGTTGGAACGGCACCGGAACGCACGGCTCAGATTCGGGATTTATTCTGTCGGCTGTGTCGCAATACACAGACAAGTTCATCGACGAATACCTGCGGGTCAACGAAGATGCCTGCTCGCGCTCGCCTTGATTGGACGCGAACCCCGAGCATGTCCCGGTCTCCTTACCAAGGGATGATCCAGCCGTCCACATTGATGGGCAGGCCGGGATCCTCAATGGTGGCATCGGCGATGATTTTCGCCATGCCGGCCGCGCTATCGTCGGTTGTCATCGCTTCGCCGCGAAAACCGGATGCGCGCAGCATGCGGGTATCGACCTGCCCGGGCGCCACCAGCAGAACCGTCACGCCGCGCGGCTGCAAATCGCTGCGCAGGGCGCGCCAGCCCATGTTGAGCGCGGACTTGCTCATGCGATAGAAATAAAGGCCGCGCATCCGGCCCATCAGCTGCATCGATCCAAGCCCGCTGGTGAGCGCCACGATCTTGCCGCCCGCAGCGGCGACATTGTCCGCCAGCGCTTCCGACACCCGCAGCGGAGCGTAAACGTTCACCGCCATGGTTTGCTCGAACTGGCCATAATCCAACCCGCCCAGGCTTTGGTCGGGCGGAGGCCCGAGGATGGCCGCATTATTGATGAGCAGGTCGATAGGCTGGCCGGCGTAGCGCTCGACCAGGCTGAGTATGTGATCCTCGCGGGTCACGTCCAGCATCACGATTTCAATATTCCCGCGCTCCGCGGCCAGGGCTTTCAGCGCCTCCGCCTGCCCGGGCCGGCGGCAGGTGGCGATAACCCGCCAGTTGGCATCGCTGGCGCCGGCATAGTGCCGCGCGAAGGCCAGTCCTATGCCGCGGTTGGAGCCGGTGATCAGCACCGTCTTCGCGCTGTCGGCGGCGGCCACGCTTTCCTGGGCGGCGTGCTCATCGGCAGCCGCGAACTGCATGGCAACGACGGCGGAAAGCACCGCAAGCGCGCCAGCAAGGCGCCGGGCAACAATCGATTCGCTGTTTGTGTTCATGCTTGATCCTCCGGCCCAGGATTGTATGACAGCGGAAAACGGAACAGGCGGGTTAAACTGGCCGCCTCGCGCCGCTGCGCGAGATCGTAGTGGCCGCATCGTCCATCAAGGAGGCCTAAGCGTGGCGCAAACCAAGAAAATACGGGCGGACGGCGCGCAGCCCAGCTATATTCCGACGCGTGAGGAACTGGTGCGCGAGGCGCGCAAACTGGTGCCCGTGCTCCGCGAGCGCGCCCAAGCCACCGACGAGCGGCGCACTCTGCCCGAGGAAACGGTGGCGGACCTGAAGGCGGCTGGAATCCACAAGATTTTCACGCCTCGGCGCTACGGCGGCTTCGAGATGGATTGGGGCGCGCATGTGGATGTGTCCCGCGAACTCGGGCGCGGCTGCGGCTCCACATCCTGGGTGTCATCCGTGGTGATGTCCCATACCTGGATGCTGGGGCGATTCCCGGCGCGCGCGCAGGAGGAATTCTGGCCGGGCCATCCGGACACCATCATCGCCACCGCCTTTGCGGGCGGCGGAACCATGGAGCCGGTCGATGGCGGCTTTGTTCTGAACGGACAGTGGCGCTTCGCCAGCGGAGTGGACCATGCCGACTGCGCGGTGGTGGGCGGACGCTACAACATACAGGGGCGGTCCTCGGAGGGTTCGCGGGTGAAGTTCCGCATGGCGCAGCTGCTGCCGGAGGATTACGAGATCGTTGACACTTGGCACGCGGAAGGCCTCAAGGGCACCGGCAGCAAGGATATCCTAGTGAAGGATGTGTTCGTGCCCGAATACCGGACCGTGCTGTCCGAGGAGCTGGCCGGCGCCGAACCTCCGGGCGCAAAGCTGCACAAGAGCTATATCTATCGCACCGAACTGGGCCAGCTTTTCTATACGCTGCTCTGCGGGCCGATGCTAGGGACAACCCGCGGCGGTCTGGAGCACTATTTGGAGCAAACCCGCGAACGCACGGGGCAGATGTTCGGCGAGAACGTCGTCGAGCAGGTTCCGGTGCAGATTCGGGTTGCGGAATCCTACGAGGAGCTGCGGGTGGCCGATCTGATGATCGACAGCCTGATGCGATTCCTGCACGAGGCCGGCAGTTCCGGCAAGAAAATTCGCGGAATCGACCGCCTGAGAATCCGCCGGGAACCGGCCATGGCGGCCAAGCTCTGCTTAAGCGCCATCACCCGGCTGGCCAATATGATGGGCGTGACCGGGCAAACCGGCAACAATCCCGTTCAGCGCCATTACCGCGACATGCGCACGATCTCCACCCATGGCGGCCTCAACTGGGACACCGGGATGACGCCCACCGGCAAGCTGTTGCTGGGGGTGCCGACCGGCGACCCTCTAACGGACATGGGTATCGAAAAATCCTAGCAGGCTGGCGCGCATGAGTCGTAGCCGACCTTCTCCTTTGGTGGCTTGGTACGCCGTGGGCGTGCTGATGATCGCCTTTATCTTCTCGTTTCTGGACCGGCTGATCCTTTCGCTTTTGGTTCCGCCCATCATGCGGGACCTGCAAATCGATAACTTCGCGATCGGCCTGCTGGGCGGACTGTACTTCGCGGTCTTCTACGCGCTGATGGGCCTGCCGATCGGGCGGCTGGCGGACCGCGGCAGCCGGCGGCTGATCGTGGCCGCCGGCATATTCCTCTGGAGCCTGATGACGGCCGCGTGCGGACTGGCGCGCAACTTCTGGCACTTGGCGCTGGCTCGGGTGGGCGTGGGCGTTGGAGAGGCAACGCTATCGCCTTGCGCCTACTCGCTGATCAGCGACTACTTTCCCAAGGACCGGATCGGCACTGCGCTGGGCGTATTCCAGTGCGCCGCCTTTATCGGGGCGGGCATCGCTTTTCTGGTGGGCGCGCAGGTCATCGACCTAGTGGCGGCGATTCCGTTCGAGCGGCTTCCCGGAGGGCTGGCCGGCTTTCTTACTCAGTTCAAGCCTTGGCAGCTTGCGTTCATGATCGTTGGGCTTCCCGGCATCCTAGTGGCCCTGCTGGCCCTCACGATTCGCGAACCGGTCCGGCAGGGCCTGATGGAAGGGGTGGAGCAGCGGATTCCGTGGCCCAAGGTGCTGGCGTTTTTCTCCGCGCACCGGCGCATGTTCCTGGCGCACTTCTGCGGATTCGCGATCCTCGCGGCGCCCATCGCCAATATGCTGCTGTGGGGGCCCACGCACATGATCCGCAACTTGGGCTACAGCGCTTCGGAATCCGGCCGGCTGCTGGGCTGGATTCTTCTTTTCTGTTCCCCGGCTGCGGTGTTCGCCGGGGGCTGGCTCACCGATTTCATGAGGCGTCGCGGGCGCGTGGATGCGCCGTTTCTTGTCGGCATCATCGCCGCCGCCGTGCTCACTCCGCTGTGCCTCATCACCACGCAGCTGCAAAGCGGGTTCTGGACCTTGGCGCTGTTCGTGCCGTACGCGTTCTTCGGATGCTTCGCGGTGGCCAGCGGCCCGGCGGCGCTGCAATTGGTGGCGCCCAACCAGTTGCGGGCCACGGTGTCGGCGGTGTGGATGCTGGCGCTGAATATCCTGTCCGCTATCGCCGGCCCCACCGCAGTGGGCTTCGTGATCGACAGCGTCTTCGGCTACGACGAGGCCGTGGGCCGCTCGATCGCCGTGGTCGGCGCGATCGCTTCCCCCATAGCCGGCCTGTTCCTCCTTTACGGCCTCAAGCACTTCCGCGCCGCCGCCCGCGCCGCGTAACCGCAAAGCAAGAACAGGAAGCTTTGGTCCGCCCTTTCTTTGCCCCCTGCTTCCGGGAGACGCATGAACCCATCCATGGGGCTAGCCCGCTACTCTGGGACGATAGTCAAGCCGCTGTAAAGTTTCCGCGTCAAGCGCAGGGGAATCGCAAGACCATTCCAGCCGACGGGTTCTGCGCACGAGTCGAGGTGCGCTCACTACATACCGCTCGTCATAGCGCCGGTATATCGTCTTAAAGAATTGGTCGAAATGGATAGCGCTATCACGAGGTGGGTAGTCCGCGTTGATTGCGCCGGCATGCGGTGGCGACACCTCCACGAGCGCCATTGCGATCGCCTCGTAGCGACCGGAATCATTTCTCGGATTTAGCCGTCCGGTCATGCCGCTCAATGCCTGATGAAAGCGAACAATGCTCTCAAGCGGTCGCCCTTGGCTGTCAAACGCCGCATCGGCCAGCGCAGCATTTTCTCCTTCCCGATTGGCACGCATCAAAAAGAGATAGCCAAATACCAGCGTGGGATAGCTCAGGTGGATGTTTGTGCATTCGCCAATCGTCTCCTCGAGGCGGTTGGTAAGGTTGCGAACCGCCCCTGTCATCCCCTTGCAGGATATGGCCAGCACGGGGCCGATCCCGTCTTTGCTGACCACGATGTCAACTTTCTTGGTCTTGAGTCCGCCGAGGATAGTAGCTTCAGTTTGCGTGCGTTCTTGTGGCGCATATGCGACGCGACGCAGATTCCCGGCCTCCTCAGTACGCAACGGCGGTCGCGGGCTTAATTCGCTTGGCCGAAAACCGCCTTCCAGAACCAAGCGTGACGTCACGTACTCATGCAGGGGGCGGATATGCAACTGGCTCTGCGTTGCCCCGCGGAATTCCGCAAAGTGCCGGAAGGCATCCAGTTTGTTCACCAAGGCAACGCCGGGGTTCGGATCAGCGCCTGTCTTCATAGTGTCTCCACTTACGCAAAGTCCGGAGGGAGTCTTGAAGATAGGCAGGAATCAGGCTGGAAAGCGCGCTGGCCGATGGCAGCACCACTCGCGCGGCCTCCTTGGGTTCAAGCTTGAGCATGCCGCCCCCAAGCGCATGGCCCTCCAGCTCGCAACTGAGTTGCACATAAATCGAGCCCCAAGACTTAAGCAGCTGCTCGCCGCTGCGGCCGTTGCGCAGATGTATGGCATGGAGCGCGTTTGTGCATGTTGCTCCGGCGGAATTCCTCACCAAGCTAGGCGTCATGCCTGACATATAGGTCAGGAAAAAACCCGGCACACGGACATCGGGCACGGAGTACCACGGTTTGCGATTGCGGCACTTGTAGCTTCGGCGAGCTTGCCGTCCCTGCGGCGAATCCAAATAGTTCAAGACAGGCCGGGGCAATGCAGCGTTTTTCGGTATGCGCAATAACAGCACGGGCTTGTCGGCCCGGTACCACTCCCGAATGGTTTGATCCGAAAGATTGCGGGCCGGAAGCGCACGGCCATTTCGAACAGCGGGATGCAAGAAGCTCTTAGGGATGCGCCAACGATCGGCCTCCGACGGGCGCAGATGGAAGAACTCGTTGGCGCCGCTCACGTAGCCAATACCCACCGAGGCCGCGTCGCCAAGGCGTTGTGAATCTGGCCGTTGCGCGATCTCTTGGTAGATCGAGCGTTCCGCCTTGCTCAGCAGATAGGGCCTCAGCCTGCGGTTCCACAGGCTGCGCCACTCGCCAACCGGCACCGATTCGATAGGTTCCTCGGCGATGGGCAAGTGACGGAAGCGATCGGTCGGAACGAACTTGATATGCTTGGTTGCACCCCCGAAACCCTCCGCGAACAAAAGCCAGCAGTCTTCCGAGAGGTGCGGAAAGAGCTTGCGGCGAATGGGAACCACCTGGACCGTGTCGAAATTGGAAACGAGATACTCCATCAAAGGGGCCGCGTGGGGCGCATGGCCGATGGATGCCGGGACGACAAACGCCATTCGACCTCCGCGACGAAGCAGACTCGCCGTCACAACCAGGAAAGGCGCCCAGGATGTTGTCAGGCCCGAGAAGGAAACGCCGACCCTCGAGCAAAGCTTCAGAGCGCGCTTGCGCGCAGCGCCGTTGAAAGTCTGGTATCGGATGAACGGAGGATTCCCTGCGGCGCAGTCGAAATGTTTCGTGTTTCGGTCGGCCCATTCAAAAAAATCGCCTTCATGCACGGCGCCGCCGGGAGCTTGTTGCTTCGCTGCTTTGGCCGCCTCCGGGTTGCGCTCAACACCGATGCTATTTGGATGGCAGGCTATAAAACGCCCGTCGCCGCAGGAAGGATCCAGCAGAAGATCCGTGTCGCTGCGCACAGCCCACCGGACCAAATATGCGGCAACGTCGCGAGGGGTGTAGTACCCGCCTCTCTCCTTAGTGGCCTTTTCGATTAGCACGGACATAGAAGGCATAACAACCCGCAACCAGCGCGTCCCTATCGCTCAACAACGGATTATACGGCCTGTCTTGTCCCAGATATGGCGGTTGCCGAAGCTCATTCCAAACACGGAACATTTCCACGCTTATCTATAAGGCGCGGGCGATCCTATAGCGGGTAGGACGCTGCCAAGGTGTTGGCTTCGTGGCGGCCGCCATCGAGGCGCAGCCAGCAGTGGGCGGCGGCGAGGGCGCCGGGGTGGCCGGGGCGCTGAGGGCGCACCAGCTTGAGCGCTCCTGATTCGGCGCTGCGGCGGGCGAGCAGGAAATGCGTGTGGCCTTCGCGCAAATCGCAAGGATCCGCGAGCGGCTGGCGGCGGGGCTTTTCGCGCTCCATCGCGAGGATGGCGCGAATGGCCGGCCAGACCAGAAAACGCATCCCGGCGGCCGTGGCGAGCGGGTTGCCGGGAAGCCCAATGATTGGAACGTCGTTCTTCAGAATGGCGAACAGGGCCGGCTTGCCGGGGCGCATGGCCACGCCGTGGAAAATAATCCGGGCACCCAGTTTCTTAAGCGCCTGCCGCAGAACATCGTGCCGCCCTGCCGATGCGGAGCCGCTTGAAACCAGGATCCGAGCGCCGGACTCGCAGGCTGCCTGAAACCCGCGCGCCAAATCGCCCGGATCGTCCCGAACGTGCTGCGCAAGCGCTACGGGAACCCGCCGTTCGGCGCACCAGGCAGTCATCCAAGCGGCGTTAACGTTGGCTATTTCCCCAAGAGCGAGCGGGGCGCCGGGAGGGCGCACTTCGTTGCCCGTGGTCAGCAAACCCAGCGGCGGCGGCATGCGAACGCGCAACTCGCTGATTCCGGCAGCGGCAAAGAGCGCGGCATGGCCGGCGTGGAGGCGAATGCCGGTGAAATCAAACGCGGCGCCGGCGGGATACTCCTCGCCCATGACGCGCAGGTTCCGCCCTTGCTCCAGAGGCTCCGCAATACGCAACATCATTGCGCCGGACCGCTTGATGATATCCGCCCGCTCCAAGGGAATAACCGTGTCCAGCGGAAACGGCGTGAGGGCGCCCGTGGCGACCCGAAGGGCGCACCCGGAGCCGGGCAGCGCGGCTTGCGCGAACGCGCCGACCTTCAGCTCCCCGGCAACCGGCAGATGCACCGGAGAATCTTCCGTGGCGCCCGCCGTGTCCTCCGCGCTCAGCGCAAAGCCGTCCATGGCCGCGTTGTTGAAGGCCGGCGAGGCGACGGCGCCGACCGCTGGCCGGGACGCAACCGCGCCGAGGACCCGGCAGGCGGCCACCAACTCCTCCGGCCCCGGCGCGCAGGCCATGGCAACGGCGGCGGATGCATCGCTATAGGAGATCAGCTTCATTCAATCGCCAAATCGAAGATTTGGAGCCTTTTCGTTATACTTCAATTAAGATAACAAGTCAGCGGGGGTAGCGGCATTGCTTCGCAAGAAGGTCCGGACCCTCCAGCGGGTGTCCGCAGCGCTCCCTGATGCGCTTGAATTTTTCCTGAAGGGTGGAGACCAGCCGCATAGTGCGCCAGTATGCGCCGTGTTGACGGAGCCTGCTGATTCGATGGAGATTTGCTGAATTGCCTGGAATGATTCTTCGCTCGTGGCTTGCGCTTTCCGGAATCCCGGAAACCGATGCAATATGCGGACAAGACGGAGCAAGTCCATGAAGGACAAATTTGTCGATTGGGCGGTGCGCCAGAACCGGTCCATGCTTCTGGTGATGCTGGGAGTTGTGGCGTTCGGCATCGTGGCGCGGATGTCGATTCCGATTGAAAGCGAGCCCAGCATCGAAATCCCGTTGTTCGTGATCACTGTGCCCCACGAGGGAATTTCTCCCGATGATGCCAGGCGCCTTTTGGTGTTTCCACTGGAAACACACCTGAAGGCGATGCAGGGCGTTAAGGAAATCAACGCCACCGCCGCCGAGCATATGGCGATTGTTTCGGTTGAATTCACGGTCGGCACGAATCTCGATGCGGCGCTGGCCGATGTGCGCGAGGCGGTGAGTCGCGCCAGGCCGGAATTCCCGGCCACCGCCGAAGAGCCCGTCGTGCAGGAATCGACCACAACCGACTATCCGGTGCTGCAGGTCAATCTTGTTGGCGAAGAAATTTCGGAACGCTCGCTTTATGCCGCCGCCCGCCAGCTCAAGCAGCGGATCGAAATGGTTTCCGAGGTTCATACCGCCGAGTTGCAAGGCGGTCGCGAAGAATTGCTGGAAATCATGATCAACCCCGAGCAGCTTGAAGCCTACCAGCTGTCGGTTGAGGAATTGCTGGGGTCGCTACAGCGCAATAACCGGCTGATCGCCGTCGGCGCGCTCGACTCGGGCCAGTCCAGCGTGGCCGTGAATGTGCCCAGCGTCGTCAAGGCGCCCGAAGATCTTTTCGATATTCCGGTGCAGGTGAGCGGCGACACCGTGGTCACCTTGAGCGAAGTGGCATCGATTGGCCGCGGCTTCAAGGACCGGACCAGTTATTCACATGCCAATGGCCGGCTGTCGATGTCCCTTTTCATCTATCGGCGCGCCAACGCAAACAGCATCGAGACATCGCGCATGGTGCGCGAGGCCGTTGAAGCGTTTCGCCCGCAACTGCCCGCCGGCGTCACCTTGTTCTTTTCGCAGGACTCATCATTCTTCGCGGAAAAGCAGGTCGTTGAATTGCAGGGCAACCTAGTCACCGCGCTGGTATTGGTGCTTGTTTGCCTGCTGCCGATCCTGCGCCTCAGGAACAGCCTGATCGTGGCCGCCGGAATTCCGGTTTCTTTGCTGTTCTCGCTGATTCTTCTATGGCTGCTGGGCTATTCGTTCAATTTCATGGTCATGTTCGGCATGCTGCTCGGACTGGGCCTGCTGATTGATGGCGCCATCGTGGTCGTTGAAGAGGCCGACCGGCAAATCAATGCCGGCGCCCCCCCGCGCGATGCCTACTCCGCAGCGGCCAAGCGGATGTTTCAGCCGGTCATTGCGGCAACCGCCACCACCTTGGCCGCATTCGTGCCGCTGCTGTTCTGGCCCGGCCTGGCCGGGGAATTCATGAGTTATCTGCCCATCACCCTGATGATGGTGCTGGGCGGATCCTTGCTCTACGCGCTGGTGTTCGCGCCAGTGCTGGGGGCCACTTTCGTTCGCAGGAGAAAAACCGCCGCCGGCGAGCCGATGAACGTATGGGACACCAACCTCGCTCATGTAACAGGCTTGCGCCGCCAATACAGCAGGCTGCTGGGGCTTGCCTTGCGCAGCCCGGTTTGGGCGGTGGTGATCCTTCTGGCCACGGTCTGGTCGATTTTCTCGATTCACGGCGCGCGCGATCTCGGAATTCTGTTCTTCAACGAGAACGACCCCATGTTCGCCCAGGTATCCGTGCGCGCTCGCGGCAATCTCGGGGTGGAGCAGGCCTACCGGCTGGTATCGGAAGTTGAACAGACCGTTATTGAAACGCCGGGCATCAAGAATCTGAACACGTTTGCGACCCGGGGCGTGCGCCAGGCGCAGGGCCAGCAGATGCAGTACGAGGGCGGATCAACAACCGACCTGATCGGCTCCATGTACATCGAACTAGTGGAGAACAACGAGCGCGAGCTTTCGGGCACCGAAATTCTTGAGGACATTCGCCGCCGCGCCGAAGTGTTCGCGGGCCTAGTCATAGAAGTGCGACCGTTCGAGTCTCAGATAACGGCGGGTAAACCGATCGCGATCCAGTTCTCTGCCAGCGAGCGGGACCGGCTGGCGCCGGTGGTCGAGCAGGTGCGCGCGCACCTGGAAAGCGAAGTGGAGGGCATAAGGGACATCGAAGATACGCTGCCCGTGCCGGGCATCGCCTGGGAGCTCGAAGTGGATCGTGCCCAGGCCGCCATGTACGGGGCCGACGTTTCCACCGTTGGCCTGGCCGCGCAATTGGTCACAAACGGCGTGAAACTGGGCGAGTACCGCCCCGACGATGCCGATGATGCGCTGGACATCCGCATTCGTTATCCCGCGCAGGATCGCGGCATCGGCGAACTTGACGATTTGCGGGTTGGCACCGGCGGCGGGCTGGCACCACTGTCCAACTTCGTGACCCGGGAGGCCCGCCCCAGGCTTGACGCTTTGCAGCGAAACGATCAGCGCGACATGCACATGATTCGCGCCAGCGTGGGGCCGGGAGTGCTGCCGGACACAAAAGTGCGGGAAATCCGCAGTTGGATCGACTCCCAGACCTTCGATCCGCTGGTGGACATACGTTTCAGGGGCGCCAACGAGGAACAGGAGGAGTCGCTGGCGTTCCTGTCGAAGGCTTTTTCATTTGCCCTGCTGCTCATGTTCGTGCTGCTGATCATGCAGTTCAACAGCGTGTACCAGAGCCTTCTCATCATGCTCGCTATCGTGCTTTCAACAACAGGCGTGTTTCTGGGTCTGCTCATCACCAGCCAGCCCTTCAGCGCGATTCTGACCGGCGTGGGCGTGATTTCGCTCGCCGGGATCGTGGTGAACGACAACATTGTGCTGATCGACACCTACAACATTGGACGCAAAGAACGCCCTGAAATGGATCGGAGGTCCCTCATCATGATGACCGGATTGCACCGCCTGCAACCGGTTTTGCTCACCACCGTAACAACCATCGTGGGCTTGCTGCCGCTTGCCAGCTACCAATCCATCGACCTCATCAACCGCACTTGGACCGCGGGCGGGCAATTGCCGTCAATGTGGGCGCCGTTTGCTCAGGCAATCATATTCGGCTTGGGTTTTGCCACCTTGCTGACGCTGGTGGCCACGCCGGTGCTGCTGATCCTGCCCCAACGGCTGCGCGAAGCGCGCGCCCAGCTCTCCGAACACATGCGGGGCCGGTCCTTTTCCTTAAGAATGCCCAGCCTCCCCCGGCGCCGGAGGATCGGAAGACCGGGCTAGCTATTCACCCGGATCAGTTCGTGAATGATGCATAGCGGAATCGGCCCGAACGCGAGCACGTAGCCCACGATCTGCATCAGCTTGTCCACTACCGAGGGAAGGGGCCTGCCGGCCACCCATTCCACCGCTGCGACGATCATGGCGAGACCGTCCACTATGGGACCCGGAAGCAGGTTGATAAGCCCGAAGCATAATGAAAACAGCGCAAACAGCTTGAGGTAGTCGCCCGCGTCGAGACTGCCCGCATCCAGGCCGAGCTGGGTCAACTGCATGGCGCCGCCGAAGTTGAGCACGCTCATGGACCCGAAAAGCATCTTGAAGCCGCTCACCGTTGTGGACCAGAACATTCTCACGGTATCCCGCACGGCGCCGAACAGTCCGCCGAACAGCGAGGCGCGGGCATCGCTTGACGTGTCCGGGCCAATGCCCAGATCACCAAACACATCCACCTGCGCCACATCCGATTGCCACCGGGAAATCTCAAAGCCGTATTCGAGCCGCTCCTCGCCGCGCTGCACCGCCAGCTCCAAGGTGCCGGTATCACCCACACGATCCAGCAGGCGCAGGCCCGCATCCGACCAGGTTTCCGTTGCGCTGCCATCAACCGCCACCAGCTGGTCGCCGTCGCGCATCCCCGCCTCGTAGGCACGACCATCCACATCCACCGCGCTCACCACGGCCGTTGACGGCGCGTTGAAGCCGATGTACGACACCGCGAGCAACACAAAGGTAAACAGAAAATTCGCCATGGGGCCTGCGGATGCCACCAGCAGGCGTCGAAACGCCGGAAATTCCCTAAACACCCGGCCATCCGCCTGCATCGAAGCAACGGGTATCAACCCGAACACCATTTGGGTGCCGCTCTTGGTGGTCTTACGGGCCAATGCCGGACCAACACCCACATACATCGCGGGGATGGGCATGGCCGTTAGCCGGGCAACGATGAAATGTCCGAATTCATGGGCATAGTTGAACAGAATGATTGAAAAAATCAGCGTAAGAATCACATCCATAGCGGGCGTCTCCTGTTATCCCCCTAGCCTTCCACTGGATGGCGCACGGCCCGCACACGGAACTTGAGCTTCTTGCGTGGCGCGTTGGTGGGGAAGGGATTGAGCTGCAGTCTGTAGCCAGGCGGAGACACCTCGAGATCAAAATGATGAGCGATCATCAGCAGATTGACCGCAATCTGCATTTCGGCCCAGCGCTTGCCCAGGCAGGTGTGCGTGCCCAGGCCAAATGAGCCCCAGGCGCCGGGCTTCTCGGTTTCGGCCCGCTCGGGCAAGTGCCGGTCTATATCAAATCGCAGCGGTTCCGGATAATTTTCGGCTAGGTAGTGCGGGGCCGTGGAGGCAATCAGCACACGGGTGCCCACGGGAATTTCATAGCCTTCCACCACGCAGTTATTGATCACATCGCGCAACTGTAGCGGAACCGCCGGATAAAGTCGCAATGTTTCCATAATGAACCGGTAGGTCACGTCGATGGCTTGTTGCGAATATTGGCCGGGTTGCGGATCCCCATTGGCGAACAGCGCGTCCGCTTCGGACTGCACCCGCCGGTATATATCGGGGCGCGTCACCAGGTTGTAGAGCATGAAACTCAACCCGTTGGCCATGTAAATCGCCGTAATCAGCGGCATGGTGAGAGCGAAAGTCATGTCCTTTTGAGGAAAGAACTGGGGATCGGTGTTATGCAGGCTGAACAGATTGTCCGCCAGATCCCGGGGCTTGCCGGATCGCTGGGCAACCGTGTGCGCGGTCTTGATTTCCACAACAATCTGATCGATCTTCTTGCGTATCCGGCGCATACGCGGAGTCTTGAGCATGAATTTAGGAAAAACCCGCTGAACGTGCGTCAGCAGGGCAAGATCCTTGAATTCCAGAAGTTCCTCCATGTAATGCGAAGCGTCCACGCCAACCGAGAGTTGCGAGGTTTGCACGGTCATAAGCCGCCGAAGCACGGCCAGCGATTCAAACGTGTCGCCGGGCTTCCATTCCCGCAAAGCGCCGCGGACTGCCCCGTAAAGCTCGTCAATCCGCTCCCACAAGCGGCTGCGGGACATAGCCGAGCGCTGCGCCTTGCGCATCCGGAAATGCTCGGCGCCATCCATGCCGGGAAGGGTTCTTTGAGCGCCGAACACCTGTTCAAGCCCGGAGATATAGTTCTTGGTGATCAAATGCAGGCGGCCGCGCCGATTCACCCACATGTTGACCGCATTGCCTGCCATGGCAACGAGTGGTTTCCCCACTGGCATCCTGAGCTCGAAAACCGGGCCGTATTCCTGATACAAGTCGGCAAATATTCTCGCGCTATTGCCCTGCCGAAACGACTGTTTGGTGAGCAGCGACCGGAGTTTCAATCGCGGTATCGGCTTGGTGGCCTGACTGGCCAGCGAAAATTGCAGTTGGCTCTGGATGGCCGCGTCGCACACCGCCCGGCCCACCAAATCCATATTGCTGATGAATTTGATTCGCTCGCGCGCCGCCTTGTACTCTTCCGGCGGAAAAAGAAAATGAAAGGCGTCGCTGGCGTTAATAAGGCCGATAAGGATTGCCTCCCTGGGAGCGGGGATCTCGTCGGTCATCAGGATCTGGATGATCCGCTGCCGGGTCGCCTCCCGCGCTGGCTGCTTCGAAGCGCTCAATACCTTCTGCGACAGCGACCAGAATCCGCCCGATGCTCGGGTCAGAATGCCTTTGGCGGTCAGCTCCTCCAGCACTTTCTCCAGCAGGCCATCGGAATCCGGCGCTTTCTTCTCCACCCAGTACTGCACGGTGTGCGGCCCACCCTCAGCGGTCGCGATATCCGCAAGAACCGGATCGAGCAAGCTGTCGCCGGTAGGCTTCGCGTCCAGCAAGGTCAGCGATTCCATATCCATATCGATGCGGTACTGAAGCGCGAGGTCGGCCAGGATGGCTCCGGACAGGGCGCAGGCGAGGTTCCACCCGGCAACCTGTTCCATATAGCCGCTCTCCTCGTTGAGCAGCGAAAGCACAAGATCTTCAACGAGTTTCATAGGCTTTTGGGGCGGGCCGCTAGGCGGAACCGGAGCGACCGCGCTGCCGGGGAGCAGGAAAACAGTGGGTCAAATGCAAACAAAACTGAAGATCAGCAGGGCAAACGGCATGCCGCCAACATTATAATCACAAAATGCTGAAGCAGTGGGGAAAAAAGCTGATCGGACCGGCGGCGGTTATCGTTCTTGCCGCGACATGGCTGTTGTCCGGCGGCGCGGGCGGCGACAATGAGCGCAGTGATGCCAGCAGCGAGCCGGTCGCCCCTGCACCCTCCGGGAGGGAGACCGAAGTTCGGGTGCTGACCAGCCTCGCCACTTCTCAATCGCGCGAGCTGACGCTGCGAGGGCGCACGGTCGGCAAACGCACGGTAACGGTTCGCGCGGAAACGTCGGCCCAGGTGGCCGCCCGACCGGTAGAGAGAGGGGCGCAGGTGGCGGCGGGCGATCTGTTGTGCCAATTGGAGCCTCTGGACCGGGAAGCGCGGGTTCGCGAATCGCAGGATTCCGTGGCGCTGGCCACACTTGAGCACCAAGGCTTGCTCAGCCTGCGCGAGCAGGGCCTGCAAAGGGAATTGAGCATCGCGCAAGCCAAGTCCCGCCTTAGCGCCGCAGAGCGCCGTCTGGCCGCGGACCGGATTGAGCTGGCAAAGTCGGCGGTCACGGCCCCGATCGCAGGCTTCGTTGAGGAAGTGCATGCCGAAGTGGGCGACTACCTTCAGGCGGGCAGCCCTTGCGCCACCATCCTGGATCTTGACCCTATCCATGTTGAGGCTGCGGCGACCGAACAGCAATACGCCGCCCTTGAAGTGGGGGCGGCCGCGAACGTTTTGCTGGTTGACGGCAGAAACGTGACCGGCGAGGTCACCTTTGTGGGGAGGCAGTCCAGCAACGAGTCACGCACTTTCCCTATTGAGATCACCGTGCCCAATCGCGATTTCGCAATCAGTTCCGGCCTGAGCGCGGAAGTACGGATCGCGTTGAGCGCGTATTCGGCCCACAAGGTGTCCGTGTCCTATGTGGTGCTGGACGCGAATAACCAAACGGGGGTGCGGACCGTGGACAATGGCAGCCGTGTGCGCTTTTTCCCCATCGAGATCATCAGGGAGGAGGGCGATAGCCTCTGGGTGTCGGGATTGCCGGAGAACGTGACGCTGATTACCTTGGGCCAGGAGCTGGTCGCCGAAGGCGAGCGCGTGAAGACCCGGCCTCAAGGTTCCGGATAGCTGGCCGCGAACGCCCGGCGCCCTTCGACAGCAGCCGCCAACAATATGATCCTGGAGAATTGAGCGTTTGAGGTGCTTGGCAGCTGCCGTGCGCGGGGCAGCAATGCTAAAATATTCGCCTCCGAAGTTTTGCTCGGAAACCGGGGGTTGTTTTCCTTGAGCTGCAAGTAGCCGCATGTCTTTGCGCGTTCCATATTCATAACCGGAGCGGTCGATGCCTGAGTTGCCGCCGTCCGACAAGCCGATTCCCGCACTCTCCGGCGGCTGGCCGTTGCTCGGTCATTTACCGGAATTCTATAAGGACCCGGTGGGGATGCTCCACCGCTGCTGGAGCGAGCATGGCGAGCTGGTCCGTTTTCGGCTGGGAACCCGTGATTTTGTGCTGTTCACCGGGCCGGAAGCCCATGATGCCTACTTCCGGGCGCCCGAGGATCAGCTCGATGCCCGGGCCGTTTATCAGTTCACGGTGCCCATTTTCGGGCGCGGCGTGGCCTACGACGTGGCGCCCGAGATCATGGCGGAGCAGCTGGGGTTCCTTTTTCCGGCGCTGCGCGATGCGTCCATGCGCCGGTACGCGCGAATCATGTACGAGGAGGCCAGCCAGTTTGCCGATTCGCTGGGCGACGAGGGAACCATCGATCTGCCGGTTCGGATGAACGAGCTGACGGTGAATATCGCCAGCCGCTGCCTGCTGGGCGAGGAAGTGCGGAATCAGGTCGATTCGGGATTTGCCCAAGCGTACCACGACCTTGAAGAGGGGATTAATCTGATCGGCTTCTTCCTGCCCAAATTGCCGATCCCGGCGCATCGGCGCCGCGACCGGGCGCGCCGCCGCGTTGCCGGAATCCTTGCCCGGGTGATCGAGAGCCGCCGACGGTCGGGCGCGGAGGCGGAGGATTTCATGCAGGCGCTGATGCAGGCCCGCTACAAGGACGGCCGCGCTTTGAGCGATGGCGAGGTAACCGGGATATTGCTCACCGCGCTATTCGCCGGACAGCACACCAGCGCCGTGCTCGCAACCTGGACCGGCCTTGAGATGTTCCGCGATCCCGCCTGCTTAGAGCGGGTGCGCGGCGAGATGCGCGAGGCGTGCCAGAACGACGGCGCCATGAGCCTCGCCAGCCTCAAGCGGCAACCGGCGCTGGAGCGCTGCGTGCGCGAGTGCGAGCGGCTGCACCCGCCGCTGATACTGCTCATTCGCAAAGTGCTGAAGCCGCTTCGGTATGCGGGCCACAACGTGCCTGAAGGCACCTTGGCTGTGGTGTCCCCGGCGCTGTCGCACCGCTTGCCGCATTTGTTTGCCGGCCCCCACCAGTTCGATCCGGAGCGATTCGCTCCTCCGCGCAGCGAGGCCAAGCAGCACCTCTACACCCTGATCGGCTTTGGCGGCGGCAAGCACCGCTGCATGGGGGAAAAATTCGCCGTGCTGCAACTCAAGGCGATATGGACGGTGCTGCTCGACCGCTTCGATTTTGATCTCGCCTCGGAATTTCCGATGCCGAACTTCGGCAGCTGGGTGACGGGCCCCAAGCCCCCATGCCAGGTGCGCTATCGCCGCCGCAAGCAAGCAAGCTTATTCACTTGATCGCTGCTTCAAAGCGGACCCTCCGCCGAACCTGACCCCCGGGCCGCCGACTCGCCGCACACCGTTGCAGCGGCGGACGACTAGGTTTCCTCGGCTCCGGTGCCGGGAATCAGAAACTGTAGTTAAGGGTGATGCCCACCTGACGGCCGCGGGGCAGCGTCACCGCAAATCCGCGCGGGGTGCTGGACGGACTGCCCAGCTCCGCCACGTAGCCGGGAAAACCGTCATGGGGCGGCAAGCCGCCGCTGCGCCGGTCGATGTAGCGAAGGATATCCAGCGGCGCGTCGTCATCGAACAGGTTCTTGCCCCAAGCCACGATTTCCAGCGAATCGCGCCGGATGCCCAACCGCAGGCCCACCCGGGTCATAGCACCGGTCTCGATCAGGTTATGAACCTGGCTGAAGCGCGAGCCTTCATGGGTCACGCTGCCCACCGCGAACCAGGAGAAACCCGAAGCCATCATTGGGCCTTCATAGGTTGCGACCGCCGAGGCCGAATGCTCGGGAATGCGCGGAACCTGCTTGCCCGCCGCCGAACCGAGGCGCGCCAAGTCGGCCAGTGAACCGTTGGCGCCCATCAGATCCGCTTGGTCGGTGTTGATGTAGCGGGTGATCTCGGCGTTCGTCCAAGCGTAGCCCAGATTCACCGAAAGCTGTTCGGTCAGCAGCGTTTGCAGCTCCACTTCCAGCCCATTGATTGAAGTTTCGCCCACGTTGTCAACCAGCGATGTGCTGCCGCCGTTGGCGGTCTCGATCACCGTGGTGAGTTGCTGATCGGTTACTTCCGTGCGATAGGCGGCCACGTTGAGAACCATGCGTCCGTCCATCAGTCGGCCCTTGTAGCCCGCTTCGTAGTTCCAGGCTTCTTCCTCTTCCACGGCGCGGAAGGATTCGTCGGGCTGGCCGTCGGGGCCCAGCGGCACCTCGCCGTTGAAGGTGCCGGGCTTGGAGCCCTTGGAAACTTTCAGATAGAGGTTGGTGTTGTCGTCCGGGCGATAGCTGAGCGTCGCGCGCGGGTTGAAGGAATCGAATTCGGCGGAGTTATCGGTATTGAGCTGGCTGCTGTCGCGCGTGTCATAGACGCGCACTTGAATATCGTCCGTGGCCCAGCGGGCTTCGAAGGTGGCGGCCCACTGATCGTTGAGGTCCCATTCCAATCCTCCGAATATCGCGGTATTGGTCACGTCGTCGTTATCAAACGTGGAGTTGGGCGCCACCGTCCCTCCAACCAATCCAAAGCCGAGCGATTCGGACTGCATGGTGTGGACCTTGGAATCCAGCAACTCGTGCTGCTTGCCCTTGTAATAATAAAGCCCGATAGTGGCCCGCAGCGACCGGTCCTGCGGCGAAGCAAGGCGCAACTCCTGCGAGAAATCCGTCTGCTCGTAGCGCAGCATGCGCTGGAATTGCCCGCAAAAGCCGAAGACCAGGCAGAAGCGACGGCCAAGAGTGGGACGCAGAAATGGCGGAAGGCCGTTCACAAAGGCAACGCCGAAGTCATAACCTCCATAAGTGCCGTCTTGGAAGTTGTCGGCCTCGTCGTCGATATTGCCGGTGAGGCTGGACAGCCGCCAGTCGTTGTTCAGGTCGTAGTGCATGACCAGCGACATGGACAGGCGCTCAAGGCGATTGCCGGCTCCGCCAGCCGAGTCCAGCTCTTCGGTTAAAAGCGCAACGGGAAGATCGCGCAGCGCCTCGCCCCTGTAGTATTCGCGCGCCCGGGGGCCGACCATTCCGGTGATATCGGGACTGTCGGAAGGCGGCCCCCTGAAACAGCAATTATTGTGCTCGCGGCCCTGCAACGCCACGGCAAAATGGCCGTCATCCACTTCCTGATAGGCGATGCCCAAGGTGGCCTCGAAATTTTCGCTGGGCGTGAGAAACAGCTTGGCCGCCACGTTCATGGTTTCCTGGTCGCCCACTTCCTCGCCGGTCACTGTGTTGACATGCTCCCCGCCGTATTGCGAGTAGCCCGCCGAAACCCTGAACCAGGCCCGGTCCGACACCAGGGGGCCGCTGGCCCAGGCATTGACGTTATAGCTTTCGTGCTGCGCGCCTTCCAAGGAGATTTCACCTGTCAGCTCTTCCGTTGGGCGGCGCGTGACGTAGTTGATGGCGCCGGCGTAGGTGCCGCGGCCGTACTGGGCCGACTGCGGCCCCTTGATAATTTCAACGCGCTCGATATTGGCCAAGTCAACCGAGGACACGAGACCGCCCACATACACGCCGTCCACAAAGGTCGATACAGCCTTCACGCCCGCTATGCCATTAAGTATGGTGGTTTGCCCGCGCAGCGCGGGGCGGTCCAAAGCGGCATTGCGGCCAAAGCCGGACTGGAAGGAAAAGCCGGGGGTGAAGAGGGCGATATCGTCCACCGATGTCAGGCCCAGTTCGCGGATATCGTCGGCGGTGAAAGCGGTTACCGCAATGGGGATATCCTGAATGGACTCCTCGCGTTTGCGCGCGGTCACCACGATTTCCTCCAGCGCGTCGCTCTGCGCGGCAACAGGGCGCGGAGCAATCACTACGGCCGCGGCAAACGCAGCCCATAAGGCGAATTTGAGTTTCATCCGGTTCCCCTCCGTAGCGGCCTGCGCCGCCGCTCCCCAAGATATGGCCCAATTATGCACGATTCGCCGCCGACCCCATTCCATTGCTTGCAACCGGAGGCGTTTGTGGCGGAAGCGTCAGGCAGGCGGAGCGCCTGGAATACGGGCGGTAATGCAGGCGCCGCTGCCGGGAGGGCTCGCAACCTCAATGCGGCCGCCGTGGGCTTCGGCGATCAGGCGGCACAGGTAAAGCCCCAGGCCGTGGCGTCCGGTGCCGGCGCCGCGTGACGAGTCGGCGCGAAAAAAGGCGTGGGTGACCTGCTCCAAGTGCTCCGGCTCGATCCCCGGGCCGTGGTCCTGAACCCGTATGATGGCGAGGCCATTGCCCATTTCCAGATCCAGTTTCACCGGGGGGCCATCGCCGGGGTTGTAGCGCAGCGCGTTCTCCACCAGGTTGCGAACCAGCATGCGCAGCCGCGCGGCGTTCACATCCAGATGCGCTGGCGCCGCCGGCAAACTCAGTGATATGCGCTCTTGCTCATCAGGAAAATCGCCTTGCATCACCTCCATGACCAGATCAGCGAGGTTCACGCGCAAACGGGACAACTCCCGGCTGCGGGTATTCAGGCGCTCGCCCTCGAGCAACTCGGTAATCATGCGCTGCATTTTCGACAGGTCGTATTCCAGATGCCCGCGCACCTCCTTGTCGTTGATGAATTCCAGCGCCAGGCGGGCGCGCGTCAGCGGTGTGCGAAGCTCGTGGCTCAGAGCCAGCAGAAGCTGGCGTTGGCCCGCCAGCATCCTCTGCACTTCGTCGGCCATGCGGTTAATGCGCTCCGACAGCCGGCCGAACTCGTCGTGGCGGCGTATCGGAAGCCGATGGTCCAGTTGCCCGTCTCCAATCTGGCGGGTCCCAAACCGAATATCCTCCAGCGGGCGAAATAAATGCCGCACGGCAAGGTAGCAGCCGCCGACCGCTGCCGCGCACACGCCATAAACGAAAATGCGAAACCGAACCGGGTTCTGCTCGTAGGGAAATAATTCGGCGGCCGTGGTCACGCCCAAGGACATCACCACCAGGCTCGCCACAAAAATCGCGATGAGGCGAACGGGAAGGGAACGCAGGGCGTTGAGCGCCTTGCGCGACAGCTGGCCTAGGGCGCTGAGCGGCTTGGAGTTCATAGGGCGCTTGACTCCTTGGCAGAAGCGCTTTCGGCGGCCGGGCTCTGCTTCCGCGCCGGTGCGGAGCCGCCGCTGCCAGAGGCGGGATCAGCGCGCAAAAAGACATAGCCCGCGCCGCGAATCGTTCTGATGAATCGGGGATTGGCGGGATCATCGTTGAGCTTCTGGCGCAGCCGACTGATATTGATATCGACGGAGCGGGAAAAGATATTCGGCTCGATGCCGCGCAACTCCGCTAGGATTTCGTCGCGGGCAAAGACCCGCCCAGGCTCAGCCGAAAGCAACCGCAGCAAGTTGAACTCCATGGCGGTCAGATCCAGCGGCCTGCCGTCGAGAAGCGCTTCCCGACGATCAGGATCGAGGCGCAGGGGACCATGGTCGGCGGCGCCGGCGCGGATTCCCGGGCCCTGCACGCGGCGCAGAATGGTCTGGATGCGGGCCACCAGCTCGCGCGGCTCGAAAGGCTTGCCGAGGTAGTCGTCCGCGCCCACCTCCAAACCCACCACGCGGTCGGTGACGTCGCCGCGCGCGGTCAGCATGATGATGGGCACACTGCTGGACCTGCGTATTTCCCGGCATAACTCAAAGCCGTCGCGTCCCGGAAGCATCACGTCGAGTATGACCAGATCCGGCGAGAACGAGGCCAGTTTGCGCAATCCGCTGTCTCCTTCGAGGGCCGACTCAAGATCAAGATCGAAACGGCTGAAGTAGGCGCGCAGAAGCATTCCAAGCTTGGCATCGTCGTCGATTAGCAGAATGCGCGCCGGCATGGGTTAAGGATTTTATGGGCGAATTCCGCGATTTGGGGCCAAAAGCCAAGCTCGTTACAAAATGTTACGAAACGTTACCCCCGCGAGAAGAAAAAACCGGTTTCGTCCGTATCTTGTGTGTTGCATCAACAAGAAATGCAAAGGAGAAAGAGACATGACACTGATTTTGAAAGCTGGCGCCGGTAACTTGGGCGTCATCGGTGAGGCCGTTCTGTTCGCAGTGGCCTTCGTTGCCCCGCTAGCCGCCTTTTCCTCGATGCTGAGCCTCTAGAAGGCCGATTCGAGCAGTAGCGGCAATCCTGATCCCGGTTCTCCCCTCCCAAGAGACCCCCCTAGCTCCGGGAACAGGGTTAGGCCGCCCCCGGATTTTTCCTCCCCCCGGGGGCGGCCGCGCCGCCTTTCAGCACGCCTCCCAATTCCACCAGCAGCGGCGTGGCAACCGCGTAGAACAAGGCCACTGCCACATAGAACCCGATAGAGGCATTCGATCCGGCGCCGAGGGTGATTCCCCCGAAGTAGGCGAACGGCGCGCCCGCAGCGCCCAGCATTGCCGCAAACGCAGGCCTGCCGCGCAACCAAGCCAACCCGTCAACGCTCATCAGCGAAAAGCTGCCCCACAACGCCAGGATCCATAAGGGAGCGAGCACCGGGTGGGGCCAGCCCGGCGCATAGTCGATCCATCCGGCTCTATGCACGAAGGTCTCGAACGCAAATCCTAGCGCCAGACCTGCCGCCAGCACCAGAAGTTCGCAACGGCGCGTGCGGGAAAAGAACGTTTGCATCGCCGCAAACGCCAGCAAAGCCGCCAAGCCCAGCCAGTCAGCGCCATTGGCGGCCCCCAAAACGGTGCATAGCCACACCGCCTTGAAGCCCAGCACGCTTCGCGCAAGCGCTGCGATCCGCTTCAGTGCAAGTCGATTCATCCGGCTACCTCATGCTCCATCACATCATAGCCGCCGCGTCGGAATCCCAAGGCGCGATAGGCCGCGATGGCTTTTGCGTTGCCGCGTTCCACGTAGAGGCGCACCCGGCACTCCGCCCCGCGGGCTTCACCGAGGACATGATCGCAAAGCGCTCGGAACACGCCCTGCCCCCGGTGCTCCGGAATGGTATATACGCTCTGCAGCCACCAGATCATGCAGTTTCGCCAATCGCTCCACTCGGTTGTGACCATCAACTGCCCCAATCGTTCCCCGCTGGCGGAAACGGCCAGGAAATAGCGCCCCAGTGCCGGATTGGAGAATATCCGCCGCACGCCCGCCTCGACCGTCTTCGGATCAAGGCGCAACGCCTCGGATTCGTCGGCCAGCGCGATATTGGACCGGACGATCGTTGGCGTGTCCGCAGGCCGGGCCGGGCGGATGATGATCCTGCTCATTGCGGCGCGCCGTCCGCAAGCCGCCAGGAGGTCCCGTCGCGTCTGGCGCGGCCTTCCCGCTCCAGCTTCAGGAGATGGGCCTCGAGAGATAAGGCCGCTACCGGATGCAGGCGTTCGGGCACATCGTCGTACACCCGTGCAAGAATAGCCTCTAGCACAGCGGGACCCAACGCATTCATGGCCGAGACCACCTTTTCCTCGCGCTTTTCACGGTGCGCGATCAGACCTCTGATTTCCTGCTCGGGCCGATCGATCCAGCGGCCATGCCCGGGCGCCATGGCGCGAATGGGCAGGTCGAGCAGGCGGGTGAGGGAGGCCATATAAGCGCTCATATCGCCGTCGGGCGGCGCAATGACCACGGTCGAGCCCTGCATGATGTGATCGCCGGTGAACAGCACGCCCTGCGGCGCGTGCCACCAGCAGAAGTGGTTGGATGCATGGCCCGGCGTATGCACGGCCCGAAGAGCAAAGCCTCCCAAGTCGAACTCCTGGCCGTCTTCCGGTTGCACGGCGGGGCGAAAACTCGGATCCTGGCGGACATCCGGCGGCGGCGGCGGGCCGATCAACGGCGCGCCGGTCAGTTCGGCCAGCAGCGCGGCGCCCGGCGAGTGGTCGAGATGGGTATGTGTGGCCAGTATCCAGCGCACCTCTCCCGGGGCCTGGTCCACGATATTCCTGACGTGCCGGGGCGAGGCGGGCCCCGGATCGAGCACCGCGAGCTCTTTTTCCCCGAGAATCCAAGTGTTGGTGCCGGGGCCGGTCATGGTTCCGGCATTGAACGCGGTGAGGCGCCGGATCGAAGGCGCAAGGCTGGCCAGCTCCCCGGGCTTGATGGCATCGGCCGGCATCAGGCCACCGGGTAATCCTTCATCCTGAAAGGCCCAAGCACTTCGCCGGTCGGCAGGCAGGACATCAGTTGCCCGTCAATCCGCCGCACCTGCGGCCGGGTGGCCGGAACGGAACGGCAGCCTGCGGAAACCGCCCACGCCATCGCTTGGCCAATGCTTCCCATCTCGCGCAATTTTCGCAGAAAATGCCGGGTCGGATGAGCCAGCGGGATATCCCGGCGCAACGCTTGGTCCGGCTCGAACCACCGGGCCTGCAAGACCTCCCTGCCGTCCGCCTGCGCTTTCAGGCCGGACGACGACTCCGCCACGAAAAAGCGCGTGGAGAATCGCCTCGGCGCCGCGCTGGGCGTTATCCAGTGAGAGACGTAGTGGATGCGCCCAACCGGCAGTTTCCAGTTTCTCCTGCGGCAGATCTCGCCAAACCGGACCCGACCGCCAATCAGCGCGTTGCGCTCGCCAAGCGTGGCGCGGCGCGATTGCCCGCAGCCGCTCACCGCCAGCAGCAACCCGGCCTCTTCGAATGTCTCGCGAATGGCCGCCATCCAGTAGGCCAGCCCGTCCCGCCGAAGCGCCAGCAAACGGCTGGCGCGATGATCGTTGAGCCCGACGCAGCGGCGGTAAAGCCGCCGGTCGCGGTCCTGCTCATCCAGCACACCGCCCGGGAAAACCCACGCCCCGCCGAAAGCCGCTTTGCTTCTGCGCCGGAGCATCAGCACCTCCAGTCCGGCGCGAGCGCGGCGAAGCAGCATGAGCGTCGCGGAAGGCAGCGCGGGGCGGGGAATCGGCGCAGCAGGCATGGCGGCAAAATGCTAGCATCCTTGCGGAGTTTGAGGGTAAGCGGATGCGATTCGACGAGCGGTCGGTAGTCATTACCGGAGCGGCCGGCGGGCTTGGACAGGCCTACGCGGTGGAATTCGCCCGCCTGGGCGCGCGCCTGATGCTTTGCGACCTCAAGGATTGCGGCGAAAGCGAAGCGCTGGCGCGCGAACAAGGCGCGGAGGTTCTCACCGCGAAGGCGGACATCACTTCGCTTTCCGACCTCGAGGCCATGACCGACCGCGCCGCCGAGGCCTACGGGCGCATCGACGCGCTGGTGAACAACGCCGCGTGGTGGGGCAATCTCAAGCTACAGCGCTTTGACGAAATCGAGGAATCGATATGGGACGCCACCATGGCGGTGAACGTGAAGGGCGTGTGGCTGGCCTGCCGGGCGGCGGCAAGGCACATGAAATCCGGCGAGGGCGGCTCGATCATCAATATCGCCTCGCTAGCCGCGACCTACGGCATGGCCAACGTGATCCACTACACCACTTCCAAGGCAGCCGTGATTGGCCTCACGCGGGGGCTGGCCAGGGAGCTGGGCCGCTACAAGGTGCGCGTGAACGCAGTGGCGCCCAATATCGTTTCCACGCAGGCGTCCGCGAATTTCTTCGGCGACAAGCTCGACAGGGCGGTTGGCGCAACGATATCGCAGCAGGCCATTCGCAAGCCGCTGCACCCTTCCGACGTGGTGGGCGCCGTGCTGTGGCTGGCCAGCGACCTAAGCGGAATGACCACCGGCCAGACCCTGATGGTGGATGGCGGCGTCACCTTCCTCTGAGAGGCTAGCCCGGCTCCTGTGTTGCCGGCATACCGGCGGCGCTTCGGCCCGCAGGGCATGCGCAGGGCCGGGTCGCATTGCCAGAGTTCTCCTGCTGCGATGCCGCCGTCAGCACTTGCGATAGCAGGCCCTCAATATGGCTTACCCGGCCATTTAGCGCAAACAGTTCGCCACGCAGGTCGCCAACCTCCCGGCGAACGTCGCCGATCTCCTGGCGAACGTCAATCCAAGTGCCGAGAATGGCTGCGGCGATAATCGCAGCCGGAACGTAATTCTCGAAGTTCATTGCCTTCCTCCGTGGGCGTGGCCCATGGCTTAAGCCATGATTCTAGCAGGCCGCAGAGGCAAGTGGCGGCGGAAATCGCGCGGGAACAACGACTAAAAGGGTTGCGGCTCGCCGTTGTAGCGGATCAATGCGCCGGAATCCTCGGGCGCGAGGTTCTCGATCACGGAAATCATTCCGGCAATGCTTTCGGGCGGCTCAAGAAAGCCCTTAAGGCCCATTCGATCCACCATTTCCGCCACCTTCTCCACCTTCACCACTCCGGGCGAAAGCAGCGCCACCGTAATGCCTTGGCGTTTGGTGTCGGCCGCCAAGCCCACCATCATCATATTGAGCGCAGTCTTGCTCGACCGGTACCAGTAGATGCCGCCCTTGCCGCCCGACTCGCCTTCAAAGGAGCCGGCCAGCGAAGTGACCGCCACGATCTTCTTCTGGTCGCTGGCCGCCACGTTGTCGAGGAAGGCCTCGCTGACCTTAAGCGCGCCCAGCGCGTTGGTGCGGAAAAAATGCACCGCCATATCGTAGTCCAGCGTGCCTAGGGTTTGCGGCTTGGGCTGGGTGAAATCGCCGGTGATTCCGGCATTGTTGATAAGCACGTCAATGGGCATTCCGGCCAATTTTTCGGCCAGCGCGTCGATGCTGGCATGGTCGGTCACATCCAGCTTTTCCGCCCGCACCTTCCCATGCTGCGACTCAAGCGCCGCAAGTGTGCCGGGCGTGATATCGCGGCGGTGGGTGGCGATGACCGTCCAGCCCTTGTCCGCATACTGCTTCGCAAACTCCAACCCAATCCCCCGATTAGACCCGGTAATCAGCACAGTCTGCGCCCCGGCAGCCGATATCAGCAAAAACGCCGCCAGAAAACCGAAGATACATAAAGCGTTGCGCATAAGAACTTCCCGCATAAACATGAATCACCGCATTCTATCCCGCCACCAATTGCGCTAGGCTATAAGCAATGGATTGGACAGCGGTCAATAGACGAATCAAACAGGGCGAAGGCCCGCAGACGGAATTCAAGCGGGGTGCTGGCGATCTCTCCGCTGCGGGGCAAGCGATTTGCGCTTTCGCCAATACTGTCGGTGGCTTGCTTGTGCTTGGCGTCACGGATTCGCGCGAAGTGATTGGCGTGCGGGGGAATCCGGACACGCTCCATGAGCGTTTGGCTTCATTCCTACAAACCGGCTGCAGCGCACCGGTGCATGCTCAAATCGGACGGCGCGAATTGCCGGAAGGCTGGGTTTTCTGGATCGAAGTGCCGCGCCAACGGGGATTCGAACCAATGCGGCACGGCGGTCGCGTGTGGGTTCGTCGAGACCGTAGCAGCGTGGAACCGTCCGCGACAGAACTCCAAGAACTTTATAACGTATTTGGCTATATCCTCACCGAGGAACGTGCGATACTGGATGCGGGGGCGGCGCATATTGATCTTGAGGCGTTCCGGGCTTACTTGAAGCGGATGCGTATCGACACCGCGAACGATCCTCAGCTCGACACCGAAGACGACCTGATAAACCGGGCGGTCGTCGTCGAAATCGACGGCAAGCTCTGCGCGACACTATACGGCGTGATGGCTTTCGGCAGAGACCCGCAGCGCTACCGGCGAACAAGCAACTTCAGGATCGAGTGCGTGGCTTACGCGGGATCGGACCGCGCCAGCAAAGCTCTCCAAGTGGCAAATGCGTCAGGGCGCATCAACGAGCAAGTTGATAGGGCCGTCGGATGGTTCATGGGGCTTGGACATTTTGAATCGTACGAGAACCTGATCCGGGAGGATCGTTATCTTTTGCCGCATCGAGCCATTCGCGAAGCGCTCGCCAATGCGGTGACGCATCGCGACTACGCAATAACAGGCTCCAAGATTCTTCTGGAGGTGTTTGACAACCGCGTGGACGTTACCAGCCCAGGCGCCCTGCCCAATCATGTCACAGTGGAGCGGGTGCGGGCCGGCGCCAACCCGCGCTCAAGAAACGAATACATGGCCCATTTCATGTCCGCGATGGGTTTTGTCGAGCAACGCGGCAGAGGTTGGCTGATCATGCGCAGCGAGATGCGCGAGTTCAATGGCACGGAACCTGAGTTGGTAGAAGATAAGCGCGATATGTTCGTTCGAGTTACTTTTCACCTTGGCAGTAACTTAGGTATCCGTAAATGGAGTTAACAATCTCCCGGCACAGCCG
Source organism: Gammaproteobacteria bacterium (assembly GCA_026708965.1). GTDB lineage: Bacteria > Pseudomonadota > Gammaproteobacteria > Steroidobacterales > Foliamicaceae > Foliamicus. The sequence continues at coordinate 17,429 of JAPOTY010000006.1, read as the reverse complement.
CGAATGAGTGAGCGTCCGGTTATTTTGATTGGGGCCGGGATTGGCGGGTTGACCTGCGCTCTGGCGCTGCAGCGGGCGGGCATCCCGGTGCAGGTGTACGAGCAGGCGCCGGCGCTGGGCGAAGTGGGCGCGGGGCTCACGCTCAGTCCCAACGGATCAGCCGGGATCATTGGCCTGGGCCTAGGGGACGAGTTGGCGGAGGCCGCCGATATACCCGGCTACCAGGCGGTGCATCACTACAAGACAGGGAAAGTGCTGGTGCGGATCGAGCGCGGCGACCTGCCTCGCAAGCAGTACGGCTCGCCCTACTACCAGATCCATCGGGCCGATCTGCACGGAATGCTGGCCGAGGCGGTGCGCAAAAACGACCCGCGCTGCATTCGCCTGGACCACGAGTTCGAACGCTGCACACAGAGCGAAAGCGAAGCGCGGGCCTTTTTCCGCAACGGCCGCAGCGCCGCAGGCCGATTGCTGGTGGGCTGCGACGGCGTGAAATCGCCGGTTCGCTCGCAATGGCACCAAAGCGAGCGGCCCGTATTCACCGGCTACGTGGCTTGGCGCGGCCTGGCGCCGGCCGCGCAGGTTCCGCCCGAGGCCGTGGATCCGCCTTCGGGCATATACATCGGCCCCGGCCACCTGTTCGTGCGCTATCTGATCCGCGAAGAAAAAACGGTCAACTACGTGGCTTTCGTGAGGCGGGAGGACTGGCAAACCGAGAGCTGGTCGCAGCATTCCGAAGTATCGGAGGTGCTCGACGAATTCGCTGAATTCCACCCGCTGGTCCGCTCCATCATCTCCGCCACGCCGCCGGAGCTCTGCTACAAGTGGGGGCTTTTCTCCCGCCAACCGCTGGAATCGTGGAGCACGGGCCGGGTTTCGCTGCTGGGCGACGCCGCGCATCCCACGCTGCCCTTCATGGGCCAGGGGGCGGTGATGGCGATCGAGGACGGCATCGTGCTGGCCCGCTGCCTCGCCGCGTCGGGCAGCGTAGCCGAAGCGCTGCGCCGCTACGAAGCCGCCCGCGTGGAGCGCACCACGATGGTGATGGCGGAATCGGGAGAGATCATCCACCGCTTCTTCGCGCCCGACACGGACCGCTTCGCCGAGGGCAACAACCGCAACGAGGAAACGCTGGGGCTTTTCGGTTACGACGCATGGAAAGTACCGATATAAACTTAGCCGTCTTTGGAGGAATATCGCTATGTTCATCAATTTCTGGTATCCGGCGGTGCAGTCGGAAAAACTCGAAGACAAGCCCCTTAAGCAACGCATGCTGGGCCAGGACTTCGTGCTCTGGCGGGACCAGGACGGGCAAGCCCATTGCCTCAGCAATACCTGCTGCCACCGCGGCGGTTCGCTTGGCGATGGCTTAGTCGAAGACAGCTGCGTGCAATGCCCCTACCACGGCTGGCGATTCAATGGCGACGGGCAGTGTGTGCGGGTGCCGTCCATCGGCATGAAAACCAAGCCGCCGGCGCGGGCGCGGGTGGATTCCTACCCGGTCATGGAGCGCTACGGCCTGGTTTTCTGCTTTTTGGGCGATCTCGACGAATCGGAGCGGCCGCCTATTCTTAAGGTCAACGAGTGGGAGCAGGAGAGATGGACCTCCACCCTCCAGGAGTTTGAATGGAATATCAACTACAAGCGCTCGATCGAAAACGGCATCGACCCGGCCCATAACGAATTCGTCCATGACACCCACGGCATGAAGGGCCTGGACGAGAACTACCGCGTGGGCGAGCTGGATATGCGCGAAACCGACTGGGGAACCGGCTTCTTCAACGAAATGAAAGCGCCGCCGTTGAGCGAGAAGAAGATGCGCGAAACTTCCGGGGTGGAGGAAAACCGCGTGGTAAGAGTGGGAACCGGCCACCACGGCCCCTCTTCGGTGTGGACCTTCATCAACCCCACGCCGGTTATGCATATCTACCAGTACCTCTACGAAACGCCGATCGACGAGGAGAACACGCGGCTGTTCCTGGTCAACATGCGGAATTTCATGCTGGAGGAGATGTTCGACGAAACCATGAAAGAGCGGAACCAGTACGTGGCGTTCCAGGACCGCGACGTGCTCCTGACCCTGCACCCCACGGTGACCCCGCGGGTCAATACCAAGGAGCTGTTCACGCCCTCGGACTACCCCATAGGGCGCTACCGGGAACGGCTCAAGGAATGGGAGGCGCGCGGCTGGCGGATCGATCTGGACAAGGCTCGCGAGCAGGAAAAGCACACGGCGTTCGCCATACCGAGCCCGGAACGGCGCAAAAAGAAAGGCTGGGTGATCGATCCCATCCCGCTGATGCCGTCCACGCCGGCGCGCGCCGTGGAGGCCGACGAAGCGGCCTGATCCCGCAGCCAACAAGGCGTCGCCGGGAACGGAGGCGCCTCCGCTTCGGCCTTACGGGAACGCTACGAGAACGCTACGGGGACGCGCGCTGCTCGCGCAGTTCCGCCAAGTACTCCCGCGTGAGCGTCCAGCGCAGGAGGATCACGCCGGCAAGCAGGTTGCAGACGGCCGGAAGGGCCGCGATGGACACGCGAATGCCGGTAAGCGCCCGGGCATCCTGCTCCACCGCCTGGTTGTTGACCGTGGATTCATATCCCAGAATCTGGAGAATGAAGCCCACCACCAGCGGGGCGGCGATAAAAGCGGTTTTCTCAACCATGTTGTAGGCCCCGGCGAACACGCCCTCGCGGCGCAGCCCGGTCTTGAGATAATCGTATTCCTGCACATCCGGCAGCAGCGACATGCCCAAAAGCAGCTTGCCCATGGCGAAGAACGACAACACCATGGAGCGGGCAATCAAAAGCGCCACCGGCTCGCTTGGCGGCGCAATCCACCACCACATCACAAACAGCATGAACCCGAAGGTGGCCAGGATCAGCGCGTTATGCTTGCCCAGCCTGCGTGAAATGCGCGTCCACACGGGCGCGGCCACGAGCGATACCGAGGCGTAGCCAAGCCCGTACCACAGCATCACTCCCTGGGAGTGGCCGAGAATATTGGTAACGAAAAACAGCACGCTGCCCTGCGCCACGCCGGTGGCGACCAGCGTCAGCAGCTTGAAGGCCGCCAGCTTGAGAAAATGGACATTGCGAATAGCGGTGGCGAACTGCCCGCGCACGCTCTGGCGCGTCTTGACGTGCTGCGTGGCGCGGGCGCGGGCCGTGGCGGCAAAACAGCCCAGCATCGCGGCCGTGGCGGCAATGCCCAAAGTCCATCCGACCACCGAGTAGCCGTCAACGCCGCCGCCGAAGGCCACCGCCAGCCGGGGGGCGAAGCCGCCCACGATGAATGTGCCGAGCACGATGGCCACGGCGCGAAACGACATGATGGCGGTGCGCTCGTCGTAGCTTGCGGACATCTCCGCCGGCATCGATAAATGCGGAACGTTGAACAGCGTGTAGCCGGTGTTGAACAGAATCAGAGCGCCGAGCACATAGGCGGCCTTGAGCGTGTCGGTCGCCTCCGCCGGGGTGGAGAACAGCATCACGAACGCGCCGCCGCACACAAAAGCGCCAAGCAACAGCCACGGACGGCGGCGCCCGAAGCGGCTGCGGGTGCGATCGCTCAAAATGCCCATGGGCACATCGGTCGCCCAGTCGTAGGCCTTCGCGATCGCCAGCAGCGTTCCCGCAACGCCGGCGGCCACGCCCGCGATATTGGTGAGATAGAACAGCAGCAGCGTGGAGTAGGTGTTGAACAGCAGCGCCACGCCCAAAGCGCCAACGCCCCATCCGGCGCGCAAGGAAAGATCAACATTATCGGCAGGCCCTGCCGCCTTTGCAGTGCTGCTCACATCAAGTCCCTCCCGTGAATGGCGAGGCAGGATAGCACGGGGCGCGACCGCGGTGTATGCTCGCCATTCTTTCTGAACCCCCTTTAAGGAGCGCCGCAGCGATGGGCCAGTACGAGTATCGCAAATTCTTCATCAATGGCGAGTGGACCGAACCGGACGAGCCGCGCGAACTGGCCGTGATCAATCCGGCCACGGAACAGCCGGCCGGCGTTATATCGCTGGGCAACGCCCGCGATGTGGACCGGGCGGCGGCGGCTGCACGGCAAGCATTCGCCGCCTGGTCCCGGTCCGGGAAGCAGGAGCGCCTGGAGCTGATCGATGCGTTCATCGCCGCATACAAGGTCCGCTACAACGACATGGCCGCCGCCATCACCGCCGAGATGGGAGCGCCGAAGCAGCTGTCCACCAACGCACAGGTCGCCGTGGGCCTAGTCATTGCAAAAACCGCGCGGCGGCTGTTGGAGGACTTCGATTTCGAGGAGCAGCGCGGCGCCACGCTCATCCGCCGGGAGCCGATCGGCGTGTGCGGATTCATCACGCCCTGGAACTGGCCGGTCAATCAGATCGCGCTCAAGGTGCTGCCGGCGCTGGCCTCCGGCTGCACGATGGTCTTGAAACCCAGCGAAATCGCGCCTTTCAGCGGCATCATCTTCGCTGAAGTCATGGAAGCCGCCGGAGTTCCCGCCGGCGTATTCAACCTAGTCAACGGCGATGGCCCGGAAGTGGGCCAGGCGATCGCGGCGCACCCGGATATCGACATGGTGTCGTTCACCGGCTCCACCCGCGGCGGCATTGCCGTGGCCGCAACGGCGGCGGGCACGGTCAAGCGCGTGAGCCAGGAGTTGGGCGGCAAATCGCCCAGCATCATCCTGGACGAAGCCATACTCGAGCGCGGCGTGGCCAGCAGCATGCGCAGCGTGTGCTCGAACACGGGGCAATCCTGCAATGCGCCCACTCGGCTTCTGGTTCCCGAAGCGCTGCACGACAAGGCGGTGGAGGTGGCCGCGGCATCGGCGGCGCGGGCGCGCATCGGCGATCCCGAGTCCGAACACACCACCATGGGGCCGCTGGTGAGCGAGGCGCAGTTCAACAAGGTGCAGCATCTGATTCAGCAGGGGATTGATGATGATGCCGAGCTGGCTGCGGGCGGAGCCGGCCGACCGGAGGGGCTGGAGCGGGGTTATTACGTGAAGCCAACGGTGTTTGCCAAGGTTAGCAACGACATGGCGGTTGCGCGCGAGGAAATTTTCGGCCCGGTGCTGTGCGTGATTCCGTACCGCGACCTCGAAAACGCGCTGGCGATCGCCAACGACACGGAGTACGGCTTGGCGGCCTATGTCTGGAGCAGCGATCTTGATCAAGCGCGGGAAGTGGCGGCGCGCTTGCGGGCAGGGCAGGTTTCCCTCAACGGCAATTCATACGATGCCGCAGCGCCCTTCGGTGGCTACAAGCAATCGGGCAACGGTCGTGAATCGGGCCCCGAAGGCTTGGAGGAGTTCCTCGAAACCAAGGCAATCCTCGGCTACGAGGAAGCCGCTTGATATCGCGCCGGCAGCCGCGACACCCTCCATAGCAGGCGCTGTTGGAAAGTGCTGGGCGGCGACGTTTGGGCCTGTTAGCGCTAGTGGTGGTGATGGTGGTGGGCTGCGCCCGCTTCCACCAGATGCAGGGCGTAGGCGAGGGCGATGCCAATGAGGAAAGCGACGATGAGCTTGAGGCGGTCGTGGGTGTGGAAGTGGATTTCGGGCAACAGGTCGCTGAGCGCCACGCACAAAAAGGTGCCGGCGGCGAAACACAGCACATAGCCGGCCAGCTCGCCTGCCACGGCCGCGTCAAGCTGCGAGCCGATCCAGAAGCTGGCGAGGACCGCCAGCGGGCACAGCAGCGCATGCCCCAGATTGACCCAATTGCACACGCTGCGGCTCATGCCCGCCAGCCGCACCACAAACACAATTGAATAGGCATCCAGCGGCTTGTGCAGCAGAATGGCTAAAAACGCGGCGAGCCCCGGCAGCGCCTCGATTTCTCCGCCGTGCTGAATCATTGCCTGGGCGCTGGCGCCGAGAACGACGCCTTCGATGATGGTATGCACGGCAAGGCCGAAAATGATCCCCGCAACGCCCCCGGCGCCAAGGGTCTTTCCGGAATGCGGAGGATCGGTGCGCAGGGCCTTTGCTTCGCTACTGAAGTCATGCTGGTGAAACTGAAACAGTCGCTGCAAGCCCACCATCAGAACAACGCCGAGCAGGCACCCCAGCGCTCCTTTTTCGATATTTCCTGGTCCGGGAATTCGCTCCAGTCCATGCGGCAGCAGGTGATAGAGGGCAATTCCCAGAATCAGGCCGGCGACCAGGCTCATCACAACCTGTGTGCGCGTATGCGTGAGCGCGCCCAGGGCGGATATTCGCCCGCCGAGCATGGACGCGGCGAATATCGCCGCGCAGTAGCCCAGCAACACTAGGAAATCCGCGCCCATTGCCTGTCAGGACCCGTTAACGTTCAGCCTTCCATAGGGAAAATCACGAACCTGTGCTGAGCAGCGCGCGCTTTAGTTTGAGGACACGGCGAGGGAACGGGCGACGCGAAAGCCGAAGAAGCTGTAGCGCACTTCCTCGGGGTCGCGGCCGCGGAAGGTGGTGCGCTGCCAATCCGGGTTGGTGATCCAGCTTCCGCCGCGCACGCTGCGGTTCTCGCACTGACCCGGCGGCGGGCCATAAGCCGAGCCGTCGGCGGGAGCGTCCTCCGGATACAGCCGCTGGTAGCAATCCTCCACCCACTCCCAGAGATTGCCGGTCATGTCATGGAGCCCGAAGCCGTTGGGCTGGAACGAGCCCACGGGCGCCAGCGTGTGATAGCCGTCGTCGCACTCAATGCGCGGCCAGCCGAAGTCATGCGCGGCATCGGCGCTTAAGTCGTACATATTGGCGTAGGCGCAGCCTTCGTGGGGGTTTTCGCCCCAGTAGTACCAGTCGCCCGCACCCGCGCGCGCCGCATATTCCCATTCCGCCTCGCTCGGCAGCCGATAGGGCTGGCCGCTGGTTTCGGCAAGCCATTCAACGTAGGCGCGCGCGTCCAACCAGCTGACGCAGGCCACGGGATGATCCGGCTGCGCCTGCTGGCCCAGGCGCAAATCGGTCCAGTCCGCCTGCGGGTCGTTGGCCCATTGACCGTCGATGCGGCCGCGGCAGCCCGGCGCCATCTCGTAGCCGGTAGCCTTCACGAAGGCTTGGTACTGGGCGTTGGTGACTTCGTGTTTCCCAAGCGCAAAGCCCTGCGAAATGCTCACCTCGCGAGGCGGCCCCATGGGGCGCGAGCTTTCCGAGCCTTCAGCCACCGAATCCTCGCTGCCCATGATAAATAGGCCGCGCGGAACCACCACCATTTCCGGGCAGTGCTCGCAATCGCGGAAAGTCAAGGTCTCGGGCGCCGAGTCGTCGCCAGCCCAGGCCCATTGCGCTGCAAGACCAAAGCAAAGGGCGGGGAGTAGTGCGGATCGTTTCATGGCTGCTGTGGGTCCTGTAGGTCTGATTCATCCAGTGAGCGGGCCACGCGGAAACCAAAGATCGAATAGCGCGGATCTTCGGCGAGAGCGCCAACGGAGAATATCATCCCCAATGCAATGACAGGTGCCATCAATCCGCTATTTCCCCGTTTGCATCGGGCACGCACTGCCGCCCGCGCATTGCAGCATAGCACGGTGCCGCGCGCCACAAGCCTCCTGCGCACACAGCTGGACAGGCGATGAAGAAAGTGATTTTGGCCGGCTCGGCGGCGGGCCTTTTGTGGGCGGCAGCGTTTACAGGCTACGCGATCAATCCGCTGGTCCGCTGGCTGATCGGCCTAGCCGCGCTTACCACGCTTCTTTCGCTGTGGACGGGCCCGCTGGCCAAGCGAAACGCCCGCGCCGCAGCGGCCGGCAGCTTTGCGTTTGGACTGGTTGCGTTCTCCGCGGCCTGCCACTGGATCTACTACAGCGTTCGGATTGTCAGCGGCGGGCCGGCGGCGTTGGCCGTGACGCTGGTGGTACTGCTGGCCGCGTTCATGGCTTGCTGGTACGCGCTGGGCGGCTATTGGGCGGCCCGCCTGGCGCCGCATCGCAGTTGGCTGGCGCCGGTGGTGGTTCTGCCTGCGGTTCTGGTGCTCACGGAGTGGCTGCGCGGCTGGGTCTTCACAGGATTTCCGTGGCTTAGCGCAGGCTACCTCGCAGGGCCGGTGTTCGCGGGCAAATGGCCGGTGGCTCTTGCCTCCGCAGGCGGCGTGCATCTGGTCGGCTGGATCATGGCCGTGCTGGCCGGCGCCTGCCTGCTGATCTGGCGATCGCGGATGGCTGCCGCGCGGCGGGCGGCCCTCGTGGCTGTGCTGCTCGGCGGCGCGGTCGCGCTGGGGCAACTGCCCTTGCCCGATGGCGGCATGCATCTCGTAGGGGAACTGCGGGCCCGCCTGGTTCAGGGCGGCATCCCGCAGGAAAGGAAATGGCTGCCGGAGGAGTATGAGCCTACCTTGCTGGCTTATGAGGCGCTCAGCTTCGGCCGCCCGTGGCAGGACACGCCGGATCAGCGACCGGAACTGATTATCTGGCCGGAAGTCGCGATTCCCGCCACGCAGGAATTCGCCGCGAATTACCTGGCTGAAATGGATGCCCTGATGAATAATCGCGGCGGGGCTCTGGCGCTCGGCATCCTAACCGACACGGCCGCGGGCCGATTCAACTCGCTAATGGTTCTGGGCCATGGCGAGGGCGTTTACCACAAGTCGCACCTAGTGCCGTTCGGGGAGTTCTTTCCGATCCCGGAAGCAATGCGCGACTGGCTGCAGCGCATGGGCTTGCCGGCCAGCGACCTGCTCGCAGGCCCTGCCGACCAGGGCCTGCTGCGGGCGGCGGGCGCGGCTTTCGGCATCAGCATCTGCTACGAGGCCGCGTTCGGCAGCGAGCAGCGCGCCTGGGCGCCGGACGCGGAACTGCTTGTGAATATCAGCAACGACGGCTGGTTCGGCGACACGGTGGCGCTCGAACAGCACCTGGACATGGCGCGCATGCGCGCTATGGAAACGGGGCGCTATCTGCTGCGGGCCACGGGCACCGGAATCACCGCGGCAGTGGACCCGGCGGGCCGCATCATCGCCAGCCTGCCGAAACACGAGGCTGGTTTCCTCGATGTGCGCGCCCCCCGGCTTTCCGGCACCACCCTCTACGCCCGCTTCGGCAACTGGCCTATCGTGATACTCTGCCTGCTGCTGGGCGTGGCCCTTCCAGCAGGGCTTGCAAGGCATTCTGCCCCATAGTTGAGCGCGGCCGGGCCGCCTGTCCATGGGTGGCCGTACAATTCGGCAAGTCTTTGCTGTCTGATGGGCGCGGACGTTCCCCGAAACGCGCGCGGCGCAGCGATCCCAAGAGCAAGAATGAGCCAGCCTGTTGCCACCCCTGCCCTGCGTACGGGCGAATTCGTGCCGCTGATCGCACTGCTGATTTCGCTGGTCGCGCTGGCGATCGACACGATGCTGCCGGCGCTGCCGGCGATCGGCGAGGACCTCGGGGTGGCGCATCGCAACAATGTGCAGTTCGTGGTTACGGCGGTGTTCCTGGGGATGAGCATGGGGCAGATCGTCTTCGGCCCGCTTTCCGACCGGATCGGACGCAAGCCGGCCATTCATGCCGGCCTCGTGCTATTCATGGCCGGTTGCCTGATGAGCCTGTACGCGCAGAGCTTCGAGCTGATGATCGCCGGGCGCGTGCTGCAAGGCATCGGCGTGTCGGCGCCGCGCGTGGTCTCGATGGCGCTGGTGCGCGACCAGTACGCGGGCCGCCAGATGGCGCGCCTGATGTCGTTCACCATGGCCGTGTTCATCATCGTTCCCACGATCGCGCCGGCGTTGGGGCAGTGGATCCAAATGCTTGGGGGCTGGCGCGCCATATTCGCGGTATTTTTCGCCGTTGCCGCGGTCAGCTTTCTATGGTTCGCGATCCGTCAGCCGGAGACGCTTCCTTCCGAACGCCGGCGGCCGCTTTCCCCGCGCGCCATCGGCCGCGCGGTGGTGGAAGTGGTGAAGATCCGCGCCGCGCTGGGGTACACCCTGGCCAGCGGCTGCGTATTCGCGCCGTTTTTGGCCTACCTGAGCACGGCGCAGCAAATTTTCCAGGATGTGTACGGAACCGGCACGCTGTTCCCCTTGTATTTCGGGGCGCTGGCTCTGGCCGTGGGGGGCGCGTCGGTCCTCAATGGTCGCTTGGTCATGCAGTACGGGATGCGAAAGCTGTCGCGGGGAGCCATGCTCCTGGCCACGATCGGGTCGTTTATCGGCCTGGGGCTGACCTTCATCTTCGACGGGGTGCTTCCCTTTTGGCTATTGATGGCCTACCTGCTGTTCGTCTTCTTGTGCCTCGGGCTGCTGTTCGGCAACCTGGGCGCGATGGCCATGGAGCCGCTGGGCCATATCGCCGGCGTGGGCGCGGCCGTGGTCGCGTCGCTGTCCACCCTGGTGGCGGTGCCGCTCGGAGCGTTCGTGGGCTATATCTTCGACGGCACTTTCTACGCCCTGATCGCGTCCTACGCGCTATTCGGAATGGGCGCGCTCGCCGCGATGAAATGGGCCGACGCCTCGGCCCCTGACTAGCGGCATATTGCGCCAATCCGCACCAGCTAAAGCCCTTTTCTTGCCCCTGCCTCGCGGGAGACGCATGAACCCATCCATGGGGCTCGGCTGGGGCATCCTGCCCCAGACGCTCCCGCGAGGCAGGGGCAAGAAAAGGGCGAGGGCAAAGGCTTAAGCCGCGGGCGGCATGGCCGCGCCGATCAGCCGTTCGATTTCGATCTGCTGGCGCCGGGCGTCAATCACCGCCTGAACCAGCTCCGATTGCACCGATAATTTCTCAAGCTCCAGCGCCTGCAAATCGAGAATGCCGTCATCGCCTGCCTCATGGCCTTTGCGGGCATGCTCGGCAGCTTCCCGCAACCTCGGCAGCAGCTCGTCGCGAAGCATTTCCGCGCGCAACAGGCTGTGTTCCATCTCCTGATGAATCGCCAGCAATTGCGCTTCGATGCGGGCGCGCGCGGCGGTCCGCTCGGCATCGAGTTGCGCCAGGTTGGCGCGCGCCTCCCGCACTTGCCCCCGGTTACGTCCCGCGCCCCCGAACGGAGCCGCGAAGCCGAACGTGAAGGCGTAATCGTCGTCTTCCTCCAAACGACGAATTCCGGTGCTGATGCTCCAGTCCGGCCGCGCCTCGGATTCGGCCAGCCGGATCTCAGCCTCCCTCAATCGCCGCCGGTTGGCGTAAGCGGCCATATCCGGCGCCGCCTCGAGCTGTTCAAGCAGCGCTTCAATCGTCCCCGGCAACGGCAATCGCCGCCAATCCCCGCTGACCCCCGGGAAATCTGGTTTCACCTGCCCCCACTGCATCGCCAGCGCATGCCGGGCAGCGCTGAGATCATGTTTCGCGTCCGCCGAATGCAAGCGGGCGGCGGCTAGGTCCGCTCTGGCCCTGGCCAAGTCCCCTGCCGTGGCCAAGCCGGTTTCCATGCCTTGGCCCAGCATGGCGACGGCGGCCTCGGCGGCCTCGATTGCCTGTAGCGAAATCGCATAGCGCTCCTGCAATTCCAGATTATCCAAGTACAGGAGGGCCGACAGTGTGGCGGCATCCAACCGCCGTATTTCCATCTCCGCTTCGACAATCGACAACCCGGCCCGGGCGGCGGCGACATGGTTCTGCCGCTTGCCGCGCTCCAGCACCCAGCTCAGGCTCAGCGTCTCCTCTCCCGCGCCGATGCCGCGAAAGCCAGCCGTGCCGAGCACATTCTCCACGTCCAGCGCCAGCTCGGCAGCGGGGCCAATGCCCGATTGGGCAACGCGCCCCTGTTGGGCCTCGATCTGGTGGCCTAAAGCCATCAGATCCGGATTGCGGGCCAGCGTGCGATTGATCGCCTCCTCCATTGAGAGCGCGCCCTCAATATTGGCGGCATCCAAGCGGGCCAGCGCCAACAGGCCTAGGATGACCAGCCCGCAGCGGGTCTGTCGTCGAATAGATCCCATGCGGTTCATAGCGGACCTCTGTGGCGCAGCGACCGGGCGCAAGTTTGCCTGAAGCGCCGCCATTCAGGCAGGGCTTACCTTCAGGCGGTTGACGCGGCGGCGGTCGGCCGCAATCACCTCCATTCGCCATCCGCCCGCTTCGACGCGCTCGCCCTTGCGCGGCAGGCGTCCGAGCCGGTGGATGACCAGGCCGCCCACGGTATCGAATTCTCCGGTGTCCAGTTTGGTGCCAACCTGCTCGTCGAAGTCCTCGATGCGCATCTTGGCGCTCACCAAGTAGCTGCCGTCCTCTTGGCGAACCAGTTCCGGAGCCTGCTGAAGGTCGTGCTCGTCGCCAATCTCGCCAACGATCTGCTCCAGCACGTCCTCGATGGTCAGCAGCCCCGCCGTGCCTCCGTATTCGTCCACCACCACCGCCAAGTGATTGCGGCCGCGGCGGAATTCGTCGAGCAGCGCGTCAAGGCGCTTGGTTTCCGGGATCAGCGTGACCGGGCGCAGCAACGGCTCAATCTCCCAATGGTCGCCGGTCGATTCGGTCATTGCGCGCAGCACGTCCTTGGCCAGCAATATGCCCGCCACCTCGTCCCGGTTTTCGCCGATCACGGGAAAACGGGAATGGCCGGAACGGATGATGGTTTCGAGCATCCGCTCGCGGCTGTCGTCGAGGCGCAGAACCACCATGCTGGAGCGCTGCACCATCACCTCGTGGACTTCGCGGCGCGACACCTCCAGCACCCCTTCGATCATCGTTTTCTCGCCCGCTGTCACTTCGCGCTCGTCGCGCAGTCGGGCGAGCAGTTCAAGCAGGCCGCCGCGGCTTGGCGCCCGGCGGCCTGCAAAGCGGTCCAGCCAGCCACGCGCGCCGCTCATGCGCGCTCCTCGGCCCAGGGGTCCGGCCATCCGGCCTGCTCAAGCAGCTTCGATTCCTGTGATTCCATGGCTTGAGTCTGTTCCGGTTCCTTATGATCATGCCCGGCGAGGTGAAGGCAGCCATGCACAACAAGGTGGGCCAGGTGCGCGGCCGGATCGCAACCGCGTTGCCGGGCCTCGCTTCGCGCCACCGGCAGGCAAATGACTATATCGCCAATTTGGCCCACGGCGCGGTCGGCGGGAAACGCCAGCACATTGGTGGGCCGGTTAGCACCCCGCCAGGCGCGGTTCAGTTCGCGGCTCTCGGCCTCTCCCACAAGGCGCACGGTGACCGTGCCGCTGGAAGCGAATTCCGCGAGGCTGGACCTGGCCAGTTTGCGGATCGCCGAATCAGATAATTCCCGGGCCGGGCGCCCGCCGTCGGCGGCATGTTGCAGCGCAATCCGGATCATGGCTGCTCCTGGGCCTGATACGCATCGAGAATGCGGCGCACCAGCGCATGCCGGACCACGTCCCGCGAGGAAAAATAGACCGTGGCGATCCCGGAAATGGACTTGAGAATGCTCAGCGCATGCCGAAGGCCGCTCTCCCGATCCCGCGGCAGGTCCACTTGGGTGATATCGCCGGTCACCACCGCGCGGGAATCGGCGCCGAAACGGGTCAGGAACATCTTCATTTGCTCCGGCGTGGTGTTCTGGCCCTCGTCCAGAATCACGAAGCTGCCGTTCAACGACCGGCCGCGCATATAGGCCAGCGGCGCCACCTCGATGATGCCGCGCTCCGTCCATTGCGCCACGCGCTCCGGCCCCAGCATGGCATACAGCGCATCGTAAACCGGCCTTAAGTACGGATCGACCTTGCTGGCCAAGTCTCCGGGCAGGAATCCCAAGCGCTCGCCGGCTTCAACCGCGGGGCGCACCAGCACGATGCGCTGGATCTGTCCCGCCCGGTGGGCCTCCAGAGCGCAGGCCACCGCCAGCCAGGTCTTGCCGGTGCCGGCCGGCCCCACGCCGAAGGTGAGGTCGCTCGAACGAATGGCCTGCACATAGCGGCGCTGGTTGGCGCCTCGCGGACGCACATGGATGCGCGGCGTGTTCACCACCAGCCGCATGTCGTCATCCTCCGGCGCCGGCGCGCTCCGGCCGGTCCCGCCAGCGGTTGCCGCTTTTCCGGCGCTGTCCGCTGCATCCTCGGCGCATTCGCTCAAAACGGCCTGGATGCGCGGCGCGTCCAGCGAATCGGCGGCGGCCATGCGGTACAGCTCGTTCAAGGCCGCAGCGCCCGCCCGGGACGCGGCCTCCGCGCCCCGCACCCGGAAGCGGTTGCCCTTGTTGGAGATGCGTACGCCCAGCCCCTGCTCGATTTGGCGCAAATGCCGGTCGAGTTCGCCGCATAAGTTGGCCAGCGCGCCGTTATTGGCGGGCCGAAGCACAACGTCCATCGTGTGGGTTTCGCTGTTCAGGACGGCGGATAGCCTCAGGCGGCGAGGGATTCCGGCAGCAGCCGGCCGCGCAGCGAATTGGGAAGGGCTTCGGAAATGGCCACCTCAACGAACTGCCCGATCAAGGAAACCGGGCCGTCAAAGTTCACCCATCGATTATTGCCGGTGCGCCCGGCGATCAGCCCTTCGCCGCGGCGCGCCCGCCGTTCCACCAGAACGCGCTGGGAAGAATGGACCATGTTGCGCGATATGCGCCGCGCCTGGCTATTGATCAGCGCCTGCAGGCGCTGCAGGCGCTCGAGCTTGACCGGCTGCGGAACCGGATCGTCCATATCGCCGGCGGGCGTGCCGGGCCTTGCGCTATACATGAAGCTGAAAGACTGATCGAAGCCGATATCCTCCGCCAAAGCCAGGGTCTGCGCGAATTCCGCCTCGGTCTCGCCCGGAAATCCCACAATAAAATCCGAGGCAATGCTGATTCCGGGCCGCGTCCGGCGCAGCCGCTCGATCTTGTCGCGGTACTCGGCTGCGGTGTAGCCGCGCTTCATGCGTTGAAGCACCGTGTCCGAACCGCTTTGCACCGGCAGATGCAGGTAAGAGGGAAGCTTCTCAGTGTGCGCGTAAGCCTCGATCAGGCGGTCGTCGAACTCCATCGGATGCGAGGTGGTGAAGCGGATCCTGCCGATGCCCTCAAGCTTTGAAATATAGCGGATCAGTCCCGCCAGATCCTCCAGCCCGCCGGCGGGCGCCGCGCCCCGATAACCGTTCACGTTCTGGCCCAGCAGGTTGATTTCCCTCACGCCCTGACGCTCCAGTTGGATCGCTTCCGAGAGCACGTCCGCCACCGGGCGGCTGATCTCCTCGCCGCGGGTATAGGGCACCACGCAAAACGAGCAGAATTTGCTGCAACCCTCCATGACCGACAGGTTGGCGACCGGCGATGCGGCCTTCGGCGCCGGCAGCGAGGCGAACTTCTCTTCCGCCGGAAAGGCCAAATCCACCACCGGGCCGCTCGCCGAGCCCGACTGCCCAAGCAGCTCCGGAAGCCGGTGAAGGGTTTGCGGGCCGAAGATCACATCGACATACGGCGCGCGCCTGCCAATGGCCGCGCCCTCCTGGCTGGCCACGCAGCCGCCCACGCCGATCTTCATGCCGGGGCGCTTGCGCTTCAGCGCCTTGTAGCGGCCCAGTTCGGAAAACAGCTTCTCCTGGGGCTTTTCCCGCACCGAGCAGGTATTGATGAGCACCACATCGGCCTGTTCGGGGTCATCGGTGAGCGTGAATCCCCGCTCCTCGCGCAGCACATCCGCCATGCGGGCGGAATCGTACTCGTTCATCTGGCAGCCGAAGGTGCGGATATAGAGCTTGCCGCTCACAAGCCGCGCCCCCCTTCCCTAGCCAATAAAGGGGTTAACAAAGGGCTCATGCTAGGCCCATTCCCGAAGGCAGGAGCCGCTTCAGAAAGGAACCTCGTCGTCCATATCACCGTTGTCGAAGTTGCCGTGGCCGCCGCGTTGCGGCGCATTCGACCCTCCGCCCCCGCGGCGCTGCTGGTCGAAGTCGCCGTCGCCGCCGCGGCGGTCCAGAAACTGCATGTCGTCGGCCACCACCTCCGTGCTGCGCCGCTCCTGCCCTTCGCGGTCCTGCCAGGAGCGCGTGCGCAAGCGGCCCTCCACATAAATCCGCGAGCCCTTGTGCAGGTACTGCTGCGCCAGCTCGGCCCGCCTGCCAAACAGCACCACGTTGTGCCATTCCGTATGCTCCTGCACTTGGCCGGTGTCCTTTTGGGTCCACCGCTCGTTAGTGGCGATCCGGATATTCGCTACCGGATTGCCATTCTTCATCTGCCGGACTTCCACATCATGGCCCAAGTTGCCGACCAGAATGACCTTGTTAACTCCGCGCATTCCTCTACTCTCCAAACACTTCCGGCCCAATTGGCCGACATTTGAAACTATTGTGCCATCACTTGCGCCGGTGGCCACCGCATCGGCGGAAAGAATTGCAGCGCGTTTCGGCCCAAATGCGCGCGCAACCCATAAGTCGCCCGTTTCGCCCCAATTGCCGCAGGAGTTTTCCACGTCATAGCGAACTCCCCTTGGTTCAAGCTGTCTGGGGAACGCGGACTTTTACGGATTGAATCTAGTGCGGGTTTCCCCCTTGAGCCTGCACCAATGGAGCCAACGCGAGCCTTCGGTCCCCTCTCCAGTCCGGCAGCTCTTTTTTGTGTGCTATGTGAGAATCCGCTCAGAGAGTCCTACAGCGCAACTAGCTCAGCATCCATCTAGCTTCAGAACGTCATCACAGCTGTGCAGTCTACGAATCTCGTTCACGCTGCCTTGGTATTCGAGAGTAGCGACACTTGGATTGAGAAAACAGAGCCACCCGGGGCCTGTGCATTTCGCTCTGCACTCCGCTCGAATCTCGCACTGCGCTGGATTCTCTATTTCGTTCTCTATTTCGGTCACGCTCTTCAAGTTGCAGGATTGAGCCGCCGAACTGCCCATCCAAGCGATCCAGCATTCTTGTGCCAGATTTTCATACGGCTCGGACCATTCTTTACCCGAGTTTTGCGTGTCCGGAGTGTTTGATCCAAACAACGTAGAGTTGTCCGACTCTTGCGCATGGACCATCAGCTGGCCCAGCCCAAGCATCGCCAACGCGATTAGAAGAGTGCTGAGGGTTTTCGCATACATGGTTTGGCTATCCTCGCATGAATACGGCGCAATGAGCTAAGTAGATTACGATCTCTTTATGTCTTGTCAAGTGTGTGGTTGTTAAGAACAAATAGACTGTCCGCCCTTGTAACAAATGAACTGTCCGGTTTTGCTGTTGGCCTTTTTGGCGGTCAGGTGTTGGTGGATGAGACGGACTTATTTGGTTGCAGGAGACACGTCGGATGCGATTTGAAGAGGCCTACCGCCCGGCCTTCAACGAGGAGTTGAAGGATGAATGGCCGACTGCGGCGTAGCGGGCGACAGCCCGCTCAGCGCTCTACAGCGCCGCACCCAAACCGGACACTTCATGTGCTCTCTACAGTTCCCAACACAGGTCTTGCACTTCGGAGTGGAAGTGGCGTAATCTTTTTCAAAATGGCAAAAAAATATAGATATGCCTTCAGGTTCTGCCGCAGCTAGGAGGAACGACAGATCGGCTTATTTACGTAACCACTATAGCCGCAAGCATTATAGTGGAGTTGACCCGTTTTCGTGGGTACCTGATCCTTTGGGAAGGAGGACCCCACGATGCAGAGAACAAGACCCCGGTATTCGCCGGAATTTCGCGAACAGATG
>JAPOTY010000015.1:5000-65573 GCA_026708965.1 Gammaproteobacteria bacterium | reverse complement strand
GTTCCTCGACGATGACGACCTGCTCGGCGACTTCGTGCTGGCCATCGACGACGGCCTCGATATCGCCTAGCCTGAACAGCAACGCACGTTGCAGCGAGGCGGGCCAAGTGCCCGCCTCGCTTTTTTTACGCCCTGAACGCCCGGAAAGCGTTTCTTTCCCCGTTTGACTCTGCGGATGCCCTTGCGCTGTAACGATGGCCGGAAGGAGCGGCCCGCTGCAGCCAAGTGCTTATGGCTTGGTCATGCGAGCGGGTTGGTCCATTTAAGCCCGGGGAAGCGGGCCATATCAGCGTCGCTGGAATGCAGAACCGCCTGATGCTCTATGGCCAGAGCGGCCAGATGCGCGTCGGTTGTCAGGTTTCCTGCCGTGCCCAGCGACTCAAGAAGCCCGAACAGGATATCCGCGTGGCGCTCGCCGGGATCAATGAGCAAGGTTTGAGGTTGCGCCAGCCAAGACCGCGCCCGCCGGCAGGCTCCGGCTGCGTCCAGCGGATTTTCGAGGATCCTTGAGTGGGTTGCGATTCGGATGAAGCCGAGGATCGTTATCCAGCATAGCCCTACGCTTTCGCCGCCGTTCATTAGTCCCTCCCACCACGACCGGGCCGCGGAATGACGGCGGGATTGCGAGTTGTGGGCGTGGACCAGCAGATTGATGTCCGGAACGATCACCGCGCCAGCCTGCGGGCGGCTTCCTCGGCTTCCAGTTCGTCCGCAAGTTGGTTGAGCCGGTCCGCGTCGATTCCCGGCTTGAAGCCGAAAGCGTGGGCTTCCACCTTGAAGCGGGGAGCGCGGGCTGGTTTCGTGCGAGCGCCTAGACCGAGGCGTAGCGTATCGTTGACCACGGCTTTCATGCTGCTGCCAGTGCGCCGCATGGCCCGCTGCAGAAGTCGCTCCACATCCGGCTCAATCGTGAGTGTCGTTCTCATAGTTGAGCATCATGATGTCATGTTTTATTGATGTCAAGATGCTCTCATGGCGGTTGCGGATCCGTTGCGGGCTGGGTGAGTTGGCGGACGAGGTCGGCGTTTTCCAAGGTGGAGATATCCTGGTTGATGGCTTCGCCGCGGGCGATGGAGCGGAGCAGGCGGCGCATGATTTTGCCGGAGCGGGTTTTGGGCAGCGCCTCCACGATGCGCAGATCGTCGGGGCGGGCGATGGGGCCGAGTTGCTGATCGACCCAGGCGCGCAGCGCCTGCTGCATGGCGTCCGTTTTTGAGGACGGGGCGGCCTCTTTCGCGGAGGCGCTTTTAAGCACCACGAAGGCGAAAATCGACTCGCCCTTGATCTCGTGCGGGCGGCTCACGACCGCGGCTTCGGCCACGGAGGGATGCGCCACCAGCGCCGATTCGACTTCCATCGTGCCGAGGCGGTGGCCGGACACGTTCACCACGTCGTCCAGCCGCCCCATGATCCAGAAGTAGCCGTCGGCATCGCGCCGGGCGCTGTCGCCGGTGATGTAGCAGTCGTTGCCGAACCGGCCGAAGTAGGTTTCGCGGTAGCGCTGGCTGTCGCCCCAGATATCGCGCAGCATCGACGGCCAGGGATGGCGGATCACCAGATAGCCGCCGCGGTCGGGTTCGGTGATTTCCGCTCCGTTCTCATCGACGATGGCCGCCTGCACGCCGGGCAGCGGTCGGGTGCAGGAGCCGGGCTTGGTGGAAGTGACGCCCGGAACAGGCGAAATCATGATGCCGCCGGTTTCCGTTTGCCACCAAGTATCGACAATCGGGCAGCGTTCGCGGCCGATCACGCGGTGGTACCAGATCCAGGCCTCGGGGTTGATCGGCTCGCCCACGGTGCCCAGCAGCCGCAGCGAGGACAGATCGTATTTCCCCGGCAGCTCGTCGCCCAGCTTCATCAGGGCGCGGATCGCGGTGGGCGCGGTGTAGAACACGGTCACGCCGTAGCGCTGGCAGATTTCCCAGAAACGGCCGCCGTGGGGCCAGGCGGGGGCGCCCTCGTAGATCACCACGGTGGCGCCGGAGGCCAGCGGCCCGTAGGCGACGTAGCTATGGCCGGTAATCCAGCCCACATCGGCGGTGCACCAGAACACGTCGTTTTCGCGCAGGTCGAATACCCAGCGGCAGGTGAGCTTGGCGTGCAGCAAATAGCCCGCCGTGGCGTGCTGTATGCCCTTGGGCTTGCCGGTGGAGCCGGAGGTGTAGAGCAGGAATAGCGGATGCTCGGCGTTGACCTGCTCCGCCGGACAGCCGGGCGCGGCGGCTTCGGTGAGTTCATGCGCCCAGCAGTCGCGCCCTTCGCGCCAAGCGATCTCTTCCCCCGAGTGCCGGAAAACGATCACCCGGCGCACCGGATGCTCGCCGAGCTCCAGCGCTTGGTCCACCGCGGCCTTGAGGCGCACGAATTTGCCGCTGCGGCGGCCGGCGTCGGCGGTGATGACGACTTCGGCGCTGGCATCCACCACCCGGTCGTAGAGCGAGCGGGCCGAAAAGCCGCCGAACACCACCGAATGCACGGCGCCGATGCGGGCGCAGGCATGCATGGCGATGATGGCCTCCGGGCACATCGGCATATAGATCACCACCCGGTCGCCGCTGGCCACGCCTTGGGCGCGCAGGGCCGCGCCTAAGCGCTCCACCGCTTCGCCCAGCTCGCGGTAGCTCAGCGAGCGGCTATCGCCATTCTCGCCCTCGTAGAGGATTGCGGGACGCTCCGGCGCCTTTTGGATCCAAGGGCCCAAGCAGGCTTCGCTGGCATTCAGCTCGCCGTCCGGGAACCAGGCGAAGTGCGGCGCGCGCGAACGGTCGAGGGTGGCGGTGAACGGCTTATGCCAAGCCAGCATCTCGCGGGCTAGGTCGGCCCACAGGCCCTCCGGGTCGCTTTCGCCCTTGCGGCTGAGCGCGGCCAGCCGCTCCCCGTTGATTTGCGCGCGGGCGGCGAAGGATTCGTCCGGGTCGAAGCTGCGCTCCTCGCTCAGCACCGATTCGATCTTTCCTGTTGACACGAAGCCTCGCCGTCCGGGGGGGTTCAGGGGTGACTCAGGCGGCCTGCCCGAAGCGGCTTTGCAAGCGGCTGTCGCGCGGGAAATGGGCCTTGAGGAATTCCATCTGGTCGGCCAGCACCCGGCGCCCCTTCAGGTAGATGTACTCGGCATAGGTGGGCACGAAGGGCACGGCCAGCAATTGCAGGCCGGCATCCTCCGGCAGCCGCCCGCCCTTGAAATTATTGCAGCGCTTGCAGGCCGCCACCACGTTGGCCCAAGCATCCGATCCGCCCATGCTGATGGGGCGCACATGATCGCGCGTGAGGTCGCGCTTGAGGAAGCGCCCGCCGCAGTACATGCAAATTTGCGCGTCGCGGCGGAACAGCGTGTGATTGTTGAGCGGCGGCATATAGTTGCCGAGACGCTTATTGAGTCCCGCCGACACGCCTTGGGTGGCCACGATCGTATTCACGTCCACCTCGCTGCGATCGCCGGTATGCGCGCAAATGCCGCCGCGAATCCGGAACAGGGGCCGGCCGCAGTGATAAGCCACCTGGCCCGCGTGATAGAGCCGCACGGCATCGCGGTAATCGATCCAGCCTAAGGGGTGGCCCGCCACGTCGGTGCGCAGCACCCACTGGCGCAAATCCAAGGCATCTTCAAGCAGCAGCATCGCACGCTCCCTTTCAGATGGCCTTATACCTCTAAATTACGAAATTTCAATGACTGGCGGGGGAAATCGGCGCGGCCGGTCGGCTAAAATGCGCGCTAACTCCCGTTTTCCGCGCATGATTTCCTTTTCCAGATGCCTCTAACCATCGGCGTTTTGCGCGAGACCGCGCCCGGCGAAAAGCGCGTGGCCGTGGTGCCCAAGGTTTGGGCGCGCATGCAGGCGGCGGGGCTGCGCGTGGTGATGGAGAAGGGCGCGGGCCTTGCCGCCAGTTTTTCGGACAGCGACTACAAGGATATTGGGCTTGAATCTTCGCCCGCCGCCGTCACGAAGGCCTGCGATGCCTTGTTTTGCGTGGGGCCGCCGGCCATCGAGCGCATCGCGGAGCTGAATAAGGGCGCGATGGTGGCGGGTCTTTTGAACGCCTACGCGCCGTCGGCAACCACGGATGCCTTGCGCGATGCCGGGGTGACGGCGTTCTCGATGGAGCTGGTGCCGCGCATCTCGCGCGCCCAGTCGATGGACGTGCTGTCCTCGCAGGCTTCGGTGGCCGGCTACAAGGCGGTGCTGATGGCGGCCGACGAGATGCAGAAATTTCTGCCCATGCTCACCACTGCCGCCGGCACGATCAGCCCCGCCCGCGCCTTAGTGCTGGGCGTTGGCGTGGCCGGGCTGCAAGCCATCGCCACGGCGCGCCGGCTCGGCGCCGTGGTCGAGGCCTACGATGTGCGCGAGGAGACCCGCGAGCAGGTGGAATCCCTAGGCGCCCGCTTCGTTGATTCCGGCGTGAGCGCCACCGGCGAAGGCGGCTATGCGCGGGAACTGACGGTCGAGGAAAAAGCCATGCAGCAAAAGGCCCTGGACCGCCATATCGCGGCCTGCGACATGCTGATCACCACGGCCGCGGTGCCCGGCCGGCCCTCGCCGCGCATCGTGAGCGCCGCCGCGGTCGAGCGGATGCGGGCGGGCTCGGTGATCGTGGATCTGGCGGCCGAGGGCGGCGGCAACTGCGAATTAAGCCGCCCGGGCGAGACGGTGGAGCATAACGGCGTGCGCATCATGGCGCCCCTGAAAGTGCCGGCCATGATGGCCCGCCACGCCAGCGCCATGTATTCGCGCAACCTATTTAATTTCATCAAGCCCGCCATCAGCGGCGACGAGTTCTCGCTCGATCTGGACGATCCGGTCTTCGCGGGCACGCTGCTGACCCATGAGGGCGAGATCCGCTACGCGGGCGCGAGGAGGGGCTGAACCGCGATGATCGACGGCTTCGTGGCGTTGTACATCTTCATGCTGGCGGCCTTCGTCGGCTACGAGGTGATTTCGCGGGTGCCGGTCATCCTGCACACGCCGCTGATGTCCGGCTCGAACTTCATTCACGGCATCGTTCTCGTTGGCGCCATGGTGGCGCTGGGGTTCGCGGACACCACGCTGGAGAAAGTGATCGGCTTTGTGGGCGTGGCCCTGGCCTCGGGCAACGCGGTGGGCGGCTATGTGGTCACCGAGCGGATGCTGGAGATGTTCAAGCGCAGCAAGGATAGGGACCAGGACCAGGAATGAGCCTTGACACCCTTATTGCCGCCAGCTATTTCCTGGCCGCGGTCCTGTTCATTCTGGGCCTGAAGGCGATGAGCTCGCCGGCCGGGGCGCGGCGCGGCATCGTTTGGGCCGGCTCAGGAATGGTGCTGGCCACTGCCGTGACCTTTTTCTGGCCGGGCATGAAGCCCGAAAACCTCCTGCTGATCGGGGCGGCCATCATCGCCGGCGGCGTGCCGGCCTGGATCAGCGGCCGCCGGGTGGCGATGACCGGCATGCCGCAAATGATCGCGCTTTACAACGGCATGGGCGGCGGCGCGGCGGCGGCTATCGCCTGGGTGGCGCTTCTCGGCGATGGCCACGGGGACGGAATGAGCTGGACGGTGGCGACGCTGGCGGTGACCGGCGCGCTGATCGGCGCGGTCTCGTTCTCAGGCAGCCTGCTGGCCTTCGCCAAGCTGCAAGGCTGGGTGAAACGGGCCTTGCGCTTCGCCGGCCAGAACGCGCTCAACGTATTGATTCTGGCGGTGGCGGCGGCGGCCGCCGCGCTGGTCGTGATGGATGTGGGCGGGCCGTGGCTGACGGTATTCATCGCCGTGGCGCTGCTGCTGGGACTCACCCTCACCATGCCGATCGGCGGCGCCGACATGCCGGTGGTGATTTCGCTGTACAACGCGCTGACCGGACTCGCGGTGGGCTTGGAAGGCTTGGTGCTGGACAACGCCGCCATGATTATTGCCGGCACCGTGGTGGGCGCCGCCGGCACCCTGCTGACCCAGCTGATGGCCAAGGCCATGAACCGCTCGCTGGCCAATGTGCTGTTCAGCGCTTTCGGCGAGACGGCCGCCGGAGGCGACGGGATCGAGGGGGCCATGAAGCCGGTGGAGGCCATCGACGCGGCGGTCATGCTGGGCTTCGCCCGCCAGGTCATCATCATTCCCGGCTACGGCATGGCCGTGGCGCAGGCCCAGCACAAGGTATGGGAGCTGGCCGAGGCGCTGATGAAGCGCGGCGTGCGGGTGAAATTCGCGATCCACCCGGTGGCCGGCCGCATGCCGGGGCACATGAACGTGCTGCTGGCGGAAGCCGGCGTGCCCTACGACCTGATCTTCGACGAGGCGGAAATCAACCCGGAATTCCCCAAGACCGACGTGGCGCTGGTGATCGGCGCCAACGATGTGGTCAACACGGCCGCCCGCACCGATACCGCCAGCCCCATCTACGGCATGCCGATACTCGATGCCGACAAGGCCAGCAACGCCATCGTCATCAAGCGCGGCCAGGGAACCGGCTTCTCCGGCATCGAGAACGCCCTCTTCTACGAGGACCGCACCCGAATGCTCTACGGCGACGGCCAGGCCATGTGCGCCGAACTCATCCGCGCCGTCCACGAAATCTAGCGCGGGCTTTGGGCCTGGTTGCCCCGCTAGCCCCCAGTCACTCCGCAGCGTGGCCCTCGCTGATCAACCCGGCCTCTATCGTTGTCTCGAAATCGCGCTCCGCATGTTTTGGCATCACTTCACCCAGCTACGATGCGTAGTTGGACGAAAAGATGGCTTGGAACGTTATGGGACGGCGCTGAGGAGGGACGAGCGGACGCGCTCGGGCAGGGTGATGGCGACGAAAGCGGCGGCGGGAAACAGGTAGTCCTCGCCGCTTTCGTCGATAATGCGCAAATCGCCGTCAGCGAGCGCATCCTCGTCAGGCAGTGTGCGGTAGATCTTGTGCAGTTCCAAGGAAACCGGATAACCGTCGTTTTCGACGCATACAACATATTCGGGGTGGGCGGTTCGTGTAGTCATGTTCAGTCCAAGTAGCGTTTGCGTTTCAGTTCGCGGCGACCGATGCCGTGTGCCTCATACCAGTGTAGCTCGGCGAAGCGGATGTCACCGTTGTCCAATTGTATGCGGGCCGGTTCGCGATCTCCCATCTCTTGGCTTTCAGCTCTTCGTGCGTTTCAACGTTCATGTCAATTTCTTGAGAATCGCAATTGACGATGACTGAAACGTAGCACAAGATTCTCCGCATTGGGATGGGGAAGATGCAATCCTAAAGAACTTCTTTCCCGATGTCTTTTTTTCTCCGAGCGGAATGCCGCTCTTCATTCACAAGGGAGGTCCGATATGAACGACACGCCGCAAGTCAGCCGCCTGGTGCGCACGGCCATTTTCGTTTCCGATTTGGAAAGATCGGTTCGTTTCTACAGGGAGGCCCTCGGCTACCGCGAGGTTTACGCCAGCGGGGTGCTTGAGCACAAGGCGGGGCATGCGCTGATCGGGGTTCCGGAAGACAGCGTGATCCGCTATGAGATCGTTAAGGCCGACGAGATCAATTTCGGCATGGTGGGCCTGTTCGAGGTCGAGCCCTCGCCTCCGCCGGTTCGGCGCGAAAACCAGGGCGCCAATCTGGGCGAAGGCTGCATGGTGTTCTTCGCCACGGATATTCGCGCGGTGCGCGACCGCATCGTTGAATTTGGCGGCGAAATCGTGTGCGAACCTCAACTGCTTGTCGTTCACACCCTGCGCCAGTTGGAAATGACCTGCCGCGATCCTGACGGCATGATGATCAATATTATCGACCGCCCCGCTGAAAACTGGAATGCTAACGTGGCGCGATAAGGCTGAAGCTGGCGCGCGTTACGTCCGGCCCCGGACGTAACGCTAATACCGACCGTGGTCGCGGCGGCATTCGGTTCGGGGTATCGTGGCCGAATGCCGGTCGATTCTTTATTGCGGGTGGCGGTGGGGCCGCGCTTCGCGGCGCCCTTGCTGGACTATCTGGCGCCCGCCGAGGGGCCGGTTCCGCAAATCGGGACGCGCGTTTCGGTGCCGCTGGGCACTGGAAGGCGCACCGGCATCGTGCTTGAACACCTTGAGGGATCGGAAGTGCCCGCCGACCGGCTGCGGCCGGTGCTCAAGGCGCTGGATGCCGAGCCGCTTTGGGACCCGGCCACCCTCGAGGTGCTGCGATGGGCGGCGCGCTACTACTGCCATCCTTCAGGCCAGGTTCTTGCCTACGCCTTGCCGCAGCAATTGCGACGCGGCGCCGGTTTGCCGCCGGCCCCCGTTCTCTGGCGGGCAAGCGGCAAGCCTGCGAATGAAGCGCACGGGCTCGTAGCGCGCGCGCCGCGGCAGCGCCAATTGCTTGACAGGCTGATCGAGGCTGGGCGCGACGGTTTGGAGGAGAGAGCGCTTGCTGCGCTCATGCCCGGCTGGCGGAGAATCATTCGGCTGCTCGAAGGCAAGGGGCTGGCGGAATCCTTCGCGCCTGCCTCCCCGGACCCTGCGGATATGCTGCGCGAGAAGCCGCTTGCGTTGAGCGCCGAACAGGCCGCTGCGGTGAACGCCATGCCGATGGGCCAAGGCTATGCTTGCCATCTTCTGGACGGCGTAACGGCCAGCGGCAAGACGGAGGTGTACCTGCACTTGGTGGAACAGGTGCTCGCTTCCGGGCGCCAATGCCTGCTGCTGGCGCCGGAAATCGGGCTGACTCCGCAGCTGGCCGAGCGGCTTCAGGCCCGCTTCCGGGCACCTGCGGCGGTGCTGCATTCGGGCTTAAGCGACGGCGAGCGCCTGGACGCTTGGGCGAATGCCCGCGCCGGGCGGGCGCGGCTCGTGGTGGGCACCCGCTCCGCCGTGTTTGTCCCCTGCCGCGAACTCGGCCTGATCGTGGTGGACGAGGAGCACGATCCGTCCTACAAGCAACAGGACGGCTTCCGCTACCAAGCCCGCGACCTCGCCGTGATGCGCGCGTCCAAGGCAGGCATACCGATCGTTTTGGGGTCGGCCACGCCGGCGCTTGAATCTTTGCTGAATGTGCAAAGAAAGCGCTACGCGCGGCGGCGCCTGACCCAAAAGGTCACGGGCGCCCGCCCGCCGCAGGCCCGCCTCGTGGATCTGAATCGGCACCCGCCGGAGCATGGTTTGAGCGCGCCGCTGGTTCGGGCCATGTCCGAACAGCTTGAATCAGGCTCGCAGGTGCTGCTGTACCTCAACCGCCGCGGCTTCGCCCCGGTGCTGATGTGTCCGGACTGCCGGCAAGCGGAGGAATGCCGCCATTGCGACGCGCGCATGGTGTTCTACCGCCGGCGCGGCCTGCTGCTCTGCCATCATTGCGGCGCCCGGCGCCGCCCGGCGCCCGTGTGCGGGAAATGCGGCACGCCGCTGCAAACGATAGGGCGCGGAACCGAGCGCCTGGAGGAAGAGCTTCAGGCGCGCTTCCCCGATTACCCGGTGGCGCGCATGGACCGCGACAATGTGCGCGGCAGGCGCAGGCTGGAGCATATCCTAGGCGGCATCCGCGAACGCCGCTACCGCATTCTGCTCGGCACCCAAATGCTCACCAAAGGCCACGATTTCCCCAGCCTCGGCCTGGTGGCGGTGATCGACGCGGACCAGGGCCTGTTCTCGCAGGAGTTCCGGGGCCCGGAAAGGCTGGCGCAAACGCTGGTTCAGGTGGCCGGCCGGGCCGGCCGCCGCGAAAAGCCGGGCCTGTTGGTGCTGCAAACGCGGTTTCCCGAGCATCCGTTATTGCGCCAACTGCTCAAAGAGGGCTATCCCGGCTTTGCCGCCACTGCCCTGGAGCTTCGCCGCAGCAGCGGCTGGCCGCCCTTCGCCCATCTGGCGGTGCTGCGCGCCAACGCGCCTGAGGCTGCTAGCCTCGATGAGTTCCTGAACCGCGCCAAGACAGCTATCGGCGCGGATGCCGCCGGTTCCGACGTGCAGCTGCTGGGCCCGGCCCCCGCGCTGATGGAACGCCGCCGCGACCGCAATCACGCGCAGCTTCTGGCGCGCTCCGCCAGCCGCGCCCGCCTGCAATCATTCCTGGACCGGTGGATTCCCGCGGTCCGCGAACTCAAACGCCCGCGCCGCGTGAGCTGGTCCGTCGATGTGGACCCCGCCGAGATCGGCTAACTTGCTATGCGGCGATATCCACGTAAGCGGATTTGGCGCACGGCGGAGGCACGGCCAAGCCCTCCCGCTTGAGGTCGTCGATGTGGAATTCGATTGCCTCCTTCATTCGCGCCTCGGTTTCCGCCTCCGTTCGGCCCGTGGCGACGCAACCCGGAACATCCGGGGAGTAGGCCGAAAATCCGGTTTCAGTCTTCTCTAATACAATCAGGCATCCCATGCAAGTGATGCGGTCAGAGCGTGGAGTCCTGCAGCCCCTTGTTGTTCGCGGTTGGCGAACCGGCCCCTCCGGAACGCGCCTCGATGGCGACAAGCCTTTCCCGGATAGCGGCCTGGCCCGCATGGAGGTCCTCGATTCGGGCGGATAATCTGGCGTCAACACTCTCGATTTGCGCGGTCAGCTTGGTATCCACTCTTTCGATTTGCGCGGCCAGTCTGGCATCGCCCCGTTCGATTTTTCCGTCCAGCCAGACTGCTTGGCCGAGCACTGCCAGCAGGATCGTCAATCCCAAGCTCAGCATTGCGATCAGTTCCGGGCTGGCCCGGCGCAACCGGCTTTCCTTTGCGTTGCTCATGGGCCTGATCCTACTCCCGGCGCTCGGCGCGAGCAAGCCGAAAATCGTTCGCGATTGTCGGCTTTAGGCGCCTAGCCCGCATATTGCACCAAGGGGCGGGGCAAGGCTTCGCCTGTGTGCTTGAGGCCGTCGATGTGGAATGCGATCGCCTCCTTCAATTCGCGCCTCGGTTTCCGCCTCCGTTCGGCCCGTGGCGACGCAATACGGAACATTCGCAGGTGCCGCAAGCGATGCGGTCAGAGTGCGGAATCTTGCGGTTCCTTGTTGCCTGCGGTTGGTGAAACGGCCATGCCGGACAGCGCCTCGATAGCGACAAGCCTTTCCCGAATAGCGGCCTGGCCCGCGTGGAGGCCCTCGATTCGGGCGGATAATCTGGCGTCAACACTCTCGATTTGCGCGGTCAGCTTGGCATCGACGCTGTCGATTTTTGAGGTCAGCTTGGTGTCCACTCTTTCGATTTGAGCGGCCAGTCTGGCATCGACCCGTTCGATTTTTCCGTCCAGCCAAACCGCTTGGCCGAGCACTGCCAGCAGGATCGTCAATCCCAGGCTCAGCACCGCGATCAATTCCGGGCTGGTCCGGCGCAACCGGCTTTCCTTTGCGTTGCTCATGGGCCTGATCCTACTCCCGGCGCTCGGCGCGAGCAAGCCGGAAATCGTTCGCGATTGTCGGCTTTAGGCGCACCGCCTGCGCGGCTAGCGATGCGGCGGGGCTTTTGGCGCAATCGGACTCCTCGCCGGATTCGATCGGGGATGCTCCTGGAGATCAGCGCTGGCCGCCGGAATTGGCCAGTGCCTCCAAGGATTCACGAAACTCGTAGCCTTCCCGGTGGCAGTAGGCCAGGAGCTCGCCGGTATTAACGCCCAGCGACCGTGAATCCGGATCGTTGACGGTGAAAACAACCGATGCCTGCTCGCCCTTCCTGCGGATGGAGAAATAGATGAAATCGGGGCGCGTCGAGTAGTAGGGATATTCCTTGTCGCGCATCAGAAGCATGAATGGCTGCCCGTCGCGCTGCCGGGTGACCTCGGCGGACCCGCCTTGGCTGTGAAGCGAAATATCGCTGATCTCCTGGGGCTCGGGTCCGCGCGGGTCGAAAGTGATGCCGCAGTTGAAGCGCTTGGCGCGGCGCAATTCGAAGGGCCGGTCCGCAGGCATGCCCACATGCAGCGTGTCGTCCGCCACTAGGAAAGTGGAATCGACCCGCCAGTACTGGTTGGCGGAAAGGCGCAGGTTATGCACGGAATAGCGCCGCAGCTCGCCTTCGCCAAAAACGCAGGCTTTGGGCCGCATGCCGCCTTCGAACTGCCCGGCCACGCGCTTGAAGTAAACATCGCACTGGTCGAGAAAAAAGGCATCGGAAGGCTTGAGGTCCTTGAGCAGGCCGGGTTGGTTCTGCGCTCCGAGAAAACGTCCGGGTTCGTGGAAGAAGCCTTGTTGCATGCGAATGCCGCCCTCATCCGGGGCCGATGAAAAGATCACGAGGCGTTGGCGGTACACCCTTTCGGGGTCGTCGTGGGTGTACTCCTCCACGTAGAACACATGCTCGCCGAAGTCCGGCGCCTCGATGCGCTTGTGGGCGGCATGCACCCGCACATGCCGCTGGTCTTCGGGCATGTTCGACCGCGGGTCGGCTTGGAACCAGCGTTGCTCCTCGTTATCGAACCCGCCCTCGAACCAGCCGGTCAGAATCAGCAGGTCGCGGGCGAACGGATCGGTTTCCGGCGCGGCCTGGATGGAGGCGGCCGCCAGCAGCAGGGCTGCAATCAAGCTTCTCGTCATGCGTGTGCTCCAAATCGTGGGAAAAACCGGGTCCGGCGCGCGGCGCTGGAATGAGCGGGCCATCCGCAAGCCGGGCGGCGGTCAGACCCGCAGCAGCGCATCCACGGCGGCGCGCTCGCCCGACTCGAAAGCGCCTTCCATGCCGCGCTCCAGCAGCGCCGTATGCTCGCCGGCGAAATGGATATTGCCGTGGGCTTCGCGCATCTGGCCGGCGAACCGCCCAACCTGTCCGGGCCGCCAGAACACCCAGTCGCCGCCGCCGTGGACTTCCCGGTGGCAGGACTGGATCCCAATCGGCTCAAGCGCCCCTTTGAGCGACGGCCGCGCCCGCTCGAGTGCCCGCACGGTGAACTCAACGACCTGCTCGTCATTCATCAAGTCGTACTTGTAGGCTTCATTGCCGTTGATGAAGGCTACCGCCGAGGTGGCTTCGCCGTTCGGCCCCCGGCGATGCACGCCGAATCGCTCGAACGGCTCGTCGGTCCACATGCTGGCCGGCATCTCGTCGATCTCCCAGAAGCGCTTCCTAAGCAAAAAATGCACCTGTATCGAAGTGCCGTAATCGATTTCTTCGATCGCCCGCTCCATCCGCTGGGGCAGGCGAGGCGCGAACTTGACCTTGCGCAGCACCGGATAGGGCATGGAGCAGATCACCTGCCGGGCGGTGTAGCGGGTGCCGTCCATGCAATGCGCCGTGACCTCGCCGCCGCTGTCCTCGAAAGCGTACACCGTCTTGTTCAGTTCGACCGGGTTTTCCAAAGACGCGGCCATGGCCTCCGGAAGTCGTGAGTTGCCGCCCTTGATTTGTCTCCAGGCGGGCAGATCGGGCCTGGACTCGGCCAGCCGGGCGCTGAATTCGCCCACCGCGTAGCGGCGCATCTCGTGAAGGGCCGAGGTGTTGTCCATGTGGTCGGTATGAATAACCACGTTCATCAGGCGGATCGTTTCCTCGTTGAAACCGAGGTATTCCTTCAGATATTGCGTTTGGGGAATATCGAACCGGGCGAATTCCGGCCTGATCCAGGCATCCAGGGGCTGGCCCGAGAGCGGGTTGTTCTTATGCGACAGCGTAAACAGCATGCGGTTTGGCAGAACCTGCCGGTCGTCCCCCTGCATCGGGTTGAGCGGGTGATCCGGCCAGTCCGCGGCGAGGATGTATTCGCCCCGGATTCGGTAGCACCATTCCCTGATATCCGATACCTCATCCGGCCCCAGCATTTCCAAGCCCAGCCGGCGGGCCGTGTCGATCATGCGGGCGTAGTTGGCGCCCATCCATTCGCCGCCGGCCTCCGGCCGTCCCGGCACGTCCATGAGCGTGTAAACGCGCCCGCCGATCCGGTTTCGGCCCTCGAGCGTGAGCACGTTGAGCCCCTGTTCCTGCAGAAGGCAGGCCGCATGCAGGCCGGACAGGCCGGCGCCCACAACGATCACATCCAGGCCCTTGTAATTCGTAACGGCGCGGGCCAAGCCAGGCAGTCCCGCCAGCGCCATCGCGCTCGCGCCGTAGCCCAACAGGCGCCGGCGGGAATATCGCCGGGTTCCTGTGGACGGTCCCGCGCCCTGCGGCGACGAAGATGGATCGAGCATAGGGCTTCCCCTGCATGGAGCAATCGTGCAAGCACTATAACGGAGTGCTCCCGCCTCAGCCCTGCAGCCGCGTTTGCGCTTTGCGCTCCTTGCGGCTGTGCTAGATTCTTTGCACGGTTCTGATAAGCGCTTTTTGCGGGTTCCGGCGGCAATCCGGACGGGAGGCAAGAACATGGGAATTGCAAGATGACGGGCGGTGATTCGACCGCCAGCAAGCCGAACAGGGCGGCGCGCGGGAGGATCGCACGCTCAACCCGGCGGCGGCTCATCGCCGGCGGCGCCGCGCTGGCCGGTTCCTGGATGCTGCCCCGCGCCGGGCGTGGCGCGCCGGCCAGCGGCCTTGATGCGGAAGTGGCCGTGATCGGGGCCGGGCTGGCGGGGCTGCACGCGGCGCTGCTGCTTGAAGAGGTCGGCGTGAGCGTGATGGTGGTGGAAGCCACCTCGAGGGTCGGCGGCCGGCTCCATACCGTTGCCGACGATCTCGTTCCCGGGCATCCGGAGCTGGGCGCAAACGCGGCCGGCGGCGGCTATGCGCGGCTGCTGGACGCGGCTAGGCGGCACGGCGTCGAAATCGGGCCGATGCGTCCGCGCACCGAGCCCCGCGAAGGGGAGATGCTGTTTTGCATCCAGGGGCAACTGATTACCGAGCACGACTGGCCCGGCCATGCCCTGAATCCATATCGGCAGGACTGGGCCCGGCAAATGCCGCCGTGGCGCCCTCCCTACCGGCTTTATGCCGAGCTCAACCCGTTTCCGGATTCAGACCTGGGCGCCTGGCGGCGTCCTGAGTTCTCCGAATGGGACCGGCCGGTTGGCGAAGTGCTTGCCGAGGCCGGTCTGGCGCGGGCCGGAATCGAGCTGGGCGCGGGGCTTAATTCGGGTTACGGCACCGACCATAACGACCTGTCCATCCTGATGATGTTCCACACGATCAGTTTCATCATTCACCAGATCAACTGGCCGGATGCAGGGGGTGCGGCCATAGGAGGGAATCAGCGGATTCCGGAAGCGATGGCGCGTCATTTGACGGGCGATGCGCTCCTTAACAGCCCCGTTGCGGCCATTGCCGACGAGGGTGCCCGGGTGCGGATCAGTCTAGCGGACGGACGCCGGCTGCATGCGGCGCGCGCGCTTGTCGCCATGCCTTTTTCGGCCCTGCGGAGAATTGCAGTCGATCCTCGGCCGCCGCCCGCGCAGCAGGCCGCGATCGATGAGCTGGGCTATACGCCCTGCACGCAAATCCACTACGCGGTCAGAAAACCCTATTGGGAGCAGGACGGCCTGCCGCCCAGCATGTGGACGGATGCTCTGCCCGGGCGCTTCATGGCGCTGAGGAACGACCCCGGCAGCCCCGACGCGGTGACCAGTTGCCTGGCTTATGTGAATGGTCATTCCGCGCTCAAGCTGGCGCGCATGGACGAGGCGGCCGCCATTGCCGAGGTCACCTCCGAGCTGTTTCGGCTGCGTCCCTCTCTCAAAGACGCGCTGGACCCTGTCTATCTGTGGAAGTGGTCAAATAATCCGTATGCCGGCGGCGCCTACGCCTACTGGAAGCCCGGGCAGATCACGGCCTTTGCCTCCACCATTGCCGAGCCGCATGGCCGCATTCATTTCGCCGGCGAGCACACCGCGCAATTGAATCGGGGCATGGAGGGCGCGATGGAGTCCGCCGAGCGCGCCGCGCTCGAAATCCTCGAACGCCTTTAGCCTGAATCCGATCGCCTTAATGGCTAGCCGATGCCGGGGAGTCCGCCGGCGCGGCGGCGCATCCAGTCGCGGAGGGTGGATTGCGATTGGTAGAGTCCGGTGCTGGGCAGCAGCAGCACTTGTTCGCTCTCCTGCAAACCTGCCAGCACAACGGAGTATTCGAAATCGCTCATCCCTGTTCGCACCCATACCGGCTCCGGCCCTAGGTCGCGCATGACCAGCACCCAGTAATCGGCGCGAAAATCGTAGCCGTGATTCGAATCGCGCGGCGGGCGGCGCGGCGCCCTGCCGGGCCCGGGACGCCTCCGCGATGCGTTCGGCATGCGGCGTGCGCCGCCGTCCCGCGCGGCAGGCGCCGATGCCGCGCCGCGCGTTGAACCGCCGCCGCCTGCGGTAGCACGCTGATTGACCACCGCATCGAGCAGGTCGTCGCGCGGCCAGTTCAGCATGTCGGCCGTGGCGGCGATATCATCCAGGGTGCGCAGCGCCGCCGTGGGCACCGCCGGCGCCTGCAATTCCTCCGCAATCTTGATTTCCACCTCGGCGTTCATTCCCGGAAGCAGCAGGGAATCAGGATTATCGAGCAGGATCAGCACCGAGAACAGCGTCACGTTCTGCTCCACCACCGCCAGCGGCTCGATCTTATCGACCTGGCCGCCGAAATCGCGCCCCGGATACGCCGCCACGCTTACGTTCGCCTGCATGCCGGCGCTGATCTTGCCGATATCGGTTTCGTCCACCCGGGCGCGCACCAGCACGCGGCGCAGATCGGCCATTTTGAGCAGCAGCGTGCCGCCGCCCACATCCTGGGTAGGCGACGAAATCACTTGGCCCGGCTCCGCGTTGCGCTCGATAATGGTGCCGTCGATGGGCGCTAGCACGTCGGTATCGCCCAGCGCGATGCGCGCGTTCTCCACCTCCACGCGGGCGCGCACCCGCTGCGCTTCGCTTTCCGACAGAGCCAGCGCCGTTTCCTCGTATTCGCTGTCGGTGATGGTGTTGTCGCGCACCAGCGTCTCGGCGCGCTCCATTTGCGACTGCGCGATGGAGCGCCGCGATTCGGCCGCTTTGAGCGCTGCCTCCGCCTGCGCCAGATTATTGGTGGGAATGCGCTTGTCGATCCTCACCAGCAGGGTGGAGCGCTCCACTTGGTCGCCGTTCTCGGCGTTGATGGAGAGGATCTCGCCGGAGGCCTTGGATTTCAGCTCCACCGTGCGCAGCGGCTCCACCACGCCTGCGGCTTCCACGAAAACCTGGATATCGCGCCGCTCCACCGGGGCTTGGTCGTAGGCTTGGAGAGCGGGCGCCGGGGCTTCCGCGCAGCCGGCCAGCGCCAGCATCAGCCCGAAAGCCGCGCACCCACGCCGCCACTCCTGCGGGAAAGGGGCGGAGAAAGGGCTCACGCCGATGTCGCGCTTGTCGGCTTCACGCGCCCCCGTAGCCTGTTCTTGTCCCTTCCTTCCGGGAGTATGTGGAGCCAGGGATGGCGGAACCAAGCCCATGGATGGTCCATGCGTCTCCCGGAAGGAAGGGACAAGAACAGGCGGGATCAAAGCGCTAGGAAAGGACTGGGAGGCGTGGCCGGGGGGCGCTGCTATCCGGCGAGCGAGGCTGGCTTGGATGCGGGTCGGAGAATTACGCATGGGCTTGCGCTGCGGCGGCAGTGTCCGTCGTTACGCGACCGTCCAGCATCTCGATTCTGCGGCCGGCCCGGGCTGCGATTTCGGCATCGTGCGTGACCACGATGAGCGTGTGCCCGTCTGCATGCAATGAATCGAACAAGGCCAGGACCTCTTCCCCGGTGGCGGAATCGAGATTGCCCGTGGGCTCGTCGGCCAGCACGATGCTCGGCCGGGTGACCAGCGCCCGGGCGATGGCCACTCTCTGGCGCTGGCCGCCGGAAAGCTGGGCAGGGCGGTGCCCTAAGCGATGCGACAGCCCCACCCGCTCCAGCGCCGCCGCTGCCCGTTTCAGCCGTTCGCGGCGGCGCATGCGGGCGTAGATCAGCGGGGCTTCGACATTCTTGAGCGCGTTGCACCGCTCCAGCAGGTTGAAGGTTTGGAACACGAATCCCACCTGACGGTTGCGCACCCTGGCCAGTTCGCGGGAACTCATGCCCGATACGCGCGCCCCGTTCAGCCAGTAGTCCCCGGAGCTGGGCGTTTCCAGGCAGCCGAGCAGATTCATCAGCGTCGATTTGCCCGAGCCGGACGGGCCGGTGACGGCCAGATACTCGTTGGTTTTCACCGCAAGGCTGACATTGCGAAGGGCCGCCACGGTATCCGCGCCCATCCGGTAGGTCCGAGTGACTTCACGGGTGCGGATGGCGCAAGAACTCATGGCGCTACAGCCGCTTGCGGAGCAGCTCGTTGACGATCGCGGGGTTGGCCCGGCCTTGGGTGGCGCGCATCACTTGACCCACGAAAAACCCGAAAACGCGCGTATTGCCTTCGCGGTACTGGCTCACCTGATCGGAATGGCTCGCCAGGATATCGTCCACGATGCCTTCCAAGGCGCCTGTGTCCGAAATCTGCTTCAGGCCGCGGGCGGCGATGATATCGTCGGCCCCGCCTTGGCCGGCCCACATGGCCTGGAACACTTCCTTGCCGAGCTTCCCGGACAGCACCCCCTCGCGCAGCCGGGCAAGCAGCACCCCCAGTTCGCCGGCGCCGACCCGGCTGGCGGAAATATCGAGCGCGTCCCGGTTCAGCGCGGCGGCCAAATCGCCGGTCACCCAGCGCGCCGCCAGCATCATGTCGCCGCAGGCCTGCCCGGCCGCCTCGAAGTAATCGGCGGTGGCCCGATTTTCGCAGAGGCGGCGGGCATCCTCGGCGCTCAGCCCGTAATCGGCCTCGAACCGTTCCCGGCGCGCCGCCGGGAGTTCCGGCAGCGCGCGGCGCAGCGCTTCCAAAAAACTGTCTTCGAGCACCAGCGGCGGCAGGTCCGGATCCGGGAAGTAGCGGTAGTCGTTGGCCTCCTCCTTGTCGCGCATGGGGCGGGTGGCATCGAGCTTGGCATCGTAAAGGCGGGTTTCCTGGATAACGGTTCCGCCGCCGCGCAGCACCTCGCCCTGCCGGCGGATTTCGCAGCGCAGGGCGCGCTCCACGAAGCGGAAGGAGTTGAGATTTTTGATTTCCGTGCGGGTGCCTAGCTGCGGATCATTCGGATTTTTCAAGGAAATATTGGCATCGCAGCGCATCGATCCCTCCTCCATCGCGCCGTCGGAGATGCCGATCCAGGTGACCAGCTGGTGGATGCTGCGCATGCACGCGCCGGCCTCCTCCGGAGAATGCAGTTGCGGCTCGGTCACGATTTCGAGAAGCGGCGCCCCGGCGCGGTTCAGATCCACCCCGGTGGCGTTCGGCAGGGCATCGTGCAGCGATTTTCCGGCATCCTCCTCCAAGTGGGCGCGGGTCAGCTCGATGGCGCGCGGCGGCTGCCCCGGCACGGCCACCTCCACCGCCCCTCCGCTCACGATGGGCAGCTCGTACTGGGAAATCTGGTAGCCCTTGGGCAGGTCCGGATAGAAGTAGTTCTTGCGCGCGAAAACGGAATGCTCCGCCACCTGCCCGCCCGCAGCCAAGCCGAACTTCGCGGCCATCGCCACGGCTTCGCGATTGGCCACCGGAAGGGTGCCGGGAAAGCCGAGATCAACCAGGCAGGCCTGGGTATTGGGAGCCGATCCGAAAATCGTTGAGGCGCCGGAGAATATCTTGCTGCGGGTGGCCAGCTGGACATGGATCTCAAGCCCGATGACAACTTCCAGGTTCATGCTTGCGCCCTACGCCGTGCCGAAAGGCGCTGCGGTTCCGGGCGGCCACAGGCGGTGCCAGTCGGTTTCCAGTTGATAGGCGTGGGCGCAGCGCAGCACCTCGGCTTCGGCAAACGGGCGGCCCATCAATTGCAGCCCCACCGGCAGCCCCGCCACCGCGCCGGCGGGAATCGATATGCAGGGCAGCCCGGCCAAGGCGGCGCCGATCGTGTACACATCGTTGAGGTACATCTGTATAGGGTCGTCGATCTTTTCGCCGATCGCGAATGCCGGCGCCGGCGTGGTGGGGCCAGCGAGCAGGTCCACGCTCTCGAAGGCCCGCGCGAAATCGTCCGCCAGCAGCCGCCGCGCCCGCTGCGCCTTGAGGTAGTAGGCATCGAAATAGCCTTTGGACAATACCCAGCCGCCCACCAGGATGCGCCGCCGCACCTCCTCGCCGAACCCGGCGCGCCGGGTTTGCGTGTACAGCGCCTCCAAGCTGTCGGCGCCGGCTTCGCGCAATCCGAA
The DNA here is from genome assembly GCA_026708965.1 of Gammaproteobacteria bacterium. Lineage (GTDB taxonomy): Bacteria > Pseudomonadota > Gammaproteobacteria > Steroidobacterales > Foliamicaceae > Foliamicus. The sequence continues at coordinate 45,583 of JAPOTY010000015.1, read as the reverse complement.
GCGCACCCCGTCGAAACGCGCCAGATTGGACGAGCACTCCGCCGGCGCCACCACGTAGTACACCGCCGCCGATAGCGGCAGCCGCGGCAGCGACACCTCGCTCACCGCCGCGCCTAGGCCGCGCAGCGTGGCCATGTTATCGGAGAATACCTGCTGGCAGCGGGGGTCCAGGCCCTCGCTGATGAATTCCTTCACCACGCCAATGCGCACGCCTTCAAGCGCCCGGGCGCCCATTGGGATCAGGGCGGCCGAGTAGCGCTCGCCAGGCCGCCGGGCGCAGGTGGAATCGCGTGGATCGTGGCCGGCCATGCTGTCGAGCAGCAACGCGGCATCTTCGGCGGTGCGTGTCAGCGATCCGGCCTGGTCGAGGCTGGAGGCGAAGGCGATCATTCCGTAGCGGGACACGCGCCCGTAGCTGGGTCTGAAGCCGGTAATTCCGCATAGCGCCGCGGGTTGGCGCACCGACCCGCCGGTGTCGGTGCCGGTGGCGGCGGGAACCAGCCCGGCCGCCACCGCCGCGGCCGATCCGCCGGACGAGCCTCCCGGCGAGCGGGAAAGATCCCAAGGGTTGAGCACCGGCCCGTAGTAGCTGGTCTCGCTGGACGATCCCATGGCGAATTCGTCCATATTCGTCTTGCCGATGGGAAAGGCGCCCGCCTGCGCCAGGCGCTCGACCACCGCGGCGTCATACGGCGGCGCGAAGTTGTCGAGAATCCGCGATCCCGCCGTGGTGCGCAGGCCGCGGGTGCAGAAGATATCCTTGTGGGCAATCGGAATGCCGGCCAGCGGCCCGCCGGCCGCCTTGCCGGAATCGGCCCGCGAGGCCTCCTTGAGCGCTGACTCTGCGCACAATGTCACAAAGGCATTGAGCGCCGGGTTGCGCTCCTCAATCCGCCGCAGGCAGGCCTCGGTGAGCTCCAGGCTTGAAATTTCGCCGCCATCCAGCGCGCGGCGCAGGCCGGCCAAGGAAAACTCGATCATGCCGGATCGATCACCCTAGGCACACGGTACAGCCCCTTGGCCACATCCGGAGCGCAGGCCTGCGCCTCCGCGCGCAGGTCGGATTCGGTGACCTCGTCGGCGCGCAGCGGCAGACTGAGATCCAGCGGATGGACCATGGGCTCCACGCCTTCGGTGTCGAGTTCCTGGAGAACACGTACGAAGCCGATAATGCGGCGCAAGGTGGCCGCCAGCGCCGGCTTCTCGCCGTCGTCCAGCGCCAGGCGCGTAAGACGCGCCACCCGCAATAGTTCGGCATCCGAGAATTCGGCAGCCGGTTCCGACCGTTTCGGCGTCTTGAGATTGTTCATGCTCGCAATCGTGGCGGTATGGCAGCGTAATGGCTCATCTTCGCATTCCCGCCCTCGGCTTGCAATCACGCGATCCTCCGCTGCGGAGGCTCAAGGACTTCAAGCGCCGCCGCCGGATGAACGGAATCCCTGTAGCGCGCCGCGGAATCGCTGGTTGATCTGCTATGATTCCAGCACTGAAAAAAGGGGTTTCACCCTCATGGATTTGCTGGCCCTATGAGCAGTGTTGTACGTGGTTTCGCCAAGCGACTGGCCGTTGATCTCGCCATAGACCTCGGCACCGCCAACACGCTCGTTTACGTGGGCGGCCGCGGAATTGTGCTCAACGAGCCGTCGGTGGTCGCGTTGCGCTCCAATGGCGGCGGCGGCGGTGTGCTCGCCATCGGCACCGAAGCCTTCGGAATGCTTGGGCGCACGCCGCGCGACCTCCAGATCGTCAAGCCGCTGAAGGACGGCGTGATCGCCAACTACGAAGTCGCCGAGCAGATGCTCAGGCATTTCATGATCAAAGCGCTGGGCCAGGGTTTCTTTAGGCCCGCTGTCCGCCGGCTGGTGATCTGCATTCCCCACGGGGCCACCCCGGTCGATCGGCGCGCCATTGAGGAGTCGGCGCGCGATGCCGGCGCCCGCGAAGTGTTTGTGGTGGAAGAGCCTATCGTGGCCGCGATCGGCGCCGGGCTGCCGGTGCATCGGCCCTGCGGGAACATGGTGGTGGATATTGGCGGCGGAACGTCCGAGGTGGCGGTGCTGTCCATGTCCAGCGTGGTATTCGCGCGCTCGGTCAAGGCAGGCGGAACGCGCATGGACGATGCCATCGTCCAGTACGTGCGGCGAAATCACGGCATGGCGATCGGATCCAGCCAGGCGGAAGCCATCAAGCGCGAGGTGGCCAGCGCCTATCCCGGAGAGGAAGTCAGGGAAATCAGGCTCCATGGTCGCAGCCTGTCGCGCGGCCTGCATTCCCAGTTCAGCCTCAATAGCAATGAGGTGCGCGATGCCTTAAACGATACGCTGGAGGAAATCGTGCAGGCGGTGCTGGAAGTTCTGTCCCGCACACCACCTGAGTTGGGCGCCGATATCAGCGAGCGCGGACTCGTGCTCGCTGGCGGAGGCGCGCTGCTGCCGAGGCTGGATGCGCTGATCCGCGAGCGCGCGGCGGTGCCCGCGTTCGTGGCCGAGGATCCTCTCACCTGCGTTGTGCGCGGCTGCGGACACTTGGTGGAGACCCAGGGCACGATCGGCCATGTGAGCGAGAGTTCCGGCCTCACAATGGGCACGGGAGATTCCATGGGCTAGGGCCGTGTGCCACGGCACCAGGGGCCTGAAGCATGCGCAACTGGAACGCAACGCTCGCGCCGAATTCCTCCCGAAGGCGGAAGGGATCCATCCTTGCAGGGGAGTGCCTGATCATATGTCTGGCCTGTTTCGCGCTGCTGATCGTCGAGTCCCGGGTTCCGGCCATCCAGAATCTTCGGGGCGCCGGAGAGCTTCTCAGGATTCCCGTTCAAGCGGCAGTGCGGTTGGGGGCGGGTGGCTTTAGCGCAACCCAGGGGTACTTTCGCAACCAAGCCCAACTATTGCGTGAGAATGAAGCTTTGCGCACGCGCCTGCTGAATCAGGATGTGGAGATCCAGCAAATGGCCCTGCTGAGAGCGGAGAACGAGGATCTGCGCGCGCTGCTGGCGCTTGACGCGATGCGCGGATCCAGCAACCTTGCCGCCCGGGCCCTGCCCAGAAATCCGGATCTTTCCCGCCACCGGGTCACCCTGAGCATCGGCAGCCGCCAGGGCGCGTTTATCGGCCAGCCTGTGGTCGATTCCGCAGGCGTGGTGGGCCAGATCGCCCGCGATTACCTAGTGACTTCGGAGGCGCTGCTGATCAGCGACGCCAATCACGCCATCCCGGTGATGTTCGAGCGCACCGGCTTCCAGGCCATTGCCTTCGGAACCGGCCAGCGCGATCACAGGTTGCTGCTGCCGTATATGCCCACGCATGCGGATGTCGCCGAAGGCGACGTGCTGGTCAGCTCGGGCAGCGGAGGGCGGTTCCCCGCCGGACTGCGCGTGGGCGTTGTGGAAGGGGTGCGCAATGCTTCGGGGCAGGCCTTTGTGGAAGCTTTCGTGCGTCCCGCCGCAAACCTGCAGGGTGTGCGCCAGGTACTGTTGCTGCGCTCTGAAGCGGCCGGAACCGGCAGCGCGCCCACCGCTGGGGCTGGCGAGGAATCATGATGGCCAGCGCGGTTAGGCGAAGCTACTACCTGATTGCCGGGGCCCTGTTGCTCGCGGTGCTGCCCCTTCCTCAGGCCCTGCGGCTTTGGCAGCCGCCGTGGTTGGGCGTGGCGCTCATCTGGCTGGTTCTCGCCGGTTCGGCGCAGAACCGCCTGCTGATCGCCGCAGTTGCCGGACTTGCCCATGATCTGCTTTCCGGCACGCCCCTGGGCCTGCACGCAATGGCCGCCACAGTGCTCACCTTCATGGCCACCAACCTGCGTGACTGGATGCTGTCTTCGCCGCCCTGGCAGCGCTTCCTGCTGGCGATGGCGACTCTGGCGGCCTACCTGCTTACGGTGGCTTTGATCGGCGGCTGGTTCGGCCAACCCGGCTCGTTGCCGGGCCTGGTCAGCAGCCTGTTGAGCGGGGGCCTGCTTATCCTGGTCGCTTTCCTGTTCCTCAAGGTCTGATCCTCCATGGCAATCCGCAGGCATATCGAAACCGCCGGGTCGGGAACCCTCATCCGCCGCACCACCTATCTCGTGGCGCTGATGGGTTTTTTTGTGCTCGTGCTGCTTGCCCGGATGAGCCACTTGCAGCTTGTGCGCCACAGCCATTATGTGGGGCAGGCCCAGGCCAACCAGATGCAGCCCCGCAGGATCGCTCCGCGGCGCGGCATCATCTTGGATCGCAACGGCGAACTTCTGGTGGCCAACCGTGCGAGTTTCCACCTGATTCTGGTTGCCGAGCAGGCAGAGGATGTTTCCGGCACGCTCACGCGCTTGGAAAACCAGGGCTTCGTGAAGACCGGGCGGCATGGCGAGTTGATGGAAGCCTTGCGGCTTTCGCCCTCGTTCGCGCCCTTTGCTGTTCGCGCCATGCTGCCCGAGGAGCAAGCGGCGCGGTTTGCCGTGAGACGCCACCAGTTTGCCGGCGTGGATATCGAAGGGCTGCTGCTGCGCGAGTATCCGTTGGGGCCGTCCGGCGCTCATGCGCTGGGATATGTGGCAGCGGTCAGCGCCGCCGACAAGCAACGCTTGGACCCGTCGGTTTACGCCGGCATTCCGCTTATCGGCAAGACCGGCGTGGAGGGGAGCTACGAAGAAGATCTGCGCGGCTCCGCGGGCGGGGAACGGATCCTCATGGATGCCTACGGGCGGCCGCTGGAACGCACCAGCGATCTGGATCCCTTGCCTGGCGCGGACCTGCAACTCGCCCTCGACGGAGAACTCCAGCGAGAGGCTTTTGCCGCCATGGAATCGCGCCGCGGCGCCGTGGTTGCCGTGGATCCCCGGGATGGCGGCGTGCTGGCCTTGGTCAGCAGTCCAGCTTTCGATCCCAACGAATTCGTGTCCGGCATGGACAGCGTCCGCTTCGCCGAACTCAACCGCAACCCGGCCCTGCCGATGTTCAATCGGGCCGTGCGCGGGCTCTATCCGCCGGGATCCACCATCAAGCCGATGCTGGCGCTGGTGGCGCTGGCGGAAGGCTACCGGGACCCGGGGCAGACCATGTACTGCAGAGGAAGCTACCGCTTGTCCGCAAACAGCCGCCTGTTCCGCGACTGGAAGCGCGAGGGCCATGGCACGCTGACGATGCACGATGCGGTTGCCCAGTCCTGCGACGTTTATTTTTACCAGCTGGCCCGCGACATGGATATCGAAGGGATCCACGAGGGTCTGGCCTGGTTCGGTTTCGGCGCGGCCTCGGGTATCGACATCGCCGGAGAAAGGCCAGGCATTGTGCCGTCTCGGGCTTGGAAAAGGTCCGCTTTCAGCGATCCCGCGCAACAGTCCTGGTTCCCCGGCGAAACGGTGGTGACCGGCATCGGCCAAGGCAGCCTCGTGGTGTCGCCATTGCAACTGGCGCAGGCCACGGCGCAGATCGCCATGCGCGGCATTCGATACAAGCCGCGGCTGGTTGAAGCGATCCGCGACCCCGTTAGCGGCCGGCTGGCGGCCCGGGCGCCGGAGCCGGCCGGGATGATTGCGCCCGAGTCCGCCGAGCACTGGCTCACGGTGGTGGACTCGATGGTGGCGGTGCTGCACGGCCCTAAGGGAACAGCCCGCGCCACGGGGGCCAAGCTTGCCTATACCGCGGCGGGAAAGACCGGCACCTCGCAGGTGGTGGCCTTGCCGCAGGAGGGCGAGGTGGACCCCGGCGAAATTAACGAGCGTTTCCGCGACCACTCCCTGTTCGTGGCTTTTGCTCCGGTGCACGATCCGGTCATTGCGCTGGCAGTGATTGTGGAAAACGGGGGCTCGGGCTCGGGCGCCGCGGCCGCGGTGGCTGCGCGGGTGCTGGATACCTACCTGGCCAACCATTCGCCGCCGGACCAGGTGGCGCAGGCGAGATGATCCCAGCTGCCGCAAGCTCCCCGGGCTTTGGCCTGCTGCAACGGCTGAAGCTGGACGGCTGGCTTCTGGTGTGGGTGGCTCTGGTGGTTGCCGGCGGGCTGGCCGTGCTCTACAGCGCTTCGGGCGGCTCCGGCAGTGTGCTGTTGTTTCAATGTTCGCGCTTGCTGATCGGTTTTAGCGTCATGCTGGTGCTGGCGCAGTTCTCTCCGCGCTTTTTGGCGATGACCGCGCCTTGGATTTACGGCGCCGTTGTGTTCCTGCTCGTCCTAGTGCTGCTGGTAGGCGAGAAAGGCGGCGGGGCGCAACGCTGGCTGGACTTCGGCATTCGCTTCCAGCCTTCCGAATTCGCCAAGCTGGCGGTGCCTGTGATGGTGGCATCGCTGCTGCGCGAATCCAGGCAAGCGCCGAGGCCGGGACGCGCAATGACGGCGCTGCTGCTTATCGCCGCTCCGGTGGGGCTGGTGGTTCTTCAGCCTGATCTAGGGACCGGCGCGGTGCTGCTCCTGTTTGGCATGATTCCTCTTTTCCTGGCCGGCTTGCGGCGGCGGTTCATAGTGGGTGGCGCGCTCACCGCCTTGCTGGCGGCGCCGGTGCTCTGGGTGAGTCTCAAGGACTATCAGCGCGCGCGGGTCCTCAACATGCTGAACCCCGAAGCCGATCCTCTGGGAGCGGGCTACCAAGTGATTCAGTCCAAGATCGCGATCGGTTCCGGCGGACTGTTCGGGAAGGGATGGATGCAGAGCAGCCAAGCGCAGTTCGGCTTCCTGCCGGAACCCACTACCGATTTCGTATTTTCCGTGATTAGCGAGGAGTTCGGCTTTGTGGGCGCATTAGCCGCGATGCTGCTTTTCATCGCGATTTCGGTCCGCATGCTGCAAATCGCCCTTGCCGCGCGCGGGCGTTTTTCCCGCTTGCTGGCCACATCGCTGGCGTTGGGCTTTTTCTCCAGCTTTCTGCTGAACGCGGGCATGACCACCGGACTGTTGCCGGTGGTAGGATTGCCGTTCCCGCTGGTGAGCGTGGCCGGCAGCGCCAATGTGACTTTCCTTGCGGGCTTGGGTATTCTCATGGCTATTCACAGCGATCAGCGTTATCTCGCCCGTTAGCCCGTGCATCGATTTCTTTTGCCTTCTTGCCTCTTGTGCGCCGCGTGGAGCGCGGCCGCCATGGACCTCGACGACCCCGCTGTCCGGGGCTTTTTGGAAGAACTGGCCGCCGAGGAGCAGGTGTCTCCGGCGCAGGCCCGCGAACTGCTTGCCTCGGCGGAGCTGCGCCCCGATTTGATCGAGCTGATGAGCCGGGCGCCGGAGGCCGCGGTCGAGTGGGCCGCGTATCGTCGTATCTTCATGGACAGCAGGCGAATTTCAGCAGGCAAGGCTTTTTGGCGTTTGCACGGCGAGGTCCTGGCCGGCGTGGCCCGCGAAACCGGAGTGCCGGCATCGGTTGTGCTGGGCATCCTTGGCGTGGAAACGCGCTATGGACGCATCACCGGCAGGCACCGCGTGCTGGATGTGCTGGCCACGCTGGCCTTCCACCATCCGCGCAGGGGCGACTTCTTTCGCCGGGAACTCAAGGATTTCATGGTGCTGGGCAGCGAGGGCGCTCTGGATGCGGCGGCGGTTCTGGGCTCTTACGCGGGCGCCATGGGGCGCGCCCAGTTCATCCCATCGAGCTATCGCCGCTACGCCGTTGACGGCGACGGCGACGGCCGGCGCGATCTGTTCGGCAGCTGGCGGGACGTGCTTAGCAGCGTCGCTGCCTATCTGAGCGCTCATGGATGGCAGCGGGGCGGTGGCGTTGCGCTGCCTGCTTCGCTGGCGGAAGGAAGCACCGCCAAACCCCAGCAACGCGGACTTTCGCCGCCCGCTTCAGTGGGCGCGCTGCGCGCTGCCGGCGTGCTCTTCGACGCCAGCCTCAGCGACGACACGCCCGCGGGCCTGCTGAGGATGCTGGGCCCCAACGGGCCGGAATACTGGCTGGCGCTTCCCAATTTCTACGTGATCACGCGCTACAACCGCAGCTATATGTACGCCTTGGTGGTGCATCAGCTCGGAGAGGCCATTACCTCCGGCGACACTCGGCGGCCGCTCTAGTGCTAGCAGGCCCTAGTCCAGCGTTCTAGTGTCGCGCCACGCAAAATTGGTGCGGGCGATGCTCCTGGCGGGCTCCGTGATCCTTGCGTCCTCCTGCTCGATCGTCAGGGACGTGGCCGGCTTTGCCTGGGGCGGTTCATCCGGAGGCCGGCCGGGAAAGGATTGCTATACGCAGTTCGGCGAGCGCTACTGCCCCATGGTGTCCGCCGAAGGCTTTGTCGAAACCGGCATGGCCTCCTGGTACGGGGAGAAATTTCACGGCAGGCCCACCGCTTTGGGCGAAACCTACAACATGTACGCCATGACCGCCGCGCACAAGACCCTGCCGCTGCCCACCCGCGTGCGGGTGACCAATCTCGACAACGGCCGCCGCCTTGAGCTGCGCGTCAACGACCGCGGGCCCTTCGTGAAGGGGCGAGTGATCGATCTGTCTTACAGCGCGGCCAGGGAGCTGGGCGTGGTTCGGCATGGCACGGCCAGAGTGCGCGTGGAAGCGCTGGAGCCCGGGGGGTCGCCGGAACCCGTCATCGCGGGGGGCGCCCACACCTATATCCAGGCCGGCGCGTTCGCTTACCGCGACAACGCCGTCAAGTTGTATCAGCGGATCCGGCAGGCGGGCATTGCCGGCGTGTATGTGCGCCGCAAGGGCAACGGCGTGTATGCCGTGTGGGTGGGTCCGCTTGGGAATGAGCGCGAATCCGGAAGGCTGGCGGGAAGGCTGGCGGCGCTGGGCATCGCGCGCACAATGCGGGTGTCCGGCGGGGCGCCGCCCGGGTAGCGTCGAGGTCAGGCACTGCATCTTTAAGGACCAGGTACCAGGTATGAAGAAAAGCACCGTATCGCTTTTGGGACTGATCGCGGCGTTTGCGCTTTCCTCGGCGGATGCGCAAACGGCGCGCCCAACGCCCGGGCTGCCGCAGCCGCCGGCGCTTGAGGTTTCATCGTTCGTGCTGATGGAGCAGTCAACCGGGGCGGTTCTGGCCTCGCGCGAACCGGACCTCCGGGTGGAGCCGGCCAGCATCACCAAGATCATGAGCGCCTACGTGGTATTCGAGTCGGTGCGGGCGGGCGAGATCCGCCTTTCGGAGGAGGCCGTCGTCAGCGAGAACGCCTGGCGCATGCAGGGGTCCAGAACCTTTCTCGACTTGAACAGCAGGGTGAGCGTGGAAAACCTGCTGCTGGGGATGATCGTGCAGTCGGGCAACGATGCCAGCGTGGCCCTGGCCGAGCATCTGGCGGGGGCGGAAGAGGACTTTGCAGGGATCATGAACGCGGCGGCCGCAAGGCTGGGGCTCGCCGGCACCCGCTATGAGAACTCGACCGGCTGGCCCGGCGAAAACCATTACACCACCGCCGCCGACACCGCGCTTCTGACCCGCGCCATGATTCGCGATTACCCGGAACTGTACGCCATGCATGCGATCCGCGAATTCACCTGGAACGGCATCGCGCAACCGAACCGCAACACGCTGCTGGCGCGGGATGCCACAGTGGACGGCGTCAAGACGGGGCATACGCAATCGGCGGGATATTGCCTGGTTGCCTCGGCGGTGCGCGACGGCATGCGACTGATCGCCGTGGTGATGGGCGCTTCCAGCGATGCCCAGCGGTCGCAGGATGCGCTGCGATTGCTGAGCTACGGTTTTCGCTACTTCGAGAACCGCACGCTGCTTGAGGCGGGCGCCTCCCTAGGCTCGGCGCGCGTGTGGAAGGGCGGCGACACGGTGATCGGCCTGACCGTGCCCGAAGGAGTGGCGATGACGCTCCCCAAGAATACGGCCGACGGCGCCGAAACCGAGGTTGTGGTCAACGAGCCCTTGATCGCCCCGCTGGCCACCGACACCGTGATCGGCAAGGTGCTCGTGACGGTCAATGGCGAGGTGCTTGCCCAGCAGCCGCTGGTTCCGGAACGCGCGGTTTCGGCCGGAAGCTGGTGGCAGCGCACACGGGATGCCGTTCTGCTCTGGTTCGAATAGCCCATGCTGGCCTCCGTAGCCGTTTCCCGGCGGATTCAGTGAAAGTCCGCTGGCTGGGGCGACAGCCGTGGCCGGAGACGGTGCGGCGAATGCAGCGCTTTACCGGCGAGCGGGAACCCTCCGACGCCGATGAGATCTGGTTTTGCGAGCATCACCCCGTGTTCACGCTGGGCGTGAAGACGGATCCTTCGCATATTCTTGATCCCGGCGATATTCCGGTGGAACAATCCGACCGCGGCGGCCAGGTGACCTACCACGGCCCCGGACAACTGATGGTGTATCCGCTGCTGAATCTGCGCCGCGCCCGGCTGGGGCCGCGGTCTCTGGTGTGCGCGCTGGAGGCCGCGCTGATCGATTGCGCGGCTGAATTCGGCATTAAGGGCGAGCGCCGGCCTGGCGCGCCCGGCGTGTATGTGGCCGGCGCCAAACTCGCAGCGATCGGACTGCGTTTGCGCCGCGGATGCTCTTATCACGGGATGGCGCTCAATGTGCGCGCCGATCTCGCGCCTTTTGCGCGGATCAATCCTTGCGGCTTCAAGGGCCTTGAAGCGGTCAATTTCGCCGACCTGGGCGGCCCTGCCGATCCGTCGCGCGCCGCCGCCCGGCTGAGGCCGCACCTGCTCGGCCGGCTTTACAGTGCCGAGGGGGCCGACGCTCCTGCCCAGCGGATGGCCGCCAGCCGTTCAGCGGTGCCCGCATCGGCCCAGTAGCCTTCGTAGAGCTTGCCCGCCACGCGCCCCGCTTTGGCGGCCGCCCGCAGCAGCGGAGCCAGCGGAAATTGCTCATCCTCGATTCCGGCAAACAGAGCGGGACGCAGCACGCTGATGCCCGCGAAAGTATGGCGCGCTCCGAGCGCGCCGATCCGCGATCCGCGCAGGCCGAAGTCGCCGCCGGGATTATGCGCGGGATTGGCCACCAGCATCAGCCAAGCCAGGTCCTGCGGCCGCAGCCGCACGTCGCCGAAGGGAAAATCGGTTCTCAGGTCCGCGTTGACCACCCAGAAAGGCTCCGCGCCCAGCAGCGGCAGGGCCTTGCGGATGCCGCCGCCGGTTTCGAGTGCGGAATCGCCCTCGTCGCTGTAATGGATCCGGATCCCGTGGCGCGAACCCTCTCCCAGCCGTTCCCGTATCATTTCGCCCAGCCACGAAAGATTGATGACCGTCTCGCGCACGCCCGCGGCGGCAAGCGCCTCCAGCAGAAGCTCGATCAGGGTTCTGCCGCCCGCCTGCATCAGCGCCTTGGGCAGACGGTCGCTCAAGGGCCTGAGGCGCTCGCCGCGTCCGGCGGCCAGAATCATTGCCTTTGCAGGCCGAATCAGTGGTTGTGCGCTGGTCATTGCTGTTAGGGAGCGGATTGTCTCACGGCGGCGGGCGGAGCGCGGTAAAAGTGAAATATGCGCGCATTGAAACTATGATGGCCCCAACCCTGCTTGGCGGCGCATCAGCCGCCGCCGGCCACCGTTTGGACTGAGGAACCCCAGCTTGCCGATTTCCCTGCTCGCGCCGCTGGCCGCCGCCTGTATCGCTTCGCCGCAGACCGATCTGTGGGAGGAGCGGCCCGGCGCGAACCTGGCCTGCGAAATCGCCATGCAGCGTTCGGACTCGACCTTAGGCGTGACCGCGTCCAAGGGCATCCGCGGTGCTCCGGGAGGAGAATTCGATTTTCTGGGCGATGTTTCCTTCTGCCTGGGCAACCATAGGCTCGATGTGCAGACCGCCCGCTTCGACCAGCGGGAAAACCGGTTCGAGTTTTCCGGCAATGTCGCTTATTCCGGAGATGAGGTGAGAGTGCGCGCCGCCGACGCGCTTTTGGATCTGGACGATGAGAAATTCAGCTTCGGCATGGCCGAATACGCATTGAGCGACAGCTTGGTGCGGGGCAGTGCCGAGTTGGTCCATATTGACGGCCAGAAGAGTCTTGTGCAACTGGAGGAAGTCAGCTACACCAGCTGTCTGCCCGGCCGCAGCCACTGGGAGCTGCGCGCTGGATCCATTGAGCTGGAGCAGACCAGCGGGTTTGGACGCGCCCGCCGGATCAGCCTGAGGCTGCTCGACGTGCCGGTCCTGTACCTGCCGTCGTTATCCTTCTCGGCGCGAGGCACGCGCAAGTCGGGCTTCCTGATGCCGGAAATCGGCAGCTCCAACCGCCGCGGCGCCGAGATCGATGCCCCGTGGTACTGGAATATCGCTCCGAACATGGACGCCACTCTCACTCCGCGCTACCTGTCGCGCCTAGGGTTCTTTGCCGGCGCGGACTATCGCTTCATCACCCGAAGCTCATCGGGCCGCTTGAATCTGGGCTATTTGCCGAATGACAAGCTGCGCGGGCGGTCGCGCTTCGATGCGGATATCGAGATGCAGGCCCGGCTGTCCGAGCGCTGGACGATTACCGCCGACGGGCGCTGGGTTTCCGACCGGTTCTATATCGAGGACATCGGCCGGGGATTCTGGGAGCAGGCTCAAACGCACCTGCGCAGGGAACTTGCCGCCGCCTACGTTGGCGACAACATCGATGCCCTGTTCCGCGTGACCGGGCACCAGGTTGTGCATCCGGACGTGGAACGGCTGTTCCGGCCCCATGTGCGCGTTCCCGAGTTCCGCCTGCACGGCCGCTGGCCCGGATTGCTGCCCGGCGTGGACGCGCAGCTGCGGTTGGAGACCGGATGGTTCGAGCACCCCCAGCGCACCTCAGGCGCCCGGATGCACCTGGAACCGCAGTTGCTCGCCCGCTACCGCGCCGGCCCCGTGGACGTGACGCCCTCGCTGGCCATGATGGTGACCGGCTACCACGTGTCCGAGCCCTTTCAGAGCGAGCGCGAGACCTACTACCGGGTGCTGCCGGTCGCCAGCGTCGATGCAAGCGCCGATTTATGGCGGCGCTTCGCGTCGCGCAATCTTGACGTGATCTTTCAGCCCCGCGGGATGATCAGCTTTATTCCTACCGTCAACCAGGACTACATGCCGGTGTTCGACACCATCATTCCGGATTTCAATTATGTGCAGCTGTTTCGTCCCAACCGCTACCTGGGCTTTGATCGCGTGGGCGATTCCGTTCATGTGAGCGCCGGCCTGCAGGGGGTGCTGCAGCGCAGCTCGGACGGAAAGGAGCTGGTGAGATTCACGCTTGGGCAACGCTACAACTTTCGGGGCCGCAGCGTGAGTCTGGAGGGGCTGAGCTCGCAGGAGGACGCGGCCTCGGACTATATCGCCGAATTCGCCTATGGCCTAGGCCAGGACTGGTGGGTGGATATGCGCTACCTCTGGGATGCCGAAATCGATGCCGCCAGCCGTTCGGAGGTGGCCGTTACTTACCGCAGGAGCCCGCGCCGCAGCGTGCGGCTGGCCTATCGCAGCCGTTGGGCGCGAACCGAGAGCCTCGATCTCGCGTTCCGCTGGGCGGTGAGCGAGCGCTGGACCGCCGTGGGCCGCTACAACTACTCCTTCGCCGAGGAAGTGGAGCTTGAGCGCTATCTTGGATTCGAATACGAATCCTGCTGCATCGCGGTGGCGCTGCTGTGGCGCCAGCATGTGGAGCGAGATGTTTCGCTGGGCGGCGCTTCGGTGTACCTGCAGTTCACGCTCAAGGGCCTCACCAGCCTGGGCGGCGATGCCAGGCAAATGATCGAGCGTGGTATGCTCGGCTACCCGAGCCGATGACCAGTGCCAACAAGCCCCATAAACCGGCCAGCGCCATGAGCCCGCTTCGAGATCGGCAAGCGCATTTTCCCGCTGCCGCGCGCTGCGCCCGGTGGGCGGCGCTGCCGTTGCTTGCAGCCATGCTGTTCTCGCCCGCCAGCGCCCAACTGGGTCGATCCGAAACCCTGCTTGAAGGCATCGTGGCGGTGGTGAATGACGGCGTGGTTCTCAACAGCGAGCTGGATCGGGAACTGGCGGCGGTGCGGGCCAATATCCGGGCCCAGGGGCTGCGTTCACCGCCGTCCAATGTGCTTCGCGCCCAGGTGCTTGAGCGGCTGGTGCTGCGGGAAATCCAAAAACAGCGCGCCGGTCGCATGGGCATCGAAATTTCCGACGAGCAAGTGAACCAGGCGCTGGAATTCGTGGCCCGGCAGAACGATGTGCCGCTCAGCGAACTGCCCGAGGCGCTGGAGGAGCAGGGCCTCGACTACGCGCAGTACCGCGAGGAACTGCGCAGCCAGATTGTTCTCGACACGCTCAGGCAGCGCGATGTTGTGGCGCGGGTTTTTCTTAATCCCCGCGAAGTGGATGATTTCCTGCGCGGCGCGGAAGGCGGGGAAAGCGCCAACCGGGAGTACAGCGTTTCGCATATTCTTATCGGCGTGCCGCTCAATGCAACCGCCGGGCAGCGGGAGGCGGCCCGCGAGAGGGCCGGGAAGCTTCGTGAGCGCGTGCTGGAGGGGGAGAACTTCGCCGAGTTGGCGATCGCCTATTCCGAGGCGCAAAACGCGCTGCAGGGCGGCAGCCTTGGCTGGCGCAAGCGCAATGCGCTGCCCACCGCATTTGTGGCGCACGTCACGCAGCTTGAGCCGGGCGGCCTCGCCGAACTGATCACCACCGGCAGCGGAGTGCATGTGGTGCGCCTTGATGAGGTGCGCGGCGGCGAACCGATCATCGAGGAGCAATGGCAAGTGCGCCATATTCTGTTGCAGCCGAACGAAATCCGCGACAGCGACGCCACGCGGCGGGAACTGGACGAGCTCCGGGCGCAGATCGTGGCGGGGGAGAGCTTTTCGGCCATGGCTCGCGCCTACTCCGCGGACCCTGGATCGGCCGGCGAGGGCGGGATGCTGGGCTGGGTTTCGCCGGGGGACCTCGATCCGGCCTTCGCCGCCGGGGTGGCTGAGCTCGAAGACGGCGAGATCAGCGAGCCGATCCGCAGTTCCTTCGGCTGGCATATCGCACAGCGGTCCGGCGTTCGCATGCAGGACGTGAGCGATGAGGTGCGCCGTTCGCGTGCCGCCCTGGCTTTGCGCGAGCGCAAGGTGCAGGAGGAAACCCAGCTTTGGCTGCAGCGGCTGCGCGCCGAAGCCTTCGTGGAATACAAACAGTAGTCCGAATCGCGATCAGCGTCGGCGAACCGGCCGGCATTGGCCCGGATATCGTGATCAGGGCGGTCCCTCGAATGCGCGATTTAAGCGTGGTGCTGCTCGCCGATCCGGAGTTGCTCAGCGCGCGCGCGCGCCTGCTCGGCCTTGAGTTCCAGGCCTGCGATTCGCCCGCCCGCCCGGGCGGGTTGAGCCTGGAGCCGATTCCGCTGGCCCGCCGCTGCTCGCCGGGCAGCGCCGATCCGCGCAATGCCGCCGCCGTTCTTCAGGCGATTGATCGCGGCGCCAAGGGATGCCTGAACGGAGAGTTCGATGCGCTGGTGACCGGACCGGTCAACAAGGCGGTGCTGCGGCGCGCGGGCCTCGATTTCATGGGGCATACGGAGCACCTGGCGCGGCTGGCCGGGGCGCCCGCGCCGGTCATGCTGCTGGCCTGCGAGGCCAGCCCCGGGCGCGCTCCGCTGCGCGTGGCCCTGGCCACCACTCATCTGCCGCTCAGCGCAGTGCCCGCCGCCATTACCCGCCACCGTCTGCGCGCGGTCCTCGCAGTGCTGCTGGAGGGCCTGGAACGCGATCTTGGAATCGCCCGGCCTCGTGTCGCGGTGCTGGGTCTGAATCCGCATGCCGGCGAGCAGGGGGAGCTGGGCAGCGAGGACCAGGACGTGGTGGCTCGCGCCGTCGCCGATTTCGGCAGTGCGCGGGTGGAAGGCCCCATGGCTGCGGACACCGCCTTTACGCCTGCGGTCCTGTCACGTTTCGACGCCGTGCTGGCGATGTATCACGATCAGGGCCTGCCGGTGATCAAATACGCGGGCTTTGGACGGGCTGTGAACGTGACGCTGGGTTTGCCTTTCGTGCGCACTTCCGTCGATCATGGCACCGCATTCGAGCTGGCCGGAACGGGGCGGGCCGACGAAGGCAGCCTGCTGGAGGCGGTGGCCGCCGCCGCGCGCATGGCCAAGCGCAGAAGCTCCGCGCCGCCGGCGCGAAACTGAGCCGGTTTCATGAGCCGGCGCGTGAGCCTCGGCCAGCATTTCCTGGTCGATCCGCATGTGGTCGATGAAATCCTTGAAATCGCGCGGCCGCTGCCCGGCGAGCGATTCGTGGAGATCGGCCCGGGCCGCGGCGCCATGACGGGACCGCTGCTGGATGCCGGCGCCATCGTTGATGCCGTGGAGATCGACTCGGCGCTTGCCGGCTGGCTTCGCGGCCGCTGGCCCGACGAACGGATGACGGTTCACGTGGCGGACGCGCTCGAATTTGATTACGCCAGCGTGGCGGCGGCGGACCTGCGGTTGATTGGCAATCTTCCGTACTATCTGAGCACGCCGTTGCTGTTTCGCTTGCTGGAGTTTGCCGGCATTTTCCGGGATATCACCGTGATGCTTCAGCGCGAAGTGGCCGAGCGTCTTTGCGCGCCGCCGGGCAGCCGCCGGTATGGACGGCTGACGGTCATGGCGTCATCGCGCTGCCGACCG
Organism: Gammaproteobacteria bacterium; assembly: GCA_026708965.1. GTDB lineage: Bacteria > Pseudomonadota > Gammaproteobacteria > Steroidobacterales > Foliamicaceae > Foliamicus. The sequence continues at coordinate 29,136 of JAPOTY010000015.1, read as the reverse complement.
GAGTGGTGCCTTGCTGTGGGCCGCGAGGCTTTTCGGCCGCAGCCGAAGGTGGAGTCGGCGGTGGTGCGGCTGGTCCCGGATTCGGGTTTGCGCGTTGAGGCGCCGGAGGTTTTCGAGCGGTTGGTCCGCCAGGCTTTTTCGCAGCGCCGCAAGACGATCGCCAATGCCTTGCGGGCGATGGCTTCCAAAGAGGAGATCAGGGCCGCCGGGATTGATCCGTCACAGCGCCCGGAGCAGATTGCGGCGGCGGAATTCGCAAGTCTGGCGGAACAGCTTGCCCCTACCTAAGTTCGTGCCGCCTTCCTCCCCTAGGGCAGCGGACGCGGACGGTTTCGGGGCGTCCGTCCAGGCGAACGGCGGTCAGCGATCCGCCCCACACGCATCCGGAATCCAACGCCACGAGCCGGTCGCTGGAGAAGTGCCCCAGCGCGGACCAGTGGCCGAACACTGTCCGGGTTTTTGGCGGCAGCCTCGAAGGGCGGGTGAACCATGGCGCCAGATAGGGAGGCTGCTGTCCGGGCGGGCGCTTGAAAGCGAAGTCCATGCGTCCCTGCTCGTCGATCATGCGCATGCGCGTAAGCGCATTCACAATCGTCCTGAGGCGCCTGATGCCATCGAGATCGCTGCTCCAGCGATTAGGCGAGTCGCCGTACATATTGCCGAGAAAAGCACCATACCCTTGACCCTCAAGCGCTTCTTGCACCTCCCTGGAGCGGGCGAGGGTTTGTTCGAGATCCCAGCCCGGGTAAACGCCGGCATGCACCATCAGGCAGTCCAGCGAATGGTCGTAATGCGCCAGCGGTTGCCGGCGAAGCCATTCGACATGCTTGCCGATCGTGGTTTCCGGTTTCTCCCAGTTGCGTGCCAGCCAGTGCAGATCGTGATTGCCGAGCACTACGATCGCGGCGGAACCCAATTCGCGCACGCGGGCCAGCACGCCTAGGGAATCAGGTCCGCGGTTGACCAGGTCGCCGCACAACCACAGCGTGTCGGATGCCGGATCGAAAGCGATGCGCTCAAGAAGCGCGTCCAGCGGCTCTAGGCACCCCTGCACATCGCCTACCGCCCAGACTGCCATTAAGGGGGCCTGCCTACGCGACTTCGGCGTGATCAGGCCGCAGTGTTGTTTTCCTGCCCCTCCTTCGAAGGAGGGCGGCGGAAAAGGAAGGCCGCAATTTAATGGAGCACGCCGGGGGTCTGGAGGCGGAACAGCGGAATGGTTGCGGAGAACTTGTGGCCGGCATCGGTCATCATGCCGTAGCTGCCCTCCATGGTCCCGAAGGGCGTGTCGATAATCGCCCCGCTGGTGTAGCGGTGCTTTTCGCCGGGGTTCAGGCGCGGCTGCTCCCCCACCACCCCCTCGCCGAACACTTCCTCCACCTGGCCGTTGCCGTCGGTGATGATCCAGTGGCGCGTCAGCAGCCGGGCCGGTTCCGTTCCGCGGTTGACGATGGTGATGGTGTAGCGGAACACGTAGCGGACGCGCTCCGCGTCCTGCCCCAGGTAGGCTGGCTCCACTTCGATCTGGATATGCTCGCCCGAAATCATTCGCCGGCCTCCGAGGCGGCCGGCCTGCGGTTTTTCATGAACTCCGCGATCCGCCGTTGCATGTCCCTGGGCTTCATCGTTGCGGCTTCTGGCTTGTTGCTCATTTTGTTCTCCCGGTTCTTTTGATTCATACCGAAATCGGCGCCGGAATATGCGGATGCGGATCGTAGCCGACGAGTGTGAAGTCGGTTTCCGCGTAGTCGTCGATGGACTGCCTCGCAGCGTTGATTTCGAGCTTGGGAAGGGGGCGGGGCGCGCGCGCAAGCTGCTCGCGGGCCTGCGGACAGTGGTTGCTGTAGAGATGGCAGTCGCCGCCGGTCCAGATGAATTCGCCGGGCTCAAGGCCGGTTTGCGCCGCCATCATGCTCAGCAGCAGGGCGTAGGAGGCGATATTGAAAGGCACGCCCAGGAACAGATCGGCGCTGCGCTGATAGAGCTGGCCGGAAAGCCTGCCGCCGCTCACATGCAATTGCAGCATCAGGTGGCAGGGCGGGAGTTTCATCTGCGGGATCTGGGCCACGTTCCAGGCATTGATAATGATTCTCCGCGAGTGCGGGTTTTTGCGGATGGTCTCAAGCGCCAGCCCCACCTGGTCGATTGCGCCGCCGTTGCCGTCGGGCCAGGCCCGCCACTGGGCTCCATAGACCGGCCCGAGATTGCCGTCCGCGTCGGCCCATTCGTTCCAGATTTTCACGCCCCGCTCCTGCAGCCATTTGATATTGGTGCCTCCGCGCAAAAACCACAGCAGCTCCACCGCAATCACGCGCAGCGGCAGCTTCTTGGTGGTGAGCATGGGGAAGCCTTCGGCCAGGTCGAAGCGCATCTGCCGGCCGAACAGCGCCCGGGTGCCGGTTCCGGTGCGGTCATGGCGTTCCACGCCGCATTCCAGCACCTCACCCAGAAGATCGAGGTACTGGCGCATGGTTCAGCCGGAACGCCGAACGGCCGGGCGCTCAACCCGCCGCGCAAGCATCCACAGGCCAAAGCCGATCATGGGCAGGCTCAGGATCTGCCCCATGGTCAGCCAGCCAAAGGCCAGATACCCCAAGTGCTCGTCCGGCAGCCGCAGGAATTCCACCAGCAGCCGGGAAATGCCGTAGCCGGCCAAAAACAGCCCGGTCGCACCCCCGTGCTTCGCCGCCGCCGCGCCCGGCTCGCGCTCCCGGGTGTACCACCACAGCGCCGCGAACAGCACTAGGCCTTCCAGCAGCGCCTCGTAGAGCTGCGTTGGATGACGCGCGACGCCGTCCACCACGAAGGCCCAAGGCACATCGGCGGGCTTGCCCCACAGTTCGTTGTTGATGAAATTGCCGATCCGTCCGGCGCCTAGGCCGATGGGAACCAGGGGAACCACGAAATCCGCCACATCAACGAACGTTCTGGAGTGCTTGCGCGCAAACATGAGCGCAGCCACACACACGCCCAGCAATCCGCCATGAAAGGACATGCCGCCCTCCCAGATGCGCACGATATAGAGCGGATCGGCGAGCGCCTGCCCCCAGCCGTAAAACAACACGTAGCCCAAGCGGCCGCCCGCGATCACCCCGAGGAAGCAATAGAAGATCAGATCCTGGACCATGACGGGAGTGAAAACGCCGCCGGGCCGTCGGCTGCGGCGCTGCCCCAGCCACCAGGCGGCGAAGAATCCCATCAGGTACGTGAGGCCGTACCAGCGAATGGCCAGCGGCCCGATCCGCAGGGCCACAGGATCGAATCCGGGATATTCAATCATTTCCTCATGATTCGGGTTCGTCGATGCGCAGCACTTGGTTGCATTCGAAGAAATAGCCGTCCGGATCGAAGATCGCGCAGCCTAGAAGGTGGCGCGTCTCGCCCCGCGAGCCGGTAACCGTGAAGTTGCGTCCCGGCATATGCACTCGTGTGCCGAGTTCCGCCGCGCGCCGGGCCACCTCGGCGGCATCCTCGGTTTCCACCACGAACACCGGCGTGCCGTAGCCCACCGAAGTGGGGATTTCCGGGGCCGGCAGCGGCGGATCGACCCAGTGCAGCAGCCCGATCATGCCGATTTTGGGGTCCTCGCATTTCATAATCACCAAATGCGTCACGTCGCCTTTCTTGCCTGCGGCGATGCCTTCGCCGGACAGCGTGTACGGCATATCGATCCAAGCGGACATGCCGAGCACGTATTCGTACCAGCGGCGGCTTTTTTCCATATCGCGCACGATGAGCGTGGTGCGCTTGACGATATTGTGGATTCGGGGTGCCGAGTTCATGCATTTTCTCCGTGAGCAGGATTCGCCGCGTTTATACCACGCCTTGAGGAATGCGTGCTTCCCCCGCCCCTTTGCCGCAGGAGACGCGTTGAACCCGCCTCTTCTCCGTCCCCTTTCTCGCGGGAGACGCATGAACCCATCCATGGGGCTTGGCGGCGGCTATCCTGCCGCCGACACTCCCGCGAGAAAGGGGACGGAGAAGGGGCAAGAACTGGCGGGATCGAAGCGCCCAGCTTTGGAGGATCGAGAGCTGAAAATCCTCGTGCGCGGGGATCAGCAGGTGCCGTCGAGGCGGCAGGCGTTGGGGCGCAGCCAGTCGTCGAGCGCCAGGCACAGCGCGGTGTGCGAGAGGGGATGCTGGCTCATGTGCTCCCAGGCGGCCCTCAGGGCGCGCTCGGCGGCAGCCGCGTAGCGCATGCCGGGCGCGGCCTGCGAGAGCTTGAGCAGCGCCCGCGCCGCGACCGCCGCGCCGGAGGGAAGCGCATCGTCGGACAGCGAACGCGGCCGGTGGATCAGCCGCTCGTGCCGGGTGGACGTGAAATGGAAGCCGCCGTTGTCCGCATCCTCGAAACTGTCCAGCATGGTTTGCGCCAGCGCCTCGGCCGTGGCCTGCCGCTCGCCGCCCAGCTCCAGCAAAGCGTCGATGAAAAAGGCGTAATCGTCCAGAAAGCCCTCTTCGCCGGCCCGGCCGTCGGTCCAGCAGGCGAGCAAACGGCTGTCGCAGGTCATTTCGGCGATGATGAAGTCGGCCGCTTGCTCCGCCGCCGCAGTCAGATCGGGACGTTCGAGGCAGCGGCCTGCGATGGCCAGCCCGCGCACCGCCATCGCGTTCCAGGCGGTCAGCAACTTCTCGTCGCGCAGCGGGCGCTCGCGCCGGGCGCGGGCTTTCAGCAGGCGTTGCCGAGCCGCCGAAAAGTCCGTATCGGCGCTGTTCGTCGCGGGCTGCTCCACGAGGTGCCAGGCGCTTTCCTCGAAATTGGGGCTGCCGTCCAGGCCGTAGCGGGCCGCAAAGCCGTCGTATTCATCTCCCGGCAGCAGTTCCTTGACCTGTTCGGGCTTCCACAGATAGTAGAGGCCTTCCTCGCCTTCGGAATCGGCATCCAGGGCAGCGAAGAACGCCCCGCCCTCGTGGCGCATATCGCGCAGCAGCCAGTCGGCGGTGGCGTCGGCGACCTCCGCGTAGCGCGGGTTGCCAGTGAACTGATAGGCCAGCGAATAGGCCGACAGCAACGCCGCGTTGTCATAGAGCATCTTCTCGAAATGCGGGATCTCCCAGCGGGCGTCCACCGAGTAGCGGAAGAACCCGCCTCCCAAGTGGTCGTTGAGCCCGCCGGCGGCCATTGCCTTGAGCGTGGTTTCGAGCATCTCGCGGGCCGCCTCGCCGCCCGGCTGCGAGGCCCGCCGGATCAGCAGCTCCATGTCCGCCGGCCGCGGAAACTTCGGCGCTCCCTGGGTGCCGCCGCGGACCGGATCGAAGGCCGCGCGCATCTGCTCCAAGGCGTTGGCGAGCGGTTGCTCGTTGAGCTGGCCGGCGAAGGGCGCGCCGGGCGCCGCCATGCGGGCCAGCATTTCCTGCACCGCCTTGCCGTTGCCGCGCGCCTCCTCGCGCCGGCCCGCGTAGTAGGCGGCCACGTTCCTCAGCAGGTCCGCGAATGCCGGCATGCCGAAACGCGGCGCCTTGGGGAAATACGTTCCGGCGAAGAACGGAAGCCGCTCGTCGTGGGTCAGGAACACCGTCAGCGGCCAGCCCGGCGCGTGAGCAACTGGTGGCTGGTCTGATAAACCTTGTCCAGATCCGGTCGCTCCTCGCGATCGACCTTCACGTTCACGAACAGCTCGTTCATCACGGCCGCGGTGGCGGCATCCTCGAACGACTCGTGCGCCATCACGTGGCACCAGTGGCAGGCCGAATAGCCCACCGAAAGCAGGATCGGCCGCCCGCTCTCCCGCGCCGCTCGCAGGGCGCGCTCGTCCCAAGGATGCCAATGCACCGGATTGTCCGCATGCTGCCGCAGGTACGGGCTGGTTGCCTCCTTAAGCCGATTCATGATGGGTCCATCCCCGGAGTTGTCTGAGCGCCAGTCTATGCCATCGCTACGCGGAAGCGTCAATTGCGCTAACCGGATTGCCCGGCCGGCCGATGCCTAGCCGCGATTCTTCTGCGGTTTAGGAATACAATGCCTGTGTTTATTGGCGCCGCAAGATTTTGGACGATAGAGTGACAGACCGGACAACGCCGCCGGGCACCTCTTCGGACGGGGTGCCGGATACCCCGATCCTTGAACGGGTCGCCAGTGGCGATCCTCAGGCCATGACGGACCTCGTGGACACCTACGGCGACCTGGTCTGGTCGCTGGCGCGGCGCTATTTCGGCGCATCGCCGCTGGCGGCGGAGTCGGTTCAGGAGGCGTTCCTGTCGCTGTGGTCGTCCGCCGGCCGCTATTCGCCCGGACGGGGCAGCGAGCTGACCTTTGTGCTCACCGTTGCGCGTCGGCGAATGGTGGACCAGATCCGCCACGAAGCGAGATTTTCCGACAGTGTTCCGTTGATTGGCGACGAGCCTGATCCGGCTCTGGATGGCGAGCGAGGGCTTGCGGTGCTGCTTGATTCAGTCCGGCTTGAGCCGTTGCTGGGCGACTTGTCCGAAAACGAAAGGGAAATCCTTTCTTTATCCTTATACGAAGGCTATTCACATAGCGAGATTGCGAAACGCTCGGGCATGCCTGTGGGTACCGTCAAAACTCGAATACGGCGCAGCCTGATCCGTCTGCGCCGGGGCTTGAAACTGAGTCAGGAGGAAGGACATCGTGGCTCCGATTGATCGAATGAGGGAATTGCTGGCGGGCGAGGCCGCCGGGGAAAGGCTTGAAGACGCCGAATGGCTCGAGCTGAAGGAACTGCTTGCGTCGATGCCGCACGCGGAGCGCCGCCGCGAACGGGAGGAAATGGAGCAGGCGGCGGCTCTGGCGCAGGCGGCCTTTCTGGCCGGGGACCGGGCAAGCTGGCGCGCCATTCCCGAAGATCTGCGCGCCCGCCTGATCGCCATGGGCCGCGCCCGCGCTGCGGACAAGGCGCCCCGCCGGCCTCGGCCGGCCGCGCGCTTCGGCTGGGGCTGGGCGGCCGCGGCGGCGATGATGCTGGTGTGGCTGGCCACTGCGGTATGGCTGCAGCGCCCGCAGCCGCTGATGGATTCCGAGGCGATCGAGGCCGCGGCGGATAGCGTCAGCCTGCCTTGGAGTTCCGATATCGCTGGCTACGAGCAGGTGCGGGGCCGGATTCTATGGAGCGATTCGTTGCAGGCCGGCGAAATGCGTTTTTCCGGACTGCCGCCGAACGATCCTGGCGTGGCGCAGTACCAGCTCTGGATTGTTGATCCCGACCGCTACGACAACCCTGTCGATGGCGGCGTGTTTGATGTATCTCCGGCCGGAGAGTCCGTGGTGGCGGTGCAGGCCAAGCTTCCCGTGGCGGAACCGGCGGCATTCGCCGTCACCTTGGAACAGGCCGGCGGCGTGGTGGTTTCCAAAGGCCCTCTGCTGCTGATCGCATCCGAGGGCTAGCCTCCACAGCCAACGCGATGAGGATAATGCGCGGCATTTTGCTGGCCTTGGGCTGGACGGCCGGGGGGTTGGCAGTGCTGGCGCTGGTCGCTTTCGCGGCGGCGGCATGGGTGTGGCGCGATATTCCGGCGGAGACGCTTGAAGCGCGTTACGCCTCGTCGGCCTCGCGCTTCGCGGCGATCGACGGCGCCCGCATTCATTACCGCGATGAGGGGACCGGGCCGCCGGTGGTGCTGATCCACGCCAATTTCGCCAGCCTGATCGGCTGGGATCCCTGGGTGGAGGCCCTCAAGGATCGCTATCGCGTGGTGCGTTTCGATATGACCGGCCATGGCCTGAGCGGCGCCGATGCCACCGGCAACTACAGCCTGCCGCGCACGGTCGAGCTGATGGAGCGCCTTCTCGACCAGCTCGGAGTGGAGCGCGCCGCGATTGCGGGCACATCGCTGGGCGGCACCGTGGCCATCCACTACGCGGTGCGCCATCCGCAGCGCGTGGCCGGCCTGGTGCTGATCTCTCCCGGTTCCCTGGAGCCCGGCGTGCGCGGGCGCCGGGCGCCGCCGCAAATATCGCCGGCTGTCGATCTGGTGCGCTGGATCACGCCGCGCGCCTTGCCGGAATTCATGCTGAAAGGCGGATTCGCCGATTCGGCGAAGGTCGCCCCGGAGCTGGTGGACCGCTGGCACGACCTATGGCGTCTCGAAGGGCAGCGGACGGCGCAGCTTGAGCGGCTGCGCCAGTACATCTCCGGCGATATCGAGGCCCTGATCGGACAGGTGCGCGCGCCGGTGCTGATTCAATGGGGCGAGGAGAATCCGCAGGTTCATGTGGAGCTGGCAGCCGAACTGGCGCGGCTGCTCGCGAGCGCGCCCTCGATTGAAACTATCATTTATCCCGGCGTGGGGCACATGGCGATACAGGAGGCGCCGAGCGAGACTTCCGCCGACGCGCGTTCCTGGCTGGACCGCGTGCCGTTCGCCGAACGTTCCGATTCCGAAGAAATACGGAGGCAGCCCAGATAATGAAGAAACTGCTCAAGGCCGCGGTGGTGGCCGGCATCGCCGTGTTCACGCTGGCGGTGGCCGGATTCGGCGTTTTTCAATACATGAACCGCACTCCGCCGCAGCTGGCGGAGCCGAACTACTTCAGCTACTACAAGGCCCAGGACACCCGGCCCGAAGGGCGGGTGGGCGTGTTTATTTCCCACCTTATACAGCCGGAGGAACTGCGCTTCGAGGATTATTACGTCCTAGCCCAGAAGAGCTTCCAGTACATTCCCTGGCCGATCCGCAACATGGTCCGCGCCGACCGCGGCGTGGTGCTGATGGACACGGAGCGCTATTACGAATTCGAGGAATTCAAGCCCGCCCGGCTGATCGACCACATGGGGCGCGATACGGACTTCGACGGCGTTCCGTACGCCCAAAAATACCTGACCGGGGAGGTGGTGTGGTCGCCGCCGTCCACCGGCACCTACATGGCCCAAGGATACTTTCTCCTTCCCGGCCGGAAGGCCGGCATGTCCACATCGGTGGCCAGGCTCATCACCAAGTGCCGGGTCTTTTACTACGCCCCGGGCAAGGGGTTCATGGACGGTCGCATTCCCCATGAGGCCGGCAACCGCATTATCGCCGACGACGCGATGCGCAAGGTGCATGGGAAGTACGGCGATATCCCCTGGGCCTGGGTCACGGCCGAGCATTTCGGGATGGCCCGCAGGGCCATGTACGATTTGCTTGATACGGGCGTCGATACCGTATTGCTGGCCGTGCCGCGGCCGATTTACTCGCACCACGAGGAATTCAATAGCAGCATCAAGCACGCGATGCACTACATCCACGATTGGGAGAAGGAGAACGGCAAGCAAATCAAGGTGATCATTACGCCCCCGCTCGGCGACCAGGCGGTCATACGCGATGCTTATCTCGCCATGCTGAAGGACCGCTTGGACACGTTCCCGGCCGCGAGCGCCGTGAAGGTGGTGGTTTCGACGCACGGCATGCCTTGGGATCAGGTTCCGCATGAGGCTTGGCTGGAATTGGGGCCGCCGTATTTGCGGGCTGTGGAGAAGGATCTGGGGGAGCTGCTGGAGGGTTACGGCTTCGCCCGCCACCAGCTGGTGATGAGCCAGGAGAATTTCGCCGATCCGCTCAACGATCCGGACAATAACTACCTATCCACCAACGAGGCGTACTGGGACGGCATCCGCGACGGATTCGACTACGTGGTGAACGTGCCCGTCTCGTTCTTCGCCGAGAATACCGACACGGCCTTCGGGCACGCGATGGTGAGCTTCGAGGGCTTCGACGAGTACAGCCGCTACGACCCCATCGACTATCCGGACTGGAATGAGCCGCTGGTGCGCGAATACGTGCAGGACGGCACCCGCGTGATCTATAACGGCACGCCGGTGGGCCGCTACCGCGGGCCCATCGTGGAGGCTTTCTTCCAAGCCATGGACTCGGTTCTGTCGCAGCATGCCGGCAATCCGGCGGCGGGCGCGGGCGCAGAGGCGTCCAACCTCGCTTTTTCCGAGCCGTTCACGGGCCAGCCCATGCCGGTCGAACGGCGGGGACCGCCCGCCCCGCCCAACGATGAGGACGAGGCCTCCGCCTTCGCGCCACGCCTTCCGGAGCTGCCGGATCCATATCGCGCCGGGATCGGCGCTCAATGAGCGAAGCCGACGCCAATCCAGGTCTTGAGGGGCTTCGCATCCGGCGCGATGAGCAGCCCCCTCGCGCCGCCTCGAGGCGGTTTCTTGGGCCTGCGCTCGCCACGCTGGCCGCGGCGGGCGTGCTCGCCGCTCTGGCGGCGCTGTTCTGGCCGACCGCCGCCACCGAAGTGCGCGTCGAGACGGTGCGCCGATCGTCGGCCGGTGGCGGCGCAAGCGTTCTGGATGCCAGCGGCTACGTGACCGCCCGGCGCAGCGCAACGGTGTCCTCCAAGCGCACCGGGCGAATCCGCCAGGTGCTGGTTGAGGAGGGCATGGCCGTGGAGCAAGACCAGATCGTGGCCGAACTGGACGATGCGGCGGAACTGGCGCAACTGCGTCTGGCCGAGGCGCAACTGGCTTCGGCGCGCAGCGCGCTGGGCGAAACGCGCGCCGAGCTGAACGAAGCCGAGCGGTCCTTCGAGAGGCTCTCGGAGCTGCGGGGCCGGGGGTTGGCCAGCGAAGCCGAGCTGGATGCCGCGCGGGCGGCGCGCGACCGCCTAGGCGCCCGCCTCGAATCCAATGGGGCTTCGGTCACGGTTGCCGAGCGGGCGGTGGCGGTGCAGCAGCAGGCGCGCAGCGAAATGGTGATTCGCGCGCCTTTCGCCGGCGTGGTGATCGATAAGAACGCCCAGCCCGGGGAGATGGTCTCTCCGATATCGGCCGGCGGCGGATTTACGCGCACCGGCATTTGCACTTTAGTGGATATGGAATCGCTGGAAATCGAGGTGGACGTGAACGAGGCCTACTTGCAGCGGGTCCGTCCGGGCGGCGCGGTCACGGCCCGGCTCGATGCCTATCCCGAGTGGCGGATTCCAGCGGAAGTGATCGCCATCGTGCCCGCGGCCAACCGCGAGAAGGCCACGGTGCGCGTGCGCGTGGGGATCCTCGAGCGCGACCCGCGCGTATTGCCGGACATGGGCGCCAAGGTGTCCTTCATCGAACCCGGCCAAGCCCGCCCGGCGCCCGGATCGGACGTGATCAGCGTGGAGGCCTCGGCGCTGATGGGCAGCGCCGGCGATCAGTGGGTGTTCGTTGCCGAGGACGGCCAAGCGAGCCGCCGCGCCGTTGTGGCGGGCCGCCGCGACGGGCCGCGGGTGGCGATCTCATCCGGCCTGTCGCCGGGGGAGCGCGTGGTTCTCGATCCGCCCGGCGGGCTGTCCGAAGGCGACGAAATCACCTATCCTTGAAGTTTCACCGCAGCGCGCTGAACCGCAAGACATGGCTGAGCAACTGATCCGGCTTACGGGCGTAGGCAAAAGTTACCGCAAGGGCCGCGAAGTGGTTCGCGTGCTCGACGGCATCAGCCTGGAAATCAATAAAGGCGATTTCGTGGGCCTGATGGGTCCTTCCGGCTCCGGCAAGACCACCTTGCTGAATCTTCTGGGCGGTCTCGACAAGCCCACCGAAGGCGTGGTGGAGGTGGATGGCCGAGCCATCAGCGCGCTGTCGCCGGGCGCGCTGGCCAAATGGCGCTCAGGCAATATCGGCTTCGTGTTCCAGTTCTACAACCTGCTGCCGGTGCTGACCGCCGCCCGCAACGTGGCCCTGCCGCTGCTGCTCACGTCGCTGCCGGCCTCGCGCCGCAAGCAGCATGTGAACACGGCCCTGCGCTTGGTGGGCCTGGCCGAGCGCGCTTCGCACTATCCGCGCGAATTATCCGGCGGGCAGGAGCAGCGGGTGGCCATTGCCCGCGCCATCGTGTCGGACCCGCCCATTCTGCTTTGCGACGAGCCCACCGGCGACCTCGACCGCGCCACGGCCGACGAGATCATGGCGCTGCTGCAGCAGCTGAACCGCGATTACGGCAAAACCATCGTGATGGTCACGCACGATCCGCGCGCCGCCTCGTTCGCGCACCGCGTGCTGCACCTCGACAAGGGGGAGCTGGGCGCCGCGCCGGAGGCAACCCGTTAGGAAATTCGCGTTGAACCGTTTCACTCTCGTCTGGCGCAATCTGTGGCGCAAACCCATCCGCACCGTCTTCACGATGCTGGCGGTGCTGGTGGTGTTTTTCCTGTTTACCGTGCTGGAGGGCTTGCGGGGCGCGCTCACGCTCAGCGATATCAGCGACGAATCGCAGGAGCGGCTGCTGACCTCGCACAAGCTGTCGCTGGTGATGCTGCTGCCGGTGGCCTACCAGTCGCGGATCGCGCGCCTGTCCGGCGTGGAGGCGGTTTCCCACGCCAGCTGGTTCGCCGGCCGCTACCAGGACAACCCCGAGTTCGCCCAATACCCGGTGGTGGCCGAGGAGTACTTGGCGCTCAATCCCGAAATCAGGCTTTCCGATGCCCACAGGCAGGCTTGGCTGGAAAACCGGGGCGGCGCCATCGTGGGCCGCCCGGTGGCCACTCAGTACGGATGGCAGGTTGGCGATAGGGTTCCGATCAGATCCAGCATCTGGACGCGGGCCAACGGCAGCAATGTGTGGGAATTTGAAATCGAAGGCATCTTCGACGATATCGACGGCGGCGTGAACGCGGGCGTGATGCTGCTGCATTACGACTATTTCGACGAGGCCCGGGCTTTCAGCAACGGCACCGTGGGCTGGTACGTATCCAAGGGCGACGGCTCGCTGCCGCTTGAGGATCTGATGGCCGCGATCGACGCGGAATTCGAGAATTCGCCAACCGAGACCAAAACCAATACCGAGGCGGCCTTCGCGAAGGAATACGCGCAGCAGTTCGGCAATATCGGCCTGATCGTGACCCTCATCCTGACCGCCGTGGTGTTCATGATCCTGCTCGTGACCGGCCACACCATGGCGCAGTCGGTGCGCGAGCGGATCCACGAAATGGGCGTGCTCAAGACGCTCGGCTTCACTTCGGGCAGCATCTTCCGGCTCACCGTCTTAGAGGGCTTGTTGCTGGTGTTGCCGGTGGGCATCCTGGCGATGGCGCTGGGCTGGGGCGGGCTGGCGTTCCTGTCCGGCGCGCTGGGCGCCTTGTTCCCGGCCGGCCTGGGCATCGGAACCCGCAGCGTGCTGATGGGCTTGGCCCTGATGCTGGCGATTAGCCTCGGCTCGGTCCTGCCGCCGGTGATCCGCGCCCTGAGGCTGGATATCATCGCGCTTTTGCGCACCGCTTAGCGCCAAAGGATCGGGGCGGTGTTCGGGTGGCTGAAGCAGACGGCGGCGCTGTCGTTGCTGAATCTGCGCAGCCTGCCGCAGCGGCCCGGCACCGCCGCGGTGGCCATGTCCGGCATCGCCGCGCTCACCGGCGTGTTCGCCGGCGTGCTGTCGATGGCGTCGGGCTTCGAGAAAACCATGGAGGGCAGCGGCCAGGAGGATGTGGCGCTGGTGCTGCGAAGCGGCTCCACTGCGGAACTCAACAGCCGCTTCAGCAGCGAGCAGGCCGATGTCATACGCTTCGCTCCGGGCATCGCCAGGGATGCCGCAGGCGATCCTCAGGTTTCGTCGGAGCTGTTCTGGGTGGTCAATGCGGTGGATCGATCGTCGGGCGGCGAGACCAACGTCGCGCTGCGCGGCATCCAGCCCTCGGGCTACGCCCTGCGCAAGAACTACCGGCTGGCGGAGGGCCGCGAGTTCACGCCCGGGCGGTTCGAGCTCATTGTTGGCCGCGGCGCGCGCAACCAGTTTTTGGGCTTGGAGCCGGGACAGACCATCCGCTTCGGAAAGACCGAATGGCTGGTGACCGGCATGTTCGAGGACGGCGGATCGGTGTTCGAGTCGGAGCTGTGGTGCGATGTGAATGTGCTCCAGTCCGCCTACCAGCTCGGCAGCGGCTTTCAGGTGGTGCGCGCCCGGATGGACGGCGGCGGCGGACGCGCGCGGCTTGAGGAGGCTTTGGCGGGCGACCAGCGCTTGGCCGTGGACGTGTGGAGCGAAAAGGAGTTCTATGCCCAACAGGCCGAGGACACGGCCGCGCTTATTCGGGTGATAGGGATTCCGGTTTCGGCGCTTATGGCCATAGGCGCGGTGTTTGCCGCCCTCAACGCGATGTATGCGTCGATCGTGGCGCGGGCGCGGGAACTGGCCACCTTGAGGGCGCTGGGCTTCGGCTCTTTTCCCACGGCTTTGGCCGCGTTGCTGGAATCGGTGGCCCTGGCGTTTCTTGGAGGCATGCTCGGCTGCGCCATCGCCTGGCTGGCGCTGAACGGCTTTCAGGCATCTACTTTGGCCGCCAGCTTCAGCCAGGTGGTGTTCAACTTCGCGGTCACGCCCGACTTGCTTGCCCAAGGCATAGCCGCCGCGCTGGCCGTGGGTTTGGTGGGGGGAATTTTCCCTGCCGTCCGCGCCGCCACCGCGCCGGTGACGGTGGCCTTGCGCGAGCTTTAGCCCGCCTCTTGCGCCAAGCGCTTGTTGCTTCCTGCATTTCGGCGCTTAGTCAATGGCTGATATCCGAATTGCCCGCTTTGCGCTTGGTTCGAAGCGTGCTGCCTCCGCTTTGCGCCTGATTCGCAACGCGCTGGATCCCGCCCTTTCTCCGCGAAAGGGCTCACGCTGGCGTTTTGGCGCTGGCGCGCATGCTGGCTGCGCCCTTGGCGCCGCCATGCTGATGGCTGCGGCCTCGGCCGATATGGGGAACGTGATCGATTACCGCAAGGACGTGATGCTGAGCATGGCGGCGCATCTTTCGGCGCTGACCGGATTGCTTGCCGATGAAATGGATTTCGACCAGAGCCATATCGAGGCCCAGGCAACATCCCTCGGGCTCAATGCGCAATTGATAAGCACGCTGTTTCCGCCGGGCTCGAATGCCGGGGAAACTGCCGCCCTGCCGGCAATCTGGCAGCGCCCGGAACAGTTTCTGGCCCGGGCGGAGGCGGCTGAGCGCGAAGGCCGCAACTTGGTGGCGGCCGCCGAGGCTGGGGACAGGGAATTTATGGTGCAATCACTGAAGCGGCTGGCGGATGCGTGCCGGAACTGCCATCGGGCGTTCCGTTCCGAAGGCGGGTAGGCGATTGCTGCGCGGCGCCCCGCGTTGAACGGGCTCGGCGGCCGCCGGATACAATCGTGCCCGGTTATGCAACTGCGTACGACGGTATGCGCTTACGGGTGGCTCGTGGCGATGGCCGTGGGCATCCTGATGATGGCAGGCTGCGGCAGCGATAGCGATAGCATCGGCCAGCAGCCGGCGGCTTCGGATGAATCGCCGTGGCGCTCATTCACCGACGAGTTCGTCGAATCGCATTTCGCCGCGGCGCCCACCCGGGCGGTGTGGGCCGGCCGCCACGACTACGACGGGCAGTTGCAGTCAGTGACGCTCGCGGCGATTCGCGAAAATACCGCGATGCTGAGCGGATATGCGCGCCGGACGGCTGAGGAATTCCCCGCCGATGCGCTCACGCCCGCCGAGGAACTGGAGCGCCAGCATCTGTTGTCGGCCATCGAAGGCATGCTGTTTGGCGTAGAGGTGGCGGAATACCATCTTCGCAATCCGGCCTGGTATGCGGGGCCGCTGAGTCCCAGCGTGTACGTGGCCCGCGAGTATGCGCCCAGGGATGTGCGGCTTGCGGCGCTCACCTCCCACCTTGAGAAGATTCCCGCCTATCTTCAGCAAATGCGGGAAACCCTGCGGCCGCCGTTCCCGCGGCCCTTCGTGCGCACCGCCCTGGTTCGCTTCGCAGGCCTGGCGTCGCATTTGGAGGGCGATTTGCCCGGCCTTTTCGCCGCCGTGGCCGATGAGGATCTTCAAGCGGAATTCGCAGCCGCTCTGGATTCGGCCGTAGCCGCCTTGCGCGAAACGGAGAACTGGCTTGAACTGCGCCTTGACGATGCCGCTGGCGATTTCGCTCTGGGCGAGGAACGCTACCAGGAGCTGTTGCGGCGCGCCTACCGCATCGACCTGCCTTGGCAAACGCTGAAGAACGTGGCGCAGAGGGACTTGGCGCGAAATCTGGAGTTGCTGCGCAGCGCCTGCAAGCTCATTGATTCCGCAATCACCATTGCTGATTGCGCCGCCCGGGTTCGCAGCGATAAGCCGCCGCAGGGCGCCGTGGCGCGCGCCAGCGAGCAGCTTCCGCAACTCAGGGAATTTTTGATCGCCAAGGACCTTATCGGGATTCCAGGCGAGGAAACGGCCTATGTCGCGGAGGCTCCGGCATACCGGCGCACCAACTCCGCCTATATCGAAATCCCAGGGCCTTATGAGGAAGGGCTGCCTGCGATCTATTACATCGCGGGGCCTGATCCCGAGTGGCCGTTGGAGATGCGGCGCCAGTACCTGCCCGGGGAGGCGGCTCTGCTGAATATCTCGGTGCATGAGGTGTGGCCGGGCCATTTCCTCCATTCCCTGTACTTGAAGCGTTCCGCCAATCGCATGGGCAAGCTGTTCTGGAACGCCATGCTCAGCGAGGGCTGGGCGCACTACGCCGAGGAACTGATGCAGGAGGCGGGCTTGAGCGAGGGCAAGCCGCTGCTGCGGGCGGGCCAGATCCTCGATGCGCTGATGCGCGATGTGCGCTTTCTCTCGTCGATCGGCCTGCACGTGGAGGGCATGAGCGTGGACACCTCGCAGCGCATGTTTGCCGAGCTGGCCTATCTGGACCCCGGCAACGCCGCCCAGCAGGCCCTGCGCGGCGCCTACGATCCCGATTATTTCGTCTATACGCTGGGCAAGCTGATCATCATGAGGATGCGCGAGGACTGGACAGCGAACCGCGGCGGCCGCGCCGCTTGGAAGGAATTCCACGAAACGCTGCTCTCGCTCGGCAACGCCCCGCTCCCCGCGCTGCGCGAAGCCATGCTCGGCCCCAACGCCCCGGGCCCCCTCCTGTAATCCCCTGCCGCCCATGAATTCGCCTGAACAGCAATTGCGGGAGTTGCGCCGGGGCGCGGTGGACTTGGTGCGCGAGGAGGAACTGCTGGAGCGGCTGGGCGCCGGGCGGCCGCTGCGGGTGAAGTGCGGATTCGATCCAACGGCGCCGGATCTGCATTTGGGGCATGTGGTGATTCTTACCAAGATGCGCCAGTTCCAGGATTTCGGCCACGAAGTGATCTTCCTGATCGGCGATTTCACCGGGATGATCGGGGATCCTTCGGGGCGCAGCAAGGCGCGTCCCACGCTGACCGAAGGCAAGCTCAAGGAGAATGCCGCCACCTACGCCGAACAGGTGCATCGGGTGCTTGATCCCGAACTGACGCGCGTGGAGTTCAACTCGGCCTGGATGAACCGCCTCGGCGCGGCCGATCTGGTGCGGCTGGCGGGCAAGCGCACCTTGGCGCGCATGCTGGAGCGCGACGATTTCAAGAAGCGTTTCGGCGAGGGCAACCCGATCGGCCTGCACGAGTTCATGTATCCGATCGCCCAGGGCTACGACTCGGTGGCGCTAGAGGCCGACGTGGAGCTTGGCGGCACTGACCAGACCTTCAATCTGCTGCTCGGCCGGCAAATCCAGGCCGAGCACGGGCAGCCTTCGCAGATTGTTCTGACTTTGCCGCTGCTGGAAGGCACCGACGGCGTTCAGAAGATGTCGAAGTCGCTCGGCAACCATATCGCCATCATGGACCCGCCCGGGGAGATGTACGGAAAACTGATGTCGGTGTCCGATCAGTTGATGTGGCGCTACCTGGACCTTCTAAGCCTTCGCACGCAAGCCGAACTGGACGAATTGCGCTCCGGCGTGGAGCTCGGCGGCAATCCGCGCGACGCGAAGATGTCGCTGGCGCACGAACTCACGGCGCGCTTTCACGGCGACGAGGCAGCGCAACAGGCGGCCCGGAATTTTTCCCGGCGCCACCGGCATGGGCAAGCGCCTGACGATATGCCTGTAGTCACGATCGCGGGCGCCGACTCAGGCGTGCCGCTCGGCGAACTGATACGCCGCGCCGGACTTGCAAAAACGAATGCTGAGGCCATGCGCCTCATTGCGCAGGGCGCCGTGCGCGTGGACGGCAAGCGCGTGACCGACCGCGCCCTGACGCTGCCGCCGGAAAGCGCCTGGGTGCTCCAAGTGGGCAAGCGGCGCTTTGTGCGCGTGATGATCGAGGACGCTCCATCGACTGCGACCGGCGAATAGCCGGTGCATTGCACCGGCGCTAAGCCTTCGCAATATCTTTTGACGCCCGGGCGGCACACTCTCGCGCCCGCAAAACGCTTGTCCCCGCTTTGTAAAAAGACTGGTTTGACATTGTAAATTCGGCATTTTGTGCCTAATATGCAATGTTAATGATTGGCAACGGTCGTAGTCCTGCCAAGTTGGCCGCTGCGCTAGCGCTCAATCTTTCTCGGGCGGCGGCAGCGTTCGGATGGACTCGGCCAGCCACGGCAGGGCGCCTTCGGTGGAAGCCCAGTTTTCCCGGTGCTCCTGTGCGTAAAGGAGCGCTTCGTCCGGCGATCTTAGCGAGTAGTAGCCTGGCGAGTCGGGGGGTATCGCGACTGTCCCGATCAGGAATGCCGGGACATGCGGGTTGAATTCCCAAGCCTTCTTCAGACACCGGCGCGAGCCGATTTCGTCGCCTTTCCGAAACGCTAAAAGAGTGACGGAGTAATGCCAGCAGGCGGAGTAGTCGCCATCATAGGCTTTCAATAATTTCTCCGCCGCGTCGTGGTCGCGCACACTCAACAGCCATGCTGCGAGCGGGTCGCGGACGCCCTGATTGTCGTTCGGATTGAGCCGCAGCATGTCTTGCAGGTGCTCAATGGCGGCGGCGCGCTCGCCGCATTGCCACAGGCAATCGGCAAGAGCCATGCGGGCGCGCATGTATGGCCGGGTGTCAAGTATTCCCCAGAAGTGCCCCGCATCGTTTTTGAAGGCTTGCGGCCCCGCCGCCTTCTCTCCGGCAGCGAGGGCGCGCTCGTAATGCCCGCGCGCTTCAACCAATGTTTTGGCCTCGTCGTCGGCCAGCAGGCAATGAGCATCGGCGCACAGGTCCGAAATCTTGAGCGCGCGCTTTGCCAATCGGATGCGTTGCGCGGCCCTTGGCGTTTCCCAGGCGTCGTATATCAGTTCCTGGGCTTGGTGAAGCGCGTCTTTAGGCTCGTCGCGCGGGGCGGCGGCGGAGAGCGCGGCTATGGCCGCTTCCGTTGTTTGGCGGTCGGGTGCCGACGGCGAGCTTGCGGAGGAAGGCTTGCGCTTTTCCCGTGCGGCCGCCTTGCTCTTCTTGCCTCCGCTCTTTGATCGATGCTTGCTCACTGGCATAGCTTTTGGGCTTTGGATGAAGGGGGAGTGGAAAATAGCAGAAAGCGCCGCGCATGTCCCGCTTTTGCAGAATTTCGTTTATTCTCGCGCCATGAGCGCGCCTGAGCAGCAGTTGCGGGAACGCCGCCCGCCATCGTTGCCCCGGCGCGGCGGCGATAGCGCGCTGCGTTTGCACGAAACGGAAGGGCACTGATGAGCTATCCGAAAATCGAGTCTATCCGCATCAAAGGCTTTCGGTCCTTGGCGGACATCAAGCTTGAGCAACTACCCAACGCCGCCGTCATGATTGGCGCCAACGGTTCGGGCAAGTCCAATTTCATGCGCTTTTTCGATCTGTTGAGCTGGATGCTCAGATCCCGCAAGCTTCAGGAATTTATTCATAAACAAGGGGGCGCGGACGATCAGTTGTTTGGCGGCAGCAAGCGCACCTCGGTCATTGACGCGGGATTAGGCATGCGAACAGAGTCGGGTTTGAACGAATATCGCTTCACTCTCGCTTATGCCCATCCGGATCGGTTTGTTTTCACCGACGAGAAGTATCGTTTCAGCAAGGCTGGCTTGGGAACAGAGGCCTCTTGGAAATATCTGGGAAGTTCGCATACCGAAGCAAATATCCTTGAAGAGCGCGACACTGTCACGACGGCGAATGTAATCGTCAGCTTGCTTAACAACTGCGCTGTGTATCAGTTTCACAATACGTCCGATTTCTCCAACTTCAACAAAAGATGGGACGCGGACGATAGCAACTTTTTGCGTTCGGACGGCGGGAATTTGGCTGCGGTGCTGCATCGATTGGAGCAGGAGGATATCAAGCGGTATGAACTGATCTGCAATCAGATCAATCGCGTCTTGCCGATGTTCGACCGGTTTGCGATAGAGGAAAGTTATGGGAAGGTCTCATTGCGCTGGAAGGCCAAATGGACGGAAAAGACTTTCGGCGCCCACCTCACTTCCGATGGTTCGCTGCGGTTTTTCGCGCTTGTAACGCTACTTAATCTGCCCCCGGAGATGTTGGGCGGCGTGGTGCTCTTGGACGAACCGGAGCTCGGTCTGCATCCCGCCGCCGTGAATCTGATAGGCAGCATGGTCAAGTCGGTGGCGGAGGAGCGGCAAGTTATTGTGGCTACGCAGTCGCCGTTGTTTGTGGATTCATTCAGTCTGGATGAGATTCTGGTGCTGGAGATGCGCGAGGGACGCACCGAATTGAGGCAGCTTGAGCGCGACGATTATCGCAACTGGCTGGAAGGCGATGACAGTTTCACCGCAGGCGAGCTCTGGCAAAAGAACTTGCTGGGCGGTCGCCCGTGATGCGGATCGCAATATCGGTGGAAGGGCAAACCGAAGAGGAATTTATCAGGAAAGTTCTGGCGGTCCATCTCCGGGAAAGAGAGGTTGACCCCACTCCGATTGTGCTGGGCGCAGGCAGGCGTGGCCCGCAGGGCGGCAACGTCTCGACGCAGCGGCTGGCGGGGGACATGGCCCGATTGTTCCCTAACTTCGATGCCGTGAGTTCGCTCGTGGATTTCTACGGTTTTCGCGGTAAAGGCGAGAAATCGAGTGAGGAACTGGAGCGGGAGATTGGCAACGCCCTAAAAGATCGGCTTGCCTCAAATTGGCGAGAGGACAGAGTGCTTCCATACGTTCAGAGGCACGAGTTTGAAGGCCTCTTGTTCTCGGATGTCGATGCATTCGCGAGATCCATCAATGCCACTGCGGATGCCGTTGATGGGCTTCGTCGAGTTCGTTGCGAATTTTCCACGCCGGAGGATATCAACGACAACGCAAGCACCGCGCCGAGCAAGAGGATCAAGCGGCAAATTCCCGGCTACCAGAAGGTGCGGGATGGCACCCTTGTGGCTCAGGCCACGGGCATGGACCGCCTGCTCGCCGAATGCCCTCGATTCTGCGCTTGGGTGCGCGCCTTGGAATCGCTCGGGAAATGAAATTCAGCTTGCGAGCTTCCTCTTGCAAGCGAACGGCGATGGCGACAGTTGCTTCGATGGCTGCCGCGCTGAGCGCCCAAGCGATCTTCGGTTACTTCAAATTCTCGATGGCATCGAATGCTGTTCGGAGGGCCATGAATTCCTTGGGGGCCCTGCATCAAGCGTGCGATTCGCCTCGTCGGGCGTGGCAGGATTGCTCTGGTAAGGCAGGCAGTCTTAGTAGTACGTGCGGACAATATCCAACGGCTCGAAATTTGCCGCCCCAAGCCGCTCGCGGATTTCATTGGAGAGCTTGCCAATATCAATCCAAGTGTGGGATGTGGCACCCACTTTCGCCATGTAGCCGCCATCGACGAACATCGCCAACCTAGCCATAAACCTGTTCCTTCATGTCCACAGCCTTTGTTTACGCTGGTCTGGAAAAGGCATGCGCCGAACAACGAAGCTGCTGTCCGGCGCATCGCAAAATGTTCCCCTACCATGCTACGACACCTTGGTAGAGGGCCGCAGGACGCTAGGGTGCATTGTTCCCGCTTTGTACCCGCTGGCTTCCCTCAAGTCAAATCTCGCATCAGGCTCATTTCTGTATTGGAGAAGCTATCCTTGGGTCATTTCCCTGATCGGCGATTTCACAGGGATGATTGGCGATCCTTCAGGGTGCATCAAGGCGCGGCCTACGCTGACACAGCAAAAGCTCAAAGAGAGTGCAGCGACCTATGCGGAACAGGCGCATCGGGTGTTTGCGCGCCGCTTCCAATCAGAAGAGCAGCGTTTGTCGGCGCTGCTCTCGTGATTTCGAGGGCGGCCTAGTCCTGGAGCCGAGGCCGACACCCTTGGCGAGGCACAAGCAACGACTCAGTCACCCCCGCCCCCAGTCCCACATGTGCCTGAACTCGCCAGCATATCCTTCCCTTTTGAGCATAAGCTTGGGCCCCTCAAAATATATAATCCCCGCATTGAAACACACCGGCGGCACCTAAAGGGGAGGGCGATCCCAATGAACTCATACCTAGCTGAGGTGGCAAAGACATTTTGCTCGGAGCTTTACTCCGTTGAGAAAGTAATTGAGGTTTGGCTCAAAAATCAGAGCGCGCCATCACCGATAAGGTTGGAAGCCATGGTGAGCCATCATGGAGATATGCCAACGTACGAAGTGCGCGCCTACGTGCGGTGGAAGCCGCCTCAGCCTTCTGGCGGTATGATCGGCAACGCTTGGGTTGCATACGACATTCCAGCCATCCTTACCGCAGATTCTGTTGATGCGGCATTGAGGCAGGCGCTTAGCTTCCTATGGGACCGCTTCCGATAGAAGGGGCGGGCATTCCATACCTGAGAGGAGTTTGGAATCACGTTGACCGGTCCCTTGGCGCCGACACGGTGGCCTAGTGCATCTGCACGATTGCACCATCAACCGAAATGTCCCGGCGGCGGCAGCCCTCAATGATCGCCGACCCGAACTTCTGGCGGCGCAGCTTCGACACCTTCAACTCGACTTCCCCGGCCTAGGTGTGCAGCTTGCGCGAGTAATGCCCTGCACGCGTGTCGATCCTCTCCGGAGAACGCTCGTAGCGCTGCGCCCGACACATCCGGTCGGGGCTTGCATGAAGCCCCTCCCCCTCGTCCAGCAGCGCGTTCGGAGTCTCCTCGACCGTGCCCCGAACCAGCTTCGTCAGGTGGTCACGTGCCTCCCTCTCGTCGATCCGAATCACTTTGTCCAACGCCTTCGTGCTATCTTGCTCCATGGTGGTCTCCTCATGATCTGGTGGTTGTCGCCAAACAACATTTCTGCCAGACCGAGACCACCGTCTCTAAGAAAAGTGCGAAAAATAATTTACGTTATCCGCCGCAGAATAGCTGCTGCGCTGTTTGGAGAACGCGTTTCTCACGCTTCCGAACATCTAGCTAACCTCTAATCAGCGCCCGTGTTCCCCGGGATCCCCGCTATTCCTTCGCGCCTGCCTCCTTCAGCAGCCTCACCATATCCGCCTTCTCATACTTCACCGCCAACATCAGTGCCGTCCGTCCGTACTTGTCCTTCGCATTCACGTCTGCGTCCGCGTCAAGCAGCAGCTTCGCGATCTCCACATGGCCTCCAAACGCCGCGCTTATCAGCGCCGTCCATCCGCTCGATGCCCTCTTCGCGTTCACATCAGCGCCAGCTTCGAGAGCAAGCTTCACTCCAGCCCAGCTGCCATTCAACGCCGCCTCAAGCATTGCTGTCTCCAGCGCGGATTTCCTCGATACTTGCTTGACTTGCTTGCACCTGTAAACGTCCTTTGCAGAAACCTTCTCGCCCACCTCGGCACCGGAGAAATCATAAGTTTTTCCTATCCCGTCCGGTTCTATCACGAAAGAATGCTCCCAAGCGCCATCTTCGCCTAAGTCCCAGTTCCAGCGCAGTGATAGTCCGTCCAACCTGAATGCGGTAGGAAAAGAGGCTCCTACATCTTCCAAGCGTATGTATCCGCTTCCTTCCGGCTGAATCGCAACCGGATGCCAAAGCGTTATAAGGACCCTTCCGTCATTTCCCACGAAATCCCGGCATTCCCATTTTTTTGCTTCGGGCAGATCGAGCGCGGCTGCACTGTGGGTGCCAATCAGCGGCAAAGCCAGCATGGCTGCAATGGCCAAGGGTGCAAGCCTTCGGCTCTCTTGGATTCTCATAGCGTCTCTCCCGCTGGCAGTATGCCGAAAAGCATACCCAAAAGTATTTTCTTTAGCCCAAAGCGGCTAGTAATGCCCCTTTTCACAAAACAGAGACATTTCCTTAGATTCTGTGTGCTGGTTCAAGCACATGCGGGACTGGAACCGGGTGTGATGGAGGGGTTTTTCCCGCGCTGACGGGGCGGGGGCGAAGCGCTTTTTCTCCGCAGGGTTTTCCGCTGCTCGGAATGCTGGCGGGATATTCGAGTTAGGGGCCTAGCGCGCCGATCGGAATAATGCCCACTTCGTTGCCGTCGGTAAAACCGTAGCCGTTCAGCGTGATCACTGCCAATGCCGCCGGGGGCTCGTGGCCGCTCCCCCTCGCGCGTTCGGCCA
>JAPOTY010000008.1 GCA_026708965.1 Gammaproteobacteria bacterium | reverse complement strand
GGATGGCCTTTCCGACAGCAAGCCCGTGACCGTCACGGTCACCAACGCCAACGAAGCCCCGACGATCGCCGTGGCCGACGGCACGACCCCCGACGGCATGGCGGCCTCATCGACGGTTGACGAGAATGCCGCGGGCGCGCTTCTGGGCGAGATCTCCCTGTCCGATCCTGATGCGGGGCAGACTCACATGGTCGTCGTGAGCGGCGCGGGCAGCGAGCGTTTCGAGGCCACGCAGGATGCCCAGGGCGGCTGGTGGCTGAAGCTCAAGGGCGACGAGAGCTTGAACTACGAGGCGGAGAACATGGACGACGACCCCACGATCAAGCTGACCCTCACCGTGACCGACAGCGGCACACCCGCGATGAAGGACACCGCCGAGGTCACCATCACGGTCGAAGACGTGAACGAGGCCCCCGAGGTTAATGCCGAGGAGGCCAAGAAGGTCTCCGACGCGCCCGCGACGTTCGTGAGCGGCAAGGAGGGCGGGATTAAGGTGGACCTCAAGGCCCTGTTCTCGGACCCGGACGGCGACGGGCTCACCTACTCGCTCACGGACGAGCCGGAGTGGCTGGAGCTGTCGGTGACCACCGAAGGCTCGGGCGACGACCTGACCATCACGGGGACCATCTCCGGCGAGCCGAAGGCCGATGCCGACGACCTGGTGGTCGAGGGCGTGTCGATCGTCGCGAGCGACGGTCGCGGCGAGATAGCCAGCGCGTCCTTCGACGTGGTTCTGGATAAAGAGAACGCCGCCCCCAGCGAGCTGGAGCTGGAGCGGGATCGCGACGACGGCAGGGTGCAGGTGGTCACCTCCGTCGATATTGACGAGAACGACAAGGGATTCGTGCTCGGTCGCCTGTACGTTACCGACAAGGACGACGATCGCCATCCGCACGGCCAGCACGAGTTCAGCTTCTCCGACGACCGGTTCGAGGAGGACGATGGAATGCTCAAGCTCAAGGACGACGAATCCCTGGACTTCGAGAAGGACGGCGCCGAGTTCGTCCTTGAGGTCACGGCCAAGGACCAGGGCGAGGAGGATGGCCGGGAGTCCGTCAAGGCGGAGATCACCATCAAGCTCAAGGACGAGGGCGACGCCCCCACCGCCGCCAACAAGATCGGCAACTGGTGGGTCACGGTGAACGAGGACCTGAATGCCGAGGATGTGCTCGCGGGCGACTGGCTGAGCTTCCGCCTGGACACGACCCCTGGCGCCGAGGTGTTCAAGGATGCCGACAAGAATGTCGATCTGACCTATTCCGTCCAGGTGGCGGGCGGCGCCGTGGACTGGCTGCAGATCCACGAGGACACCGGGAAGATGACCAACAAGGCCGGAATGCTGCCGGAGCGCGGCGTTTACATGGTCACGGTCACGGCCGAGGACGGCGACGACAAAACGCCGTCGGCGTCGGTCCAATTCAAGCTGGCGGTGGCCCTGTCCGACGAGCCCGGCGCGACCGGCAAAGCCGACGAAAACGACCAGCCCCATATCGCCGATGACGAGCGTTTCGAATACACGGAAAACTCGGGCGCGAAGAAGGTGGCCTCCTTCACCGTCGATGACGACGATATCGCCATCGCGCCGCATCCGTACGGCGTGCTGCTTGTCGATTTCGAGGCGAGGCAGCAAGGCGAAGGCGCGCCCGCCGGCGGGACGGATGTCAAGGACCGCCTCGTGCTGAGGAAAGTCCGCGAGGACACGGATGCCGTGCATTACGAGATCTGGACCAAGTCGGACGCGCAGCTGAAAATGGACGATAAGGGCGATCCCCTGCCGGAGGCGGAGGTGCCCGGCGCCCTTGATGCCGATATGGGCGACGAGGTGCAGATCACCGTCATGGTCTGGGACAACTTCCGGTACCAGGAGGTGGAAGGGGAGCTCCAGTCCAAGCCCTACGTTTTGAATAGCAGCGGCGTTCTCGTGCCCGTCAGCGCCGCCAACGCCCGCAGCGACGGCGACCTCGAAACGATCACGTTCAGGATCGCGGACGCCCCCGACTCCGCGCCCGAGTTCACCAACTACAAGGCGATTCGGATTGATGGCGATCCCGCAGGATCGGACGCGACGCGCGCGCCCGATCCGAAAAGCGAGGACGGCACCACGACGATCAAGGTGGGCCAGCAGGGCGAGACGGTGATCGTGGTGCCGCTCGAGGCGGCATGGAAAGACGGCGACACCGACTCGGACGATCTGCGCTTCGGTCCGATCGACCGCGAGGGCCTTCCGGACTGGATCACCGTCTATGGCCCGGCCCGGTGGGAGAGTATCCAAAGCCGCAGCCGCCGCGATCCCGATACCGTGGAAGTGCAAGGCAGCGACGGCCCCGGCCTCGACGGCCTCGACCGGGCCGTCGCGATCGTGATCGACCGGAGAGCCGAAACGGACGACGACGAGCTTCCCGACGGCGAGCTTCCCAGCTTCACGCTGACGGCCCGCGACCCCGAGGGCAACGAGGCCACCGAGACCATCCGCATCGAAGTGGTGGACACGGACGCGCTCATCGCTGATGCAGATGAGGACAAGGTGGTTACGATCGATCCCAAGGGCGATCCCAATGGGACGGGTTCCTTGGAGATGAAAGTCGATCTGAGCCTCGACCCGGACTTGGACGGCCCCGGCGATGCGCTCCTGGCGGTCTACACTTGGTCGCATGACGACGGCACGGACTCCGGCGACCCCGTCATCATCTCGGTCAGCTCGACCCCTCAGCCGTTGGATCTCGATGCGAATGATGACAACGTAAACGACTATTCGGCGGCACTTGTGACTGGGATCAGAGGCGCGAAGATCAAGGCCAGCGTCCAGTACTACGAGGTGGACCCGGAGACCGGGGCGATCGCCGAATCCGCCGTTTACGAATCCAAAGAAACGGATGCGGTGGACCCGGCAACGCCCGGAACGGCGCCGGCCGGTAACGTCAAGCTCGACGTGACGACATCGGCGACCGGACTTGTGGTGGCCGTGATCGGTAATACAGGCCAGGCCGCGGGCGGAACCACCAGGTGGCAGAAGTCCGAAGACGGAGGAGCCACATTCACTACTCTTGGGCCCGTCGGCCTCACTTTCAGTGTCGATGCGAACGGAGACACAACACCAGGCGACGGCGGCGGCAACTACTACCGTGCGGTCTACACCTACCAGGACGCAAACGACAACGACGTGCCAGTCTATAGCGAAGCGATCGAGCTGGGCACTGTCTCCGGCTCCGGCGCCGACGGCACCGGCGACCCCACCCCCTCCAACGTTCTGCTCGGCAGCGCTGGCACCGTTGACCGGCCAGTCCGGGTCGACACCGGCGACACTCCGGCGCCGGCGAAAGTGCAGTGGCAGAGGGGGCGGGATGTCGACAGCAGCGGCACGATTGAACTCGACGAGTGGGAGGATATCGACGGCCAGACGGGTCTCTCCCTGATAATCACCCGCGAGGATGTCGGCCATTCCCTGCGCGCCAAGGTCACCTACACGCAACGGGATAATCCGGCCACGACCGGAGCCGATGAATCCAGTTGGGTCAGGTGGATCGAGTACACGGATCCAGCGACCGGCCCGGTGGCTGCGGCCAACGTCGGTCCCCAACAGGCGCAAGCGAGCGGCGAGCTACGGGTGGTTGCCAAGAAGGCCACTGCGGAGGATCCCATCGCGCGGAACACGTTCGACGCGTCGGACTTGTTCTTAGACAGGGACGGCGACGGTCTGACCTACACGATCACGACGGTGGCTCCGGCGGTTGATGGTACTGAGTTGAATGTGGACGCCACTACGACAACGAAGGGCACCTCGGCAACGCTCGGCGCTGGCGGTCAGGTCTTCCGCGTTGTTACAGAGGAGTGGAACGCGGGCGCTACTCCGCCGGCATCCGAACCGGCGGATCCGGAGGATGTCCAGCAGGCCTTCTGGATCGACAGCGACACCGGCATGGTCACCTACTTCACGGACGAGGAGCAGGGCCACGACGGCGCCGGCGGCGTTACGAACGACGGAGCGGGCAACATGCTGACGTTCACGATCCAGGCGGCGGGCGAGGAGGGCACTAGTCCCGTCACGGCGACTGTGGTGGTCCGAATCAATGTCGCGCCCACGGCCATCAACTTCAACGACGGCGATTCAGCAGCGAATTTATCGACCAAGAAGGATATGCCCACGGCCATAACGGTGGCGGACGGCCCCGACGCTGGCAGCGATCCCGATGAGTTCGGGGTTGCGGAGAACGTGAAGAATCAGTCGGAAGTGGAGCTGGGCGCTATCAATGTGCGGGACGAGAATGACAGCATCGGAGCGGATGCGGACAATTTCGGCACCCACAGGGTTGAAGTCGAACCAAAGTACAAGGATCACTTCGAGATTCGGCCGGACACCGGCGGAGACAGTGATGGCAGCACCTGGTCGTTGTGGCTCAAGCAAGGCGCGACCTTCGATTACGAGACGCAGGGCACGGCGATTTCAGGGGTCCAAAATCAGAAGCTTCTGACGGTTAAAGTCACGGCGACGGACGGCGGCGGTCTGAAGACGGAGGGGTACTTCTCGATCCGGATCACGAATGACACCTCGGACGACACGACGACGACCACGACGACGACCACGACGACCAAAACTGAGGATCCCGAGGGCACGGACGGCTTGAGAGACGCAGACGGCGACGAATTCAACAGCGAGGACGGCCCCGCGATTCCTCCCAAGGACGGCGGCGCGTTCATCGACGAGGACGATCTGATCGGCCTAGCCATCGATGACGACCTGCTCGGCGACTTCGTGCTGGCCATCGACGACGGCATCGATATCGCCTAACCCAAACAGCAACCTACGACGTTGCAGCGAGGCGGGCCAAGTGCCCGCCTCGCTTTTTTTACGCCCTGACCCCGAAAAGCATCTCTTTCCCCGCTGTTCGGGTTCAGACATATATGGGACTGGAACCGGGTGGGGCGGATTGGCGCCGAGCGGGCTAAACCAGCGTGGTCAGCAGCTTGAGCGCCGGGGCCGCGCGCAGGCCCTGCGGGGAGATGTAGTCCTTGGCGCCTGCGGCGGAAATCTGCCAGGCCTCGGCATCGGGAAATCTCGACTTGAGGTACTTGAGGCCGCGGTCGAGGGGCGCGTCGGACCACTTGCATTCAACCAGCAGAACGGGCGCGCCCCGGCTCGTCACCACGAAATCCACTTCCCGCCCGTCGCGGTCCCGGAAATACCGCAGCTCGTAGTCCAGCCCCTCGGTGTCCTGCCGGAAATGCACCCATTTGAGCAAATGGCAGGCAACCAGGTTCTCGAAGCGCGGGCCGCGAGAGGGAACGACCGACCAGTCGAAGTGATAGTGCTTGCGGTCCTTGCGCAGGGCCCTTAGTTGCGGCGAGCCGAAAGGCGCCAGCCGGAAAATCGCGTACAGGCGCTCCAGCGCTTCCAGCCATGCGCTGGCGGTCTTGTGGCTCACGTTGAGATCCTCGCGCAAGGCGTTGATCGAAAGCGTCGATCCAACGCGCTGGGGCAGCGACAGCATCATCAGCTGCAACTGCCCCAAATCGCGAATGCCTTCCAGCGTGGCCACCTCTTCCCGCACCAGCCGCGCCGAGTACTCGCGGGACCAGCGCCTGGATTCCGTTTCGCTGGCCGACAGCCAAGGCTCCGGAAAACCTCCCAGCCTGAGAAGATTCAGCAGCATGGCGGGCTGGTCCAGCCCAAGTTCCGCCGCCGAGAACGGATGCAGGCGCAGCAGATGGTAGCGTCCCTGCAATGAATCGCCGCCGAACCGGTAGAGGTCGAGCCGACCGCTGCCGGTCACGAGAATGCGCTGGCGCGGAGGGCGGCCGTCGTACAAGCCCTTGAGGTAGTTTCGCCAGCGCCTGTACTTGTGAATCTCGTCGAAGACCCACAACTCGCCCGGAGGCAGTTCGCTGTTCAGAATGCGGGCGCGGTGCGCATCAATATCCCAGTTCAGGTAGCCA
The DNA here is from genome assembly GCA_026708965.1 of Gammaproteobacteria bacterium. GTDB lineage: Bacteria > Pseudomonadota > Gammaproteobacteria > Steroidobacterales > Foliamicaceae > Foliamicus. The sequence goes on along the minus strand of JAPOTY010000008.1, from coordinate 15,341 downwards.
TCCGCTGCCCCGGGCAGACTCAGGGCCAGGGTGGTTTTGCCGACCTGCCGGGGACCGGCCACGAACACCATTTTGCGGTCCAGATCGGCAATAACCTGTCCCATGAGGTAGCGGTCACTGGCGGTCATGGGCGGGATTATACGGCTATTTTCTACTTCAGTATAAAATAGCCGATTCTATTCTTCACTTCGGTAGAAAATAGCCGACCTAATTTTTCCGTCAGCAATTTATGGGCTGACCTGCGGACCGCAAAACCAGCGGGGAAATTTTCCCTGACAATCACCAACGATTGCGGCTAAAAGCTTTTAGCTTTTGCTTGGACGGGCAAGGAGGAGCAAGGCCAGCGAGGATGCCAGAATCATCATCAGCCCTATGAGGGAACTGTGCTCGAGCGCAATCGCACGGAGGAATTCGTCCGTAAGCACTAGCACGGCAAGCCCGGCCAAAGAGAACGACAGCGAACCGGCGGCCATCACGGAGCGCAGTTGTATCGTGGGCGTCTCCTCTCTGAGCACCTCGCGAACCACTTGCGGAATTTTTGCGATCCCGACGCGAATTTCGGTGCGAAGCGCGGCGATATCTTCTTTCGTGGCCGCCCGAAGCTCGTCGATATCGTTCTTGTTGGCCATCCGAAGCGCGGCGATATCGTCCTTGGTGGCCATGTTATTGTCCACTTGGTACTTGATGCGGTCCAGGTCCTGGGCCATGCGCGTTACCAATTCCGTGGCTGTGCTCACTACTTCCACCACCGCCTCAGCCTGCTGCGCCGTATGGCCAGCCTTTTCCAGTTTCCTTGCCGCCGCATGGGTGTCGAATAAAACCTGAGGCATCTCGCTCCTCCCTGAATACTCCTTGGAAGGATGCCTGCCATCCTTCCTCCAATGCTCATGCCCCTTATACTCCACCGCGCCGTCGGCTGTCAAACAGAAAACGGGCTAGAACTCCACGATTACGGGATTTTATTTCTATGCTCGAAACCCGGAATCGAATGTGCATGGAAGCTTGAGGCGTTGCAGTTCCGCTTGGATTCCGAGGCTAAATTGACTTAACGTACGCCCTTGCGTACTCTTTTGATCCGCTTGGAGACAACGCATGAACACTCTCAATGCAACGGATGCGCGCACGAAGCTGTATCGGCTTATCGACGAAGCGCGGCAATCCCGCCAGCCCGTGGTGATTACCGGGAAACGTGGGAATGCAGTGCTGGTGGCGGAAGAGGATTGGGAGGCGATGAATGAAACACTCTATCTGCTCTCAGTTCCAGGCATGCGCGAATCAATACGCGAAGGGCTTGCGGCTGAACTTGAGGACTGCGAAACAGAACCGGGCTGGTAATGTGGAAACTCTTTTTCACCCCCCAGGCAAAAAAGGACGCGCGAAAATTGACAAGAGCGGGGTTAAGGCTGAGAGCGCAAGAGTTGCTGGACATTATTGAGGACAATCCTTGGCAAAATCCGCCGCCTTACAAAAAGCTGGTGGGTGATTTAGCCGGCGCCTACTCGCGAAGAATCAATATCCATCACCGGCTGGTGTACCAGATTCTGAAGGAAGCCAAAGCGGTAAAAGTGCTGCGTCTCTGGACGCACTACGAGTAATCAAGTTTTGAGCAAGGCGCAGCTTTAGCGGGTCAAGTCGTGGTTCCAGCCGGTTGACGATATCAGTGTTCATCGGGTTTCGGCCAACCCCGTGATAGAGTGCTTGCTGAAGGGGCAACAATGAAGATTGATGGATGTGTGGCGCTGGTGACCGGTGCCAACCGGGGCATCGGCCTGGGCTTTGTGGAGGTGCTGCTGGAAAGGGGCGCGAGCAAGGCGTACGCCGGCTTCGAGCGGATGCAGATTGAGCGCTTTCGCAACCCCGATAAGGCCTGGGGCTGAGCGGGGGAGGCGCAATGAACCCGCCTGCCCCGCATGTCGAGTACCTTGCAGTGCATAAGCGCTACGCCGATTCGGACTGGGTGGTGCGCGACCTCGATCTTGAATTGAATCGCGGCGAGTTCCTCACGCTGCTGGGTCCGTCGGGTTCCGGCAAGACCACCTGCCTGATGATGCTGGCCGGCTTCGAGCCGGCCACCACCGGCGATATCCGCATCAACGGAGCCTCGGTGGCCGGGCTGCCGCCGGATAAGCGCGGCATCGGCGTGGTGTTCCAGAATTACGCGCTGTTCCCCCATATGAGCGTGGGCGCGAACCTCGCCTTTCCCTTGGAGGTGCGCGGCCTGGGCGCCGGCCAGCGTCGCGAGCGCGTGGCGCGGGCGCTGGAGCTGGTGCGGCTGGAGGATTTTGAGGGCCGCCGGCCGAACCAGCTGTCCGGCGGGCAGCAGCAGCGCGTGGCGATTGCGCGGGCGCTGGTGTTCGAGCCGGAACTGGTGCTGATGGACGAGCCGCTGGGCGCGCTGGACCGGCGCCTGCGGGAGCAATTGCAGTACGAAATCCGGCGCATTCAGCGGCAGCTCGGAGTGACCGTGCTCTACGTGACGCACGATCAGACCGAGGCGATGGCGATGTCCGACCGGGTGGCCGTTTTCCGGGCCGGTCGGATCGAGCAGGTGGCGGCTCCCGAGGTGTTGTACGAGGAGCCGCAAACGCCGTTCGTGGCCAGCTTCATCGGCGAGAACAATCTGCTGAAGGGGCGGATTGCGTCGGCGGGGCGCGGAGTATGCGAGGTGGAAGTGGCGGGCCAGCGCTTGCAGGCCGCCCATATCGCCAACCTGCCTCCGGGCAGCGAAACGCTGGTGGCCATTCGCCCGGAGCGGGTTAATATCGCGCCGCTGTCGATGCGGTATGCCAACGAGTTCGATGCCCGGGTGGAGGACATCAGCTTTCTCGGCGATCATCTGCGTATTCGCCTAGAGGTTTGCGGCCATTCGGATTTCATCGCCAAGATCCCCAATATCGTGGGGCATGGCGGCATTCTGCCGGGCGACCGGGTTCGGATCAGCTGGGGCGCGCTGGATTGCCGGGCGCTTGAGGCCGCAACCTATTGAAACAAGAAACGGGAGCATGACGTGAATGAGCATTTTCTGAAAATTATCCGGCCGGGGGCTGCGATGGCGGCGGCATCCTTGCTGGCGCTGTTTCTGCTGGCGCCGGCGGGCGCCGCGCGGGCGCAGTCGATCACGGTGGTTTCCTGGGGCGGATCGTATGCGCGGGCCAGCCAGGAGGCCTACCACAAGGGATTCACCGCTGAAACCGGCATCGAGGTGCGGCTGGAGGATTACAACGGCGGCTTGGCGCAAATCCGCGCCCAGGTGGATGCCGGCGCGGTGCATTGGGATGTGGTGGATATGGAGATGTCGGATGCGCGCCTGGCCTGCGACGAGGGGCTCATCGAACTGATTGATCTTGCGGATTTTCCGGCGGGCGTGAACGGCGAAGCGCCTCAAGACGACTTTCCGCCCGAATCGGTTTCCGAGTGCGGCGCGGCGATGCTGTTCTACTCCACGGTCTTCGCCTATAACCGGAGTTTCCTGCAAGGCCCTGCGCCGGAAACCATTGCGGACTTCTTCGATCTGGAGAAATTTCCCGGCCGCCGGGGCATGCGCCGCTCGCCGCTGGTGAACCTCGAATTCGCGCTGGCGGCCGACGGGGTGCCGCTGGACGAGGTGTACCGGGCGCTGGATACGCCCGAGGGCTTAAGCCGCGCTTTCCGCAAGCTCGATGCGATCAAGGACCAGGTGGTGTGGTGGGAAGCCGGCGCCCAGCCGCCCCAGTTGCTTGCCGACGGCGAAGTGGCCATGAGCACCGCCTACAACGGCCGGATATTCAATGCCCAAGTGCTGGAAGGCCAGCCGTTCGTGATTGTTTGGGACGCGCAGGTGCTCGATAGCGGGCTGTTGGCCATCGTGGCCGGCACGCCGCGCTATGAGGCGGCCAGGCAATTCGTGCTGTTCGCCAACCGTCCGCGCTCGATCAGCAATATCAGCCAGCATATCTCCTACGGCCCGGTGCGCGTTTCCGCCCGGGCGCTGGTCGATAGGCATCTTGAAACCGGCATCGTGATGGAGCCGCACATGCCCACCTCGCCGGAGAACCTGAAGCGGTCGCTGGAGCTGGATTGGCGCTGGTGGAGCGAGAACCGCGACGAAATGTACGAGCGCTTCAGCGCCTGGCTGGCCCGCTAGCGCAGAGTTCATAAAGCGTTGAAACGGTTTCTGCCCGGCCTGCAAGCGGCGCCGCGGCTGGGCGCTTTGGCGCTGGTTCTGCCGCTTCTGGCCTTCGTGACGCTCAGTTTCGTGGTTCCGCTGGCCACGCTGCTCGGCAAGAGCGCCTACCAGCCGGAAGTCTCGCAGGTTTTTCCGCAGACGATAAGCGCGCTCGCCCAGTGGAACGGCGAAGGATTGCCCCCCGAAGCCGCTTTCGCCGCGATTGCCGAAGAGCTCGCCAAGGCGCTGGACGAGCGCACGCTGCCGCGCGCAAGCGGCGCCATTAATCGTGTGCAAAGCGGCATGCGCGGAGTGCTCAACCGGACCGCGCGGCGGTTGGGGCGGACCAATTTCGCCGGCACTTGGCGGGAAACGCTGGCCGGAATCAGCAGCGACTGGCTTAAGCCGCGCACTTGGCTCGCAATCCGGCAGGCCGGCGCGCCGTTCACTTTGCGGCATTACCTGCAAGCCCTCGACCTTGAGCGCAAGGAGGACGGCGGCATCGGTCTTCGCCCGGAAGACAGCCGCGTCTATACGCCGCTGATGTGGCGCACGCTGCTGGTGAGCTTGGGCGTGACGCTGCTCTGCCTGCTGATCGGCTACCCCATCGCCTACCAGGTCGCCAATTCGCCGCCCAAGCGAAGCCGGCTGCTGTTGCTGCTGGTGCTGGTGCCGTTCTGGACCTCGCTGCTGGTGCGCACCACGGCTTGGATCGTGCTGTTGCAGCGCCAGGGCGTGATCAACGGCCTGCTGGTTGGCCTCGGGATCCTGCCTAACGATGCCCGGCTGCAAATGATCTACAACATGACCGGCACCTTCGTGGCCATGACCCATGTGCTGCTGCCGTTCATGGTTTTGCCGCTGTACTCGGTGATGCGCTCCATTCCCTCGTCGCATATGCCGGCCGCCGTTTCTCTGGGCGCTTCGCCGCTTAAGGCGTTCCGGCGGGTCTATCTGCCGCAGACCCTGCCTGGAATCGGCGCCGGTTCGCTGCTGGTGTTCATTCTTGCGATCGGCTACTACATCACGCCGGCGCTGGTGGGCGGGCGCACCGGGGAGTTGATCTCCAGCCAGATCGCTTATCACGTGCAAACCTCGCTGAACTGGGGGCTGGCGGCGGCGCTGAGCAGCATTCTGCTGGTGGCCGTGACCGTGCTGTATCTGATCTATAGCCGCGTGGTCGGCATCGAACGGATGAGGCTGGGCTGAGATGAAGAGCGCGCCGCGCGCGGGCAAGAGCATCGGGAGCGCGAGCACCCCGCTCCCGGCGAAGGCGCGGACGCCTTCGTTCCGGGGCAGGCGGCTGGGCCGCTACGGATTCAATGCGTTTTGCGTTGCGGCCTTCGTTTTCCTAGTGGCGCCGATCCTGGTGATCGTGCCGCTGAGCTTCAATGCCGAGCCCTACTTCACTTTCACCGAGGGCATGCTGCGCCTGGATCCGGATGCTTGGTCCCTGCGCTGGTACGAGGCCATTCTGAACGACGAGGCGTGGAGCCGGGCGCTGGCCAACAGCCTGCTGATCGGCGTTGCATCCACGGTGCTGGCAACCACTTTGGGCACGCTCGCGGCGCTGGGCTTGGCCAGCCCGTCCATGCCGGGGCGCAGCCTAGTGACGGCGGTGCTGATATCGCCCATGATCACGCCGATCATCATTGTGGCGGTGGGGGTCTTCTTCTTCTACTCGGGGCTCGGCCTAGGCCAGACGCATGCCGGATTGATCCTTGCCCATGCCGCGCTGGGCGCGCCGTTCGTGGTCATCACCGTGACCGCCACGCTGGCCGGGTTCGACCGCACCGTGCTGCGGGCGGCCGCCAGCCTCGGCGCGGGGCCCATGCGCCGCTTCTTCCGGATCCAGTTGCCGCTCATCTCCCCGGGGGTCTTTTCCGGGGGCTTGTTCGCATTCGCCGCTTCGTTCGACGAGGTGGTCGTGGTGCTGTTCCTCGGGGGGCTGGAGCAGCGCACCATACCGCGCCAGATGTGGGCCGGCATCCGCGAACAGATCAGCCCCGCGATTCTGGCCCTGGCCGTGTTCCTGATCGCTTTCGCCGTGGTGGTCCTGCTGACCGTGGAATGGCTGCGAAATCGTTCCGGTTCCGCGCAAAGATCAGTACATTAGCCCTCTGTGGCTGAAAGCAACGTGAGTGCGCGCGGCCGGTTCGTGGCCGCCTCGTCCTATCCGGTCGTCATGGCGCTGGCCTGCGCCTCTTTCGCCGCATTGTCCGCGCTGGGTCTGGCCGCCGCGCTGAGCGCCTACGCCGCCGTGCTGCTCGGAGCGGTTCTGATCACTTGGCACGAGATCAAGGTTCCATACCGGCGGAACTGGAAGCCGTCCGCCCCGGAAGTGGGCGCCGACGCCCTGTTTATGGGCGCCGTGCAGATCGGCGTGCCCCTGCTTTTGAGCGTTACGCTGGTGGTGGCGCTGGCGGACGGGTTGCGCGCCCAGGGTTTTGCCGCAACGGATCTCTGGCCGCATCAATGGCCGGTGTGGGCGCAGGCGGCGCTGATGATGCTGGCGGCGGATTTCGGCCGCTACTGGCTGCACCGCGCCTTCCACCAGTTCCCGCCGATGTGGCGGCTGCACGCGGTGCATCATTCGCCGCGCCGCTTGTACTGGGTGAACGTTGGCCGCTTTCATCCGCTGGAGAAAGCGGTCCAGTACTGCCTGGACGCGCTGCCGTTCGCGCTGGTCGGCGTCTCAGGCGAAGTTTTGGCGGCGTATTTCGTGTTCTATGCGGTCAACGGCTTTTATCAGCATTCCAACTGCCTGGTGCGGCTGGGCCCATTGAATTACCTGATCGCCGGGCCTGAGCTTCATCGCTGGCATCATTCCGAGTTGCCGGAGGAATCCAACCATAACTTCGGCAACAACCTCATCGTGTGGGATCTCCTTTTCGGCACCCGGTTCCTTCCTGAAGACCGCGAGGTGGGACCGCTGGGCTTGGCGGACCGCGCCTACCCGATGGGGTTTTGGGCGCAGATGCGAGCGCCCTTCATGCCGGAACCTGAAGACCCTGCCGGCGACCAGTGATCGAAAGCCGCCCGCCGCTTCGCTACGCAGCGCTGCGCGCCGCCCTGTCGCTCAGGTTCGGCGCCCGCTACCGGTTGCTGCTCAATGCCGCCGGGAATCCGCGAACCCCGCAGAAAGCGCTGCTGCGCCGGATCCTGCTCGCCAACGCCAACACGCATTTCGGGGCCCGGCATCAATTCAGGCAAATCCGCGATCCGGCGGCGTATCGGAAAGCGGTTCCTGTAAAGACCTACGAGGATCTGCGCAGATATGTGGAGGCGCAAGACCGCACCGGCGAACCGTATCTGACCGCCGACCGGCCGGTTTATTACCATCGCACCAGCGGCACGCTCGGAGCGGCCAAGGATATTCCCGTCACCAGCGCGGGCCTCAGGCGGGTCAAAGAAAACCAGCAACTGTTCGCCTGCTCGGTCGCTTGGGGGAGCCGGGCTTTCCAAGGGCGGGTGCTGGGAATCACGGGGCAGGCGGTGGAGGGGCTGATGCCGTCCGGCGTGCCCTATGGCTCAGCTTCGGGCCTTTTGTACAAGCGGATGTCGAAGCTGGTCCGCAGGAAATACATATTGCCGCCGGAAGTCGCGGATATTCCCGATTACGAGACGCGCTACTTCGCCACTGCGGCCTTTGCGCTGGCGGAGCGCAACGTGACCGGCATAGGAACGGCCAATCCCTCCACGCTGGTGCGGATCCTCGATCTGATCCAGAACCAGACGGAGGCCCTGATCGAGGCTGTGCGCGAGGGCCGGCTGCCCCCCGGCGCCGACCTGCCTGATAACAGCGCGCTTACTCCCGATCGCAGCAGGGCGCGCGAGCTGGAAGGCTTGCTCGCGGCGAAGGGCATGCTGGACTACGCGGCGATCTGGCCCAACCTCAAGGGGATCATGACTTGGACCGGCGGCAGTTGCGGCCTGCCCCTTCGGCGGCTGGCCGGCTCCATTCCCGACGGCACCTCGATCATTGAGCTGGGCTATATCGCCAGCGAATTCCAAGGCACGGTGAATATCAACGCGGCCGAGAATATCTGCGTCCCCACATTGCTCGATAATTTCTTCGAGTTCGCCGAGCGCGAGGCATGGGAGGCGGGCGGCGCGGACTTCCTCCTGCTCGATGAGCTTGAGGAGGGCGGCGAGTACTACGTTTTCGTCACCACCCAGGACGGCTTGTACCGATACGACATGAACGATATCGTGCGGGTGACGCGCATGATCCGCGCAACCCCCTGCCTTGAGTTCGTGCAAAAGGGCAAAGGGGTCACGAGCATTACCGGCGAGAAGCTCTACGAGAAGCAGGTGCTGGACGCGGTGATGGAGGCTGCGGCCCGTTTGGGCGTTTCGCCGGAGTTCTTCGTCATGCTGGCCGATCAAGAGGCGGCGGCGTACACGCTGTATCTGGAGGCGTCGAGCCGCGAGCCGTTTGGGGCGTCGGGCCTGGCCGATGCGGTGGACCGCGGATTGCGCGAGGCCAATATCGAATACGATGCCAAGCGCGGCAGCGGCCGGCTGGCCCCGGTTGGAATCAAGCGGCTGCGTCCCGGAACCGGAGGCCGATTCCGCGCCGACCGGGTGGCCGCCGGACAGCGCGACTCGCAATTCAAGTACCTGCACCTGCAGTACGTGCACGAATGTCCGTTCGACTTCGATGCGCACACGGAACCGGCTTGAGCGACCGCATAGTGCTAACCACTTCTGAATCCGCATCAAGAAGGGAACGCTACGGGAGTGAGGGCGTTCCGTGCTGCCTCGAGGAACCCGCCGCCTGTCGCCCATGCGGATAAAACGCCTTGATGCTTACCGCTTTCCGGTGCCTTTCAAGGTTGTTTTCCGGCACGCTTCCGCAAGCCGCTCGGAAGCCGCCAACGTGATCGTCGCGGCCTGCGGGCCGCGCGGCATTGCGGGCTACGGCGAGGGCTGTCCGCGCCAGTACGTGACCGGCGAGACCGTGGAATCGGCGGCGGCGTTTGTCCGCAAGCACAGCGCGTCGATTGCCGACGATGTGCGCGATATCGCGGAACTGCGCCAATGGATGCAGGCGCATGGCGATGCAATCGATGCTAATCCCGCCGCCTTCTGCGCGATCGAGATCGCCGTGCTGGATTGGCTGGGCAAGGTTCAGGGCTGCCCGATCGAAGATCTGCTGGGCATTCCCCGCTTGGGCGGCGCTTTCCGCTACTCCGCCGTTTTGGGCGATTCGGAACTGGCGGGTTTTGAGCGGCAGGCGGCCCAATACCTCGAAATGGGCTTCCGGGACTTCAAGGTAAAGGTATCAGGCGATGCGGACCGCGACCGGCGCAAACTCGCCGCGCTGGCCCGCAGCGGCGCCCCGGCGCTGCGGGTCCGGCTGGACGCGAATAACCTGTGGGCCGAGGCGGGCGAGGCGATTCGCTACTTGAAGGCGCTGGACGCGAGCGTATTCGCCATTGAGGAGCCTCTCGCGGCGGGCGATTTCGCCGGCTGCTCGGCCATCGCCGCCGAGAGCGGCGCGCGGATCATTCTGGACGAAAGCCTGGCGCGAATCGATCAACTGCAAGCTCTGGAAGGCCGGACGGCTTGGATCGCCAACCTGCGAGTCTCCAAAATGGGCGGAATCCTCCGCTCGCTGGCTTTCGCTAAAGAGGCCGCACGTTGCGGCATCGGCCTGATCGTGGGCGCGCAAGTGGGCGAAACCAGCATCCTCACCCGCGCCGCCCTCGCCGTTATGAACCCGCATCGCGAGTCCCTCATAGCCGCCGAAGGCGCTTTCGGCACCCTCCTGCTAGCCCGCGACCTGACGCATCCCAGCCTCCAATTCGGCCACGCCGGCAAGCTAAACGCCGAACGCGCCCTGAACCCGTCCGCCCCCGGCTTGGGCCTCAAAATTCAAGAAACCCTTTTGTCCCTTTGATCGTTACCATTGCGGGGGCTTATGGATTGGGAATTATGCAGGAAAGTGCCGGAATCGCTCGGCCAATATCCTTAATTCCGATTCCTTGATGGGCTTCAATTCCGTCGGCGATGCTTGAAATCTGCCTTTGATTCCTTGAAGCGCTCTCGGCGATGCCGAGGAAGGATAATGTCGTTCACCGCTACCTGACTCGGCGCACTCCTATGTGCCCGGTTCTTCTGATCCTATCCTCCGCCTCCTTGCTGAGCGTGGTGGTATCGAACTGAGCGAAATACTCCTCGTCCGACAGATGCGAATCATCCGTTTCTTCCCTAGTCAGTTTTTTGACCTTCGGTTTCTTTGATTTTTTCATGGTTACTACTCTTTATGAGCCTGATGCCGCCGATACGATGGCGATTATGATTAACAGCACTACGATTCCGCCGATTGCCATAAGCGATATGAGCAACAGGTTCAGGCAGCCTCCCGGAGATTTCTTCTCAGGGCTCTTTTTCCCTGCTGACGACCCGTTTTGCGTTGCGCTAAGAAGTGCTGCTCTTATGAGTTCCTGTTTAAGAACGCGTTTGGTTCCCGGATCCATATTCTTTGCTCCTGAGGGCTGAATAACTAGGGGGATGTCTTCCACGACCGAAGAACATGATCCTGCAAAATACTGAATGAATGCGACAAAGTGAGTCGTCCGAAAATTGAAATCTGAAATGGTGCCGAGGCGGGTTGCGTCAGCCCTTGATGAGCGAGAACATGGTCGGCGACCGTTCCCAGCCGACTCATCTCGTGCAATTGGCGCATTCGCGAAAGGCCGCCGGAGGGCCTTGCCCGCTCCTTTATCATTGTGCGCGGCCAATGGGATGCGGGCGTAGCGAGTGTTCATAACGGGGTCCATGCTCTATGACTTGGTGGCGTGTCCGCACCGCTTGCATATGGACACGTTCGCCGATTCGTCCGAGCGCGATGCCGTCAGCCCGTTTGTGCAACTGCTCTGGAAGAAGGGCGCGCTGCACGAAAGCCAAGTGATGGCGGGGTTTGAGAGGCCATTCACCGACCTTTCCGGCTATCGCGGAGACGAGCACGAACGCAAGACGAGCGAGGCCATGCGCCGCGGAGACGCCTTGATCTACGCCGGGCACATCCGGGCCGGCGAGCTGCTGGGCGTTCCGGACCTGCTGCGCCGGGAAGGCGGCGGCTATATTGCCGGCGATATCAAGTCCGGGGCCGGCGCGGAAGGCTCGGAAGGCTCGGAGGGCCTCAAAAAGCTCAAGAAGCGCTACGCCGTGCAACTGGCGCTATACACCGATATCCTCGAACGAACCGGGGTTTCCGCCGCCAGAAAAGGGTTTATCTGGGATATCCACGGAAACGAAGTGGATTACGATTTGGCTCGGCCCCGGTCCGCCAGTCATCCCCGCACGCTATGGGAGGAATACGAGGCGGTCCTCTCGCAAGCACGGGCCATTCTTTCCGGGCGGCGGGCAACGCGCGCGGCTTACGCGAGCATTTGCAAGCTGTGCCATTGGCGTTCGGCGTGCCTGAAGCAACTCGAAGACGATGACGACTTGACGCTGATTCCCGAACTGGGGCGGGCCAAGCGCGATGCCATGATCGAAAGCGTGCCCACGGTGGAGGCGCTGGCGAAAGCCGACGTTGCTGATTTCGGCGACGGCGACGGCGGGAAAACCATCTTCCCCGGAATTGGCCCGGACACGCTGGCCAAGTTCGCCGAGCGGGCCGGATTGCTGTCGGCAAGCCCGGCCGCGAGGCCGTATCTCAAGGAACCCTTGGAATTGCCGGTCGCGCCCGTCGAGCTATTCTTCGATATCGAAGTGGATCCGATGCGCGACCACGCGATGCCCTGCGAAACATGGCCTGACATCCCGGCGCAATCCAATGCCGGCATGGGAGCGCGGGCTTTGGATTGGCTTTGGTTTGCGTCGTTGTGGGCTGGCGTATATGATCGCCAGCATGGATGAAGCGCTCCACAGTAAGGATGTGGCGCGGTCCGCACAGTCTGGCGGACCGAACTATCCCGAGTTTCCCGGCTGCCGCCCGGTTCGTATTTCGCGGGATGAAATCAGGACTTGGGAAGGCCGCATCGAATTCTGGGACGCGGATACCGAAATCGCCATGGTGTGCGAACCCGCCACTTGGTACCACGAAGTGCCGGGGCAGCGGCTGGCCCGGCTGGCCGGGCTGATCGCTGCGGTTCGGGGTTCTCAGATCGAGGCGGCGGGGTCATCCGATCTGCTGCTGCGCAACGACCGGCGCGAATGGTGGCGGATCATGCAGCCCGATCAAATGCTTTTTCTCAACCCGCAGGAATCCGAGCCGGAGGCGCTGGCCGTGGAAGTGGGACTGGACCGGCTTCCCGATGTGGTGCTGGAGGTGGACAACACGACGGACGTTCGGCGCGGCAAGCTCGGCCTGTATGAAGCTTGGGGGTTCGGGGAGGTTTGGGTGGAGGTGCCGGAGCGCCGCGCGCCGAGCCGTCCGGCCTCGCTTCGCCCGGGCCTTACGATTCATCTCGCCTCCGAAGACGGTTTCCGGCAGGCGCAGGCCAGCCGCGCCTTTCCCGGCTGGACCGCTGCGGAAATCCATACGGCGCTGAACGAGCCCGCGCTGTCTGCGGAAACGGCGGCGGCGCTGCGCCGCGTGGGCCGGACCATGGGCGAGGCCGAGGGCACCGGCCCCGAGGACGATCTCTTCCTGCGCGAAGAAAGAGCCGAAGCGCGGGCGGAAGCACGAGCGGAAGGCCGCGCCGAAGGCATCGCCCTAGGGCGGATTGAAATGCTGCAAACCGTCGTGGCTCAAGTATTTGAATCGCGCGGCCTGGCCCTCACCCCCGCCATCCTCAAGCAAATGGAGCGGATCAACGAAGTTTCGCCCGCCGCCGTCACACAGGCGGCCCTCGCCTGCCGCAACGCCAAAGACTTTCTGCGGAAACTCGCTATATGTTGACACGATTCAAACTCCGCAATTTCAAGGCGTGGAGGGAAGCTGACCTGACGTTTGGGAAGATCACCGGGCTCTTCGGAGAGAACAGCGCGGGCAAGAGTAGTCTTATCCAGCTACTTTTGCTGCTCAAGCAAACTAGGGATGCCACGGATCGAGGTCTGGTGCTCGATTTGGGCGGCCCCGGTGACATGGCGAATCTGGGGACATTCGCGGATATTGTTCATGGGCACGATAAGAGTCGGCGAATTGGCTGGGAGCTCGACTGGACCTTGCCCAAACAGCTGGGGATAAATGATCCACCAGATGCTTCGGCGAACTCTCTGCTCAAAGGCAGCTGTCTTCAAATCCGTTCTGAGATTGGATTGAGAGATGCAAGCCTTTGGCCCCATAAGCTGTCTTACCGGTTCGGAGGCGCTGATTTCAGCTTGGAGCAGCAGCTTAAGTCAAAGGAATTCAAATTAAACTGCGAAGAATTCGATTTCAAACGCATTCAGGGCCGTCCTTGGCGGCTTACTCGTCCAGTCAAGACCTACCTGTTTCCCAATGAAGTAAAGAGCTCCTACCAGAATGCCGGCTTTTTGAATGACTTTGAATTGGAATACGAGAGGCTAATGGACTCGATCTGCTATCTCGGGCCTTTACGCGAGCACCCTCGGCGGGAGTATCACTGGGCAGGGTCCAGCCCTGACTCTGTGGGCCAAAGAGGTGAGCGCACTGTGGAGGCAATTCTTGCGGCGACGGAGCAAGGAGAAAAAAGGAGTCTCGGATACAGGAAACGCAAAAAGACATTCCAGGAAATGATTGCCTACTGGCTGAAGAAGCTGGGATTGATTCACGAGTTTCATCTTGAAGAGATTAGCAAGGGGACGAACTTGTACCGGGCGATGGTGAAAACATCGTCGTCGAGCGCGCCAACCGCGTTAACGGATGTCGGATTTGGCGTCTCTCAGGTTTTACCGGCCTTGGTCTTGCTTTACTACGTTCCAGAGGGTTCGACAGTGTTGATGGAACAGCCTGAAATTCATTTGCATCCATCCGTGCAGAGCAAATTAGCCGATGTCATGCTAACGGTTGCCAAGACCCGCAACGTCCAGATTATCGTGGAGAGTCATAGTGAGCATCTGATGCGGCGATTGCAACGCCGGGTGGCCGAAGCGGATCGGGGTCTGTCTTCGGAAGATGTGAAGCTGTATTTCGTTTCGGCGAGGGAGGGCACGGCCCGGGCTCACGATTTGGCTCTAAACGAATGGGGCGACATAGAAAATTGGCCGCGGCACTTCTTTGGCGATGAAATGGGCGAGATTGCCGCGATCGCAAAGGCTGCGATAAGACGGAAGCTGGGCCGGGCCGCATGACTCCCTATGTCGTGGATACCAACGTTGTGATAGTGGCGAATGGAGGCGAGACCACGCATGCCGACCTCGCATGTCAACTGAGCTGCATAGAGAAACTGGAGTCCGTGGTTGAGGAAAACACTATCGCCATTGATTCCGAGCACCTCATTCTCGATGAATACCAACGTAACCTAAGCGCCGCCGGGCAGCCCGGCGCGGGGGATAAGTTCTTCAAGCATGTATTGAATTTCCAATACCGGGATGCCAATGTGGTGACGGTGCCAGTAACGCGTTCCAACGACGAGCGGCGGGGATTTGCAGAATTGCCGCGGAATACTCTCGATCCATCGGACCGGAAGTTTTTGGCGGTTGCGGTGGTCGCGAAGGCAATCGTTTTGAATGCTACCGACAGCGACTGGGACGAGCAAAAGCCCTTGATGGATACACTGGGTGTCAAAGTCGAGCAACTTTGCCCGCCATACGCTCGGAGGCCAAGTTGACGAGGATAGCGATTGCGCGCCATGGGTTTCTTCCGGTAACGGCATGCTGTCCCAACGCACCTGTGCCACGCGGGGGCCCCTGTTGATTCCTAAATATCCAAGTACGCCTTATTGGCCCTATTCCCCGTCCTTCGGTCGGGGGGATGCATTGCACCAGGGTTCATGCCGGTTTGTCGGTGAGCCTGTGGTGATCACCGAAAAGCTTGACGGCGGCAATACGCTCCTCCATTCCGGTGAAGTGTTTGCGCGCAGCGCGTCAGCACCGAGCGCCGGCAAGTGGATGGCAATGGTCAAGAAGCACCATGCTTGGAAAGTGCGGGAGCCAGATGTCTATCTGTATGGCGAGGACATCTATGGTGTGCATAGCATCGTTTATGGAGCTGTCCCGGAGACCGAGACCTTCTACGCTTTCGCGCTCCGTTATGCGGACGGCGCGTTCGCGCCTTTCGAGAAGTGAAGTGGGCCCCAAAATTCGGACAGGTTGTTAAGGTGGAGTATGCGTTTGTGAG
>JAPOTY010000001.1:21431-21783 GCA_026708965.1 Gammaproteobacteria bacterium | reverse complement strand
CGAATGTGGACAAGGATCGTCTGGCCTTCGGTAATGCCGGTTGCAGGGAGTGCTGTAGTTTCGTCTTCAAGGGTCACTTTCTCGATTTTGACCAAGGGCCAATCGTCCGAGGCCGAGGCCGCGCCCGGCAGCAGGCACAGCGCGGCGAGCAGCCCCGCGATGCTATTCCGGAGATCGCGCAGCATGTAACGAAACCAACGCTGCGATTTTGGGCTAGGCGCTCGCGCATGACGCGCGCGCTGATTCCATTTTCGGGGGGGGGGGGGGTACCCCGAAAAACCGGCGCTCCGCCGGGCCTGGGGTGCGAAAACACCCTGTCTCCCCCTCCGTCCACGAAACTCCCCGACCACAG
>JAPOTY010000001.1:0-21421 GCA_026708965.1 Gammaproteobacteria bacterium | reverse complement strand
GCGTTTGCTGGGGGGCACGCGACGCCGTGCCCGCAGAGGGGGTGGGGGTTGCGGGGGGGGGGGGCGGGGGCGGGGGGGGGGGGGGGTTGTGTGGGGGGGGGGGGGGGGGGTTACCTCGAAAAACCGGCGGTCCGCCGTGCCTAGGTTGGTAAAACATCCTGTTGCAGCGTCGATGCATCGAACTGCGCTCCATCAGGCAACCGCTACGCTTGTATTAGCCAGCCCGAACGGACCGGCCAACACGCATGTCGGTTACTCAGATACGCCCTGATCAGATATGCCCTGATTGCCCTGCCGAGAGCGTTGCCGCTCGCCGCGCCTGCGAATCCGCCCCCCACGTGCCGCGCCCTTGCGGCACCGAATACATGCGCTCAACTTATTGTAGCATAACCACTGGTTGCGCCTCGTCTTAAATTCAGATGCCCGCCTGCCCAAGGGTTGAGTACCACTCTATCCAATGGTCTTAATTTGGTCCGTTGAATTATTCGCCTTGGCAAGCTGGATTTAGTGCCACATGATTGCAAGGATGGCTGCGCTCTTGAGACCCTCGATCTATGCGGCAACAATGCGCTCGACCTTGATCTCCTGTTGCAGATGGCGGTGCCGCGCCAAATCAAAGGCCAATTGCATGCCCAGCCATGTTTCGGGCGTGGAGCCGAATGCCTTTGACAGCCGGTAAGCCATTTCGATGGATACGGACGCCTTTTCGTTCACCAGATGGGAAAGCGTCTGACGGCCGACACCGAGCCGCTTCGCACCTTCCGAAACGGACAGCGCCAGCGGCTTCAAACAGTCTTCCCGCACGATGGCGCCGGGATGCACCGGATTCCTCATTGCCATGTCAAACCTCCTAGTGGTAATCCAGATAGTCCACAAAGTCCCACATGTGGTGAACCCGCACATCACATGTGCAGCATGAGATAATTGCCGCCTGCGTCGCCGACCCAAGATCGGCACCCTCAACGGCACGAAATGACAATGTGGAAAGCAGCGGCAGATACGGCGCGCGAAATGCTGCGCGCGCGCAAGCGCCCGCTCATGGTCACGCGGCGCGATCTTTCCGGCGTCCGGGTGGTGTTCACCGGCGCGACGGACGGGATGGGGCGGCTGGCGGCGCAGCGGCTGGCGGAAATGAAGGCCACCGTGTACGTGCTGGGCCGCGACCCTCGCAAGACAGCGGATGCGGTGGACGAATTCAACCGGCTGGCCGGGGAAAAGCGGGCGTTCGCGGTGCGCTGCGATCTGGCCTCGCTGGACAGTGTGCGCGAATGCGCGGAGCGGCTGCTGGAGGCCTGCCCGGCCATCGATGCGCTGGTGAACTGCGCGGGCGTCAATACGCCCCGGCGCATGGTGACGGCGGACGGCTACGAGATGAACTGGTCGGTCAACTACCTCGGCGCCGCGTTGCTCACCGAGCGGCTGCTGGGACGGCTGCGCGAGTCGGCGCCGGCGCGCATCGTGAACCTGAGCTCGGCCATGGCGCGGGCCGGCCGCATCCGCTTCGACGATCTTCAGCTGGAAAACGGCTGGAGCAGCTTGGCCGCCTACGCGCAGGCCAAGCTGGCCACCAATATGGCCACTATCGCCTTGGCCCGCCGCCTTGATGGCTCGGGGGTGACCGTGAACGCGCTCAATCCCGGCTTTATCAGCACCGCGCTGCTGCGTCATTACACGGGCCCCATGCGGGTATGGCAGTTGGTGATGCGATGGCTGGCGTCGCCGCCGGAAGTGGGGGCCGAGCGCATCCTGAGGCTGGCGGCGGGAGCGGACTGCGAAGGCGTGACCGGCAAGATCTTCCACGAGGACCATGTGCGTCCGCCGGTCGGCAGCGAGGCCGACGAGGCCGCCATCAAGCGTCTGGCAGCGTTGACGCAAGATGCCCTGCAAGCGAGAATCTAGCGCCATGACAAGCCTCATGCGCCCCCGCTCCGCCGCTTTCCCGCAGGGTTTGCGTGCTTCCTCCGCCTTTCCTCCGCCCTTTCCCGCTTGGGTTGCATGCTTCCCCCGCCTTTTCCCGCTCGGGTTGTGTGCTTCCTCCGCCCTTTCTCCGTCCCTTTCCCGCAGGAGACGCATGAACCCATCCATGGGGCTTGGCGGCGGCTGTCCTGCCGCCGACACTCCTGCGGGAAAGGGACGGAGAAAGGGCTCAGGTCGGCAATCGGTGGCGGCGCGCATGCCCTCGCTGGCGATAACCCCCCATCCGCCGCCGGACAGCATCGCCGGGCCTATCGGCTTCACGCACTACCGTAGCCAGTTCTTGCCCCTTCCTTCCGGGAGTATCAGAGGCAGGATGCCGATTCTCAGGGTCTGCGCCATCCGGAGCCTCTATGCGCGTTCCCCTCTCGCGGGAGTGTTGGAGCCACTGCGCGCCAATGGCTTGGCGCGCAGAGCGGAACCAAGCCAGGGATGGCGTCTCCCGCGAGAGGGGAACGCGCATAGAGGCGGAATCGAAGCGCCGGAAAGGGCCAAGGGCAAGCGGAATCGAAGCGTCCGGCACCGGCGCTGCATGGTGGTCGCTGGCTTGGTTGCTGGGTTGGCGGTGCTGGCGGGCGGGGTCGCGCAGGCGGCGCCGGTCAGGGCCGGGCATACGCAGGCGGAATTGCTGGCCGAGGTTGCCAGCGTCAAGCCGGGCCAGGCGTTCACGGTGGGTTTGAGCCTCACGCCCGATCCCGGCTGGCACACCTACTGGATCAATCCGGGGGATGCCGGCAAGCCGGCCCGGATCCGATGGGACGCGCCGGAAGGGCTGGAGTTCGGCGAGCTGGCGTTTCCGGCGCCGGGCTTCGTGCCGTTCATGGGGCTGATGAGCTACGGCTACAACGAGCCCACGCTGCTGCTGGCGGAAGCGACGCAAATCGCGCCGCCCGCCGGCGCGATGCTGGCCATCAAGGCCCGGGCCTCGTGGCTGGTGTGTGACGACAAGCTTTGCATTCCGGAGCGGGCGGACCTGTCGCTTGAAATCCCGGTGGCGGACGAAAACCCCGCTGCTCCCCCTCCTGCCGAGAGCGAAAGCTGGCGCGCCGCCGCCTTTGCCGAAGCGCGGGCGCTGCTGCCGCAGCCCGTCGGATGGTCGGCGGCCTTCCATGAGGCCGCCGGCGAGGTTGTGTTCGATCTGGCCACGCCGCTTTCGCTGGAGGATGCCGCCAGCCTCTACCTGTTTCCTGAGGCGCAAGGCATGATCGACCACACCGCCCCGCAGCGGATCGATATTGGCTCCGACCGGGTGCGCGTGGCGGTTCCAGTCGGCCCCAGAGTGGCCCGCTACCAAAATACGGGCTTGGTCCTGTCGATGGCGATGGATGGCGCGCCCACCCAGTCGTTCAGTCTTTCCGCGCAGCGTTCCGATGCTCCTGCCGAGGGCGACGGCGGGGCCTTGCTGAGCATGAGCGTGGCGCCGGGTGGCGGTGCCGACGGCGACGGCGGGCATGGCGATGCGGTCGGCGGCGGCGCGGCTTTGGGAGGCGGGGCGGTTTCGCCTGCCGGCTTTTCCGCCGCCGCGTTCTGGCAGGCGGTGATTTTTGCGATCCTCGGCGGACTGATCCTCAACCTCATGCCCTGCGTGCTGCCGATTCTCAGCCTCAAGGCGCTGGGCGTGGCGCA
The DNA here is from genome assembly GCA_026708965.1 of Gammaproteobacteria bacterium. Classification (GTDB taxonomy): domain Bacteria; phylum Pseudomonadota; class Gammaproteobacteria; order Steroidobacterales; family Foliamicaceae; genus Foliamicus. Next base: position 17,821 of record JAPOTY010000001.1, on the reverse strand, counting down.
AATGTCCGGGGAGAAGCCGGCCGCGGCGCGCCGCTCCGGATTGCAGTATCTGGCCGGGGTGCTGGGGAGTTTCCTAGTGTTCGCGGCGGTGATTATTGCGCTGCGGCAGGCGGGCGAGGCCGTGGGCTGGGCCTTCCACATGCAAAACCCGCTGATCGTGGCGGCTTTGGCATTGCTGATGGTGGCCGTGGGCTTGAACCTGCTTGGGGTTTTCGAGGTCGGCTCCGGCCTTGGCGCGCTGGGCGGCAAGGCGGCCCGGGGCCGCTCCGGCGAATTCTTTACCGGCATCCTCGCGGTGCTGGTGGCCACGCCGTGCACGGCCCCCTTCATGGCGCCGGCGCTCGGCTACGCGATCGTGCAGCCGCCCGCTGCGACGGCGGGCGTGTTCTTGGCGCTGGGACTGGGCTTTGCGCTGCCGTATTGCGTGGTGGCCTTCCTGCCCGACGCCCGTCGGCTGTTGCCGCGCCCGGGCGCCTGGATGACGAGCTTCCGCCAGGCGCTGGCCTTTCCGATGCTGGCCACGGCCATCTGGCTCTACTGGGTGTTAGGCAACCAAGCGGGCATTGATGCCTTGGCCTTGGCGCTGATATCCGCGCTGGCGCTGGGCTTGGCGGCGTTCGGCTGGCGGCGCATGGCGGGCGAGGGCGTCTCGCGGCCCTGGCGGGCGGCCAGCGTCGCCGCGTTGCTGGTGGTTGCGGCGAGCCTTTGGGCGCTGCCGCGCATCGCTGTGGCGCCCGGCGATGCCGGCCCGCCGGCCGGCGAGATCGCCTGGTCCGAAGCGGCCCTCGGCGAGCTTCGCGCCGAGCAAAGGCCGGTGTTCGCCTACTTCACGGCGGACTGGTGCATTACCTGCAAGGTCAACGAGCGGGTGGCGCTGCAAAGCGGCGCGGTGAAGGATTTTTTCGCCCGCCAGGGCATCCAGGTGATGGTGGGCGACTGGACCAACGAGGACCCCCGGATCACCGAGGTGCTGCAGCGCCACGGGCGCGCCGGCGTGCCGCTATACCTCTACTTCGGCCCGGGCGCTTCAGAGGCCTTGGTGCTGCCCCAACTGCTCACGCCGGGCCTCGTGATCGAGTCCATCGAAGCGGCCTGAAATTGCATCGGCGGCCTGCGTGCCGGCGAGCGCAAGGCCATCGCGGGGCGAGGGCCGCAAGCCCTTAATCCCAACCCGTTTTACTGTATAATTCCCGATCTCGCGGTTGCGGGGTGGAGCAGTCAGGCAGCTCGTCGGGCTCATAACCCGAAGGTCACAGGTTCAAATCCTGTCCCCGCTACCACATTGGTTTTGCGACGGCCCCGCGAGGGGCTTTTTTGTGGCTTATGAGCGTGATTCTGGAAAGGCTGAACGAACTGCTGCAGCCCTGCGTGGAAGCCATGGGGTACGAGCTGGCGGACTTGGAGCTGCAGCGCGGCAACCGGGGGCAGGTGCTGCGCCTTTTCATCGACCGGGAAGCGGGCATTGCGCTGGACGATTGCGAGCGCGTGAGCGGCCAGGTGAGCGCGCTGCTGGACGTGGAAGACCCCATCCAAGGGCACTACAGCCTGGAGGTGTCCTCGCCCGGCCTCGACCGCAGGCTCGCAAAGCCGGCCCACTTCGACCGTTTTGCCGGTCGCCGCGTGCGCATCCGGATGCGCGGCGAGCTTGACGGCCGCAGGAATTTCAGCGGCACGCTGCGCGGGCGACGCGGCGCAACCGTGGTTGTGGATTGCAACGGCGGCGGCGGCGAAATCGAGTTGCAGCTGGACGATATCAAGGCGGCGCGACTGATGCCGGAATTCCGGACTTGAGGACTGATTCGTGTTTGGAAGCAAAGAGATTCTTGAGGCCGTGGAGCTTTTGTCGAACGAGAAGGCGATCGGCAAGGAGGAAGTGTTCGCCGCCGTGGAAGCCGGCCTGGCGGCGGCCCGGCGCAGGCTGCTGGCCGAAGATGTGGAGATTCGCGTGGCCATCGACCGCCATACCGGCGAGCAGGAGTACTTCCGGCAATGGGAGGTCATGGAGGACGATGCCGAGGAGATAGAGGCGCCAACCCGCCAGTTGCGCTTGGCGGAGGCCCAGCGGATCGATCCCGATGCCGCGCCCGGCGGCGTGGTGGAGCGCCCCATCGACGGGATGGATCTGGGTCATATCAGCGCCTACACGGCCAAGCATGTGATTAATCAGAAGGTCCGCGAGGCCGAGCGCGCGCTGATCCGCGAGCGTTACCAGGGACGCATTGGCGAACTGCTGAACGGCGTGGTCAAGCGAGTCGATCGCAACGGCGTGTACGTGGATTTGGGCGGCGGAGTGGAGGGCTTCGTGCCGCGCGAGCAGATGATCCCCAGGGAGCCGCTGCGGCCCCAGGACCGGGTCAAAGGGCTGCTCTACGAGGTGGCCACCGAAACCCGCGGCCCGCAACTGAGGCTTACGCGCACCAGCTCCGAATTTCTGGTGGCGCTGTTCAACGTGGAGGTGCCCGAGGTGGGCCAGGGCCTGATAGAGATCCTTGGGGCGGCGCGCGATCCGGGCGCCAGGGCGAAGATCGCGGTGCGCTCGAAAGAGCCGCGCATCGATCCGGTGGGCGCTTGCGTGGGCATGCGCGGTTCCCGGGTGCAGGCGGTGACCAACGAGATTTCGGGCGAGCGCGTGGATATTATTTTGTGGGACGAGAACCCGGCGCAATTCGTGGTGAACGCCATGTCGCCGGCCGATGTGGTGCAGATCATGGTCGATGAGGACAACGGGCGCATGGATATCGCCGTGTCCGAGTCCATGGTGTCGCAGGCGATCGGGCGGGGCGGGCAGAATATCCGCCTGGCCAGTCGGCTGACCGGATGGGAGCTGAATGCGATGACGCCGGCCGAGATCGAGTCGAAGATCGAAAGCGAGAGCCGCCAGCTGATCGAGATGTTTCGCAAGCAGCTGTCGGTGGGCGAGGATGTGGCCCAGGTTCTGGTTGACGAGGGCATCACCGACCTTGAGGGCATCGCCTACTCCCCGGTTGGCGAGCTCTACGCCATCGAGGAGTTCGACGAGCCGCTGGTGGACCAGTTGCGCGCCCGCGCCCGCGACGTGCTGCTGATGAACGCCCTGAGCCGCGAAGAGGAAATGGAGCAGGCCGCGCCGGCGGAGGATCTGTTCGAGGTGGAGGGCATGACCCGCGCGCTGGCCTACTCGCTGGCCACCCGCGGCGTATCCACCCGCGAGGATCTGGCGTGGGAGGAGGCCGATTACTTGGCCGAGCATATCGAGGATCTGACCGAGGAGGCGGCCGGCGAACTGATTATGGCGGCGCGCGCGCCCTGGTTTGAGGAACAGGCGCCTGAGGAGCAGGCGGCCGCAGAGGGCGAGCATGACTGAACTGACCGTAGCCAAGCTTGCCGAGAACCTGAAGGTGCCCGTGGAGCACCTGATGGACCAGTTGCAGCGCGCCGGGCACAGCTTCAACGACGCTAGCCAGCCGGTGCCGGATGTGGCGCGCGAGGAACTGCTGGCCTTTCTGCGGAATCGCCATGGCCAGTCTCCTGCTGAACCCGGCGATTCGGCAGTGCCGCGCGAGATCAGCATCACCCGGCGCGAGTCGGTGGAAGTGGTTCAGGTGGACCAAGGCCGCCGCAGGGCGGTTCAGGTGGATTTTCGCCGCAAGCGCAAGTTCGTTAATCGGGCCGCTTTGGAGCGGGAGGCTCTGGCGCGCCGCCAAGAAGAGGAGGCGCGCCGCCAGGAAGAGGAAGGTCTGGCGGCGAAGGAAGCCGAAGAGGAAGAGGAGGAGCGTCGGCTCGCCGAGGAAAAAGCGCGGGAGGAACAGGTGCTGGCCGAACGCGAAGCGGAGCGCAAGGCCGAGCAGGAAGCCCAGGAAAAGGCCGAGCAGGAGGCCGAGCGGGCAAAGGCCCAGGAACAGGCGCGCTTGCAGCGCGAAGAGGCCGAGCGGCAGGCCGAAGAGAAGAAGAGGGCCGAGGCCGCCCAAGCGGCCCGCGCCCGCGAGGATGCCGCCCGCAAGCCGCCCCGGGCGTCGAAAACCGCCCGTTCCCGGAAGACGCCGCCCAGAGAGGAGCTGCATGTCGCTTCGCATATCCGGCCGAGGCGCAGCCGCCGGCGCAAGGCCCGGCGGCACGCAACGGCCACGGTGGAGAACGTGAACGCTTTTGTGCGGCCCGCTTCGCCGGTGGTGCGCACCGTGGAAGTGCCGGAATCCATCACCGTGTCCGAGCTGGCCCGCCAGATGGCGGTAGGCGCGGAGAAGGTGATCGAAAAGCTGATGGCCGAAGGCGTGATGGCCGGCATCAACGATATGCTGGACCAGACCACTGCCATGATCATCGTCGAAGCCTTAGGGCACCAGGTGGTGGCGCATGATGAGCAAGATGAGGAGGTGTCGCTGGTCGGCCGCGCCGTGGCCACCGCGGGGGAGCCTGAGCCGCGCGATCCCGTGGTGACGATTATGGGGCATGTCGATCACGGCAAGACCTCGCTTTTGGACTACCTGCGCGAGAGCAGCGTGGTCGATGGCGAGGCTGGAGGCATTACCCAGCACATCGGCGCGTACCGGGTGCGCGCCGGCGGCGGCTCGATCACTTTTCTGGACACCCCGGGCCATGCCGCGTTCACGGCCATGCGCGCCCGCGGCGCGCGGCTCACGGATATTGTGATTCTGGTGATTGCCGCCGATGACGGCGTGAAGCCCCAGACCGAAGAGGCGATCAAGCACGCCCAGGCTGCGGGAGTGCCGATCGTGGTGGCCATCAACAAGATCGATCTCGAAGATGCCGACGCCACCCAGGTGCGCAACCAGCTGAACGTGCTGGGGTTGGCGCCCGAGGACTACGGCGGCGACACCCAGGTGGCCGAGGTGTCGGCCCGAACCGGCCAAGGCGTTGCCGAGCTGCTCGAAAAGGTTCTGCTGCAGGCGGAACTGCTGGAGCTGAGAGCGCCCAACAAAGGCGGCGCGCGGGGCGCGGTGGTCGAATCGACCATTGAGACAGGACGCGGCCCGGTGACCACGCTGCTGATTACGCAAGGGCGTCTTCGCAAGGGCGATATTCTCGTGGCCGGAGCGGAATACGGTCGCGTGCAGTCATTAAGGAACGAGCACGGCAAGCAGGTGGACCACGCCCTGCCGTCCTTCCCCATCGTGGTTCAGGGGCTTTCCGGCGCTCCCGATGCGGGCCAGGATGCCGTCGTGTTCCGCAATGAGCGCTCGGCAAGGGAACTGGCGGAGTTCCGCGCCCGCGCCGACCGCGAGAAGCAACTGGCCCAGAAACAGGGGCAGCCGGGCTTCAGCGGCGCTTTTCCGGCCGACGACGAGACCCGCACGGTGGCCCTGCTCATCAAGGCCGATGTGCGCGGCAGCGTGGAGGCCTTGCGCGATGCGCTCATGCGCCTCGCGCGCGAGGAAGTGGAGGTGGAGGTGATTTCCTCGGGAGTGGGCGGAATCACGGAGTCGGACATCAATCTCGCGGCCGCCTCCGACGCTTCGATTATCGGCTTCAATGTGCGGATGGATCCGGCCGCGCAGCAGGCGCGCAAGGCCAGCGCCGTGGAGGTGCGCTACTACAGCGTGATCTACGAGGTGATCGATGACGTCCAGGAAGTGATCAAGGGCCATCTGGCGCCGGTGATCCGGGAACAGATCATCGGCAATGCGGAAGTTCGCGAGGTGTTCCAGTCGCCCAAGTTCGGCGATATCGCCGGCTGCCTGGTCACCGAAGGCGTGGTCAAGCGCCATAACCCGATCCGCGTGCTGCGCGACAGCGTGGTGATCTACGAAGGCGAACTCGAGTCCCTGCGCCGCTTCAAGGATGATGTCGAGCAGGTCAGGGGGGGCACCGAATGCGGAATCGGCGTGCGCAACTACAAGAATGTCCGGGCCGGCGACGTGATCGAGTGCTACGAGAACGTCGAGGAGGCTCGCGACTGAGTTTCGAGGCGCGCAGGGCGGCGGCGGCGCGGCCGGAAACGGCTCCGCCGCGATCTTGAACGGCCTGGGCCCGTTGGCGCCGAACGCTCGTGCCCCGTGAATTCACACGCGCGGAAAGGCTGGCCGCCAGGGCCATGCGCATTTTCGCGGCCATCAACCATTCCGAGCTGCGCGATCCGCGTCTGGCCGGCGTGCAATTCACCCATGTCCGGTTCTCCAGGGACTTAAGCGTGTGCCGCGTATGGTATGTGCCGGGGCCTTCCGGGCCAGCCGCGGTTGCGGCTTCGCTGCGGTCCGCGTCCGGCTATATGCGCCGGCGCTTGGGAGAGAGTTTTCGCCTGCGCCGCCAGCCCGAACTGCGGTTTGTTCCGGACGACAGCCAGTCGCGCGGCGACGCGTTGACCGAACTGATCGAGGATGCCGCGCGCAAGGAGCAGCGCCTGCGCGGGCAGCGCGCTCCCGAATAGGCGGCGGGCCGGAAAAGCGCCCGGTGGACGCGCCAAGCAGCTCCCGAAACAGGCGGGAGGTGACCGGGCTGCTGCTGCTGGACAAGCCGCAGGGCTTGTCCTCCAACCAGGCTTTGCAGCGGGCCAAGCGCCTGTTTGCGGCCCGCAAAGCCGGACATACGGGCAGCCTGGATCCCATTGCGACAGGGATGCTGCCGTTGTGCCTGGGCGAAGCGACCAAGTTATCCTCGTATCTGCTCAAAGCCGAGAAGCGCTATCGCGTGACTGCCGAGATCGGACGCAAGACCGATACCGGCGACGCCAGCGGCGCCACGGTGCTCAAACGGCCTCCCGCGCAACTGGAGCGGGCCGCTCTGGAGGTCGCCTTGGAGCGCTTTACCGGCGAAATCGAACAGGTCCCGCCCATGTATTCGGCGCTCAAGCACAAGGGCCGGCGCCTCTACGCGCTGGCCCGCGAGGGCCGCACGGTGGAGCGCGCCCCGCGGCGGGTGCGGATTCACAGCCTCGATATCCACGAGTACTCCCCGTTCGCTCCGGTGTTCTCCGTGCGCTGCGGCAGCGGCGTGTATATTCGAACCCTGATTGAGGACCTGGCGGAATCGCTGGGCGCGCTGGCCTGCGTGAGCGCGCTGCGGCGGCTCGGCGTGGCGCCGTTCGAGGAGGCTTCGATGGTGACCATGGAAGCGCTGGAGGCGGCGGCGGACGAGGGGCCTTCGGCGCTGGACGCCATGCTGCTTCCTGCTGACGCCGCAGTGCAGGCGCTGCCCGCCGCGAGGCTTTCGAGCGGCGAGGGCTTCCATGTGCAGCGCGGCAATCCCGTGGCCGCGGCCCGCGGGGTTCGGCCCGGTCCGGTGCGGCTGTACATCGGCGAACGGCAATTCATCGGCATCGGCGAAGTCACGCTGGACGGCCAGGTGGCGCCGCGCCGCCTGCTTAAGCCGCAACCGGCGCACAACGGGGCGAACGCGGGTACAATGCGCGGCTGAAACACAGGCTAAAGATTTATCGCATGGCACTAGATTCAAGCCAAATCAGCGCAACCGTGCAGGAATACCAGCGCGGGGCGGCGGACACGGGATCCGCCGAGGTTCAGGTGGCGCTGCTATCGGCGCGCATCAATGCGCTGTCCGGCCACTTTCGGAAACACAAGCAGGACCACCATTCGCGCAGCGGATTGCTGCGCATGGTGAACCGCCGCCGCCGGTTGCTCAAATATCTGCGGAACAAGGATCAGGAGCGCTACGCCCAGCTGATATCCCGGCTTGGCCTGCGCCGCTGAGCACACTCCATTGATGGAGGAAAACGTTGCGCGCGCGAAGGGCGCGCCGAAATCAATTCAAGCGAGGTAGAAGTTGTCCACGCATAAAAAAGAATTCCAGTACGGCAGCCATACGGTCACGCTGGAAACAGGCCGAATGGCGCGCCAGGCCGATGGCGCGGTGGTGGTGAGCATGTCGGAGACGGTGGTGCTGGTAACGGTGGTGGGCGCCAGAAGCGCGGCCCCCGGGCGCGACTTCCTGCCGCTCACCGTCAACTACCAGGAAAAGACCTACGCCGCAGGCCGCATACCGGGAGGTTTCTTCCGCCGCGAAGGGCGTCCCACGGAAAAGGAAACGCTCACCTGCCGTTTGATCGACCGGCCCTTGAGGCCCATGTTCCCCAAGGGCTTTTTCCACGATGTGCAAGTGATTGCAACGGTGCTTTCCAATAACCAGGAGGTGGATCCGGATATCCCGTCCATGCTCGGCGCCTTCGCCGCGATGGCGCTTTCGGGACTGCCCTGCGCCGGCCCCATAGGAGCGGCCCGGGTGGGATGGATCGACGGCGAGTACGTGGTCAACCCCACCGCCGCGGAATTGGAGTCCTCGCAGCTGAACCTAGTGGTTGCGGGTACGGAGAGCGCGGTTCTGATGGTGGAGTCCGAAGCGGATCTGCTGTCCGAGGAGGTCATGCTCAATGCCGTGCTGTTCGGCCACGAGCAGATGCAAACCGCCATCGCCGCCATTAGCGAGTTCGCCGCCGAAGCCGGCAAGCCGGCCTGGGACTGGCAGGCCCCGCCGGATAACGAGGAACTGGCCGCCGAGGTGGAGAAGGCGGCCGGGAAGGACCTGGCCAAGGCTTACGGCATCACCGAGAAAGTGGAGCGCAACGAGCAATTGCGCGAAATCCGCGCCCGGGTGGCGGAGAAGCTGGCAGGCGACGATGCCGAGCCTTCCCGCGCGCAGGATATCGGCTCGGCGCTCAAGGGCTTGGAGAAGCGCCTCGTGCGCGAGCGCGTGCTTTCGGGCGAGCCGCGCATCGACGGCCGCGACACGGTAACGGTGCGCGGCCTGGATATCGAGGTGGGCCTGCTGCCGCGCACCCACGGCTCGGCGCTGTTCACCCGCGGCGAGACCCAGGCGCTGGTCACCGCCACGCTGGGCACCGACCGCGACGCGCAGATCATCGAGGCGCTGGACGGCAGCAGCCGCGACCGCTTCATGCTGCATTACAACTTCCCGCCCTATTCGGTGGGCGAAACCGGGTTTATGACCGGCCCCAAGCGGCGCGAGATCGGGCACGGCAGGCTGGCGCGGCGCGGCATCGCGGCGGTATTGCCCAATATGGAGGAATTTCCCTACGTGATTCGCGTGGTGTCGGAAATCACCGAATCGAACGGCTCCAGCTCCATGGCCAGCGTATGCGGCGCGAGCCTGGCGCTGATGGATGCCGGGGTTGAGATCAAGGCGCCGGTGGCCGGCATCGCCATGGGCCTGGTCAAGGAAGGCGACCGTTATGCGGTTTTAACCGATATCCTGGGCGACGAGGACCATTTGGGCGACATGGACTTCAAGGTGGCCGGCTCCGAGGAAGGGGTGAGCGCCCTGCAAATGGATATCAAGATCGACGGCATCACCCGCGAGATCATGGCCGAGGCGCTGGAGCAGGCCCGGGCGGCGCGGCTGCATATTCTTGCCGCGATGAACGAGGTGATTTCGGTGTCCCGCGACACGGTCTCGGATTGGGCGCCCTCCATCTTCACCATGCAGATCGACCGCGAGAAGATCGGTGACGTGATCGGCAAGGGCGGCGCGGTGATCCGCGCGATCACCGAGGAAACCGGAGCGGAGATCAATATCGAGGACGACGGCACGGTGAAGATCGCCTCGGTCGATGGCGAATCCGGCAGGGAGGCGCGCAAGAGAATCGAATCGATCGTGGCCGACGTGGAGGTGGGCCAGGTCTATGACGGCAAGGTGGCGCGGCTGATGGATTTCGGCGCCTTCGTGACCATCGTTCCGGGCAAGGACGGCCTAGTGCATATTTCGCAAATTTCCGACGAGCGGGTGGACCGCGTGAGCGACCGGCTGGCGGAAGGCGACGCGGTGCGCGTGAAGGTGCTGGAAGTGGACCGCCAAGGCCGCATCCGGCTGAGCATGCGCAATCTCGATGGCGCCGCCGAAGATGTTTCGGAGCGCCCTCCTGCGCCGCGCAGCCGTGTCGAGGAGATCGAAGTGGGCAAGGTGTACGACGGCACCGTGTCCAGCGTGATGGACTACGGCGCTTTCGTGACCCTGCTGCCCGGCACCGACGGCTTGGTGCATATTTCGCAGATGTCCGAGCGCCGCATCGAGCGGACCAGCGACATGGTGAAATCGGGCGACCCCGTGAAGGTGCGGGTGATGGAAGTGGATGGCCGCGGCCGCATCCGCCTCACCATGCGCGGCCTGTCCGAGGACGGCGGCGCCCCGGACGGCGCCCGACGACCGCCGCGCCGTCGCCGCCGCGAAAGGGCCTGAGCGGATTCGCGCACGGTTGCGGAGGGCATAGCGCCAAGCCGCGGCGGCTTGCGCCGAAGAGAAAGAAGGCCGCCTGCCTGCCGGGCAAGCGGCCAATAGAGCAGGGCTTGGGCTAGGATTTCCCGAGGGCTTCCCTTACGTCGTTGGCAATATCCTTTCGATTTTGCGCAAGCTGCGCCTGCACGTTGGATTCCATATTGCCGATCCGCGTATTCATTTCTTCCATTCTGCTGTCGAACTTGTCCATCCGTCCTTCCAGCCCGTCCATTCGTCCTTCCAGCCCGTCCATCCGCCCTTCAAGCCCGTCGATCCGGCTTTCAATACCGCCGATCCGCCCTTCAAACCCGTCGAACTTTTTTTCCAGCGGCCTGATTCCTTCCTGCACGGCCTCAACAAATACTTTCCGCATTGCTTTAGCCAGAAGGTCAACGCTGCCGTTCAGATTCGTATCTGCCATATTTTTCTCCTTAAAAATGCCCCTTCCATTCGGAGGTGAACGCAATCATACGCCAATTGCCCGCTTGGCTTAATCACAAAATCGCTCCCGAATATGCCGCATTACCGCGGTGCGCGGCAGGCAGCGCCTTCAGATGATTTTCCACCAAGGGGCGCACAGGATGCCTTCGGACATCCAGAAGGTGTCCGATCCGCCGTGCAGCAGCAGGCCACCAACGCAGGCGCCTTCGTGCTCCTCGCGAAAGAGCCTGAGTCCGCCGCCGTCTTTGTGGCGAGGGGAAGCGGTGGCCTTTACTTCAATGGCTAGGAGCCGGTCTTTTTGCTCGGCCACGAAATCCACTTCTTGCCCCGAGGCGGTTCGCCAGTAAAACACTTCGGGCGCTGGCGACAGCGTATCCTTCCAGGCCAGCAGGTCCAAAAGGACCATGTTCTCAAGATGAGCTCCCTTGGGCGTGTTTTCCGCGCTGAGCCAGAAGGCGAGCCCGGGATCGCTCCAATAGAGTTTGGGGGCCTTGATGAGGCGCTTGGTGCGGTTGACCGCGAAGGCCGGCAGGCGAACGAGCTGGAAGGAAGTTTCCAGCAAGTCGAGGTAGCGGTTCACGGTGGTGCGGGGGATCATGGTGTCGCGGCTGATTTCCGACTGGTTCGCAAGGCCGCCAAGGCGGCGGCATGCAGCGCGCATAAGCCGCCTGAAGTCGATGAGGTTGTCGATAACGGCTAAAGATTGCAGATCCCGCTCCAGATAGGTTCGCACATAGCCGTCGAACCACAAGGAGCGGCTGGAGTCGTCGCGCAGCTCAAGCGCCGGGGTTGGGTATCCGCTTCGGAGAACTTCCTGGCGCCAATTGACGGGCGTGGTATCGCCTGATTCAATAAGATCCGGCCAATCGGGCGGGGACGCGGTGAAAAAGTCCGACCAGATGCCCGTCGTGCCCAACCCCATGCGCTCACGCCGCGTCATCGGCCAGAGATTCACATAGGCGGCGCGTCCGGCCAGACTCTCGGAAACACGCTGCATGAGCAGGAGGTTGGCGGATCCGGTCAGCAAGTGCCTGCCTGCCTGTCGAGGGCGGCTCTCATCAATCACGCGCTTTATGGAACGAAGCAGTTGCGGTTCCCGTTGCACCTCGTCGATGGTGAGCCGCTCCGCGCCGCGCAAAAAGTCCTCCGGCGCGATTCGGGCGCGTTCGTGCGTGCCGAGGTCGTCAAGCGTGAGGTACAGGCGCTGGCGGGAAAAGGGTTCGGATTGCGCCAGCGTGCTCTTGCCGGTTTGCCGCGCCCCCATGAGCACAACCACAGGGAACGCATTGAGCGCATTTTTGAGCAGCCCTGTCGCTGCGCGGGGCAAAATTGGATAATCGACCATATGACGGTCAATTATCACCCATTGCTTAGTCAGTGATCAAAACTGGGGAACTTGCGAAGCGCATACGCACCCCGGCTTTTCGTATTGCGGATAACAGGAATCTGCTTAAAGGCAGTTATACTATTGAGCCATCAGTCAGGAATAGGTGGTTCTTGCTTCGGCCTAGATTAACAAGTGAGAATTCACAACATTGGAAGGGCGACCTGCGGGTCGCCCTTTCCTTTTTTGGGAGAAGCAGGCAGTTGGCTAAAGTGCGCCATTACAATTATCAGACAGGAAAACCCGGTAAGCTCCCGCTGTTCTCCGTCTCCTCCGCAGGGCAACTGAGCGCACAAGCATATGAAGAAGTATCGCTTTGGCCTGGATGTAGGCACCAACTCCCTCGGCTGGAGCGTTCTGGAATTGGACGATGCCGAGACTCCTCGCGCCATAGCCGCAGCCGGCTCGCGCATATTCGCCGAAGGGCGGGACAACAAGAGTAAGGCCACCCTTGCGGCGACGCGCCGCGAAAAGCGTTCGGCGCGCCGTCGGCGCGACCGCTTCAAGCAGCGTCAGACATTCCTGCTGAATGAACTCGCACAAGCGCGTTTATTCCCGGAACCGAAGGAAGAGTGCGAGCGCGAGAAGCTGCAAAAAATGAATCCTTTGGCTTTGCGCGCAAAAGCGTTAACGGAACCTTTGGAGCCGTATCAAATAGGCCGTGCCTTATTCCATCTCAATCAGCGCCGTGGCTTCAAGAGTAACCGCAAGGATCGCAACGAAGAGGTGGCCAGCGGGAGGGTTTCAAAATCGGCTCGATTGCTGTTGCAGGAGATGGGCCTGATTGAACCGGAGATTGTGCCGGAGAAAGACAGGAAACTGTCGAGGGAAGAAAAAAAGCAAGGCCGCCGGGCGGAATCGGAGGCGCGGAAAGAGGCTTTGCGTAAATTGAAGGATAACAGCGAACTCACCTATGGATCTTTCCTCTATCGGCGCCAGCGCCGACGCAAGCCCACCCGCGCCCGGCCAGGAGCAGGCAATGACGGTAAACTCTATGACGTATATCCGACGCGCGAGCTGTACGAGGACGAGTTCAACAAGATTTGGCAAGCCCAATCGCGGCATCATCGAGAATTGATGACCGAAACTGCCCAGCAGCGCATACATCGGGCAATTTTTCACCAGCGTCCGCTCAAACCTCAAAAACGGGGGAAATGCGCCTATCTGCTGAGCGAAGACCGCACCTTTCGGGCCATGCCCAGTTTTCAGCGTTATCGCATCTATCAGGAAGTCAACAGCTTGGAATGGTGGGACGGCTACTCGAATAAAAAGGTTAGGAATTATCCCGACGCTCGAGACGAGATCGTGCTGTTGCTGGAGCAAGTGGCCACGAAGAGCGGTCAGGTCACCTTTGGGAATATGAAGAAGGTCTTGAAGAGGCGGGGCTTTGCGGAAGGCGATTTCAGGTTCAATTTCGAGACGCGGAAGCGCCGGGGTTTCGATGGCAATCTCACGAGCAATCTCATGCAGCATGAGGATCGCTTGGGCCAGGAATGGCACGAATGGCCTCTAGAACAGCAAGATGAGTTTATCGATGTTCTTCTGAATGGGACGCCCGAGCAACAGGAGCGTGATCGCAATAGGCTGTCTGGCGGCGGTAATTTGCCGTCACCGGACGGCGCGCAGGATGACAGGGATGTTCGCAGCTACATTTCGGGACGCTTCGGGCTTTCCGAATACGTAGCGGACAATTGCCTCAATGCGCCTCTAAAAGACGATACGGCGCAAATTTCCTGCGCGGCGGCTCGGCTGATGCTGGCCACGATGCGCGATGGCCTTGTCGATAAAGAAACCGGGGAAGTTTCGCTTCCACTGCAAAGCGAAGCTGCTGCTGCGGTTTCCCGGGAACTCCCCGAGTTCGTGAACCCGTTTCGCAGAAAAGGCGATGACGGCAAGTACCAACTGCTGGACAGGCTGCCCTATTACGGAAAGATGTTTCATCAAGACGGGCGGCACATCATTCCGGGGACCGGCATGGAGGGACATGACGACAAGACCCGCTGGGGCGGCGTCACCAATCCCACAGTGCATATTGCGCTGAACCAGATTCGACTGGTGGCCAATGAACTGATCGACCGCTTTGGGCATCCGCACTCCATAGCGGTGGAATTGGGCCGGGATTTGCCGGCAGGCGAAGAAAAGCGCAAGGAGATTGAAAGGGAGCAAAAGAAAAATCAGGACAGGAACCAAGGATTCAATGAAAAGCTCCGCGAGCTTGGCCAGACACCCAACGCCGATAATCGCCTGCGGCTGTTTCTGTGGGAGGAGTTGAGCGATGATCCCAATGGGCGTTGCTGTCCTTTCTCCGGCGAAAAAATCGGGATATGCGACCTCTTTAGCGGACGCACCGAGATCGAACACCTTATTCCGTTTAGTGATTCGCTCGATGACAGTCGTGCCAACAAAGTCATTTGCACTCGCAGGGCGAACCGAGACAAGAGCAACCGAACTCCTTATGAGGCTTTTGGCGATAGCCCAAATGGTTACGACTGGGGCGAGATTGCCGCACGTGCCGAGCAGCTTCCCCATTCCAAGCAATGGCGGTTTCAGAAGGATGCCCGGGAAATCTGGCAGCAAGACGCGGATGCTGATTTCACCAGCCGACATCTCAACGACAATCGTTATATCGGCAGGCTGGCCCGTGAATATCTGGAGAGCATCTGCCGCATTGACAAGATTGATGTGCTGACCGGCCGCCTGATTGCTCTGCTGCGTGGCCATTGGGGCCTGAATAGCGTGCTGCGGGACGATCAGGAGGATGCTGGAAGAAAAAACCGCGACGACCACCGCCATCATGCCGTGGATGCGATTGTTATTGGCATGACAAGCAGGAGCATGCTGCAAAAGGTTTCGACCGAGGCCCGGAAGCTAGAAGAGATGGAGCAAATATCCAGCCAGTCGCTCGGCAAGCTATTCCCGCGAATTGATGGCGGCAAGAGCGCCATCGATCCTTGGGATGGATTCCGTGCCGAGGTTGCGGAGGCCGTTCGGAATATCGTTGTTTCACATAAGGTGAGACGCAAAAAATTGCGCCCGGGAGCTACCGACGGACAACTGCACAATGAGACAGCGTATGGAATTATCGAAAAAGCGCAGAAGGGCAACTTGTACGAAGTTGTCACTCGCAAGCCAGCTTCGGCGTTCAAAACGCTCAAGGACATTGAACGCATCAGGGATTGCCGATTGAGGGAAGATTTCCGAGGTGCGTTCGAGGCAGCGGAAGCTGGCGAAGAGGCCAAGGCCGTGCAGGATCTGGCGCGCCGCAGGGGAATACGGCACCTTCGGAGAACTGAAACTTTATCGGTTATTCCTATCATGGATGCAGCGGGGAAGCCCTACAAGGCGTATAAGGGCGATAGCAACTGGGGTATTGAGATTTACGCATTTCCGAAAGGGCATAAAAAGGCCGACAAGTGGGAAGGCGTAGTGATTTCCCGGTTTGAGGCCAACCAGTCTCATTTCCAAGCGGGCCAGACCTGCCGACCCCATCCAGCGGCTAAATTAGTCATGAGGTTGCAGATTAACGATTGCGTGGAAATGGAACATGGCGGTGAAAGAAAATTGTATCGTTTGCAATTGGTTAGCCGGAGCGGACAATTGTCTTTCGCCGAACTTCATGAGGCCAATGTGGATAGCCGGAACAGAAGCAATGAGGATCCGTTTAAGTATCTGCTTGTAAGCGCCAATCCGCTAAAGAGCCGCAAAGCGCGAAAAGCACATGTCAGCCCAACCGGACGCGTAAGCTACGAGCAACGCCGCCCGCCGCGTCGCCGACAAGCATGACCGCAAGGCCCGATGGTCGGTCAAGTCGTAGAGATTACTGATCCGGGGCATTGGCTGAAGAAGTCGAGAGGCTTCCTTCAGGTTCACAAGCACGGCGAGCAAATTGGACAAGTGCCGCTGGATGACATAGCGGCAGTGCTGGTTTCGGTGCCTGGTTCCACTATTTCTACCGAATTGCTGGATCAGCTGGCGCAGCGCAATATTCCTTTGGTGACATGCGGCAGGAACTACTTGCCTAGCACTTGGACTATTCCGGTTCAGGGGGCCGTCAGGCAATTTGGGGTGATGCGGGCGCAGACGAAGCTGTCTCAACCTCGCCGCAAACGCATTTGGCAACATATCGTGCGTGCAAAAATCAAGAATCAGGCGGAGGTATTGGACCGCGCTGGCAAAGCCAATCAGGATCTTGTTCTCATGCTGCGGAAAGTGAGATCGGGGGACCCGGACAATCTTGAGGCTCAAGCAGCACGCGCTTATTGGCAGAGGCTTTTTGGCTCCGAGTTCCGTCGTGACCGCATGATGCCAGGACTGAATGCCGCATTGAACTACGGTTACACCGTGTTGCGCGCCTGTGTTGCCAGGGGGGTTATCGGCGCGGGATTGCACCCGAGCTTCAGCGTTCACCACAGAAATCCGCAGAACCCCCTGAACTTGGTCGATGACCTCCTCGAACCCTTTCGTCCTATCGCCGACTTCGTGGTATGGCAAATGCGAGATAGTTATTCCGCCGAACTGACCGCTGATAGCAAGGCACGGCTGGCATCCTTGCCCACGCTTCCCTTGCCGATGGCCGAAGGGTTTTCTCCCGTTTCGCTGGTCGCGGTCAGAGTGTGCCGCGCTTTTTCCCGATACTGTCAGGGAGAGCCCATGGAAGACGTGCTGCCACATCTTCCGGCACCGCTGCATTCGCTACCATGAATAGTCTTGGCCTTAGCCCGTATCGCATTATGTGGCTCTTCGTGATGTTCGATCTGCCGGTAGGCACCCGTACTGAGCGTAAGCAGGCAACCGGTTTCCGCAACAGCCTGCTGGACCTCGGCTTCGAGATGTCGCAGTTTTCCGTTTATCTCAAATATTGTCCCTCAGGAGAAAAAGCGACTGCTGTAAGCGATAAGATTCCATCGCTTTTGCCTCCTGGGGGCAAGGTGGATGTTCTTTCCATTACGGACAAGCAGTTCTCGAATATGCGGCGTTACTATGCCCGAAAACAAAGAAAAACCCATGGCGCGGCCAAGCAATATCATTTGTTTTAGCCAGTTCCCATCCGTGGGAACTGGCTCTTTCTCTTTATTAAACAATTGCTTGGCGCGCCGGAAGTCTATCAGTCAGGAATAGGTGGCGCTAAGACAACTCGGTGGTCGTCGTGTCGCTCGGCGCGCTCAGTCTATCAGTCAGGAATAGGTGGCGCTAAGACAACGATGGAGCCGTCGGGCTTGCCATGCCCGCAAGTCTATCAGTCAGGAATAGGTGGCGCTAAGACAACTACAACGACAAGCGGGCGATCTGCAAAGGCAGTCTATCAGTCAGGAATAGGTGGCGCTAAGACAACCGCATTGACGCGGCCCGCAAAATCCTTACGAGTCTATCAGTCAGGAATAGGTGGCGCTAAGACAACTTTAAATCGTCGTAGGTCACCGAGATGCCGAGTCTATCAGTCAGGAATAGGTGGCGCTAAGACAACCGTCGCGCGCCAGCGGGTAGGCCGCGCGCGAGTCTATCAGTCAGGAATAGGTGGCGCTAAGACAACGACGGGGCCGGGCGGGGTGGAATCCGGGGCAGTCTATCAGTCAGGAATAGGTGGCGCTAAGACAACCGCCCGACCTTACGAATCTCGTAAGCATCGAGTCTATCAGTCAGGAATAGGTGGCGCTAAGACAACACGCTTGGGGCGGATGCGACGGCTATTGGGAGTCTATCAGTCAGGAATAGGTGGCGCTAAGACAACAAGAAAGTAATCCCTATCTTCCCCAAAAGCAGTCTGGAGTTGCCCCGTTTTCGTGGACGGTTAAGTATTGGGGATTCATGCGGCTGATT